>ONAN01000019.1 GCA_900315805.1 uncultured Selenomonadales bacterium
CACAGCCAAGACATCCCTAGCATTCAGAAGCCCAAACCAGGTTGTAACAGAGTATTTCTCAAATTCAAGAGTGTAACACATGTCTTGACAACCAAGATTTTGCGACGGCAATTCTTCCGGCAGGTCTTTTCAACGGCGCTGATTTTGGCTACAATAGAAGAGAACGGTCTGATTTGTCGGGACCGTCCTTGCTAATTTTTCAATTTGCGGAATGCCGTGCCGGTACATCGTGCCGGAAAGGCGTTCCGAATCAACAGGGAGGTTATGTTCATGTCCAAGCTGGTCGTCATCATTCAATGCAATCAGTCGCTGCAGCATTGCCCGGGGTACTGGTGTACCCGTGATTTTTACCTCAAAGAGGGGTGCTTCAAGGGCTATCCGGCGGACACGCGCTACATGACCATGTCGTGCGGCGGCTGCTGCGGCCACAATATAAACGTCAAGCTGGCCCGCCTGTCGCAGCTGCTTGAACGGGAAGGCACGCCGAAGGACGACGTGACCATCCACCTGGCTTCGTGCATCGTGTCGGACAATCATCACCACGGCCCGTGCCCCTTCCGCCATCAGATGGTGACCCTCATCGGACGCTATGGCTTCACGGTCCGCGCCGGTTCGCACGTTTCCAAGCATGCGCAGCAGAAACGGGATGAAAAGGTATACCGCCCCTGGGACCTGTGAGGCTGCGGCCTGACGGTTCCGTACATCGTGCTTGAATGGAGGTTTTAGCAGTGCAATTTCTGGATAATTTTCTGGTTCACTACCTGCAGCGGTTCGACAAGTATCCGTTCGAACTGGACCTGCACGGGAAAAAGTACAACATCGGCGAAGGCGACCCGGTGTTCCGCGTGATCGTCCACAAGGATATTCCGAAGAGCGAGCTGCTGTCTTCGACGTCCCTGTCCCTGGGCGAAGCGTATATGCGCGGCGACCTGGAAATCGAGGGGGACCTGTTCACGGTCATCCGCTGCCTGCTGGAGCAGATGAGCCAGTTCTCCCTGGACCGCGAAAAATTCAATTACCTGCTCTATCCGTCGGAAGACAAGAAGACGCAGAAGGAAGAGGTCAGCTCCCATTACGATTTGGGCAACGACTTCTATAAGCTGTGGCTTGACCCGACGCTGAGCTATTCCTGCGCGTTCTTCAAAAAGGACACGGACACCCTGGAAGAGGCCCAGAAGAACAAGGTCCACCATATTTTGGACAAGCTGTATCTGGGCAGGGACATGACGCTCCTCGATATCGGCTGCGGCTGGGGCTACCTGCTGATTGAGGCGGCCAAAAAGTACGGCGTCAAGGGCTTCGGCTGCACCCTGAGCCAGGAACAGTACGCCATGGGCCAGGAACGCATCAAGAAACTGGGCCTGGAAGGCCAGGTGGAGATCGCCCTCATGGACTACCGCGACCTGCCCAAGACGGGACGCCGCTTTGACCGCGTCGTGAGCGTGGGCATGCTGGAGCACGTGGGCCGTTCCCAGTACGAGATCTACATGAACGTCGTGGAAAAGGTACTGAAGAACCAGGGCCTGTTCCTGCTGCACTACATCGACGGCCGCGATGAACGCAACAGCAATCCCTGGATGCGCAAATACATTTTCCCGGGCGGCACGCTGCCGTCCCTGGCGGAAATCATCAAGCTGGCCTACCTGGGCAGCTTCCAGCTCCTCGACGTGGAAAGCCTGCGCCGTCATTACTACCGCACCCTCATGTGCTGGTATCACAATTTCGAGAAGGTGCACGCCCAGGTGGCGGCCGACCGCGGCGAAGAGTTCGCCCGCATGTGGGACCTGTACCTGTGCGGCTGCGCGGCAGCTTTCTTCATCGGCTACATCGATGTCCATCAGCTGCTCTTCACGAAGGGCACGAACAACGACCTGCCCATGACCCGCTGGTTCTGATGCCTGCGGAACGAAGGTAAGATGTATCCTGCAGCCGGCTTTCGGGCCGGCTGCTTTTTGCTGTCCGGAAAATTCCCCGGCCTCTGGGAAAGTGACGGTCCGTTGGGGTATAATAAGGACAAGTAGGAAAAGAACTGAGGGACTCCGAATGATGCAGAAAAATTACGCGCAGCCCGGCGAGGTCATGTACCACACGGGATTGACGAAAGAGATGCTCGAAGGGGCGGAATACGCCCTCGTGCCCGGCGATCCGGGCCGTGTGGAAGGCCTGGCGAAGGCCTTGGACCCGGACGCGAAGTTCGTGACATCGCACCGGGAATTCACGTCGTGGCTGGCCCGCCTCCAGGGACGGCCGGTGCTGGTCATGTCGACGGGCATGGGCGGCCCGTGCATCACCTTCACGGTGGAAGAATTGGCGCGGCTGGGCGTCAGGACCTTCATCCGCGTGGGGACGACGGGTTCCCTGCGGGAAGACCTGAACCTGGGCGACGTGGTCATCAGCAAGGCCGCCGTGCGCATGGACGGCGCGTCCCGCGCCTATGCGCCCATTGAATATCCGGCCGTGCCGGATCTGGACGTGACCCTGGCCCTGCGCCAGGCGGCGGAAGAACTGCAGGTGCCCTTCCAGCTGGGCGTGACCGTGACGACGGACAGCTTCTGGCCCGGCCAGGAACGGTACGACAGCTTCGGCGGCTACGTGGTGCGCCGCCTGCAGGGTTCCTTAAAGGAATGGCAGACCCTGGGCTGCAGCAACTACGAGATGGAGGCGGCCACGCTCTTCACCCTGACCAGCGTCCTCGGCCTGCGGGCCGGGGCGATCTGCGGCGTCGTGGCCAAACGCACGGACAGCGAGTCCGTGGCACCGCCCGATGTCTACCGCACGGCGGAAAAGCGTTTCCAGGTCGTGGCCAGACGGGCCTTGGAACTGCTTATGGCCCGGGACGGCGCGGCGCGCTGAATTCAGACTTAGGACACAAACCGCGGCCCGGATTGCGGTACAATGAAAGTGCAGCAACCGGATAAGAGAACTGGAGAAAGGTGTGACAAAACACATGGCGAGAGTCATCATCACGTTATTGGATTCCTTCGGCATCGGCTATGCCCACGATGCGGAGGCTTTCGGCGACAAAGGCGCCGACACGCTGGGGCATATTGCGGACTGGATGGCGGCGAACCGCAAACAGGCGGACGGCAAGCCGCAGTACCTGGCCCTGCCGCATCTGGCGGCCCTGGGCCTGGAAAAGGCCCATGAACTGAGCACGGGGAAGGCCCTGGTGCATCCCCTGTCCGGCGAACCGGTCCAGGCGGACCCGCTGGACGGCGGCCGCGTCAAGGCCGCCTACACGTGCGCTGAGGAAATCAGCAAAGGCAAGGACACCCTGAGCGGCCACTGGGAAATCGCCGGCGTGCCCGTGCGGTTCAACTGGGGGTATTTTCCCGACAAGCCGAAATGCTTCCCCCAGGAACTGATGGACGCCCTCGTGAAGGAAGGAAACCTGCCCGGCGTGCTCGGGGAAAAACACGCCAGCGGCACCGTGATCATCCAGGAACTGGGCGAGGAACACATGAAGACGGGCAAGCCCATCGTCTATACATCGGCGGACAGCGTCCTGCAGATCGCCTGCCACGAAGAAACCTTCGGCCTGGAGCGGCTCTACGACTTGTGCCGCCTGGCCTATAAGCTGGTGCAGCCCTACAAGATCGCCCGCGTCATCGCCCGTCCCTTCGTAGGAACGAAGGCCGGGAACTTCGAACGCGTGGCGGCCCACCGGCACGATTTCGCCGTGCCGGCCCACGAACCGACCCTGCTGGATAACATGGTGAAGGCCGGCGGCCAGGTCTATGCCATCGGCAAAATCGCCGACATCTTCGCCCACCGGGGCATTTCGAAACATTACCCCGCAGCGGGCCTGGACCATATCTTCGACGCCACGGTGCAGGCTGTCAAGGACGCACCGGACAACACGCTGGTCTTCAGCAATTTCGTCGATTTCGATTCCAGTTTCGGTCATCGCCGCGACTCCCTGGGCTACGGCGAGGGACTGGAAATGTATGACCGCCGCCTGCCGGAGCTGCTGGCCCTGCTGCAGCCCGACGATGTGCTGCTGGTGACGGCGGACCACGGCTGCGATCCGACCTGGAAGGGCACGGACCACACGCGCGAAAAGATTCCCGTCCTGTTCTATGGCGGGAACGTCAAAGCCCAGCGGCTGGAACCGTTCCATACGTTCTCCGACATCGGCCAGACCCTGGCCTCCTACCTGAAGCTGGATCCGTTGGGGAACGGAAAGGCCGTGGATATCTGGAGGTGATTTCCATGAAACAGTTTTCCCTGACGAAAATCCTGTGCCTGATGGCCGTCCTGTTCGGCCTCCTCGGCGTCCTGCCGGCCGGCCTGGCGGACGGGACTCTTGGGACTGCGAAGGCCTATGCCTTCGAACAGAAACCGGCCGAGTTCGTCATCCTCGACCAGTCGGGCCGCGTGACCCGGAGCGACGTGGCCGGCTTCACGACCATGGTGAAGATGGACTACAACCGCCCCCGCTACAACCTGCAGATCAACAGCGAAAAGGGCATGACGGCCGTGGAAAACATGTTCCGGAAAATCGCCCAGCCCGACAAGGAAATGGTGGCCGCAGCCGCCAAGGAAGCCGGCACGCCTGTCCTGGTCGTGCTCGTTGTGAAGCGCATGGAAACGTGGCGCATCAATTACGCTCCCCTGTGGTGGGATGATGACACTGCCGTCCACACCTATGCCTATGCCGACATTTATGCCTACAACGCTGACGGCGACAAATACATCGCCCGCCATATCCGCAAAAACGAGATCCGGGAAGAAGGCATGGAGGAAGACCCCTACGAAACCATCAAGTACGGTCTGGGCAACGCCCTGAACCGCATGGAAGGCAAACCGCAGATCTGAGTTGCCCGAAAAGGAGAGGCAGATGCTGAAAAACAAGAAGGTACTGTTATTTGACGTGGACGGCACGCTGATCGAGTCCGTCGGCGTCTGGAACCAGGTAGACCAGGAACTGATCCGCCGGCTGGGCGGCACGCCGCCGGAAGAGCATGCCGTGCAGCTGCAGCGCGACGCCAAACTGCGGGAATTTGCCGGCGAGGCGGATGCCTACATCGCGTATTGCCGGTTTCTGGGCCGGCAGTGCGGCAGCGCCATGTCACCGGAAGATATCCACACGCTGCGCTACGACATCGCCCAGGATTTCCTCATCCACAAGGTGGACTACAAACCCCGCGCCGAAGAGGCCCTGCGCCTGTTCAAGGAACACGGGTTCCACATGGCCATTGCCACGACGACGCGGCGCAAGAACCTCGAAGTCTACTGCACCCTGAACCCCAACATCCGTTCCAAAGCGCCGTTCCCGGAGTATTTCGACCCCATCTACAGCCGCGAAGACGTGCGGGAAATCAAGCCGAACCCCGAAGTCTACCTGAAGGTGATGCACCATTTCGGCGTGGAGCCCGCGGCCTGCCTCGTCTTCGAGGATTCCCTCATCGGCATCGAGGCGGCGCACCGGGCGGGCATGGAAGCCGTTGCCATGTACGATCCCTATTCCGACGGCGAACGGGAAGACATCAACCGGCTGGCGGCCTACACCTTTGCCGATTACGGCGCCCTCCTGGCGGCAGCCCGCCGGGAACTGGGAGACTGACGCGGCCGTTATGCACCGCGCGTATCGGCAGCTATACGTTATAAGTATTGGCATCGTGACACCATTCACGCTAAGATGTAGTCAGAGGAGGTTTTGAAAATGGACTTCAAGAAATTTCGTAAAATCGCAGGCCTCGCATTGCTGACGGGCCTGATGATGGTGACGGCTGCCTGCGGCAGCGCCGAACCGAAAAAGGCCGCAGCCCCGGCTCCGGCCCAGAAGACCGAACAGGCCGCAGCTCCGGCGGCAGGCAAGGGCGACGTGCTCGTCGTCTACTACTCCGCATCGGGCAACACGAAACGCGTCGCCGGCGATATCGCCAAAGCGACGGGCGGCACCCTGTTCGAAATTCAGCCTGATCCGGCCTATACGGACGCGGATCTGGATTACCGCGACAAGGGCAGCCGTGTCAGCAAGGAACACGACAACGCGTCCCTGCGCGCCATGAAGCTGAAGAAGGCCGTGCCGGACAACTTCAAGAACTACAAGACCGTCTTCATCGGCTACCCGATCTGGTGGGGCATTGCAGCCTGGCCGACGGACGCCTTCGTCAAGGCCAATGACTTTACGGGCAAAACGGTCATTCCGTTCTGCACCTCCGTCAGTTCCGGACTCGGCGATTCTGCCAACCTGCTGAAGAAGGAAGCCAAAGGCGGCAGCTGGCAGGAAGGCGAACGCTTCTCGAGCGGCGCTTCCGCGAAGGAAGTCACCGACTGGGTCAAGACGTTGAAACTGAACTGAACCCTGCATCTCCCGGGAACCAAGGCCCGGGAGATTTTTTATGGGCCGGCGGCATGGCATTCGCGCCGCCGGGAGCGTATAATGGAAGAGGAGCAGCGGCATGCCGCTGCCGCAAGTCAGAGGAGGTTGTATCATGAAGAATGCATTGGTTGCTTATTATTCTGCTTCGGGCTGCACCCGCCGCATTGCCGAAGCGATTGCCAAAGCCGTGGACGGCACGGTGTTTGAAATTGCCCCGGCCCAGGTCTACACGGACGCGGACCTGAACTACCGCGACCCGGCCAGCCGTGTCTGCAAGGAACACGACGATGTCAAGCTGCGCAGCGTGGCCCTCAAGACCGTGACGCCCGCTGATTTCGACAAGTATGAGAAAGTCTTCGTCTGCTACCCGATTTGGTGGGGCATCGCGGCCTGGCCGGTAGATACCTTCGTCAAGGGCAACGACTTTACGGGCAAGACGGTCCTTCCCGTGGCGACATCCGCTGCTTCGCCGCTGGCCAAGAGCGGGGAACTGCTGAAGGCAATGGCTAAAGGCGGCGACTGGAAGGCCGGCATCCGTTTCGCCAGTGGTGCTTCGGACAAGGAAGTGGCCGACTGGGCGAAGAAGGCATAAAAAGATAATTGAAAACCGGCCAGAGGAACTGCTATACGCTCCCTCAGGACCGTTCCGGACCATTCCGTAAAATATATTGTATACACGCACTATTCCGGCTCCGGACCCATATCGGACGGGTAAAAATATGTTATAATGTAGTCAAATTTTACAGGCTCCTGGATTGACAGGAGCCTTTGTTCTGCATGTTACAAGTGGTTCAGAGGGGGTTCATCATGTCCAAAATGAATGAAAACAACAAGCTGGCCATCCGGATGCTCGCGGCCATGGTGCTGGGCATCGTGTTCGGCCTGATCTGCATGGCAGCCCGCGAGTCGCTGGGCGCCACGAGCAGCACGTGGCAGACGATCAACAACATCCTGTTCCAGGATATCACGGCGAAGGGCGCCAACCAGGCCATCGGTATCTTCTATATCGGCGGCCAGCTGTTCATCCGTTCGCTGCAGCTGATCATCGTGCCCATGGTCTTCACATCCATCGTCATGGCGCTGTGTGAAATCCGCGAAGCGTCGACCCTGGGCCGCGTGGCCGGCAAGACCATCGGCTGGTTCCTCTTCACGAGTGTCCTCGGCCTGATCATCGCCGGTGCCGTCGGCTACTTCTTCTACAGCACGGGCGCGTTCTCGTCGCAGATCAGCGGCCTCAAGGCCCATGCCGGTTCGGCAGGCGCCAACCCGCTCATCGTCATCCTGAACATCATCCCGGCGAACATCGGCGCCGCCATGAGCGTCAACAACGCCGTCCTCTCCATCGTGTTCCTGGCCATCGGCGTCGGCCTGTCCATGAATTTCCTGAAAATGGACAAGCAGAGTGCCGTCTACCGCCTGTGCCAGGAAACGAGCGACATCATCGTCGTCTTCCTGAACTACGTCGTCAAAAAGTTCGGCCCCGTGGCCATCTTCATGCTGCTGAGCCGCACCTTCGCCACCTACGGCATCGCCTATCTGCGTCCGGCCGTGGCCTACGTCGTCATCTGCGTCGTACTGCTGCTGCTCTACCTGCTGATCGGCTATCCGTCCATGGTAGGCGCCCTGATGCACCTGAACCCCATCACCTTCGTCCGCAAGGTCTTCCGCGTCATCGTCTTCGGCTTCTCGACCTCGTCCAGCGCGGCGACGCTGCCCCTGAACATCGATACCAACGTCAACGGCCTCGGCGTCGACCGTCAGATTGCGTCCTTCGTCCTGCCCCTGGGCATGACGATCAACATGGACGGCACGGCCATCATGCAGGTCATTGCCACGTTCTTCATTGCCGGCAGCTCCGGCTTTGACATCAATTTCGTCCAGATCATCGTCATCATGGTCCTGGCCCTCATCGCCAGCGCCGGTACGCCGGCCGCCCCGGGCGCGGGTGCCATCATCCTGTTCACGATCCTGTCGGGCGTCGGCATCACGAACGATGCGGCCCTGGTCGCCTATTCCCTGATTCTGGCCATCAACCGTCCGATTGAAATGCTCGTCACGGCCCTGAACTGCGTCGGCGATTCCGTGGCAGCCATCGGCGTGGCCCGCAGCGAAGGCCGGCTGGATGAAAACATCTACAACAGCTGATTCCAGGCAATAAAGGAGCCGCAGCCCCGAGGGGTTGCGGCCTCTTTGCCTTTATTGGTACAATAAGGATTACGGAGGTGTTCTCTATGAAACACGATGTAACGATCCGCATCGCGTCCGCAAAGGATGCGGCGGCTCTTCTGGAAATCTACCGGCCGTATGTGGAGAAGACGGCCATTTCGTTTGAATATGATGTCCCGACGGTGGAGGAATTCACGGGCCGGATCCGCCGCGTGCTGGAAAAATATCCCTACCTGGTGGCGGAAAAGGACGGAAAAATCGTGGGCTACGCCTATGCGGGCGCCTTCATTCCGCGCCGCGCCTACGACTGGTCCGTGGAACTGTCCATCTACGTGGACTGGAACCTGCGCAAAGCCGGCGTGGGCGGCAAGCTTTACGGCGCCATGGAAGCCATTTTGAAGGAACAGGGCGTCCTGAACATGAATGCCTGTATCGGCTATCCGGAACAGGAAGACGAATACCTGACCAAGAACAGCGCTGAATTCCATGCCCACCTGGGATTCCGTATGGTCGGACTGTTCCACGACAGCGGCTGCAAATTCGGCCGCTGGTACCACATGGTCTGGATGGAGAAACTGATTGGGGAGCACCGGGAAAACCAGCCGCCGGTCAAACCCTTCGACGAAGTGCGCGCCGCCGTGGCCGCCAAATACGGGATACGCTGAGGACGGGGACCCGGAGAGGGGAATCCCTGCGGAAAGGAACTATATGAAACTGATTTCGTGGAATGTGAATGGGCTGCGGGCCTGCATGAACAAGGGCTTCGCCGACTTTATGAAAGAGGCGGATGCGGACATCTTCTGCGTCCAGGAAACGAAGATGCAGCGGGAGCAGGCGGATTTCGTCTTCCCGGGCTACCATGAGTACTGGAACAGCGCCGAAAAGAAGGGCTATTCCGGCACGGCGGTCTTCACGAAGGAGGAACCGCTGCACGTGATGTACGGCCTGGGCATCGAGGAACACGACCACGAGGGCCGCGTCATTACGTGCGAGTACCCGGAGTTCTTCCTGGTCTGCGTCTACACGCCCAACTCGCAGGACAAGCTGGCCCGTCTGGAGTACCGCATGGCGTGGGACGACGCGTTCCGGGCCTACGTGTGCGGCCTGGACCAGCGGAAACCGGTGCTCATCTGCGGCGATATGAACGTGGCCAAGGAGAACATCGACCTGAAGAACTGGAAAACGAACCGAGGCAACGCGGGCTTTACGGACGAGGAACGGGACAAGATCCGCGAACTGCTCAAGGCGGGCTTTACGGATTCCTTCCGGTACCTGTATCCCGACCGGGAAGGCGTCTATTCCTGGTGGTCCTACCGGTTCCGCGCCCGCAGCACGAACGCCGGGTGGCGCATCGACTACTGGCTCGTGTCCGACCGCTGGCAGGACCGCATCGCCGACAGCCTCATCTACACGGATGTCCTGGGCAGCGACCATTGCCCTGTCGGCCTGATCCTGAAGTGAATTTTGAGTAACAGAGGCAAGACATGGAATTCCAAATCAAGGAACCTTTCAAACCGTCCGGCGACCAGCCCGAGGCCATCGACAAGCTGGCCGACGGCGTCCGCAAGGGCCTCAAGTCCCAGGTCCTGTTAGGGGCGACGGGGACCGGCAAGACCTTCACCGTGGCCGAAGTCATCCAGCGCGTACAGAAGCCGACCCTGGTCATTGCCCACAACAAGACCCTGGCGGCCCAGCTCGCCAGCGAACTGAAGGCCTTTTTCCCGGACAACGCCGTGGAATATTTCGTCTCCTATTACGACTACTACCAGCCGGAGGCCTATATTCCCCAGACGGATACATACATCGAAAAAGACTCGTCCATCAACGACGAAATCGATAAACTGCGCCACAGCGCCACGAGCGCGCTCATGGAACGGAAAGATGTCATCGTCGTCGCGTCCGTCAGCTGCATCTACGGTCTGGGCGGGCCGCAGGATTACTACGATTCCGTCGTGTCCCTGCGCGTGGGCCAGCAGGTCGACCGCAACGAAATCCTGCGCCGCCTGGTGGAGAACCAGTATACGCGCAACGACGTCGATTTCAAGCGCGGCACTTTCCGCGTGCGCGGCGACGTCATCGAGGTCATTCCCGCGAGCTACGGCGAAAAGGCCGTGCGCATCGAGCTCTTCGACGACGAAGTCGACCAGATCATGGAAGTGGACGTGCTCACGGGCGAAGTGCTGGACAAGCGGACCCACGTGGCCATTTTCCCGGCGTCCCATTATGTGACGAGCAAGGAAAACATGGAACGGGCCATGAAGGACATCCGCGTGGAGCTGAAGGAACGCCTGGCCCAATTGCGCTCCGAGGGCAAGCTGCTGGAAGCGCAGCGCCTGGAACAGCGTACCAAGTATGACCTGGAGATGATGGAGGAAATCGGGTACTGCAACGGCATCGAAAACTATTCCCGCCACATCGACAACCGCAAGGCAGGCCAGCCCCCGTTCACATTGATGAACTACTTTCCCAAGGACTTCTTACTGGTCATCGACGAATCGCATGTGACGATTCCCCAGATCCGCGCCATGGCGCACGGCGACCGGGCCCGCAAGGACATGCTCGTCCAGTACGGGTTCCGCCTGCCGTCGGCCATCGACAACCGGCCCCTCACGTTCGAGGAGTTCCACAACCAGATTAACCAGGTCATCTATATTTCCGCCACGCCGGCGGAGTACGAGCTGCACGAGGCGGACCAGGTGGTGGAGCAGATCATCCGCCCGACGGGCCTGCTGGACCCGCGGATCGAGGTGCGGCCCATCAAGGGGCAGATTGACGATTTGATGGGCGAAATCCGCAAAACCACGGCCCGCGGCGAACGGACCCTGGTCACGACGCTGACGAAGCGCATGGCCGAAGACCTGACGGATTACCTGAAACAGAACGACATCCGCGTGCGTTACCTGCACTCGGATATCGCGACCATCGACCGGGCGCAGATCATCGACGAACTGCGGTCCGGGGAGTTCGACGTCCTCGTCGGCATCAACCTGCTGCGCGAAGGCCTCGACCTGCCGGAAGTGTCCCTGGTCGCCATCCTCGACGCCGACAAGGAAGGTTTCCTGCGCAGCGACACGGCTATGGTGCAGACCATCGGCCGCGCGGCCCGCAACGCCAACGGGCACGTCGTCATGTACGCCGACCGCCTGACCGATTCCATGAAGCGGGCCATCGACGAGACGAACCGGCGCCGTGACATCCAGGAGGCGTACAACGAGGAGCACCATATCACGCCGAAGACCATTTACAAGGAACAGCGCCACCTGATCAAGCTGACCAAGGTGGAAGAGGACCCGGACACGGCGGCAGCCTACGACAGCAAAAAGCTGAAGAAGAGTTCGGCCCAGGCCCTGCGCAAGCTGGCCAAGTCCCTGGAAAAGAAGATGGCCGAGGCCGCCAAGGATCTGGATTTCGAGACGGCCGCGGAGCTGCGGGACCGCCTCATCATCGTGAAGGGCCAGCTGGGCGAGAAGCTCCAGCCTGCCAAAAAGAAGAAATTGTTTTAAGGCGTACACAGACAAAAAGAGCGATGGACCAGTGCGGTTCATCGCTCTTCATGTTTGTTGTAATAGGTGCGTCAGGCCTTGTCCGCCGGCGGTTCGTAGCGGATGGCTTCTTCCTGCATGTCCATATCGTGGCCGAGGGAGATGATGTCCCGCATATGCTCGAAATGGGTTTCGGACGCATCCGTCCGGGCATTCAGGAATTCGTAGTCCGTGTGTACGTTGTTGCGGTCCAGCAGGGAATCGATGCCCTCCTTCTGGGCGTCGAAGGAAAAATAGCCAACATCGTAGGAGCCCAAAGCCAGGACCTTCTTTTCCCCGATGCGGAAAGCGGGCTTGTATTCCACTTGTCCCTGAAAATATGCGGTGCTCTGATAAAGAGGTAGATGACGGCCACGACCGCGGCAATGAAGCAGAGCAGGCTGGCAGTACCAAGTACCCGCGAAAAATGGTCGCGGGTGACCTTTTCCTCTTCTTCCATTTCCAGTTCCTCCTCGTCCGTCCTCCGGGAAAAACGTCCCCTGTCATTTCCCCCAGCCCGAAGGAACGCGAAAATTCACAAAATTAAGAATCTGCGCTTTTCCACGCAGATTCCATCTACTTTGAATGATGCGGCAAAACCATTCTGCCGTCAATGGGAAGTCGTGATATAATGTAAGCAAACTTTTTTCATACAGTTTCAGTGATCCGAGGAGTCAGAACCAATGCAAGATAAGATGATCATCCGGGGTGCGCGGCAGCACAACCTGAAAAACATAAACCTGGAAATTCCCCGCAACAAGCTCGTCGTCATTACGGGCGTATCGGGCAGCGGCAAGTCGTCCCTGGCGTTCGACACCATCTATGCCGAAGGCCAGCGGCGCTACGTGGAAAGCCTGTCGGCCTACGCGCGCCAGTTCCTGGGCAAAATGGACAAGCCCGACGTGGACTACATCGAAGGCCTGAGCCCGGCCATCTCCATCGACCAGAAGACGGCAGGCCGCAACCCCCGGTCCACCGTGGGCACGGTCACGGAAATCTACGACTACCTGCGCCTGCTCTTCGCCCGCGCCGGCGAGCCCCACTGCCCGAAATGCGGCCGCCTCATCGAGCGCCAGACGCCGCAGCAGATCGTGGACCAGGTGCTGGCCATGCCCGAAGGGACGAAGTTCATCATCATGGCGCCCCTCGTCTACGGCCGCAAGGGCGAACACAAGGACATCTTCGACAATATGCGCAGCGCCGGTTACGTGCGCGTCCTCGTGGACGGAACCATCCACACGCTGGACGAGGATATCCGCCTCGATAAAAAGAAGAAGCACAAGATTTCCGTCGTCATCGACCGCATGAAGGTCCGCGACGGCATCCAACAGCGCCTGTCCGATTCCGTCGAAACGGCCCTCAAGCTGTCCGACGGCCTGGTGGAAGTCCTGCTGCCGGACACGGGCAAAAACGGCGGCCCCGACGAAGTGCGGGTCTACAGCGAGAAGTTCGCCTGCCCGGACTGCGGCATCAGCCTGCCCGAAATCGAACCGCGCCTGTTCTCGTTCAACGCGCCGTACGGCGCCTGCCCGACCTGCGGCGGCCTGGGCGTGAACATGGAATACGACTGGGACCGCATCATGCCGGACAAGGACAAGAGCTTCAAGGACGGCGCCATCGAGGCCCTGTCGAGCAATCCCGCCTCGTTCAATATGCGCCACCTGACAGCGGTGCTGCAGAAGTGGGGGTATACGGTGGACAACTGCTGGAACGACCTGTCGCCGGAAGACCAGGAGATGCTCCAGTACGGCGCCGGCACGCAGACCTTCAGTTTCGAATACACGAACCTGAACGGCGAGACGCACACCTATAAACGCACCTGGGACGGCGTCATCCCCATCCTGAAGCAGAAATACCGCGAAGCCTGGGGCGATGCCATGCGCGAAGACCTGGAAACCTTCATGAGCGGCAACATCTGCCCGTCGTGCCACGGCAGCCGCCTGAAGCCCGAGGTCCTGTCCATCCTCATCGGCGGCAAGAACATTGACGACGTGACCCGCATGACCGTGCGGGACTGCCGCGATTTTTTCGCGACGGTGCAGCTGACGGAACGGCAGCAGATCATCGCGAAGCAGGTCCTGAAGGAAATCAACGCCCGCCTCAACTTTCTGAATGACGTGGGCCTCGATTACCTGACCCTGGCGCGGGCAGCGGCCACCCTGAGCGGCGGCGAGGCCCAGCGCATCCGCCTGGCCACGCAGATCGGCAGCGGCCTCGTCGGCGTTCTGTACATTCTGGACGAACCGTCCATCGGCCTGCACCAGCGCGACAACGGCCGCCTGCTGCAGACCTTCTACCACCTGCGCGACCTGGGCAACAGCGTCCTTGTGGTCGAACACGACGAAGAGACCATGCGGGCGGCGGACCAGATCATCGACATCGGCCCCGGGGCCGGCGAACACGGCGGCGAAGTCGTGGCGCAGGGCACGGCGGAAGAGGTCATGCAGGTACCGGAATCCGTCACGGGCCAGTACCTCAGCGGCGCCCGCTGCATTCCAGTGCCGAAACACCGCCGTCAGCCCGACGGCCGCTGGATTGAGATCCTCGGCGCGGCAGGCAACAACCTGAAACACATCGACGTGGCGTTCCCCGTCGGCCTCTTCACGGTCGTGACGGGCGTGTCGGGCAGCGGCAAATCGACGCTGGTCAACGATATCCTGTACGCGGCCCTGGCGGCGAAGCTGAACGGCTCGCGCCTGCGCCCCCTGGCCCACGACGCCATCCGCGGCCTCGAGGAAATCGACAAGATCATCAACATCGACCAGTCGCCCATCGGCCGGACGCCCCGCTCCAACCCGGTCACGTACACGGGCGTCTTCGACTTCATCCGCGATGTCTTCGCGTCCACGAACGAAGCCAAACTGCGGGGTTACAAAAAGGGCCGCTTCAGCTTCAACATCAAGGGCGGGCGCTGCGAAGCCTGCCAGGGCGAAGGGCTCAACAAAATCGAAATGAACTTCCTGCCCGATGTCTACGTGCCGTGCGAAGTCTGCCACGGCGCCCGCTACAACCGGGACACCCTGGAAGTGCATTATAAAGGCAAGAACATCGCCCAGGTGCTGGATATGACTGTCACGGAGGCGCTGGAATTTTTCCAGAACCGGCCGCGCATTGCGGACAAACTGCAGGTTTTGCAGGACGTCGGCCTGGGTTACATCCGCCTGGGGCAGGCCGCCACGACCCTGAGCGGCGGCGAAGCCCAGCGGATCCGGCTGGCGGCGGAACTGTCGAAACGCGGCACGGGCCGCACCATGTATATTCTGGACGAGCCGACGACAGGCCTCCACACGGCGGACGTGCACAAGCTGCTCAACGTGCTGCAGCGCCTCGTCGACGCGGGCAACACGGTCGTCGTCATCGAGCACAACCTGGACGTCATCAAGACGGCGGATTACCTGATCGACCTGGGACCCGAAGGAGGCGACCGGGGCGGCACCGTCGTGGGAACGGGCACGCCGGAACAGCTGGCGAAGGTCAAGGCTTCCTATACGGGCCAGTACCTGAAGCGGCTCCTGGCGGACGCCAAAAAGAACAAGCAATACGAATGACGGCGCGGTGTCGGCCTCTTGCAGCCCGGCAGCCGTACCGCCGGAAAGAACATTATGGTCATCAACGATAAGATTGAAAAAGCCTTGGCCGTGCTCCCGGACAAGCCCGGCGTCTACCTGATGCACGACGCCACGGGGCGCATCATTTACGTGGGCAAGGCCAAAAACCTGAATAACAGGGTGCACAGCTATTTCCGTGCCTCGGGCCGCCATTCGGCGAAAGTCGTGGCCATGACCAGTCATGTGGACGATATCGAGACCATCATGACGGACAGCGAGATCGAGGCCCTGATCCTGGAGTGCAACCTCATCAAAAAGTACCGGCCGCGGTACAACATCATGCTGCGGGACGATAAAACGTATCCGTACCTGAAGATAACCCTGCAGGACGATTTCCCGCGCATGTATATCACGCGGCGCGTGACCCGGGACGGGGCGCGCTATTACGGCCCGTACCCGGACGTGGGCGCCCTGCGCTCGACCATGCGCCTGCTGCGGACCCTGTTTCCCATCCGCCAGTGCCGCAACATGAACGTGGACCGGCCCTGCCTGCAGTACCATATCAAGCGCTGCCTGGCGCCCTGCACGGGCAGCGTCAGCAAAGCGGAATACGGCGAGCTGGTGAAGGCCATCTGCCTGGTCATGGACGGCAAGACGCAGGAACTGCGCCGCTCCCTGAAGGAGAAGATGCAGGAGGCCGCGGAAAACCTTGCATTCGAAAAGGCGGCGCGCTACCGGGACCAGCTCAAGGACCTGGTGCGCCTCGACGAAAGCCAGAAGGCCGTCCTCGAAGGCGGCGACATGGATGTCGTGGGCTACGCGGCGGACGACTTCAACGTGTGCCTGCAGATTTTCTTTGTGCGCGGCGGCAAACTCGTCGGGCGCAAAGATTTCATGATGCTCAACGACGGCGATGACGAGCGCGATGTAGTGTCCGCCTTCCTGAAACAATACTACAGTAAGGATGATGTCTTCGTCCCGAAGGAGATCCTCCTGCCGGAGCTGCCCGAAGCGGCGGATCAGGAACTGTTCACGCAGTGGCTTTCCCAGCGGGCGGAGCACAAGGTGTCCCTCCTGGCGCCCCAGCGCGGCGACAAGGCGAAACTCCTGCAGCTGGCCTGCGACAACGCGCGCAAGCTGATTGAGGAGAAGGTGCGCAAGGGCAAACTGCAGCTGGAAAGCGACGAAGAGGCCGCCGAAGACCTGCAGCGCGCCATCGGGGCGGAAAAGCCCCTGGCCCGCATGGACTGCTTCGACATTTCCCACAACCAGGGCAGCGAGACCGTGGCCTCCATGGTCGTCTTCCGCTACGGTTCGCCGAGCAAGAAGGACTACCGCCATTACAAGCTGCTCTCGACGGAAGGCAAGCCGGACGACTTCAAGTCCATGCAGGAAGTCGTGTACCGCCGCTACAAAGATTACGAGGACCTGCCGGACCTGATCATCATCGACGGCGGCAAAGGGCAGCTTTCGTCGTCCCTGAAAGTCATCCGCGGCCTGGGCATCGACGTCCAGGTCATCGGCCTCGCCAAGCGGGAAGAGGAGATTTTCCTGGAAGGGCGGAGCGACAGCATCCTCCTGGACAAGACCTCGCCGGCCCTGCACGTAATCCAGCATATCCGCGACGAAGCGCACCGCTTCGCCATCACATACCATCGCAAACGCCTGCGCAAACACAACCTGGTTTCCATCCTGGACCAGATTGAGGGCATCGGCCCCAAACGGCGCCAGGCACTCTGGAAAGCCTTCGATTCCCTCGACGCCATGCGCAACGCCTCGGAAGAAGAGCTGGCCGCAGTGGACGGCATGACGGCCCCCCTGGCACGCCGGCTCTACGAATTCCTCCATGGCGACGTGGTGAAGAAGACAGACATGCTGGCGGGAGGGAAATAACCTTTTGTTGCATTGTAACGCAATTTACGTTACAATGACAACAGGAGGCGATAAAAATGGAAAAGACAGCAACCTTGAACCTTCGCATTTCTCCCCAGGTCAAATCAGAAGCAGAAAAAGTTTTGGATCAGTTAGGCATTCCCATGTCGGTAGCTGTATCCGTGTATTTGAAACAGATAGCATTGACACGCGGTATTCCGTTTCCCCTGCAGCTGCCAGATCCTCCGGCATCCATTTCTCTCGATGCGATGACGCCGGCCCAGATTCAATATGCCGTGGCGGAAGGGTTGGAAGAATATAAGGCAGGGAAGACCGTGCCGGCAGAAGATGCGTTTCGGCAGTTCAATGCGAAAAAAGCGAAGAAATGAGCAGGACATCGAAGATAAATTTACAAAATAACGGGTAGGGAGAGCTTATATGGCATTTGATTTTCTGACGGTGTTTCTCACGGCGGGAGTCGTCCTGTTCCTGGCGGTCTATTTTACGCCCTTTGTGCCTGTCGTAACCCTGGGCGGCACTGTTCTGGGGGCGGCCATTACCGGACTGGCAGCGGCCCTCATCGGCCTGTTGGTCCACCGCGTGCAGCCGCACCAGAGGCTGATCCGGGCGGCCATCGAACTGGTGGGCATTACTCTTGTCGTCACCGATGTGGCCCGGTACCTGCCGGGCTGGCGCATCACTCACGGCGTCGGTACCATGGTGTTCCTGCTGGCCCTGTGCCTCGTGCTGATGGCTCTGGTGGAGGTCCTGTACCGGACACCTGCCAAGGACATGACAAAATCCGGCAAATAGGGTAAGATAGAGAAGTGCCTCATCACAGGGACGCACAATTAGAAACCAAAGTAAGGATGATTGACAGTATGGCCATTAAATTGATTGCAAGCGACATGGACGGTACGCTGCTGAGCAGCGATATCGCCATTTCCGAAAAGAACAAAAATGCCATCCACAAGGCCGTGGACAATGGCATCGTATTCCTCATCGCCACAGGCCGCATGTACGTTTCGGCCCAGCCCTACGCCGAAGGCCTCGGCCTCGACGTGCCGCTCGTCACATACAACGGCGCCCTCGTCGAAGGCAGCCTGTCCCACAAAGTGTACTACCACAATCCCATTCCCCTGGAAACGGCATTGGAAGCGCTGGCCTACTGCCAGGAAAAGAAGTACCATATCCAGGCGTACGTCAATGACAAACTGTATGTGAAGGAGGCCGATTCCCTGTCGGAAGAGTACCGCCGTCTGTCCAATGTGCCGCCGATCCCCATCGGCGACAAGCTGTACCATATCACGGGCGCACCGACGAAGATGCTCGTGATGACCGGCGACGACGATTTCAAGGAAATCTTCAACGACTTGACGGAACGCTTCCGCGGCCGCCTGACCGTGGTCAGCTCCAAAGACCACTTCATCGACTTGATTGCGCCGGGTGTCAATAAATGGAACGCTGTCAAAGCTGTGGCGGAGATGTACAAGATTCGTCCGGAAGAAATCATGTGCATCGGCGACAGCGGCAACGATGTCGTCATGATCCGCAACGCCGGATTGGGCGTGGCCGTGGATAATGCCAACGACGCCGCCCGGGAAGCAGCGAAAGTCGTTGTTCCTTCGAATGACGATGACGGCGTGGCGCAGGCCATCGAACTGGCCCTGACAAAACAGGTCTCCGTGCCGGACTGACCGGTGAAATAACCGAATAAGAGGCGGAACAACCGCCAACTGATTCCCCAGACGGGTATACAGAATTTGTATATCTCGTATGGGGAATTTTTTAATTTCCGTTAACTTATAGGGAATTTATGGTTGACTCTGGAGCAGTCAAGCCGTATAATCTAATTGTTAACTGAATAAATTTTGCGGTTAACCTTTGCGGCGGGGCGTGCAACCCGCACCGGAAGGCTGGCTGCAGAGGAAAGAAGGCTTTTAAGTGACTGCTTTTGGTATTACCGCAACAGATACGGAAATGGGCAAGACGGTCGTGACGGGCGCGCTGGCGGCGGCCCTGCGCTACCGGGGCATCGTGCCGGGCATCTACAAACCCGTCGCGTCGGGCTGCATCCGCAAGGAGGGGGGCACCCTGATTTCGACGGACGCGGAATTCCAGATGAAATGCGCTGGTTATCCGGAAGAACAGCGCCTCGACGTCATTCCCGTCGTGCTGGAACCGGCCCTGGCGCCGGCGGAAGCGAGCAAACTCGTGGGCGTGCACCTGGACCCGGACAACATGCTCCGGCTGGCCAGAAAATGCATCGCCAGCCACAAGGTGACGGTGCTGGAAGGCATCGGCGGCATCACGGCGCCCATTACGGACGACTTTCTGGTCAAGGACTATTTCAAGGCCCTGGGCGTGCCCGTGGTCATCGTCGTCAAACCGATCCTGGGCAACGTCAACCATGCGGTGCTGACCGCGTTCTACTGCCAGCAGATGGGCATTCCCGTGCTGGGCTTTCTGGTCAACGGCTGGGACGAAGCCAAGGCCGGCGACCTGGAAAAGAGCAACCTGTACTATTACGAAAAACTGACGGGCCTGCCGATCCTGGGCAAACTGCCGCAGATGACGGAAGCGCAGCTCGACAATCCGGAAGAAATCGCCAAGCTGGTCGAACAGAATGTGCAGCTGGACCGGATTCTGGAACTGGCGGACAAAGCCGCAAAATAAAAAAATAAAAAAGATGTAGAAGCCGCTGCAAGCGGCAAGGAAAAGAAAAACGAGGAGGACGTTACCGATGAATAAATGGGAAGAATTGGACAAAAAATATATCTGGCATCCGTTCACGCAGATGAAGGGCTGGGTGGAAAACCCGCAGCTCGTCATCGACCACGGCCAGGGCGTCAAGCTGTACGACACGGACGGCAAGGAATACCTGGATGCCATTTCCAGCCTGTGGGTCAATATCCACGGCCATAACCGCAAGGAAATCAACGATGCCATCATCGAACAGCTCGGCAAAATCGAACACAGCACCCTGCTGGGCCTGATCAACGAACCGTCGGCGGAACTGGCCGAAAAGCTGGTCCAGGTGACCCCCGAAGGCATCAACAAGGTGTTCTACGTCGACGACGGTGCCACGGCCGTTGAAGCGGCCCTGAAGATCGCCTTCCAGTACTGGCAGTACAAAGGCAAACCGGAAAAACAGACCTTCATCAACCTGGGTGACTCCTACCATGGCGACACCATCGGCGCCGTTTCCGTCGGCAACGTCGAAGTCTTCCACAAGGCCTACAGCCCGCTGCTGTTCAAGACACACCGCTTCAGCTGCCCGTCCTACTACCACACCACGCTGCCCGTGAAGAACGAAAAGGAATTCGTGGACGCCCTGCTGAAGGAACTGGAAGATTACCTGAAGGAACACGCGGACACCACGGCCGCCATGATCATCGAACCGCTGTGCCAGTGCGCCGCCGGCATGCTCATGCAGCCGAAAGGCTATATCCGCGGCATCCGCGACTTGACGAAGAAATACAATGTCCTCCTCATCGTCGACGAAGTCGCCGTCGGCTTCGGCCGTACGGGCCTCATGTGGGCCTGCGACCACGAAGGCGTGAAACCGGACATGATGTGCCTGTCCAAGGGCATCAGCGCCGGCTACCTGCCTCTGGGCGCCACTATGGTGACCGATGAAATCTACAACGCCTTCCTGGGCGAACCGACGGAATACAAGACCTTCTACCACGGCCATTCCTACACCGGCAACAACCTGTGCTGCGCTGCCGGCCTGGCAAGCCTGGACATCTTCAAGAAAGACCATGTCATCGAGAACCTGCCGCCGAAGATGGAAGTCATCCGCCAGCATTTTGCAAAGATGAACGCCATGGAATTCGTCGGCGACGCCCGCCAGTGCGGCATGCTCGGCGGTATCGAACTCATGGCCGACAAGGCGAAGAAGGTTCCCTTCGACGCGGCGCTCCAGATGGGCGGCGGCATCTGCCAGAACGCCCGCAAATACGGCCTCATCATCCGCAACATCGGCGATGTCATCGTCTTCATGCCGCCCCTGTGCTCCACGGTGGACGAGATTGACGCCATGCTGAGCCGTCTGGAACAGTCCATGGACGAAATCTTCGCGGAAGTGCGGAGCAAGGACATCAAAGTCTTCTCCGACCCCTGCACGTTCTGAGTAAACCGGAAGACGCCGGTACGCAAGTGCCGGCGCCTTTGTTTGTATCTGGCAAAGGAGTGGTGATTTTGCTGAAAAGCAGCATGCAGTGTACGATGGTACAGGAACAAAGGCCGGAAAAGGCATCCCTCATCAGCATCAAGATGCGCGCGGCCCAGGGCGGGCCTCATGAACGGGGCGGCCGCCATATTTCGGGCGAAGAGCGCATCGTCCGGGAAGGGGATATCGAGTCCTGCCTGCACGAAATGCTGGAGCGCGCGACGACGCACCAGCGCGGCAAGGCCGATTTCATGAACCTGAAACTGCAGCTCGTCGACATGGACCGCGTCGTGTACAAGCCCATGCTCGACTTTTCCGAATGTGTGTCCCATACGGCGGAAGAAGGCCGGGAAGTGGCGGTCCGCGAACTGGTCGCGGCCGGCGTGACGGAAAAGGCGGCCCGCTCCGGCGTGGCGGCCATCCTGGCCCTGCCGGACAGCATGCGCGGCGCCATGCTCATGGACGCCGTGACGGGTGAACGGGTGGACCATCTGGGCAGCCGCGGCGTCCGGGTCAGCAACATGGACGTGGCCGATCCGGAAGAATTCCGCCAGGCCCTGGCCGCCAAGGGACTGAAGGGCGACCATGTGCGCGAGGCCCTGGTCCTCGCCTCGAAGGTCGCCAGCGGGGAAGGCGTCGTGGCCGAGCTGTGCTGGTCCGACGACCCCTTGTACGTGACGGGTTACGTGGGCTCTACAAAGAACGGGTACCGCCGCATCCCCGTGCTCAAGCAGATGAACTGCGGCATCGGCGGCCGCGTCTTTTTCGTGAAACCGGGAACGGATCTGGACGCGCTGCGGAACTACTACGAGGAACAGGTCGTCTTCATCACGGCAGGAGTAAAAGGCTATGTTACAGAAAAGGATTGAACGGGAACTGGCCGATGTGCGTGCCAAAGGCCTCACACGGCGCATCACGGACCTGCAGTACGAAGACGCCGTGACGGCGAGGGATGCCGCGGGAAAGCGGTTCCTTGTCTTTTCGAGCAACAACTACCTGGGCCTGACCTTTGACGAACGCGTGCGCCGCGCCGCGTCCGAAGCGGCCCTGCGCTGCGGTTCCGGCTCCACGGGGGCCCGCCTCACGACGGGCGGCGTGACGGAAGCGTCGGCCCTGGAACGGGACCTGGCGCGTTTCAAGCACGGCGAAGCGGCCCTGCTCTTCAACACGGGCTACATGACGAACCTGGGCGTCCTGTACGGCCTGGCCCGGCCCGGCGACGTCATTTTCAGCGACGAACTGAACCATGCCAGCATCATCGACGGCTGCCGCATCAGCAAGGCCAAAGTCGTCGTCTACAAACACAAGGACGCGGCGGATCTGGAAGCGAAACTGCAGTCCGTGCAGGCGGCCCCCGGCGGCGTGCGCTTTATCGTCACGGACGGCGTCTTCAGCATGGACGGCGACATTTGCGATCTGCCGGCGCTGGTACATCTTAAGGAGCAGTACGGCTGCCTTTTGATGGTCGACGATGCCCACGCCGTGGGCGTCATCGGCGCGGACGGGGCCGGCACGGCGTCCTATTACCACCTGCCCGGCACCATCGACCTGCAGGTCGGCACGCTGAGCAAAAGCCTCGCTTCCGTCGGCGGCTATGTCGTCGCCCGGGCGTCCATCATCGAATACCTGAAAAACAAGTCGCGGCCCTTCATCTTCAGCACCTTCCTCAGCCCGGCCGATGTAGCGGCCGCCCATGCGGCACTGCAGATCCTGGAACAGGAAGCGCCGCGGCTGATGGCGCGCCTGGCCCGCAACACGCAGATTGTGCGTCAGGGTCTGCAGGATGCCGGCATTCCCGTCATTCCCGGAGACACGCCCATCGTTCCCGTCCTTGTAGGCGAAGCGGAACGGGCGACGGCCATCGATTTCAAGCTGCGCGAGGCGGGCATCCTGCTGTCCGCCATCCGGCCGCCGACGGTCGCGCCCGGCGCCAGCCGCCTGCGCTTCACCGTGACGGCAGGCCATGCGGAGGAGCAGCTGCGCCGCGCCGTGGCGAAATTGATTGAAGTTTGGAACGAAACCCGTTGAAACTGCACAAGGCATAAAAAAGGGGAATCCCGGATGAGGGGATTCCCTTTTGTTGCCCTTTGTTGTTTGTGAGACCGGCGTTACCGCGTGTTGTCATGCTGCAGGTGCCGCACGGAGGCCTTTTCCCGTTCGAGGATCACCTTGTGGGCCATGCCCAGGACCTTGCCGCAGAACCCGGCGGTGAGCAGGGTGAAGACCATGCCCGGCACGGCGGCGGCCACGAGGCCCCACGCCGCTTTTCCGACGACGGCGCTCAGGGCGATGCGGGCGAAAAAGGTGCCGATGGGACCGGCGAAGAGGTAAAAGAACCGGTTTGGCCCGGAAAAGAAGAAGACCACGGCCACGGCGACGCGGAAGAGCATTGAAATGCCGACGTTGAGGATGTTCTGCGTGCCCAGGAGCAGGCCCACGGCGCTGGAAACGAGGCCCGCCAGGATATAGGTCTTGATGCCGAAGACGCCGCAGATGGCGACGGCAACGGGCGCGGAAATCTGGAATTCCATGCCGGGCAGGAGGCTCGGCAGCTTGAACATGGCGCTGACTGTAATGAGGACGGCCAGCAGGCCGATTTGGCATAACTCTTTGGCAGTGGATTTCGATTGCATCGGTCACGGTTCCTTTCTGTAAGGGGATGGGGATACTCAGTATGACTTCATTATACGGGTTCATTCCATTTACGTCAACCTAAAATATAAAATGGTTAACAAAAGGGAACCGCATCAACGGAGCCGGGTATTTCATTCCGCGGGCAGGTATGGTATAATCTTAAGTTATAGAAAACTTTGCGAAGAACGGTCCTGTACATCGTACAGGGCCATGGATATGCTGCCGGCGGGGAAGGCCGCCGGGGAGGAGCCTATGGAACAAGGACGATTTTTGATTGTGACAGGCATGAGCGGTGCCGGCAAGACGCAGGTCCTGCGCACCCTCGAGGACCTGAACTATTTCTGCGTGGACAACCTGCCCATCGTGCTGCTGCCGAAGTTTGCCGAGCTGTGCCGGCAGACGCCGAACCGTGACGCGGCCATGGTGGTCGACGTGCGGGGCGGTTCGTCGGACCAGTTCGTGGACATCCTGGAAGAGATGAAGGCCAACGGGTTCCCCTACGAGGTCATCTACATGGATGCCAGCGATGCGACGCTGATCCGCCGCTATAAGGAGACCCGGCGGCGCCATCCGCTGGAACAGGGGCACAACAGTCTGGCGGCCAGCGTGGCCCTGGAGCGCAAATCCCTGATGCCCGTGCGCGAGCTGGCGAACCAGGTCTTCGATACATCGAGTATGTCCGTGGCGGACCTGAAGCTGAAGATCCGCAGCATGTACGGCGGGGAAGAGGCGGCAGGGCATCTGCTCATCGTCGTCCAGTCTTTCGGCTTCAAGCACGGCCTGCCCCTGGACAGCGATATCGTGCTCGACGTGCGCTTCCTGCCGAATCCGTTCTACGAGGATTCCATGAAGCACCTGACGGGCAACGACCCGCTGGTGGCGGACTATTTGAGCAAGTTCCCCCAGACCTTCGAGTTTTTGAAGCGGGAGTGCGAAATGCTCGATTTCCTCATCCCGCAATACGAGTCGGAAGGGAAGAGCCAGCTCGTGATCAGCGTCGGCTGCACGGGCGGGCAGCACCGGTCCGTCTTCATCGCCAACAAGATTTACGATTACCTGCGGTTGAAATCGTACCATGTGGAACTGAATCACCGCGATCTGAATAAGAAGGCCTGACGGCCTTACGAGGTTTGTATGAATTGGATTAGCTGGCTTTGCCCGGGCATGAACCTGAAGCGCTGGCTGCTGCTGTTTTCCGGCGGCGTGCTGTGCTGCGCCTTCTCCCTGGCATTGTTATTCAACGACCAGACCATGGGCTTTGTGGAGGAAATGCTCTTCCGCATGAGCTACATGACCACGGGCCGCTACAACAACGGCCTCATGATTCTGGCCGGTATCGTCGGAATCGCCGTGGGACTCATCATCATGTTCTACGCGACGCGGCGCATCGTGCGCTCCGTCATCGATTCCGTCATGCCCGAAAACAACGGGTCCCTCATGGAGACCATCTTCACGCAGCGGAAGCTGAGCAACGGGCCTGCCGTCACCGTCGTGGGCGGCGGCACGGGCCTGTCCACCCTGCTGCGCGGCATGAAATACATTACGGGCAACTGCACGGCCGTCGTGACCGTGGCCGACGACGGCGGTTCTTCGGGCCGCCTGCGCCAGGAACTGGGCATCATTCCGCCCGGGGACCTGCGCAACTGCCTCGTCGCCATGGCGGACCGCGAACCCCTGATGGAACGCGTCCTGCAGTACCGCTTCAAGGGTGATTCCGCCCTGGCGGGGCACAACCTGGGCAACCTGTTCCTGGCCGCCATCGCCGACACGGAAGGCGGCATGGAGGAAGGCCTGAACGCGGCGTCCCAGATCCTGCGGATCCGCGGCCACGTCATTCCCTCGACCCTGGAGAGCATCCAGATCAAGGCCGACATGACCGACGGCACGTCCGTCCTGGGCGAATCGGAAATTTCCGGAGCCGGCAAGCACATCGCCCGCCTGCACATGGTGCCGCCCGACGCCCCGGCGACGAAGAGCGCCGTGAAAGCCATCCGCGACGCCGATGTCCTGATCTTCGGGCCCGGCAGCCTCTACACGAGCGTCCTGCCGAACCTGCTGGTACCGGGCATCCGCCAGGCCGTGCTGGAAAGCAAGGCCTTCAAGATCTATGTCTGCAACGTCATGACCCAGCCCGGCGAAACCGACGGGTACGGCGCCTACGAACACGTCAAGGCCCTCATCGACCACGTGGGCAGCCAGTTCCTGGACTATGTCATCGTCAATGACCAGGAGATTTCGGAAGAGCAGAAAAAGATGTACCGCGCCAAGGGTCAGGAATATGTGACGCCCGATATCGAAAAGATTGAAAGCCTGGGCATCAAGCCGATTCCGACGCGGCTCATCAGTAAGGAGGACATGGTCCGCCACGACCCGCAGAAGCTGGCCATGGTGATCATCTCCCTGATTTACCGCCTGCGCCTCTTCGGCCGCGGCTATGTGTTCTTCGATTACCTGTTCGTGCGCCTCAGCATGCGGCGCATGAAGAAAAACAAGAAGGCGTGACCTGCCCCCGGCAGGCGCCTGCGGCGTGCTGCCGACAAGATTGCTGACAAGGAGGAGGGAAGGCATGTCTTTCTCATCCGATGTAAAAAATGAACTGGCCCGCCTGGAGGGCCTCAAGCCCTGCTGCCAGAAGGCGGAGCTGCTCGGCGTGCTGCGCATGAGCGGTGCCATCGTCCTGCGCGGCATGAACATGGGCATCCATTTCTCGACGGAGAACGCGGCCCTGGCGCGGCGCGTCCTGCAGATGCTGAAGAGCAACTACAAGGTGCGCACGGAAATCGTCGTGACGCGCTCCCGGCGCCTGAAAAAGAACAACCGCTACCAAGTCGAGGTCCTGCCCGACCCGGAAGTGGCCAAAGCCCTGAAGGAACTGCGCATCCTGCCGTCGGAAGAGACGGAAGGGGAGCCGAAGAACGTGCTGCTGCGCAAAAGCTGCTGCCGCCGTTCCTTCCTGCGCGGCGTCTTCATGGCCGGCGGGTCCATCAGCCGTCCGTCCAGCGACTACCATCTGGAAATCGTGACGGAAAACCAGGACTTCGCCCGCCTCATCCTGAAAATCATGCACGGCTTCCAGCTGAACGCCCGCATGACGGACCGCAAGAACGATTTCATCGTCTATTTGAAGGACGGGGACCACATCATCGACTTTTTATCCGTCATCGGGGCCCATCAGGCCTTGATGGAATTCGAAAATGTGCGTATTATAAAGGATATGCGCAACAACGTCAACCGCCAGGTCAACTGCGAGACAGCGAACCTGAACAAGGTCATCCGCGCCGCCGTGCTGCAGACAGCCTGCATCCGTTACCTGCAGGAGCACGGGGACTACGACCTGCTGCCGGACCTGCTGAAGGAAGCGGCGGACCTGCGCCTGGCCCATCCCAACGCCTCGCTCAACGAGCTGACGGACTACATGGATGGAAAAATCGGCAAATCGGGCCTCAACCACCGGTTGAAGAAAATCCAGCAGATTGCTGAAAGTAAAGGAATGGACATCACCAAATATGCTTAACCTGTTGAAGAAGCTGGCCGTCGTACTTTTGGTACTCTTTGTCGCGGCCACTGCGTATTACAAAGTCATCGTGAAGAAGAACGTGGCCGTCTACCGGCATCATGCCGTACCGGCCCTCATGTACCACAGCATCAGCGAAGTCCCGCCCGGCTGGCCGTCTGAAATGTGCATCAACCCGCAGCTTTTCGAAGCCCAGATGAAATGGCTGAAGGACAACGGCTACAAGGCCGTCACGGTGCAGGAAGCCCGGGCCGCCCTCATGGCCGGGGAAGACGTGAGCAACCTGATCATGCTCACCTTCGACGACGGCTACAAGAACAACTACACCGCCGCCTTCCCGATCCTCAAGAAATACGGCTTCAAGGGCAATTTCTACGTGATCGGCAAGGACATCGGCAAATCCTACAAGCAGGACGGCGTCAAGGAATACATGGACAAGCCCATGCTGAAGGAAATGCACGAAGCCGGCATGGAGATCGGCTCCCACACCATGAGCCACGATCCCCTGGCCAAGATTGCGCCGCACTACCTGCCCTGGGAAATCTACGAACCGCTGAACGTGTTCTCCCGCCGCAACGGCGGCCTGCACTGGTTCATCCACGGCATCGCCTTCCCGAACGGCTCCTATAACGACGCCGTGCTGGCCGAAGTGAAAAAGTACCCGAAATACGAATACGGCTTCTCGGGCCGCATCGGCGCCAACACGAAGGAGACCTTCGAACAGACGCCCTTCGAACTGCGCCGCATCGGCGTGTACGACCTGGGGAACGGCCCGGCCGACATGGTCCACGTCATCCGCAAGTCCTACACGGCGGGCTACCTGGAGAGCGTCGGCGTACCGGTCAACACCATCCAGAACCTGCTGGACAAATGGGTCGAGTTCGAAGCGAAACTGCCGTTCCACAAAAAATGACACCCCCGGCGGCATCGGGCCGAAATTTACTTGCATAATAGGGGGAAACAGGGTAAAATGAAGTAAGTCATGAACCAAAGGAGGGGTATCGTATGAAACACATCAAGACCGTAAACAAAGCAATGCTGAATAAGACGCTGAAGACCGGCGGCTGCGGCGAATGCCCGGCATCCTGCCAGTCTGCCTGCAAAACTTCCTGCACCGTTGGCAACCAGGTTTGCGAACATAAATAATCAGGAAATCAAACCGGCATGTTAAACAGCTCCCTGTTTATGCGGGGAGCTGTTTTCATGTAAGGATGTCACGGGATGTCCGGCCGGAAACCTAAACTCGAAAGGCTGAAAGAACAAGTATGGAAAACAAACTCATCCACCGTATGGAAGTGAACGGCACCATGGCCGTCCTCGACGTCAACAGCGGCGCCGTGCACCTGATCGACAAACCGGTCTACGATGTACTGGGCGTCTTTGACGGCACGAACGACGACGAGACCGTGGCTGCCCTGAAAAACACCTATGACGAAGGGGAACTGCGCGAAATCCTGGCCGAACTGCACGAGCTCAAGGACCAGGGCCTGCTCTTCTCGCCGGAATTCCCGGTACCGGAAACGTTCGCAACGGAGCCGGTCCTCAAGTCCCTGTGCCTCCATGTGGCCCACGACTGCAACCTGCGCTGCAAATACTGCTTCGCCGGCACGGGCGACTTCGGCGGCAAACGGGAACTCATGAGTTCCGAAACGGGCCGCAAGGCCATCGACTTCGCCATCAAGGGCAGCAAAAAGCGCCACAACCTCGAAATCGACCTGTTCGGCGGCGAGCCGCTCGTCAATTTCGGCGTGGTGAAGGATATCATCAACTACGCCCGCCAGCGCGAAAAGGAAACGGGCAAGAACATCAAGCTGACCCTGACGACGAACGGTACGCTCCTGAACGACGAAAACATCAAGTTCCTGAACGACAACCGCGTCATGGTCGTCCTGAGCCTGGACGGCGGCAAGGAAATGCACGACCACATGCGTCCCTTCCCGAACCAGACCGGTTCCTACGACGCGGCCGTGCGTGGCTTCAAGAAGATCATCCAGAGCCGCAAAGGCTGGAACTACTATCTGCGCGGCACCTATACGCACTACAGCACCCATTTCGCGGACGAAGTGCTGAAGATGCTCGACGTGGGCAAGGAAATCTCCATGGAACCCGTCGTGGGCACCACGGAACCCTATGTCCTCACGGAAGAAGACCTGCCCGTCCTCTACAAGGAATACGACAAGCTGGCGGCGGAATACCTGAAGCGCCGCCGCGGCGAAGGGGAACCCTTCGACTTCTTCCACTTCAACGTGGCCCTGGACAACGGCCCCTGCGTGGCAAAGCGCCTGGCAGGCTGCGGCGCCGGGCACGAGTATTTTGCCATCACGCCGTCCGGCGACATCTATCCGTGCCACCAGTTCGTGGGACGGGAACAGTATAAGATGGGCACCCTGGACACGGGCGTCGTGCGCCAGGACCTGGTCAAAAAGTTCCGGAACACGCATGTCATGACGAAGCCCAAATGCCGCGAATGCTGGGCCCGCTTCTTCTGCAGCGGCGGCTGCCACGCCAACGCGGACCTCGTCAACGGCGACATCACGATTCCCTACGAGTACGGCTGCAAAATCCAGAAGAAACGCCTGGAATGCGCCATCGTGATCCAGGCCCAGCTCCTGGAAGACAAGAACGAAGGCGCCGAAGATATGCGGCCCCTTATCGACAACTTCAAGTTCCAGGTCGGCAAGACCGAAGAAAAACGGAAATAAGCGCATAAAAAGAAGGAAGACCGTCTGGCGGCGGTCTTCCTTTTTTCGTGCGGTTTTCAATTCAGCGCTGCGTCTGCCGGCCCTGGTCCGACGGCCGGTTTCCGTTTTCGGGGCGGGGCTGGTTCTGCCGGCCCTGGTCCTGGGTAGGCTGGACAGGCTGCCGGTTGATTTCCTGCGGCGGCTGCTGCGGCCGGTTGGTGTCATTACGGTTCCCCTGCCGGCGTACGCTTTCCTGGCTCGGCGTGGACGGACGGCGGCTTTCCGTCTGTCCCGGCGTGTAACCGGGCTGGCGGTTCTGCTGCGTGCCCTGCACTTCGCGCATGGACGGCGTGGGCTGATAGGTACTGTTGGCCGCGCCTGCCGTCAGGGCGGGCATGCAGAAGGCGGCGGACAGTGCGAGGGCGCCGAGGGCCCGGCACAGATGATGGTATTTGGTGTTGGTGTATTTCACGGGGGTCACTCCTTTCTGAAGTTCCTTTATAGCGTACCCCCTCACTGTGGCAATACCATGTCTTTTTTGTTATATTTCTGTTTAATCCAGCCCCAGAACAGGTTGACCCAGATCCAGCCGATGCCCGTAGCGTGGGCGACGGCGGCCAGTCCGGCGTCGGCGATGAAGAGCCACGACAGGATGAGGCGCATCGTGATGTGGCTCAGGGCGCCGCAGACGGGGATGTTCACGCGGCCGATGCCGTCGAAATAGCCGGCGAAGGTGTTGCCTGTGAAGCAGAACACGTAATAGACGGAAACGATCTTCAGGTAGTCGACGGCGTTGGCAAAGGCGTCCGTATAGCCCGGGTCGACGAGAAGGCCGATGGTCTGGCCGGCCGTAAAGTACATGATGACGGAGCAGACGAGGCCGAGCACGGTCAGCAGCAGGAAGGAGGCCCGGTACGACGCTTCCACTTTATCGCGGTTCCGGGCACCGTACTGGTGCGCCGTGACGACGGACGTGGCGGCAGCGCCGCTGTCCCCGAAGGAGTTGGCGAAGCCCTCGATGCGCGTCGTGGCCGTGTAGGCCGCGATGATGGGCGTCCCGGCTCCGTTGACGACGGCCTGCACCAGCAGCTTGCCGATGTAGAGCCCCGACTGGTGGAAACCGGTGACGAAGGCGAAGTGCGAAGTCTTCTGCAGGAGCGCCTTGTCGAAATGGCAGTCCTTTTTGCGGAACAAAAGGGCAGGGGACATCGTACGGATGTAGAGGAAACTGAGCAGGGCCGACAGGCACTGGGACACGACGGTGGCGATGGCGGCGCCGGTCACGCCCAGGTGCAGGTCGCGGATGAACCAGACGTCGAGGACCAGGTTGACCGCGACGGAGACGGACAGGATGAGGAGGATTGCGCGGGTGCGGTCCACGGAGCGGAGCACGGCGCTGTAAAGGTTATACAGGAAGGAGGCCGGCATGCCGAGGAAGATGAGGAACAGGTACCGGTACACGTAGGGGAAGAGGCTGTCCGGAACCTGGACGGCGTGCAGCAGGGGCGCCAGGACGGCAATGGCCGCGGCGGACAGGACCACCGTGCCGCCCAGGCCCAGCACGAAGGCCTGGAAGTGCTCGTTGCGGAAGCGGCGGAAATCCTTGCGGCCGTAAAGCTGTGAGAAGAGGACCGAAATGCCCGTGCACGACCCGATGATGGCGAAGAGGAACAGGTTCATGACCGCCGACGCGATGCCGATGGCGGCGAAGTTTTCCTGGTCGGCGTAATGGCCGAGGACGAAGGCGTCCACGGTGTTGTAGAACTGCTGTAGGATGTTGCTGAAGATCAGGGGCACGGCAATGGCCAGCATCTCGGACACGATGGCCCGGTCGTAGTGCAGATAGGGCGACAGGGCCTGCTGCAGCTTTTGCAGGACGGTGCAGCGGCAGGAACGGGACAGGGACATGATGGGCCTCCAATCAGATACACAAAGAATCGGGTGATGGTACGGAAACTCGGCATTGCCAAATTTTCTGGTTTCATTATAATGGGAAGTGAACATTGAGAAAAGCGAAAGAAAATCAAGTTATCGTTGAGTAAATAGCAAGGAGGGAGCCCTATGAACCTGACGCGTCTCAAGGTACTGGTGGCCGTGCTGGACAGCGGCAGCATCACGGCCGCGGCGGAACAGCTGGGGTACACGCCGTCCGGCGTGAGCCGTATGATGGCCGCCCTGGAAGAGGAGACGGGCTTCCCGCTCCTGGTGCGGGGCCACGGCGGCGTGGCGCCGACGGAGAACTGCCGGCTGCTGCTGCCCCAGTTCCGGCAGCTCCTATATTATGAAGACAACTGCCGCCAGCTGATCCGCAGCATTCAAGGCATCCATACAGGGTCCGTGCGCATCGGCATCAACTACCCCTGCCTGTTCCGGCCGGCGGAGCAGCAGATCCGCCGCTTCCGGAAACGGTTCCCCGGCATCACCTTTCATTTAAAGGGGGGATTTGCCACGGACCTGGTGCAGGACCTGTGCGACCATAAGCTGGACCTGTACGTGGGGAGCCGCCGCGAGGGGCCCTTTGAATGGCATTCCCTGCAGACGGACGAAATGATGGCCTGGGTGCCCGCGGAGTCCGCCTACGCGCAGGGGCCCGTGCCGCTGGAGGCCTTCCGGACGGAACCGTATATCGACATCAACCCCGGCCGCGACGTGGACAACGCCCGCGTCCTGGCGCGGGCGGGAATCCGGCCGAACCGGCAGATGGAGGCCCAGGAGAGTTTCGAGGCCTTTTCCATGGTGGAGGCAGGCCTGGGCATTGCCATGAACAACGGCCTCAACTGCCAGTTCCACAGCGACCTGGTGAAGATACTGCCCCTGGACCCGCCGCAGTATGTGGAAGTCGGACTGGCCGTTTTACCCGATGCCGCTCCGGCAACGAAGGTGTTTTTACAGGATTTTTTGACGAAAAATAAAGGCCGGTCCGGCCGTAAATGACGCGAAAATCCTTGTCCACCAGGCCGTGCGTTTCTTTTGAAAATTAACGGGAAAGTGCTTGACAACCCGGTTTTCGAATGATAATATCATATTGCTGCTGTGAGGCGGCACCCAGGTTTTTCCATTTTTGACAAGCTCTTCGGGAGCGAAAAAAATAAAAAAACCTAAAAAAACAGTTGACATCGACGCCGAGTTGATGTAAACTAAACAAGCTGTCGCAAGACAGCAGGAACCTTGAAAACTGAATAACAACGAACCAGATAAATGTGCGGGTCACGTTTCTGGAAACAGAAACAGACCAAGTCATATAATTTCGAAACAACAAGAAGAGCCAAATCGGCTTTTCCATAAAACTTTTATGGAGAGTTTGATCCTGGCTCAGGACGAAC
>ONAN01000018.1 GCA_900315805.1 uncultured Selenomonadales bacterium
ATGGCTTTTTTGTCCGACTAGGATTGGCGATTATAATCCGACTGATATTGGCGTTTTTAGCCCGACGGTAATTGGCTATTTTAACCCGACTCTAACACCACCAAATCACTATAATTAACATATAAGTATATAAATGGCGAAGAATTACATTCTTGAAACTAAGGGGATACCTGCCTTAATGTGGAAGGGGAGTTTGATTTTGGGTGATTTCAAGCTTCGCAAGATAGAACGAATCCTCGACATCTATAGCAAATTGTTGAATGGCAAACTGGTCCAGAAGCGGACGGAAAGTATCGCGTACCAGGTCAACGAACGGACCATCCAGCGCGATATTGACGATATCCGCGCCTACCTGGCCGAAGTGGGACGCGAACGGGGGGACGGGAATACCGTCGTATACGACCGCTCCCGCCGCGGCTACCGCCTGGAGCGGGTGCAGCCGCTGGCGCTGACCCGGGAGGAGATCCTTGTCCTGTGCAAAATGGTACTGGACAGCCTCATGTTCTCGGAAGAGGAAACGCGGGAGCTGCTGAACAAGATGCTTACGGTCTATACGCCGAAAGAGGAACGGGCTGCCATGTCCGAGCTGCTCGGCGTGCAGACGCAGCTGTACGGGAAACGGTCCGGCCAGGGCGATGTGTTCCAGCGCATCTGGGAGCTGGGCCGCGCCGTGATGGACTGCCACTATGTGAAAATTTCCCTGCGGGACGGCTGGAAGGGCGGACTGCGGGAGCTGAAGCTGAAACCGGTGGCTGCCACGTATACGGGGCAGTATTTCTATATTGTCGCTTTTCCGGCCGCTCCGGACGAGGACACCAGCCGGACGCGGGCAGAAGTGGCCGTGGGGGTTCCCGGGGCGTTCCGCATGGACCGCATCGAGTCCATGGAGGTCCTGGAAGATAAGTACCTGGAAGCGTTTTCGAGCCGTTATACCGAATTTGTCGGGCTGCGGCGGTCCATCCATGGCGACTCGCTGCGGAAGGTGCTGGTAACCTGCAGGAAACAGGATGTGCCGGAGCTGCTTGGCATGGTTCCGGAGGCGGAAGTCCTGTCCTGTGACGAAAAGGAGGGGAACTGCCTGGTGCAGGCCTTCGTGTTCCGGCGGTTCGTGCACCGCTGGCTCGAGAAGGCGGGGGACAAGGTCCAGCTCCTGACGGTGGTGGACCCGATTTGACCAGTCCCGTACGGGAAGTATCCGAAAGAAAATGGCGTTGCCTTCGGGCAGCGCCTTTTTGCTTATGCGGGTCCTGTCCGCCCCCTTCGGGAAAAACGACTTGACTTTTTGACCAAGATGTTGGACAGTATAAGCAAGGGTGCGCAGGCATCCGATTCTGTTTCTGTGTAACAAGGAGGTCCCGGCATGAAAGTTTTAATCGTCAACGGAAGCAGCCATGTCAATGGCACGACAATGCAATATATCAAGGAAATGGAGAAGACCTTTGCCAGCGAAGGGGTGGAAACCGAAGTAATCCAGATCGGGGGAAAGCCCGTCGGGGACTGTCTCCAGTGCGGCTATTGCGCCACGCACGGCAAGTGCGTGATGAATGGGGACGGCGTCAATGAATTCGTGGAAAAGGCGAAGACGGCCGACGGGTTCATTTTCGCGACGCCGGTCTACTACGCCCATCCCAGCGGCCGTATCCTGTCCTTCCTGGACCGGGCCTTTTACAGCGCCGACAAAGCGACGTTCCGGTTCAAGCCCGGTGCTTCCTTCGCCGTGGCACGGCGCGGCGGCAATGTCGCTTCCTTTGATGTCCTGAACAAGTACTTCGGCATTTCGGCCATGCCGGTGCCCGGTTCGTCCTACTGGGGCGCGGCCCACGGCCGGGTAGCCGCCGATGCGGAACACGATGTGGAAGGCATGGATATCGCCCGCAACCTGGCCCATAACATGGCCTGGCTGCTGAAATGCATCGAGGCCGGGAAACAGGCCGGCGTATCCTATCCGACCATGGAAAGCCACGGATATACCCATTTCGTGCGCTGAATTTGCGGAAAGAACGGCACGGGACATCGTACCCGTGAAAAAAGGAAAGGAGCGGGAACATGGCGTTGAAGGTACTGCTCGTCATCGACATGCAGAAGGATTTCGTCGATGGGAGCCTGGGAACGAAGGAGGCGCAGGCCATTGTGCCGGCCGTTGTGGAGAAGGTGCGTCACTTTGACGGGCGCGTCCTGTTCACGAAGGATACGCATTACAAAAATTACAGGGAGACGCAGGAAGGCCGCAAGCTGCCTGTCCCGCACTGCATCAAGGGGACGGCAGGCTGGGAGCTGGTCCCGGAACTGGAAGCGTTCTGCCAGGAACATCACTGCCAGGTGCTGGAGAAGAACAGCTTCGGGTCCCTTTCGCTGGCGACGAACCTGCAGCTTATGAATGAGCAGGAACCGATCGAGAGCATTGAACTCGTCGGGCTGTGCACGGATATCTGCGTCGTGTCGAACGCGCTGCTCGTGAAGGCCGCCATGCCCGACATGCCCGTCTTCGTGGACAGCCGCTGCTGCGCCGGGGTTACGCCTGCGTCGCACGAAGCGGCCCTGACGGTGCTGCGCAGCTGTCAGGTCGAGGTGCGTTGAGGCGCCTTTTGTGCTATAATGGGCTTGTCAAAATTGAACAGATTGAGGGGGAGCGCCCTGAATCAATGATGCATAGCGAGGGAGCCCGTGTTCCGGGTTGAGAGGGTACCAGCAAGTACCGACCGTTACCTTTCCGGTGGAGGAGGGGGGACTATGCGTACTGCAACGAGCTGCACTCCTTATCCTGCCGCCGCGGTTGGATAAGGAGTGATTTTTTATGGGTTATCAGCAGCGCAGCGACGCCAAAGTCTACCGCCTCGTCGTCATGGCCATGCTCATCGGCCTGGGCGTCGTCATTTCCCCGATTCTGCGCGTGGAAGGCATGTGCCCCATGGCGCACCTGATCAACATCACCTGCTCGGTCCTGCTGGGGCCGTGGTATTCCTTCGTGTGCGCCACGCTCATTGGCATCATCCGCATGACGACCATGGGCATTCCGCCCCTGGCACTGACAGGTGCCGTGTTCGGCGCGGCCCTGTCGGGCATCCTGTACCGCGCGTCGGGCGGCAAAATCTGGGCCGCCGTCGTTGGGGAAATCATCGGCACGGGCATCATCGGCGCCATCGTGTCCTACCCGGTCATGACCCTGTTCTACGGCCGCACGGGCCTGACCTGGATGTTCTACGTGCCTTCGTTCATCGCCGGCACGCTCATTGGCGGAACCATCGCCTTCTTCCTCCTGACCGCCCTGTCGCGCAACGGCGCCCTGTGGCAGATTCAGAAGAAGCTGGGCATCCAGCTGTTCGCCGATCCGCATAAAGAGGCGCGCCGCGCCTGAGGAAAAGAGGGATACTATGGAACGTAAGGGAACGATGTCCCGGGCAGAGCTGGCCGCGTCCTTCGCGGCGCTGCGGGCGGCCGTGTGGCAGCAAAAGCCGTTGATTCACTGCCTGACCCATCCGATTACCATGAATGACAGCGCCAACGTGGTCCTGGCCCTGGGGGCGAGCCCCAACATGGCGTCCCACCCGGACGAAGCGGCGGAGGCCGTGCGCGGGGCCGATGCCCTGGCGGTCAACCTGGGCAATATCACGGCGGAGCGGATGGAGGCCATGGAACGGGCCGGAAAGGCGGCGCGGGAAAAGGGTATTCCCATTCTGCTTGATGCCGTCGGCGTCGGGTTCAGCACCCTGCGCCGGCAGTTTGCGGAGCACTTTATGGAGGCATACCGACCGGCCATCGTCAAAGGTAATGCTTCGGAACTGCGTACCCTGTGCGGTCTGGCGTCGCACAGCCGGGGCGTCGATGCCGGTCCGGCGGACGCGGTCGGTAACGCGCAGCTGGAAGACATGGCCGCCGTGCTGCAGGACTTTGCCGCCCAATGGCAGACCGTCCTTCTCCTGACCGGTGCCACGGACCTGATTGCCGCGCCGGACCGCACGGCTTTCGTCTGCAACGGCACGCCGGTGCTGGCGCGCCTTACGGGCACGGGCTGCATGGTCGGGGCCATGGCCGCTACGTGGCTCGCCGCCCCGTCGGCCGGGACACCCTGGGAAGCGGCCGTGCTGGCCTGTGTCACTATGGGTATTGCCGGCGAGAAAGCGGAACAGGCGGCAGGGCAGGGAGCTGCCGGCCGTGTCCCTATGGGCACGTTCCACGTGGCCCTGCTGGACGCCCTCAGCACCCTGACGGATGAAGATATCGAAACGAGAGCGAAGGTGTGCCTGGCGCAATGAATGGATTCTGCCCAGGAGCGCACGGGACTTCACCATAAAAATACACCGGGTTTGCCGATCCTCTATGGATGCGGTGAACCCGGTGTTGTTTTTGTGCTTTTGGCTTTTATTTGAAGTCCTTGCCCGTGAGCAGTTTGTAGGCTTCTTTGTATTTGCCGATGGTCTTTTCGATGATGTCCTTCGGCAGGGTGTCGCTCGGATGGGCCTTCAGGTAATCGCGCACGAACTGCTTGTCGTACGAAGGCTGGCCGTGACCGGCTTCGTAGCCTTCCAGCGGCCAGAAGCGGCTGTTGTCCGGCGTCAGCATTTCGTCGCCCAGGACGACGTTGCCCTTGTCATCGAGGCCGAATTCGAACTTGGTGTCGGCGATGATGATGCCGCGTTCCAGGGCGTAGTCCGCGCACTTGTGGTACAGGGCCAGCGTCAGGTCGCGCAGTTTTTCCATGTATTCCTTGCCGTGGCCCGGGAAGAATTTTTCGACCCAGACGGCGCCGTCTTCCATGGAGATGTTCATGTCATGTTCGCCGACAGGAGCCTTGGTGCTCGGCGTGAAGATGGCTTCCGGCAGTTTCTGGCATTCCTTCAGGCCGGCAGGCAGCTTGATGCCGCATACTGTGCCGTTTTCCTGGTAGCTTTCCCAGCCGCTGCCCGTGATGTAGCCGCGGACGATGCATTCCACGGGAATCATGTTCAGCTTCATGGTCTTCATGCTGTTGCCGTCGAATTCCGGTTTCTGGAAGAATTCCGGCATATTCTTCACATTCGTGGAGAGCATGTGGTTCGGGACGATATCCTTCGTGAAATCGAACCAGAATTCGCTCATCTGGTTCAGGATGGCGCCTTTCTGCGGAATCGGGGTCTTCAGAATGCTGTCAAAAGCGGAGATACGGTCCGTGCAGACCATGACCAGGCTGTCGCCCAGGTCGTACAGTTCACGGACTTTGCCGGATTTGAAGGGTTTGTATTCTTTCATGCTTCAGTTCTCCTTTCGACATTGCGTCGCAGCTTTACTATCGGCACAGCGGATGGTGTGCTTTTTTACGTATTGATTTTATCATATCCCTTTTTGGCTGGCAACCGGGATATCGTCCTTGGCCTGCCTGTCGTGCCCGGCTTCTTTGGCGGCTTCTTCGGCGGCTTCTGCTTCGGCGTCTTTCTGCACCTTGTCCTGGATGCTGGCGTCGACCCAGTCGAAGAGCTGGTCCAGATCGTAGTCGCCGTCATGGCCATAGCCCCAGACTGCCTTAAAGTCCACCTGGGACCCTTCGTTTTCCAGTTTCAGGGCCAGGATGGCCGGGATGGCGAGCGCCGTGTCACGGTCGAGCACACCGTGGCGGATACGCCAGTACGGTGCCGTCCGGGCGTCCGGCGTGCCGATGTAGTACATGGGGTTCATCATATGGATGACCTGCGGCGTGGCCACGTGCTGGAAGGTGGGCAGGGCTTCCTGCTTCTTTTCCTTTTCAATCCGGGCCTTGCGCAGGGCCAGGCGCTCCTGCGGCTTGCCTTCCGCCAGGCGCCAGGCGAGGGCGGCCTTTTCGTCTTCCGCCTTTTCCGTTTCCGGATCCGGCAGGTTCAGTTCGCCGCTTTCCACGAGGCTGTACCAGGTGAAGTGGCGGCGGTCCGTTTCCGCGTCGCCGAATTCACTGTTCTCGCCGCTGGACAGGTCGAAGCTGTCGAAGGCGGGGACGGATTTCAGGCGTTTGACGGCGTTGGCGTATTTCACGGTGTCCATGAAGATGACCTTGCCGCCGCTGACGGTCAGCCAGGCAGGGCTGCCGAGGCTGGTGCCGTTATCGAGGGCGGTCTGGGCTGCTTCAATGTACTTGCCTTCGATGTATTCCTTGAACAGGCCCGTACCGTCTGCTGCGACGTTCAGGACATTGCCTTTTTCGTCTTTCAGGTTGAGGTCGTTCAGATAGGTGGCGAAGCTTTCCTTCAGCTTGGCCGAAGCTTTCTTCTGCTGTTCCGTCAGGGTGCTTCCGTTGACCATGGGAATGCCGTTGAACATCCATTCATAGGCCATGTCGGCGTTGTCCAGGTTCGTAATGGGGCAGTAGGCCTGGACGGCGAAGATGTCGTCCCGTTCCTTGGCGGCCCCGATGTCCTTCAGGTACCCTTCATAGTCCCGGGAATTGCCCGTGGCACCCAGCAGGGCGGCCAGGGCGCCGCCGGCACTGGTGCCGCTGGCGATGATGCGGTCCGTGTCGCCGGCGTGCAGCAGGTCTTTGTCACGCAGGAAGCGCACGTAGCGCACCGCTGCCTTGTAGTCCACAATGAGGGCCGGCGCCTTGCCGACGTAGTATCCGTTGGCATCCTGCAGCGTGCGGCCGCGGATGGCCGGTGCCGCCACGACATAGCCGCGGCTTAAGGCGCGCAGCACGGCGTTCGCGCCGCCGTGACGCGACGTTTCGGACGGCGTGGCCGCGTCACCGGGCATGTAGCCGCCGACCTCGTTCGGCAGGAAGATGGGTGCCGTTTCCGCCGTGTATCCGTTAACGGAGCCGCCGTGGAAGTAGGCGTCGGGAACGTACAGGTTCAGTTTCTGGTATTCCGGCGCATAGGGTTTGGCGGCATAGGGCAGGCCTTCGTAGGCACGGAACGTGACGGCCGAGCCGTTTACCTGCATCGTCTGCTGTTTATAGTTGTTGACATCCAGTGTCAGGTCGAAAGTGGCGCGGGAAGCCTGTTTCTTTTCCCGGACCTCGGCCTTTTCCTTTTCCGCCGCAGCGCGGGCTTTGCGGGCGGCAGCTTTTTCTTTGGCATATTGTTTGTTCAGCTTAAGCAGTTCCTTTTCCGCTTCCCGGTCCGCGCCGGTGTATTTCGGCGCCGTTTTGGGGACGGTTTCCGAAGCGGGCTGGCCTTCGCCTTCCTTCAGGAATTCGTTGACCACGGGCTTGTATTCGGCCGAGTGGTCGATGACGGCCGGCGTTTCCGCAGCTGCCGCGTCCGGGGTACCCGTCGTGTCCGTGATTTCCTGCTGCGGCGTTTCCGCGGCGCTGACCGCCGCCGGGAACAGGGGTGCCTGCAGGAGTGCCGCGCAGACGGCGGCCCCCAGGGCAGCCCGGTGGATCATCTTGCCATAAGACATCGTGTTCATCCTTTCTTTCTATAGGAACGGGGCGGGCCGTCAGCCGGCTGCCGCGTCCGTATCCGGTTCCGTGCCGTATTCTTCTTCTACATCTTCCCAGACAATGGACTTGGCCTTGGAGAAGCCGTTGAAGGTCGTCGCCGAGGCGGACGTGTAGGCGCCGCAGGCCGGTACGAGGAGCAGGTCGCCCATTTCGAGGGGCTGGGTGAGGCGGTCGCGGAACATGATGTCCAGCGAGTCGCAGCTCGGGCCGGCGAAGGTGGCCTTGATGCGGGGTCCCGTCTTGAAGGTTTCGAGTTTGAAGTCCCACTGGTCGAAGAGGATGCCCGAGAACGTGCCGTACAGGCCTTCGTCCAGGTAGTACCAGGGGGTGTTGTTGCGTTCCGTGACGCCGATGACCGACGTGATGAGGTTCACGGCGGAGCCGCAGATGTAGCGGCCCGGTTCGGACCAGATTTCCGTGTCGGGGAAGTCTTCGTCGAGGCGGGCGTTGATCTGGTCGAGGATTTCCTCGAGGTTGAATTTGACTTTGTGTTCGGGAATGGGCATGCCGCCGCCGATATCGAGGATGCGCAGGGGCAGGCCTTCCGCCGCGGCCTGGTCGAAGAGGTCGCGCGTGATGTCGAGGGCCATGAGGAACGGGTCGGCGAGGGTCGTCTGGCTGCCGACATGGAAGGCGATGCCCACCACGTCGAGGCCGGCGTCCTTGGCCTTATGCATCAGGTCCAGGGCCTGGTCGGCGCCGCAGCCGAATTTCTTGTTCAGGTCCACGTGGGCCTTGCGGTTGTCGATGCGCAGGCGCAGGAGCACCTTGGCATCGGGCACGACGGCCGCGATTTTGCCGATTTCGGACTCGTTGTCGAAAGTCATGTATTTGACGCCGGTGAAGCGGCAGGCCGCGAGGCCTTCCCGCCGTTTGATGGGGTTCGCGTAGACCATGCGGTCGCTTTCGACGCCCATGCGGTGCAGGAGCATGATTTCCCCGTCCGACGCCACGTCGAAACCGGAACCCATGGCGATCATCCGTTCCAGGATGCGCGGGTCGGGATTCGCCTTGATGGCGTAATGGACATGGACGCGCGGCAGGTGCCTGCGCAGAATCATGTAATTGCGTTCTATCTCGGAGAGAGAGACCACCAAAAGAGGAGTACCATAATCACGGGCCAGTTCGTGGACGGCGGAGCGGGTCAGGTGAAACGGTTTTCTGTTTTCCATGCCAAAACCTCCTTTTGGATATTTGAGTTTGATGTTCAGTAGAATTTTAGCACATATCCGCCAGAAAATCAGAGAAATTTCAATGGATTTGCGGCAGTGGCGGAATTGTACTTCTTTTTGTGATACAATGAAAAAAATAACCCCCGTTTTCGGGGGCAATCTCGCGAAAGAGGTGATTCGTGTGAAAAAGATTCTGGCGTTCGCAGCCGCACTGCTCTTCGTATTGAGCGTCGTGCTAGGCTGCGGCAGCAAACCGCAGGGGCCGGCCAAGGCTCCCGCGCAGGCGGGGCAGACCACGCAGGCTTCGCAAAGCAAGGGGACCACGGTGACGACGAAGGAAGGCACCAAGGTCACGGTCGTCAAGGGCAAGGCCTATACGGACAAGGACCATGTGGCGGCCTATATCCACGTGTTCAAGGGACTGCCGCCCAACTACATTACCAAGGACCAGGCCCGCAAGCTGGGCTGGAAGTCGAAGGGCACCCTCGACAAGGTGGCGCCGGGCAAGAGCATCGGCGGGGACCGTTTCGGCAACTACGAAAAGGTGCTGCCGAACAAGTCCGGCCGCACGTGGAAGGAATGCGACATCGGCTATGTCAAAGGCAACCGGAACGAAAAGCGCATCTGTTTCTCGAACGACGGGCTGGTCTATTATTCCGGGTCCCATTACCGGGATTTCGTACAATTATTTTAGCCGGGAGGAATCGTTATGAAACGCATCGTATTGGACAGCGCCCACTTTAAGGACCGCAGGGAGGCGCACCGTTACTTAAAGGACGTACTGCATTTTCCCGACTACTACGGGGAAAATCTGGACGCCCTGCATGACTGTCTGGAAGAGCTGTCGGAACCTATTGAAATCGTGGTGCCCGAAGTCATCATGGAAGACGGGTACCTGGGGGATTACGGCAACATCATGATCCAGGTCTTTCTCGATACGGAAATGGAAAATCCGAACCTCGAGGTCACGGTTGGCTGACTTTGTCTTTTCCGAAGTGGAAATAACGCTTATACAGGAAGAGGCAGATGACGCCGGAGAGCAGGGAACCGACGGGCGCCGCCATGCCGAGGGGCAGCAGCGTGTCCGGGTACCACAGCGACGCCAGATAGGCGCCGGGAATGCGGATCGTCACGATGGAAATGACATTGTGGATAAAGGCGTAAATCGATTTCCGGTAGGCGCTGAAGAAGCCGCTGAAGCAGAAATGGATGGACGCGAAGGCGCAGTCCGTCGTGTAGGAATACAGGTACTGGCTGCCTTTTGCGATGATGGCGCCGTCCCCGGTGAAGAGGGACATGACGAAGGGTGCCGCGGCCCAGAAGAACAAGGTCACGACGACGCCGTAGGAAACGCCCGCCGTAATGGCGTAGCGCAGGACCTGACGGCTGCGGTCGTGGAATCCGGCCCCGGCATTCTGTGCCGCGATGGCGGAAACGGAACTCATCATGGACGACGGTACGAGGAAGAGGAACGTGATGATCTTTTCCCCGATGCCGACGGCGGCCGCATCGACGACGCCGCGCATGTTGACGATGACCGTGATGACGAGGAAGGCAATCTGGATGAAGCCTTCCTGGCACATGATGGGGATGCCTGTCTGAAGGATGTTCTTCATTTTCGCGACATCTATGTGCAGGTCCTGCCGGGAAACAGGCAGGCTCAGGCGGTAGCGGCGGATGGCCCAGAAGGCGATGACGACGCTCAGGCCCTGGGAGATGACCGTCGCCAGGGCGGCGCCGAAGGCGCTCATGTGGCACGGTCCGATGAAGACGATGTCCAGGATGATGTTGAACACGCCGGCGATGGCCACAAAGATCATGGGGCTCCGCGAATCGCCCTGGCCCCGCAGGATGCTGGCGATGGCGTTATAAGCCGTAATCAGCGGGATGCCGACGAAGCACGTGAGCAGATAGGCGTAGGCCTCGCCAAAGGCTTCGACCGGCGTCTGGAGAAGGCGCAGCACCGGTCCTGCCAGGGACAGGGAGACAATCATGGTTATGACGGAACCGGCCAAAAAGAGTACCGTGGCGTTGCCGATGTAGCGGGACGCGTCCGCCCTGCGGCCGGCGCCGATGGAGCGGCTGATGGCCACGGTGGCGCCGACGGAAAGGCCGACGATCATGACCGTGAGCATGTGCATGACCTGGCTGCCGATGGACACGGCCGTAATGGCGGCAGCGCCTTCGTACTGGCCGATGATGAAGAGGTCCGCCAGGCCGTAGAAGGTCTGGAGGAAACAGGCCAGCAGGTAGGGCAGCGAGAAGGACGCCAGGGTCCGGATCATACTGCCGTGGGTCAGATCTTTCTGCATAGCGTGATACCTGCTTTCCGTAAAATTCAGAGTAGTTCACTGGAAATTCACTTTTCAAACGCGGACTTTTAGTGTATAATGCAACATGTAACTGATACGGCGGCGTAGCCAAGTGTTTAAGGCGGGAGTCCGCAAGACTCCTATTCCCTGTGTTCAAATCCAGGCGCCGCCTCCACCGTTCATCCGCACCTTGCTCCGGCAAGGTGCTTTTTTTATGCCTGCCGGCGGGCACCGGAGCCTCAGCAGGAGTAATGAGGCCGCAGGCCCGTCAGGTCACGGAGGATTTCGCCGGCCATCAGGAGGCCCGCCACGGACGGGACGAAGGCCGTGCTGCCCGGAACGGGTCGGTGGGCCGTGCCCTTTTGCTCCGCGCTGTCCCGCGGCGTCAGGGGCGTTTCCGTCGAATAGACGACCTTGAGGCTGTCCACGCCGCGCTTTTTGAGCTCCTTGCGCATCACCTTGGCCAGGGGGCAGACCGACGTCTCATAAATGTCGGCAATGCGGAACGCGCCGGGGTCGATTTTATTGCCGGCGCCCATGCAGCTGATGACGGGCGTCCCCGCCGCCTTGGCCGTGAGGACGATCTGGATTTTGCCGGCCACCGTGTCGATGGCATCTACAATATAATCGTATTGCGTGAAGTCGAACAGGTCCTGCGTTTCCGGCAGGTAGAAACAGCGGTACGCGGCCACGTCTGCCTCCGGATTGATGTCCAGGATGCGCTCCTTCATGACATCGACCTTGTAACGGCCGATGGTGCGGTGCGTCGCGATGACCTGGCGGTTGAGGTTGGTCAGGCTCACCGTGTCATTGTCAACGAGGGCCAGGTGCCCCACGCCGCTGCGCGCCAGGGCCTCCGTCACATAGCCGCCGACGCCGCCGATGCCGAAAATCAGGACGCGCGCCTTCTTCAGTTTTTCCATATTATCCGGCCCGAAGAGGAGCTCCGTCCGGGAAAATTCGTTCAACATAGATGCCTCCCGCAGGGCAGGGTAGAGACTGCCGCTGCATGCGTAATTACTATTGTAACGTACAGGCTGCATCTTTTCAAGACCGGCGCCGGGAGCTGAAGGTTGTACCATTGTTTACAATTAACCCTCTTTTTTCACAAAAAGTTAACCTTTTTCTTGCACATTCGGGGCGCCGATGGTACGATTAAACAGTATTTATGAAGCAAGGCTGCTTGCATTGGGAGGTAATTCAAGTGAACAGATTTCTGAAGTACGCACTGGTCGGAGCCCTGTCGGCCGTGACCATCCTGGCTGCCGGCTGCGGCGGGGATAAAAAGGCGGATAAGGGCAAAGTCGACATGAACAAACCGGTCATCGTGGGCGTCAACCCCGGCCCGCATGCCCAGATTATGGAAAACGTGAAGAAGATTGCCGAAAAGAAGGGCCTGAAAATCGAAATCAAGGAATTCAGCGACTTTGTGACGCCAAACTCCGCCCTGGCCCAGGGCGAAATCTGGGCGAACAGCTTCCAGCATGAACCGTTCCTGAAGGCGACACTGAAGAAGGAACCGTCCTTCAAACTGGTCAAGGCCTTCAATACGGCCCTGTTCCCCATCAACATCTATTCCAAGAAACTGAAACCCGGCGACACCATTCCGGACGGCGCCAAAATCGCCATTCCGAATGACCCGACGAACGGCGGCCGCAGCCTGCTGGTACTGGCGGCCCAGGGCCTGATCAAGGTCAAGGACCCGAAGAACGTGCTGACCACGGTACACGATGTGACGGACAATCCGCATCATTTCCAGTTCATCGAGCTGGAAGCGGCGGCTATTCCCCGCAGCCTGGACGACGTGACCTGCGCGGCCATCAATACGACCTACGCCCTGAATGCCGGCCTGAACCCGGACAAGGACCCCATCATCAAGGAAACGGCTGACTCCCTGTACGTGAACATCGTCGCCGTCCGCGAAGACACCCTGAAGGACCCGCGCCTGAAGATTTTCCAGGAAGCATACCAGTCCCCGGAAAACGCACAGTTCATCCGCGACAAGTTCAAAGGTTCCGCCTATGTGGGCTGGAAGGAAAAATAAAACTGCATAAGGATTTGGCACAGAAAGGATTCTGGAGTACATGAACATCGAAGAGAACGTACACAAGGTATGGCCGTACCTGCACTCCATTCCCGAACCGCCTTTCCAGGAGTACAAGACCTCCGCCTTTCTGGCGGAGGTTTTGCGTACTGCCGGGTATGCGGTGACGGAACATGTGGGGAGCGAAACAGGCCTCGTGGGAATATGGGACAGCGGCAGGCCGGGACCGGTCGTGGCGCTGCGGTCCGACATGGACAGCCTCCAGTTCCTGCGCGACGACGGAACACCGGTGCGCATCCACGCCTGCGGTCACGACGCCCATATGACCATGGCCATCACGGCCGCCCAGGTGCTGGCGGAGCAGGGCATTCCCTGCGGGAAACTGAAGATCCTCTTCCAGCCGGCCGAGGAAATCGGCAAGGGCGCCCTGTCCCTGACCGATGCCGGTGCCATTGACGACGTGGAGTACCTGATCGGCTACCACGTGATGCCGAAAGACCTGGTCCGGGCCGGGCAGATCATTCCCCAGCTCAACTGGACGGCCTGCACCCTTATCGAAGCCGTCGTGAAGGGCAAAGCGGCCCACGGTTCGCAGCCGCATCTGGGCATCAACGCCATCAATGTGGGCGCGGCCATCGTCGCCGCCATCAACGCCCTGCCCGTGGACCCGCTGCTGGGCGGCAGCGTCAAGACGACGCGGTTCATCGGCGGCGCTGATTCCCTGAACGCCATCTGCGACGAAGTGCACATGGGCTTCGACCTGCGCAGCACGTCGAACAAGGAAATGCTCCATTTGCGGCAGCGCGTCAAGGACATCATCGAAAGCACGGCCAACGTCTACGGTGCCACGGCGGACAGCCATATCGTCGGTACCTGCCCGGCGGCGGAAGCCGATCCGTCCCTCCGGAAGGTGACGGAAGCCGCCATCCGCGAGGAGTTGGGGGACAATGGCGTGGTGCCGCCGGCGTCCATCACCATCGGGGAAGATTTCAACTTCTTCAAGCAGGAACGGCCGAACCTGAAGACGGCCAGCCTGGGCATCGGCTGCGACCTGGAGCCGAAACTCCATGACCCGCAGATGCACTTTGACCTGGACGCCCTGCCCGGCGCCATCCGCGTGCTCGTCAACCTGATCGGCAAGGTGTTCACGGAGCGGCCCTGATTAAACGGCAAAATTGTAACATGCGATACAGAAAATGGTTAATTACATAAATTCCTATCGAAAAACTAGAAATTTACTTCAAACCGGTTGACAAGAACTGTTTTATAGTCTAGTATTGCAGTATGAATTCAAGAAATTCACAGTGCAAATGCGTGGAACAAAACAAGTACGATATGGACAGGCCGAAAGAGAGCACCGGTCAGCGGCTGAAAGCCGGTGCAGGAACCGGACATATCCGAATGCCTTTGGGAGCAGGTCCGCCGAACCAGGAGTAGGCGGACACGGCAGCCGCCGTTACCGGTTTGAGGAAGACCCGTCTGCGGATACGGGTTTTCGAATCAGAGTGGAACCACGGACCACCGTCTCTGTACAGGGACGGTGGTTTTTTTCATACCTGCGGGACCGCAGGCAGCTGCGGAAGTCCGCAAACCGCTATGGATTACAAGGAAAGGAAGAGGAACATGACCAGTAACAAGGAAATCAAGACGCTGGTGGAACGGGATTTCCGCCATTTTCACGAACATCCGGAACTTTCGTACCAGGAATTTGAGACGACGGCCTATCTTCGGAAGGAACTGGAGCGGGCCGGCGTCACCATTCTGGACACGGGGCTGAAGACGGGCCTGGTTGCCCGCCTCGGCGACGGGTCCGGCCCGGTCATTGCCCTGCGGGGCGATATCGACGGCCTGCCGATCCAGGAAGAGACGGATCTGCCGTACAAATCGCAGGAAGCGGGCCGCATGCACGCCTGCGGCCATGATTTCCACACGGCGGCCGTGCTCGGCGCGGCCCTGCTCCTGAAAGAAAAGGAAAAGGACCTGCACGGTACGGTCAAGGTCATCTTCCAGCCGGCCGAAGAAGCCCCCGGCGGTGCCAAAACCGTGATGGAGACCGGTGCCGTCGATGAAGTGCAGGCCATTTTCGGAATCCACATCATCGGGAACGTACCGGTCGGTACCTACGCCATCCGCTCCGGTGCCGTGACGGCCGCCGTCGATACGTTCAAGATCACCTTCCGCGGCAAGGGCAGCCACGGTGCCCACCCGGACCGGGGCCTGGACCCCGTCGTGGCGGCAGCGAACTTCGTCGGTGCCGTGCAGACCATCGTGAGCCGCAATTCCGATCCCTTTGCGGCCAACCTGGTGAGCGTCACCCATATCCAGGGCGGCAACACGTGGAACGTGATTCCCGAGACGGCCTTTGTGGAAGGGACGACGCGGACCATGACGAAGGCCGACCGCGAACTCGTCGAAAGCCATATCCGCGTCATGGCCGAACACATTGCCCAGGCCTACGGGGAACAGGCCGACGTGGAATGGATTCCCGGACCGCCGGCGACCCTGAACGACCCGGCCTGGTCGGACTTTTCCGCCCGCATCGCCAGGGAGCAGGGCATCAACGTGGTGCCCGCCCCGTCGAATCTGGGCGGCGAAGACTTCGCCTATTTCCTGGAAAAGATTCCCGGTACTTATATCCAGATCGGTATTGGCAACACCTATTCGAACCATCATCCGAAATTCCAACTGGACCCGGCAGCCCTGTATCCCGCTTCGGAATACCTGGTGCGGCTTGCGGAAGCAGCCCTGGACAAGCTGCAGAAAGGACAGAAATGATCGTATTCAAGGACGTGAGCAAGACCTTCCGCACGGACAGCGGCGAGGTCCGGGCTCTGCAACATATCGGCCTGACCATCCGGGACGGCGATATCCAGGGCATCATCGGTTTTTCCGGTGCCGGCAAGTCCACGCTGCTGCGTATGATCAACGCCCTCGAAGTCCCGACGGAAGGCCATGTGGAAGTGGACGGCCGCAACGTGGACGAGCTGCCGCGGGAAGCGCTGCGGAAGCTCCGCAAACAGATCGGCATGATCTTCCAGCAGTTCAACCTGCTGTCGTCCAAGACGGTGTACGACAACATCGCCATCCCCATGGTGCTGAACAAGGCGGATAAGGCCGTAATCGACGCCCGCGTCAAAGAACTGCTCCGCTTCGTCGGCCTGTCCGACAAGGCGCAGGTCTATCCGGACCAGCTGTCGGGCGGCCAGAAACAGCGCATCGGCATTGCCCGCGCCCTGGCTACGAACCCGTCCATCCTGCTTTGCGACGAAGCGACGAGCGCCCTCGATCCGGAAACGACGGATTCCATTTTGGAACTGCTCGAGCGGATCAACCGGGAAATGAACATCACCATCGTCGTCGTAACCCACGAAATCAACGTGGTCCGGCGCATCTGCAACCGCGTCGCCGTCATGGACCACGGCCGCATGGTGGAGCAGGGCAGCGTGCTGGAAGTCTTTTCCAACCCGCGGCAGGAAATGACGAAACGGTTCGTCCAGACCGTCATTCCCGACAAGATCCCCGACAGCATCGTGCGCAGCCTGAAAAAGGAAACGCGGAACTACAAGCTGCTCAAGCTGCGCTTCCTCGGCGAGACGACGACGGAAGACCTGTTTTACGAAATCAACCGCAAGTTCCCCGTGGAAACGGGCATCATTTTCGCCTCGTGCAATGAACTGCAGGGGACGGCCCTGGGCATCTTCGTCGTGGAGGCCATCGGCCGGGACGAGGATATTGCGGCGGTCAGGCAGTATATTGTGGCACACAACGTGCAGGTGCAGGAGGTAGTGTTATGAAGGAACTGGAAACCATCCTGGAAGTCCCCATGTCCCGTATCGGGCTGGCGGCGGAGGAGACGATCTACATGGTCTTCGTGGCCCTGGTGCTGGGCTCCCTGATCGGCCTGGCCCTCGCCGTGACCCTCGTCTTGACGAACAAGGACGGGATTTTGCGGAACAAGTACATCTACGGCGTCATCAACACGGTCGTCAACGTGGTGCGCAGCGTTCCGTTCATCATTTTGCTGGTGTTCATCCTGCCGCTGACGAAGCTCATCGTCGGTACGCGCATCGGGACGACGGCGGCCCTGGTGCCCCTGGTCATCTTCATCGCCCCGTACCTGACGCGGCTCTTCGAGAACTCCATCCTCGACGTGGACAAGGGCATCATTGAAGCGGCCCAGTCCATGGGCGCGTCCTATTTCGAAATCGTCCGGTATTTCCTGCTGCCGGAGGCGAAAGGCTCCCTGATCCTGTCCATCACGACAGGCACCATCGGCCTGCTGGGGGCCACGGCCATGGCGGGTGTCATCGGCGCCGGCGGCGTCGGCGACCTGGCCCTGACCTACGGCTACGAACGGCTGAACTTCCCGCTCATGCTGTTCACGGTCGTCGTCCTCATCATTTTCGTCCAGATCATTCAGACCATCGGCAATCATTTTGCCTTTAAAATCAGAAATCATTAAAAAGGGGTGTTCATCATGAAATTCAATTGGAAAAAGTTAAGCGTCGTCCTGGCGGGCCTCATGGTGTTTGCGGTGCTGGCGGCCGGCTGCGGCGGCGGGGATAAGAAGGCCGGCGACAAGAAGGAATTGACTTTCAGCAAGTCCCAGGGCCCGTACAGCGAGCTCTTTGAAAAGGCGGTCAAACCCATCCTGGAAAAGAAGGGGTACAAAATCACGGGCAAGGACATGTCCGACCTGCTCCAGGCGGATGTCGTCCTGAACGAGGGCGAAGTCGACTTCAACGTCGAACAGCATACGGCCTACATGGAAAACTTCAACAAGAAGCAGAAAGGCCATCTGGTGGCGCTGACGCCGATTCCGACGGTGCCGGCCGGTATCTATCCGGGCCGCAAGCACGATTTGAAGCAGATTGCCGACGGCGACCAGATCGCCGTGCCGAATGACGCCTCCAACACGGCCCGCGCTTACGCGCTGCTGCAGAAGGCCGGCTGGATCAAGCTGGACCCGAAGAAGGACCTGTCCACGGTCACTCAGCAGGATATCGTGGAAAATCCCCATCATCTGAAATTCACGGAAATGAAGTCCCTGACCATTCCCGGTGTCCGTAATGATTTCGACTACATCATGATCACCGGTTCCATCGTGTATAACGCGAAGATCGACCCGAAGACGGCCCTCCTGACGGAAGATGTCCTGCCGCACCTGCTGCTGCAGCTCGTCGTCAACGAGAAGAACAAGGATGCCCAGTGGGCCAAGGACCTGGCTGCGGCCTACCATTCCAAGGAACTAAAAGAATACCTGGACAAAAACAACAACGGCCTGTGGTACATTCCGAAAGACCAGTTCAAGGATGCCAAGTGAATCCCTGACAAAACAAACGAAGGCGCCCCGAGGGGGCGCCTTTTTTGCGTAGCGGCGAAGCCGTACATCGTATTTATTTTTCCGGCAGCGTGAATTTCCAGGCGCAGTACCATGCGCCCGGGTGTTCGTCGGGCGGGCAGGCGATGCATTCCGTGCGGATACGGCTGTCGATGTTTTCGGCGAAGCGGCCGTATTCGACGAGGCCGGCGCTCTTGCAGGGATAGTCGGCCATGTTCTTCCGCGTGCGCGCGCACTGGACGCGGCAGTTGCGCATTTCCAGAATCAGGGCGCCGTCGCGGCGGTACAGGCGCTGGTGGTTCAGGCGGCTGTACATGCGGAAGGCGAGGGCCTGTTCCAGGCCGTCGAGGCCGGGGCGGGCCGGCAGGTGCAGAAACTTTTTGACGGCATGGGCTTCGTAAGGCGAAAAATAGGCCCACGTCGAATCGTTGCAGCGCTTGGCTTCCTGCATGCCGTAGGCTTTTTCCACGCCCTGGAACCAGACGCCGTCCTGGGCGAGCCAGCTCTTGGCCAGGTCGTCGAGCAGGGCCAGCACCTGTTCGCGGGGCATGTGCCGCAGATAATCGGGCACGCTGTCCGTTTCCGCGAAACCGCAGGTTTGCGAGAGGCGCCGGACCAGGTTGTGCCGCGTCTTTTCCCAGGCGTAGTCCATGACCCGGAGTGCCCGCTTGAAGCCCAGCTGATGCTCGACCTCGCGGAACCAGAGGGTATGATGTACCAGCAGGCGGTGCGCAAAATCGAATACGAGGAGGACCAGTTCGTCCTGACTCATGGTATCGGTCGACAGGTTCTTGTTTTCGTCCATGATGGTCTCCTTTTCCGGTATGGTTACGTTCTATTTCGCTGCCGCGGCGCAAAATCCCTTTTGTTTTTACACACAGGTCACACAAAAAACACGGCAAAAGTGGTATGATTGAATTGTAGATATTTCTAATACAATTTCACAAACAGGCTGTATTTCAGTGCCTGGAAAGGAGCGCTTTGTATGGATGTCAATAAAGTAGGAATCATCGGCTGCGGCTTTGTCGGGGCGTCGTCGGCGTTCGCCCTTATGCAGACGGGACTGTTCAATGAAATGGTGCTTATCGACGCCAACCAGGACAAGGCCGAGGGCGAGGCCATGGATTTGAGCCACGGATTGTCTTTTGCGTCGCCCATGGACATTTACGCCGGCACGTACGACGACATCGCCGACGCGGCCATCGTGGTCGTGACGGCCGGTGCGAACCAGAAACCGGGCGAGACCCGGCTGGACCTGGTCCATAAGAACATCGCCATTTTCCGGACCATCATTCCGGAACTGAGGAAGCGCCATTTCGGCGGCATCCTGATCATCGTCGCGAACCCCGTCGATGTCCTGACCTATGCGGCCGCCAAGATGAGCGGCCTGCCGGAGAGCCATGTCATCGGCTCCGGCACCATGCTCGATTCGGCCCGCCTGCGCTATGTGCTGGGCGAGCACCTGGACGTGGACAGCCGCTGCGTCCATGCCTACATCATCGGCGAACACGGGGACAGCGAAATCGCGGCCTTCAGCAGTGCCAACGTGTCCGGCGTGCCCCTGCCGAAATTCTGTGAAATGCGCGGCCATTTCGACCATGAAAAGGCCAACCGGGAAATCGCGGAGCGCGTCAAGAACAGCGCCTACGAGATCATCAAGAAGAAACACGCCACCTATTACGGCATCGCCATGTGCGTGAAGCGCCTCTGCGAGGCCATTGTGCGCGATGAAAAGAGCATTCTGCCCGTGTCTGTCGTGATGCACGGGGAATACGGCGTGAACGACGTGGCCCTGAGCATGCCGGGCATCGTCGGCGCCGACGGCTTCGAGACGCACATCCCCCTGGAGCTGGACGCGGACGAACTGGCAGGCCTGCAGGCGTCGGCCCGGTCGTTGAAGGAAGTCATTGACAAGGAACGGGCCAACATGGAATAAGGCGGAAAAGTTTCGCAAAAATTCGTTGGCGGCGATTTTCAAAACCATTTATAATGAAAGCAGCAAATGGAAGGAGGTCTTACCTGTGGATTATAAAATGTTGAAGTACGGCGTGGAAGACGGAGTGGCCGTCATTACGCTGGATTATGCGCCCACGCTGAATGCCCTGGATATGAACATGGCCCTGGAGCTGGACCAGGCCCTGAAACAGGCCGAAGGCGACCCGGCCGTCAAGACCGTGGTCCTGACCGGTGCCGGCCGCGCATTCTGCGGCGGCGGGGACATCCGCTACATGAAGGCCCACTGCGAGGAGCCGGATTTCGGCGCCAAATCCATGGCGCCCCTGGCGGGGAAATTGTCGGACATCGTGATCTACATCAAGCATATGACGAAGCTCGTGATCTGCGCCGTGGCGGGCGCGGCGGCAGGCGGCGGCTGCAACCTGGCTTACGGCTGCGATTTCGTCTTTGCTGCGGATAACGCCAAGTTCCTGCAGGCCTTTGTGGGTATCGCCCTCATGCCGGACACCATGGGCGGCTATCTGGTGCCGCGCATGGCCGGACTGCACCGCGCCATGGACATGTTCGTGACGGGACGCCCCGTGACGGCACAGGAGGCGCTGGAACTGGGCTTCGTGAAGGAAGTCGTACCGAAAGACGAACTGATGCCGAAGGTCATGGCCTTCGCGAAGGGACTGGCCAAGGGCCCGACCCACGCGTACGCCGCCATGAAGAAGATGATGTTCGTGAGTATGTACGACGAAATGTACAAGTTCCGCGACGCCGAAGTCGCCCTGCAGTCGGACTGCGCCGGCACGGCCGATTTCCGCGAAGGCATCACGGCCTTTTTGGAGAAGCGTCCGGCTCAGTTTACGGGCAAATGATGCCGTAACGCAAAGAACCGCATTGTCTGGAAGAACCAGGCAATGCGGTTTTGTTTTGGCTGTCATACGTAGTGGTCCAGGAACTGGAACACGTACTTGTAATAGGGTTCGCCCACGGCGTCGTTCATGGCGTGGGTGGCGTCCTGCACGGTGAGGGCGGCTTTATCCTTCGAGGGACTGGCGCGGTACAGGTCCTTCATCATGGACATGGGGATGAGCTGGTCTGCCGTGCCGTGGATGAACAGGATCGGCAGGTGGGACTGGGAAACGGCTTTGAGCGGGTCCACGTCTTCCAGGAAGACGCCGGCGTATTCCCGCATGAAGAGGCTGGCCCCCAGCAGCACGGGTTTCGGGTAGCGGACCGAATCGATGAGGCGGATGGCCACCAGTTCCTTCAGGCTGCTGTAGCCGCTGTCCTCGACGATGGCCTTGACCTGGTCCGGTAAATTGTCGTTGAGGGAGAGCATGACATCGGCCGCGCCCATGGAGACACCGTGGAGCACGATGCGGGCCTGGGGATCCTCTTTGGCAATCGTATGGGCCCACTGCGCCACGTCGCGCCCTTCGAAGACGCCCATGGTCAGGTACTTGCCTTCGCTCTTGCCGGAGGCGCGCATATCCGGCGTCAGGACCTGGTATCCGTGGCCCAGGTAGTACGTGGCCATAATGTACATGAAACGCTGGTTGCAGCCGTATCCGTGTACCAGGATGGCCCATTTGTGGCTGGACGGGTTGACGTTGGGAACGAAATGCGTCGCTTCCAGCTTGAGGCCGTCGAACGAGGTGATGGTCCAGTTGGCGCGCCGGAACTGTTTCGGCGGCCGGGGCTGCATGGACTCGTATTTATTGGGGTAGGGGTAGATGTCTTCAAAAGCCGCCGGCGGCGACATGGGGTCGGCCTTCGTTCCCCGTTTCAGCGCGTAGTTCACGAGCGGCTGGGCGATGAAGCTGTCCACGCACAGGAAGGCCGCCAGGAGCAGCGCCAGGACGATGGAGACACCCCCTAAAAAGTTTTTCATAGCAAAAATCACCGAATGTAATTGTAGCGCAAAGCGGAAAAGAAAACAGTAAAAAAAGCGTGAAATGTGAACGACGGCCGCGTCACCGGAAAGGTGGCGCGGCCGTCGTTTTAGCCGTGTTCTTTAGTTATTGCACTTGGAGAACCCGCAGTTGGGGCAGCTGAAGCAGCGGCCCTCGGATACGAGGCGGGCACCGCATTCGGGGCAGACCAGGCCGCCGACGACGCTCTTCTTCGTGGTGCCGTGGTAAGCGGCTTCGATGGCGTCGGCAATGGCATTGCCGCAGGACAGGGAGACATCTTTGCCCTGTTTGCGCAATTCCTGGCAGCCGCGGCATTTCGCTTCGCGCAGTTCGCTGATGATGGTGTCGACTTTGACGCCGCAGCGCAGCAGCAGGGAAATGAGGCGCGTCATGGTGTCGACGTTGGCCGTGCAGCCGCCGGAGAAGTTCGTGAACACTTCGAAGATCTGGCCCGATTCGGTCTTGTTGACCGTGATGTAGAAGTTCTTGATGCAGGCCGAGCTCTGGCGGTAGGTGGAACCGTCGATGCGGCGGATGTTGTGGCGCTTGGACGGTACGATGGAGTCGAGGACGATCTCGTTCGTTTCCGTGGCGTCCAGGATGGAACCGCGTTTGCAGTTGTCGCGGAAGACCGTCAGGCCCTTGCAGCCCTTTTCATAGGCCAGCATGTAGATGCGTTCGATTTCTTCCACCGTGGCCGATTCCTTCAGGTTGACCGTGGAGCTGATGGCGTTGTCGACGTAGGTCTGCAGGACGCTCTGCATTTCCACGCGGTCCGCGGGGTCCACGTCGTGGGATTCGATGACGAAGGGGAAGCGGGCCTTGACTTCGTCATCGGGCGTATCCAGAGGCAGGTTGTGGTAGAGGAGCAGGTCCTGGATGCTGCGCGCGAAGACGCGGAAGGACTTGTGTTCCTTTTCCAGGCTGTGGGTGGTGCGCTGCATGGAAATCTGGTAGATGGGTTCCACACCGCCGCTGAAGCCGCCTGCCAGCAGGGACAGGGAGCCCGTCGGGGCGATGGAGAGCAGCGTGCCGTTGCGCAGGCCGTATTTCTTGATGCGGTCGTGCAGTTCGGGGAAGAGCTGGATCAGCGGCGATTTGCTCGTCTTGTTCCAGTCGAATTTGCCGAAGGTGCCCTTCGTGCGCGCCAGGTCGCAGCTCGTGATGAGGGCCTGTTTGAAGATGGCCTTCATCAGGTCGCCGGCAATCTTGCGGCTCTCGGCGGAGCCGTACTTGACGCCCAGGGCGACGAACATGTCGGCCAGGCCCATGATGCCCAGGCCGATGGAACGCCAGTCGTCGATGCATTTGCGGTTCTCGTCCAGAGGCTGCATGTCGTAGCCGTAGTCCAGGATTTCATCGAGGGAACGGACGGCCGTGTCGACGGTCTGGTTCAGTTTGGCATAGTTGATGGCCGCATCGGGAGCGAACTTGTTGTCCACCATGTGGTACAGGTTGATGCTGCCCAGGTTGCAGCTGTTATAGGCATTGCCGTAGAATTCGGCGCAGGGGTTGGACACGTCGATGCGGTATTCCGGATAGCCGCTCAGCAGGTTGTAGCTGCGGACGCGGTCGATGAAGATGGAACCGGGATCACCGTAATCCCACTGGGTCTGGCAGAATTCGCGGTAGAATTTGCGCGTATCGATGGACTTGCGGACGTGCTCGTTGCTTTCGGGCACGTCGAAGTGCAGTTCGAAGGGTTTGTTGGCCTTGATGGCTTCCATGAACTTGCCCGTGATGAGCATGGAGATGTTCATGGCTTCCAGTTTGTGGTCGGTCTGCTTGATCTTCAGGAATTCCTCGATGTCGGGGTGTTCGCAGGAGAGGGCGACCATTTCCGCGGCCCGGCGGCCATGCACGCCGATGACGCTGCCCGTCGCGTTGAACAGGGTCAGGAAGGAGACGGCGCCGGACGAAGTGCGGGCGCTGTTATTGACTTTGGAATCCTTCGGGCGCAGGTTGGATATGTTGACGCCGCAGCCGCCGCCGTAGCTGAAGATGCGGGCCATCTTCTTGTTGACGTCGAAGATGGACTCGATGTTGTCTTCCGGGCAGGGCAGGATGTAGCAGTTGCTCATGGAGGCACGGAACTTGCCCTTGCTGCCTGCGCCGTACAGGCTGCGGCCGGCCGGGAAGAACTCGCCGTTGAGCAGGCACTGGCGGAATTTCGGCGCCAGTTCGGGGCTGAAGATACCCGTCACGCGGTTGACGAAGCCTTCGAAATCTTCGCCGTCATGATAATATTTTTTATCCAGCAGCGTCTGGCTCAGGGGATTTTCATACCACTTTTCCGACGTGGTGATGTTGCCCGTTGCTTCTTTTGTCGCTACTTTTACCGCTTGCTCCGTACCGCTCATTGAAAACACTCCTTCTATGATTTCTGTATATTGTGTATAAAAATAAGAATACCCACAATCTATTGGGTGACTACGGCTTTAATTATAGGAGTCAAAACGGTTTTCGTCAATGGCAAAACCATACACTTTGGGGATGTGTTACAGAAATGTTAGGGATTTTACACAATATGTGGTAGCATGACAGGTTTTGTTTTGAGAAATGGAACATTTGCAAATAAAACGGAACAATTTTCCATTTGTTCACACCAGGGATGCAAATATTTGGTATACTAAGTTTATGTTGAATATTCCATAAGACAGAAGGTTAAAGGAGATAGTATGGATCCTGTTACGAATAAAGCGGCGGAGGCCGCGGCCCGCGCCGGGAGGGACCGGGAAGGGAAGACCCCTCTGAAGAACATCGTGCTGCGCCTGCTCGGCCTGACCATCGGCGCCATCGTCTACTCTGCCGGCCTGGACCTGTTCCTGGTGCCAAACAACGTCATCGACGGCGGTGTCATCGGTATTTCGCTGATGCTGCAGCAGCTGCTGGGCATTCCCTTCAGCGTCCTCGTCATTTTGCTGAACCTGCCGTTCTTCTACATCGGGTATAAGCGCCTGGGCGCGGGCTTGGCGGTGTGCGCGACCTACGCCATCGTCATCGTGGCGGCCTGCAGCCATATCTTCACCAATATGCAGCCCTTTACGCGCGACCCCTTCCTGGCGACCATCTACGGCGGCATCATCATGGGTGTCGGCGTCGGCGTCGTCATCCGCAGCGGCGGTTCCACGGACGGGTCCGAAATCATGGCCATCGTCCTGGACAGCAAAACGTCCTTTTCCGTCGGCGAACTGGTCCTCTTCATGAACATCTTCATCATGGGCTGCGCCGGCCTGGTCTTCGACTGGAACAGCGCCCTCTATTCGCTGGTGGCGTACTTTATCTGTTCCCGCATGATTGACACCGTGTCCGAAGGACTCGACTCCTCGAAAGGCGTGTTCATCGTCACGTCGGACTACAACGAAGTGTCCGACGCCATCGTCCACGACATGCACCGCGCCGTGACGCTGCTGCACGGGCAGGGTGGTTTCCTGAAGGACGACAAGGACATCCTCTACTGCGTCGTGAGCCGTCTGGAGGTTTCCAAGCTGAAATCCACGGTCCACAGCATCGACCCGCAGGCCTTCCTCTCCGTGTTCGACGTCCAGGAGGTCCAGGGTGGCCGCGTCGTGAAACGCATTCCGTAAACAGGCATAAGATGGCCCCGGCCGTCTTCCGGAACTGTACAGACAGTCCGCAAGGCGCCGGGGCTTTTTGTGTTCCTGTGAAATTGTCAGGGCTGGCGGTCGAGGGTGTTGAAGAAGTGCGGCGAGTCGCCCCATTGGTCCCAGCCCACGCGGTCGCCGATGGAGGCGACGCGGCTGGCGAGGCAGTTTTTGCATTCTTCCTGTCCGTCCTCGAGGCAGGGTTTGTTGTCGTAAAGCTGGTACTGCGTGCGGAAACGGGGCAGGGTCACGAGGGGCATGAGGATGTTGGCCCCGGCCTTGAGCGCCATTTCGCGCCCCAGGGGGTGGAGGGCCTGCAGGGCCGTCGTGGCGGCGATGTTGACATCCTTCAGGTAAAGCCGCGTGGCGGCGACCATGTTGATGCCCAGGCGCAGCCGGCGTTCCCTGTCGGCCGGCGAGTCTTTGCCGGCGGCCACGACTTCGTTGCCAATGGGTGTGTTGTGGTGCACCACGTAGGGGCCCATGCCGATCATGGCGATGTTCTGCGCTTCGTAGAACAGGATATCATCCGCCAAATCTTCCAGCGTCTGGCCGGGCAGGCCGATCATGACGCCCGTGCCGACCTGCCAGCCCGTGCGGGCCAGGGCGTCGAGGCAGTCCTTGCGGACCTGCCATTCGTGGTGCCCGTCCTGCGGGTGAAGGGCGGCGTACAGCGCGGGATTGCTGGTCTCGATGCGCAGCAGGTAGCGGTGGGCGCCGGCCTCGAACCAGCGGCGGTACGTTGCTTCCGTCTGTTCGCCGCAGCAGAGCGTCAGTCCCAGGGCGCCGCCGCCGATCCGCTTGATGTCGCGGATCAGTCCTTCGACGTAGGAAATGAAGGCTTCGTCCTGCCGTTCGCCGGACTGGAGGCACAGGGACCCGTAGTGGTTCTCATAGCACCAGCGCGCCATGTGCAGGATATCTTCCCGCGGCGTGTCGAAGCGCACGACTTCCGTGTTGCCGCGCCGGATGCCGCAGTAGCGGCAGTTCTTGATGCAGCGGTTGGAAAATTCCAGCAGGCCGCGGTAAAAGTCCACGTTGCCGATGTATTCCAGCTTGACGGCGTAGGCCGCGGCGTAGAACGCCTGCAGGTCCTGCGGGTCCGTCAGGCCCAGGAGGAAGACCAGGTCTTCCTTATTCAGTTTGTCCTTGTGTAAAACAGTTTGCAGATCCATAGGGGAGGGGCGGTCATTCCGCCGGTACGATGGTGCCTTTGAAGGTGTCGGCAATGTACTTCTTCACGCTGTCGGAATGGAACAGTTTGGCGATCTTCTGGTAATCGGCGTTATCCTTGTTCTTGCCGTCGACAGCCAGGATCATGACGGCCAGGGGTTCGTTCTTGTCTTCCCAGAAGAGACCCTGTTTCTTGACGTCCAGGCCGCCGCTCATGACGTAGTTCATGGTGATGACCGCCAGGTCGACGTCCTTCAGGCTGCGGGGCAGCTGGGCTGCTTCCAGTTCCTTGAATACGAGTTTGTGGGGATTGTCCACGACATCTTTCGGCGTGGCCTTGAAGCCGACGCCGTCCTTGAGTTTCAACAGGCCGGCTTTCTGCAGGAGCATGAGGCCGCGGCCGCCGTTGGTCGGGTCATTGGGGATGGCGACGGTGGCGCCGTCCGGGACGGCTTTCAGGTCCTTGACCTTGTCGCTGTAGATGCCCATGCGCATCAGGATGGTCGGCCCGATGGCGACGAGGTGGGCGTCGTTGTTTTTATTGAAGTTTTCCATAAAGGGCTTGTGCTGGTAGCTGGCCAGGTCCAGTTCGCCTTCGGCGAGGGCCTTGTCCGGCGTCACATAGTCGGAAAACTCCACGACTTTGACGTTGAGTCCCTGTTTCTTCGCTTCCTGGGCGACGGCTTCGGCGACCTGCGCGTGCGGGCCTGCCGTGGCGCCGATCTTGATGACCTTGCCGCCTTTGTCGGGCGCGGCGGCCTTCTTGTCACCGCCGCCACAGCCGGCGGCACCGAGGGCGATAAGGGACAGGGCTACGAGAGATACGATGGCTTTCTTGAATTGCATTTGACATTCCTCCTTGTTAGTGTGTCAGACATTGAATTTGGCAATTCCCGCAGGCACCGCTCCGCTCCACAACAAGGCGAAATATGGCAAAAGCGGTTAAACCTACTGAATCACTGTGATTTGGGAACTTGTCCCTATCGTAATCGTTTTTCCCCGTCCTGTCAAAGGATTTTTCCTTTTTGTAGCACTATGTTGCAAAAAAGAAAAAATCCCCGGACCTTCTGTTCAGATTGAAACAGAAAGGGGGGATTTTGCGGACGGACGGGGCGCTGCATCGTACTGGTAAGGCTCAGTGGCCGAAGGTGGCGATGTACCCGTTGACGAGGATGTAGAGCACGATCAGCGGCAAAATATACGTGACGTAGAACCGCAGCCAGCGCGGGAAGCGGAGGCCTTCGCCCGTGTCTGCCTCCTTGATGAAGTTGTCCCAGCCCCAGCCGTAGCGCGTCGTGCAGAAGGCCATGTAGACGAGGCTTCCGATGGGGAGCAGGTTGTTGCTGACGATGAAGTCTTCCAGGTCCAGGACGCCCGAGCCGGGGCCGAAGGGCTGGAAGCCGCTCCACACGTTGAAGCCCAGGACGCAGGGCAGGGAGAGGACGATCATGACGGGGATGGCCCGCCGGATGATGGTCTTGCGGTCGAGTCCCGTGAGCTCCATGAAGCAGCCCGTGATGAACTCGAAGATGGCGATGACCGTCGACATGGACGCGAAGATCATGAACAGGAAGAACAGGGTGCCCCAGAAGCGGCCGAACATCATGTGGTTGAACACGTTGGGCAGGGTCACGAAGAGCAGGTTCGGGCCGGCGCCGGGGTTGATGCCGTAGCTGAAGCAGGCCGGGAAGATGATGAGGCCGGCCATGAGGGCGACGAAGGTGTCGAGGACGATGATCCAGACGGCTTCGCCCGTGAGGCGCTTTTCCTTGCCGATATAGCTGCCGAAAATGGACAGGGAACCTTGGCCGATGCTGAGGGTGAAGAAGGCCTGCCCCATGGCGTTGAAGATGACCTCGTTGAGGCTGTAGTGCGACAGTTTCGAGAAATCGGGGTACAGGTAGTAGCGCAGTCCCGCTTCACTGCCCGGGAGCAGCAGGGAGTTGACGGCGAGGACGACCATGAGCAGCAGCAGGGCCGTCATCATGACTTTCGTGATGCGCTCCACGCCGGCCTGGACGCCCAGGTAGCACACGAAAAAGCCCAGCAGGACGACGAACACGAGAAGGGCCGCCATGGTACCGGGCTGCGTGAGCAGGTCCCCCAGGACGGCACCGACCTGCTGGGGCGTCAGGCCCGCAAAGGCGCCCGTGAGCATCTTGTAGAAGTAATAGAACATCCAGCCGGAAATGGTCGTGTAGTACATCATGAGGAGGATGTTGCCGCCGATCATGACATATTTGTAGCGGTGCCATTTGGAACCTTTCGGCTCCAGGACGTTGAAGGCCTTGGCCGGGCTGTGCACGCTGGCACGGCCGACGGCGAACTCGGCCACCATGATGGGCAGGCCGAGGATGGCCAGAAAGACGAGGTAAAGCAATACGAACGTGGCGCCGCCGTACTTGCCCGTGATGAAGGGGAAGCGCCAGACATTGCCGAGGCCGATGGCGCAGCCGGCGGAAACCAGAATAAAACCGAGACGAGTGGAAAATGTGTTTTGACCCATGGGACTATTAATGACTGAAGATGGCGATATAGCCATTCACGAAGATGTAGAGTACGATGATCGGTAAAATATACGTGACGTAGAAGCGGATGCATTTCGGGAACTTGATGCCCTTGCCCGTGTCCACTTCCTTGATGAAGTTATCCCAGCCCCAGCCGTAACGGCTCGTGCAGAAGGCCAGGTAGATGAGGCTGCCCAGGGGCAGCAGGTTGTTGCTGACGACGAAATCTTCCAGGTCCAGAACGCCTGAACCGGGGCCGAAGGGCTGGAAGCCGCTCCACAGATTGAAGCCCAGGATGCAGGGCAGGGAGAGGATGATCATGACGGGCACGCCGCGGCGCACGATGGTCTTGCGGTCCAGTCCCGTCAGGTCCATGAAGCAGGCAATCAGGTTTTCGAAGACGGCGATGACCGTCGACATGGATGCGAAAATCATGAACAGGAAGAACAGGGAACCCCAGAAACGGCCGCCGGGCATGTGGTTGAACACATTGGGCAGCGTGACGAAGAGCAGGTTCGGACCCGCGCCGGGGTTGATGCCGTAGCTGAAGCAGGCCGGGAAGATGATGAGGCCGGCCATGAGGGCGACGAAGGTGTCGAGGACGATGATCCAGATGGCTTCGCCCGTGAGGCGCTTTTCCTTGCCGATGTAACTGCCGAAGATGGCCAATGCGCCGATGCCCAGGCTCAGGGTGAAGAAGGCCTGTCCCATGGCCGCGAAGACGACTTCGTTGAGGCTGTAATGGGAGAATTTGGTGAAGTCCGGTTTCAGGTAGTATTCCAGGCCGGTCTCGCTGCCCGGCAGCATAACGGAGTTGACGGCCAGTGCGACCATGAGGAAGAGCAGGGCCGTCATCATGATCTTCGTGATGCGTTCCACGCCGGCCTGCACGCCCAGATAGCAGACGGCACCGCCGAGGACGCAGACGACGCACGTATAGGCCGTCATGGTGACCGGGTCGCTGACGAGGCCGCCCAGGACGGCGCCGACCTGTTTCGGGTCGAGGCCTATGAAGGCGCCTGCCGCCATTTTGTAGAGGTAATAGAACATCCAGCCGGAAATCATGGTGTAGTACATCATGAGCATGATGTTGCCGAGGATGCATCCGTATTTATAAAGATGCCATTTGGTCCCTTTCGGTTCCAGGATGTCGAAGGATTTTGCCGAACTGTGCACGCTGGCACGGCCGACGGCGAATTCGGACACCATGATCGGCAGGCCGAGGATGGCCAGAAAGACAAGGTAGAGCAGCACGAAGGACGCGCCGCCGTATTTGCCGGTTATGAATGGAAAGCGCCAAACGTTGCCGAGACCGATGGCGCAGCCCGCCGATACGAGGATGAAGCCCAGGCGGGTCGAAAAACTGCTGTTTCCCATGATTGACTCCTTTTTCAATATAAATGTAAATTCATTATACGCTAGTACACCTGTTTATTCAACTTTTTCAGGAATTTGACAAGTTTTCCCAAGGGACGGTACAATAAATATTACATTCCTGCCATAGAAAAAGAGAAAAGCAGGGAAAAAAGTTACGGAAAGAGTGTTATCCCATGGAGAAAGGAACTTCGACGGGAAAGGCCTGGCCTGCCCTGCGGGCGGCGTTTCCCTATACCGTACCGATTTTGACAGGTTTTTTGTTCCTGGGCATCGGCTACGGCATTTTCGCCCACAGCATGGGCCTGCCCAAATGGATGGCTCCGTTTATGGCGGCCACGATTTTCGGCGGTTCCCTGGAATTCGTCGCCGTGACGCTGCTCCTGGCGCCGTTCAACCCCGTACAGGCGCTGATCCTGTCCCTGGTCATCCAGGCGCGGCACCTGTTCTACGGCATCTCCATGCTGGAAAAATACAAGGGGACGGGCTGGAAGAAGATCTTCCTGATCCACCTGATGTGCGATGAAAGCTTCGCCATCAATTACACGACGGAAGTCCCTGCCGGCATCGACAAGGGCTGGTTCCTGTTCTGGATTTCCTTCCTTAACTACTCCTACTGGGTCCTCGGCTCGTTCCTGGGGAGCCAGTTCAGCACGCTGCTGCAGTTCAACCTGAAAGGCCTCGGCTTCATCATGACGACCCTGTTCGTCGTCATCTTTCTGGAGCAGTGGCTGAAGGAAGACCAGCACGTAAGCGCCGTCGTCGGCTTTGCGGCGAGCCTGGGCTGCCTGGCCGTGTTCGGCGCCCAGCGCTTCATGATCCCCGCCCTCGTCGTCATCCTGGCCGTGCTGACGGTTTTGCGGAAACCCCTGCAGAAGCAGGGAGGAAGGGGGCAGTTCTGATGGAAATGACGCTTACACAACAGCTGATCACCATCGCCATGTGTGTCCTTGGCACCATGGCGACGCGCTACATCCCGTTCCTCCTGTTCCCGCCGGGCAGACAGACGCCGCCGTATGTGCAATACCTGGGCAAAGTGCTGCCTTCGGCCGTCTTCGCCCTGCTCGTGGTCTACTGCCTCAAGGACGTCTCCCTGACGACGGGGTCCCACGGCATTCCGGAGGCCCTGGCCCTCGCCGTGACCGTCGTCCTCCATGTCTGGCGGCGGCAGATGTTCCTGTCCATGGCGGCCGGCACCATCCTCTATATGGTGCTGGTCCAGACCGTGTTCGCCGGGTGAAGGAAGGCCCGTTATTTTTACAGGAATTTTATTGACACCGTCCGGTGTAAATGCTTTAATAGTAGCAGATATCAAGACTGACCGTCCGCCTGCACGGAACCCGCGTTCCGCCGGCGCAGACGGAATTTCCGGGGAGGAAACTGTACATGGGAATGTTAAAGGAATTCAAAGATTTCGCAATGCGCGGTAATGTGGTGGACATGGCCGTTGGCGTCGTCATCGGCGGTGCGTTCGGCAAAATCGTGACGAGCCTCGTCAACGACATCATCATGCCGCCGTTGGGCAAACTGATGGGCGACGTGGACTTTTCCAACTTGTTCATCAACCTGTCCGACAAGAACGTGACGACCCTGGCCGAAGCCAAAAAAGCCGGTGCCGCCGTCATCGCTTACGGCAGCTTCATCAATACGATCATCGACTTTTTGCTGGTGGCCTTCGCCGTTTTCCTGGTCATCAAGCAGATTAACCGCCTGGCTCCCAAGCCGCCGGCGAAAGAACCGCGTCTGTGCCCCTTCTGCAAGACCGTAATTCCCGACGACGCTACGCGCTGCCCGCATTGCACCAGCGATTTGACCGGGAAATAAGCTGCGGAAATCATTTTGTAAAGGAAATACCGTGAGGTGGGCGAACTACCTTGCGGTATTTTTTTACACATATCATGTTAGTGTAAACTTACTCCGATTTATTCTGATTTAAAATTCCTCTAAATTTTTGTTGACAAACTAAATACCGGGTGGTACATTTAGAACGGGCCGGTTAGGGATGCCTAACCGGTTCTTTAAAGGCCTTGGGTTAGAGTAAACTAACCCTATTTTTTAAGACAGCAAGTTAGCTATTGCTAATGATTTGCACACCGGGGGGAGGTGAAATCCTTGGTACCTTTGGTTATGGCGGAGGTGGGTGACACGGTCACCATCCGCAAAATTACCGGGAATGACCAGGTGCGGCAGCATCTGGCGGAAATGGGATTTACGGTGGACACCCGGGTTACGGTCGTCAGTCATCTGGCGGGCAGCCTGATCCTCAATGTCCGGGGAAGCCGCGTCGGCATCGGCGAGGCAATGGCCCGGCGTATCCTGTATTGAAGCACCGGGGCGTTTCCCCCTGCTATAGAAGAAGAAAGAAGGAGTTAGAACATGACACTGAACGAAGTTGCAATCGGCGGCCTCTGCAAGGTGACCCGGCTGACCGGGAGCGGTGCGCTGAAACGGCGCATCATGGACATGGGCATTACGAAGGGAACGGAAATCAAAGTAGTGAAGATTGCTCCCCTGGGCGACCCCATGGAACTGAATGTGCGGGGCTATGACCTCTCCGTGCGGAAAAACGAAGCGGCTACGGTGGAAGTGGAACCGCTGTAAGGGAATCTGCTGCAGGAAATGTCATTATTTGCGGTAGAAACGCAGGGAACATCCTTCCCGGCAAGTAGAAAGGATAGGTAAATGGAAATCAAGATTGCGCTGGCTGGCAACCCGAATTGCGGGAAAACCACGTTGTTTAATGAATTGACGGGCAGCACCCAGTATGTGGGCAACTGGCCCGGTGTCACGGTGGAAAAGAAGGACGGGCTGTTGAAGGGCCATAAGGATGTCATCATCCAGGACCTGCCCGGTATTTATTCACTGTCGCCGTACACGCTGGAAGAAAAGGTCTCGCGCCGGTATCTGGTGCAGGAACAGCCCGATGTCATCCTGAACATTATCGACGGCACGAACATCGAACGAAATCTGTATTTGACGACGCAGCTCATCGAAGTCGGAATTCCGGTCGTGCTGGCCATCAACATGATGGACCTGGTCGACGCCCGGGGAGATGAAATCGATTTGAGCAAATTGTCGGCGGCCCTGGGATGCCCGGTCTACAAGATCAGCGCCCTGAAAGGTGAGGGCTGCCTCGCGGCGGCGGAAGCGGCGCTGCGCATTGCAAAGGCCCACAAGGCCCCGAAGGAACTGCCCCATGTGTTCACGGGCAGCGTGGAACATACGCTGGCCCACATCGAGGAATCCATCGCCGACCTGGTCGATTCGCGCACGTTGCGCTGGTACAGCGTCAAGGTCTTCGAACGCGATAAGGATATTACGGACGGCATGGCCATTTCGCCGGAACTGCTGCGGCATCTGGACCTGCATATCCAGGATTGCGAGCAGGAAATGGATGATGACGCGGAAAGCATCATCATCAACCAGCGCTATGAATACATTGAAAAAATCGTTGCAGAAACGGTCCACAAAAAAGAAGCGAAACATGCGCTCACCACGTCGGACAAGATCGACCGCATCGTGACGAACCGCTTCCTGGCGCTGCCGATCTTCGTGGTCATCATGACGATCATGTACTACATTTCCGTCACGACCGTCGGCACGTGGGCCACGGACTGGACGAACGACGTGTTCTTCGGCGAAATCGTGACGGATGCAGCCAACGGCTTCCTGGAAAGCATCGCGGCGCCGGACTGGCTGAGCAGCCTTATCGTCGACGGCATCATCGGCGGCGTCGGCACGGTGCTCGGCTTCGTACCGCAGATCCTGCTGATCTTCTTCTTCATGTCCCTGCTGGAAGATTCGGGCTATATGGCGCGCGTCGCCTTCATCATGGACCGTATTTTCCGCAAATTCGGCCTGTCCGGTAAATCCTTCATTCCGGTGCTGATCGGTACGGGCTGCGGCGTGCCGGCCATTATGGCGGCCCGCACGATTGAGGAACAGCGTGACCGCCGCATGACGATCATGCTGGCCACCTTCATTCCGTGCTCTGCCAAGACGGAAATCATCGGCATGGTGACGGCGGTCTTCTTCCCGGATTCGGTCTTCGTGGCCCCGGCCATGTACTTCATGGGCATCGCCATCATCATTCTCGGCGGCATCGCCCTGAAAAAGACGAAATTCTTCGCCGGCGAACCGGCTCCCTTCGTCATGGAGCTGCCGGCCTACCATATTCCTTCTTTCAAAGGCGTCCTGATCCATATGTGGGAACGTGCCCGCGGCTTCATCATCAAGGCCGGCACGATCATCTTCTCGGTCTGCGTCATCATTTGGTTCCTGCAGGCCTTCAACACGAGCCTGGAAATGGTGGAAGATGTCGAACAGTCCATGCTGGCCGGCATCGGCAACACCTTCGCCTGGATCTTCTCGCCCCTTGGCCTGGGTGACTGGAAGAACACCGTGGCCGTCATTTCCGCCTTCATGGCGAAAGAACAGGCCGTCGGCACCCTGGGTATCCTGGCCGGCGCCGATCCGGAAAACGAGGAAGCGGTGTTCAAAGGCATCGCCGCTATGTTCACTCCACTCACGGCCTTCACCTACATGGTCCTGAACCTGTTTGACCCGCCCTGCCTGGTCGCGATGGCTGCGACGGCCCGCGAAATGGGGGAAAAGAAATGGGCGGCCCTGGCCATCGGTTTCCAGTGCATGATTGGTTACGGTCTGGCTTTCGTGGTCTACAACCTGGGCGGCTGGGCCTTCTATGGCACACCGTTCGGTATTATGCAGGGCATTGCCTGCGTGCTGATTGCCGTGGCCCTGTACTTTATCCTGCGCCCGGCCGCACCGTACCGCAAGACGGTACCGGCAGCACAGGGGGCGGACTGAGGAAATATTCCGCGCCGGTTGTCGCAGCCGGCACGGGTATGGTACACTGAAAAAGTAGAAAGGAGTCTCTATGAACTTTCTATCTGCTGTCGTATTTGCGGCAGTCATCATCTGCTTCATCATGGCATTGCGTCATGTCATTAAGAACCTTTCATCCGGCTCCTGCGCTCATTGCTCCGGGTGCCCGGGTTCCGCAGGATCCTGCCCCAAGTGCAGGGCCGCGGCTCATGACAAGAAAGGGAAGACAGGCAATGCCTGACCTGACTGAAAGGTTGACACTGCTATGTATCTGCCCCTCGAAGTAATCCGTGGTATTCTGGTTCCTTTTGCGGGAACCGCACTGGGTGCCGCCTGCGTCTTTTTCGTGCGCGGCAACCTGCACAAACCGGTGCAGCGCGCCTTTACGGGCTTCGCCGCCGGTGTCATGGTGGCGGCTTCCGTTTGGAGCCTGCTCATTCCCGCCATGGATCAGGCAGAAGCTTCGGGCCAGCCGGCCTTTGTTCCCGCTGTTGTGGGATTCTGGGCCGGTGTGCTCTTCCTGCTGCTGCTGGATCATATCATTCCACATCTCCATATGAACAGCGAACACGCCGAAGGACCGGCCGTACGGATCTCCCGGGCGGCTAAACTGGTCCTCGCCGTGACGCTTCATAATATTCCCGAAGGCATGGCCGTCGGCGTAGTCTACGCAGGCTATGTACATGACAGTGTGACGATTTCCGGGGCAGCGGCTATGGCCCTGTCCCTGGGCATCGCCATCCAGAACTTCCCGGAAGGGGCCATCATCTCGCTGCCTCTGAAAGGGGAGGGAAGGGGCCGTCTCAAAGCCTTCGTGTACGGTGTCCTTTCGGGCATCGTCGAACCCATCGGTGCCTTGTTCATGATTGCGGCCATCGATTATATGCTGCCGCTGCTGCCGTACTTTTTAAGTTTTGCGGCAGGCGCTATGCTCTACGTGGTCGTGGAAGAGCTTATCCCCGAAATGTCGGAGGGAGAGCATTCGAATATCGGAACAATGGCCTTTGCTGCAGGTTTCACCCTGATGATGGCACTGGATGTCATGTTGGGTTGAACTAACTCCTTGTTTAGGCGGGTGTGTAATGTGATAAAACATATGTTACAGAAATAAAAAGAAAAAAGAGAGAGCATTTGTTACAATAGGTTTAACCCAAAACCAAAAAATAACAAGGAGG
>ONAN01000002.1 GCA_900315805.1 uncultured Selenomonadales bacterium
ATGGCTTTTTTGTCCGACTAGGATTGGCGATTATAATCCGACTGATATTGGCGTTTTTAGCCCGACGGTAATTGGCTATTTTAACCCGACTCTAACACCCTTTGCGTCCCTCGACGAGAAAATGGTCCGCAAGTACTGCCTGTTGAAAGGTGGTACGTACGATAAGGTAACGACCTATCTGGCTTCCCTGGATCCGGCCAAAACGGACCTGGACGCCCAACAGCGTCCCTACTATTTCCGGGTCTCCAAAAAATTGACGGACAAATATTTCCGGCACATCCGCGCGTATGACAAGGAAACGCAGGAGCAGATCGGCGATTATTACGTCGCCAAGGACGGACAGTCCGCCTGGCGCCTCGACGGCGACAAGGCGGGCCTGCTGGACGGCACGGCGAAAAAGGTCATGGACAAGACGGTCATCCTCGTCTATCCCTACCTGGAGCTCGGCGAAACGACAACCGTACGCTTACGTACGCCGGGCAACGTGCCCTACAAAGTGACGGCGAAGAGCCTCGACGAAAATGTGGCCCGCGTGGACGAAACGAACCGCATCGTGCCCGTGAAACTGGGCAAGACGGTCCTCTTCGTGGAAGCGGAAATCGGCGATGTCAAGGATACGGGGTCCGTCAACCTGCGCGTCGTGACGAAAGAGGAGCTGCAGCAGATCGCCTACTCGAACTATATGCGGCGCCTCTATATGCAGCGCATGATGGAGCAGTCCCTTTACTGGGATGACTGGGGACCCTGGGGCTGGGGCTACGGCCCCCGCTACTACGCGCACCGTCCGCCCCCGCCGCCCCCGCGGCACGGACACCGGCCCCCGCCGCCGCCGAGACGCTGAAGAAAATCCACAATGCACACCATACAGGCAATAAAAAATTCGTGCCCCTCCGGCACGAATTTTTTTATTCCGATTTCCCTTTTTCCATTTTTCGGTTTAGACACCGAACCCCAATCCACGCCAAGGTATCATAGGAATTGTGTACGAACGGATAAAGCTGACATAAGAAGGCCCAGACGGCAATTTTTCGGCACATCGAGCGCTTTGCGCGAGCCAGTGCCGAAAAATTCTGCCGCCTGGGCCCCTTTTCTATCAACGTTATCTAAGGAACGTCACACAATCACTAAAATCCTTCCGTGCCCTTGCCTTCGGTGCCTCATCCGCATACCCCAGGCACAACGCCGCCACCAGCATGCCGTGCCCGCCGTCATGGGCTTCCGTCCAGTCGGCCAGTTCGGGATAGGAGAAAAAGATATCGCCGAGCCACAGCGTACCGAGGCCGCGTTCCTGGGCTTCGAGGATCATGTTTTCCACGGCGGCGCCGATGGACTCGATGTTGCACAGTTCCGCAATGCGGTCGTCCGTATCGAGGCCGGCCTTGAAATCCGTCGCGACAGCTCGCTCATTGGTGATGAGGATCAGGACGGGCGCGTCGCGCACAATCCGGGCCGATGTAAAGGCGCCGTTGATCAGCGTCATGCTCTTCGGCAGGAACGGCTGGTGCGCCTTCACTTCGAGGTTGAGGCCTTTTTCCATGGTGTCGGCAAAGTCGTCCTTGGCGCCGTCCTGCAGCACGATGAAATGCCAGGGCTGGCGGTTTTTCGACGAAGGAGCGAGCATGCCGGCCCGCAGAATTTCATGTAAATCCGTGTGGCTGACCGCGTCGGGCTTGAACTTGCGGATGCTGCGGCGGGCAGTGATGACGGGGGTGATGGATCCATTCTCTTCCATAAAAGACACTTCCTTTTTATTTGTTCGCAGACCGTTTCATGCGGCTGAAAAGCGTGAGGGCGTTCTGCGTGCTCTGTTCGGCGATGTGTTCCCACGTGGTGCCGCGCACGAGGGCGGCGTTTTTGGCGACGAATTCCGTGTAGGACGGGTCGTTGCGGCGGCCACGGTACGGTTCCGGCGTCAGGTAGGGACAGTCCGTTTCGAGCAGGTACAGGTCTTCGGGGCAGGCGGCCAGGATTTCCCGCACCTTTTTGTTGCGCTTGTACGTGGAGGAACCGCCGAACCCGGTATAGATGCCGCGCTTCCACAGCTCTTTGGCCATTTCCAGGGACCCGGAAAAGCAGTGGAACACCATGCGCAGGCCCTTGGGCATCTCCTTCTGGACGAACTCCAGGCTGTCGCCGTGGGCTTCCCGGTCGTGGATGACGACGGGCAGGTCCAGGGACGCCGCCAGCTCGCACTGCTGGTGCAGGCGCAGAAGCTGTACCTCCCGCGGCAGGTTTTCCTTCCAGTAATAATCGAGGCCGATTTCGCCGATGGCGACAACCTTTTCGTGTTCCCGGGCCAGCCGCTCGATATCGGCCAGGTAGCTTTCGCTCCGGATGCCGGCCAGATCCTCGGGATGCCAGCCGACGGCGGCGTAAATGAAATCGTACTGTTCCGCCAGCTGAACGGACGCAACCGATGTATCGTACGTCGTGCCCTGGGTGATGACGGCCTCCATATCGCGGGACAGGCGGTCGATGACCTCGGCCCGGTCCGCGTCAAAGCGCGCGTCGTCCAGGTGGGCGTGTGTGTCGATGATTCCTAAACGGGACATGTTCGCAACCCTTCCTTATGAAAAATACACTTTTATGGTAAACCATTCGCGAAAGCAAGTCAACATTTCCCTGCGTTCTTCGGCCGTACGATGTACCGGTCCGCCGGGCCGGAAATTAATACGTATTTTGTGAAAAATATATGTCATACGTACTAATTGGGCCGTTTTATTTGCGGACAGGCCTGTTTTATGGTAAAATCAATCATTGTTGGAGGTTTTACCATGATTTTACATGAAGGAAGACACAGGCCGGGTCTGCTGCTGCTGCAGCACTGGCTGCCGGTACTGGCCCTGTTCCTGTGCACCGTATATGGTTCCGCCGCCGAAGCTGTCGCAGACGCTTCCGCACAGGCCGCGGACACGCAGCCTGCGAACATCCGTGTCGTGCGGATGGGCATGGAGCGCGTCTACAGCACGTCGGAAAAGACCGTGGACAAGGCCCTGGCCAAACTGAACATCAACCTGATGGGACACCAGGTCTATCCGCAGCTGGGCTCGAAGGTGGAAAACGGGATGATCATCCACGTCCTGGGCCGTCACTCCCATTTGTCGACGGAACAGGTGGAAGTCCCGTACAAACAGAAATTCATCGATGACCCGAAGATGAACTACGGCGAGACGAAAGTCGAGAAGCCGGGCGTCCCGGGAAAAGATGAGGTTACTTACGAAAATGTGACGCGCACGGGGTTCGAGCAGAAAATCGAACTGGAGCGCCGGCATTTGCAGGAACCCGTGGACGAAGTCGTGCGGCGGGGCATCGCCCAGGCCGTCTGGACGCCCCAGGGCTACGTACATTACCGGTACAAGATGACCGTGGAGGCTTCGGCCTACACGTGGGGTGCCGGCGCGTCGGGCAATACATCGCTGGGGCTCACACCCCGCGAAGGCATTGTCGCCGTGGATCCCCGCTACATCCCCTATTATACGAAGATGTACATTCCCGGCTACGGGTTCGCCATGGCCGGTGACACGGGCGGTGCCATCGGCGGCCACCGCATCGACCTGTTCATGAACAGCCTGTGGCAGTGCTATGAATGGGGCCGCCGCGACGTGGAAATCTATATCCTGTAAAAGGAGACCAACCATTGCTGAAAGAAGTCCTGATTGTCGAAGGAAAAATGGACACGGTGGCGGTACACCGCGCCCTGGACTGTGAAACCATCGAAACGGGCGGGTTCGCCCTGCGCCCCGATACGCTGCGGCAGATTGAGGCGGCGTACCATAAGCGGGGCATCATCATCCTGACCGACCCCGACGGGTCGGGGGAACGGATCCGCAAGTTCCTGACGAAAAAGTTTCCCAAGGCGGGACAGGCCTTTGTGCCGAAAAAGGATGCCTCCGTGCCGGACGATGTCGGCATCGAGCAGGCCAAACCGGAAGCCATCCGGGAGGCGCTGCGCAAGGTGCGGCACGAATCGTTCACGCCGGCGGAGACCTTTACGGCGGCGGACCTGCGGGACAACGGCCTGGCCGGCAGTCCCGACGCCTCAAGCCGGCGCGCCCTTCTGGGAGCGGAACTGGGCATCGGGTACGGCACGGGCAAAACGTTCCTGCGGCGCCTCAACACGTACGGCGTGACGCGGGAAGAATTCACGGCCGCCCTGCGCAAACTGGACGAAGCGGCCGGGAAATAAGGAGCATACATGGAAGATACCAAACTGGATGTGCAGCCGGTCATCGCCCGGCGCGAGGTGACGAACCGGATCCTGAAGGCGTTCCATCTGCGGGCGGACAAGAATCTGGGACAGAATTTCCTCGTGGAGGAGTCGGTGGTCAACCGGATCGCGGCGGCGGCGGAACTGACGCCGCAGGACAAGGTGCTGGAAATCGGCCCGGGCATCGGGACCCTGACCCAGGCCCTGGCGCGGACGGGGGCGCAGGTGACGAGCGTCGAGCTGGACAAGCGCCTGCTGCCGGTACTGGCCGAAACCGTCGGCTGCTACGAAAACGTACGCATCGTGCAGGGGGATATCCTGAAGACGGATATTCCCGCCCTCATGGGCGACGGCCCCTTCAAGGTGGCGGCCAACCTGCCTTACTATATCACCACGCCGATCATCATGAACCTGCTGGAGCGTAAACTGCCCCTGGAACGGCTCGTCGTGATGGTCCAGAAAGAAGTGGCGGAACGGATGACGGCCCCTCCCGGCGGACGGGAGTACGGCGCCATTTCCGTGGCCATGCAGTATTACACGGAACCGCAGACCGCCTTCCTCGTGAAGGCCGGTTCGTTCCTGCCCCCGCCCAAGGTGGACAGCGCCGTGCTGGTCTGCCGGCGGCGGATGGAGCCTCCGGTCGACGTGCCCGATGAAAAGACCTTTTTCCGCATTGTGGCGGCGGCCTTTTCCGTACGCCGCAAAATGCTGACGAATTCCCTGAAGCACATGGGCGGCCTCAGCGGGGACGATGTCCGGGCCTGGCTGGCGGCAGCCGGCATCGACGGGACGCGGCGGGCCGAAACGCTGTCCCTGGAGGAATTTGCGGCCCTCGCGCGGGCGTATGCAGCCCGGTAACTGACACTGGTATTTCACAATACATCTTATAAATAACAAACGAATGGAGTGTTGATTCATGAACAAGAAAGATTCCTTGGGGTACTCGATTTGCACGACGGCACGCAAAATTCATCGCTGCCTGACGGCGCGGTTCGAACAGTACGACATTACGCCGGAGCAGTGGGTGATTCTGCGCGCTGTGTTTGACAACGAAGGAATCTCGCAGAAGAAGCTGGCCGAGCTGGTCGGCAAGGATCCGAACAATGTGAAGGTGCTCGTGGACAAGCTGGTCAAGAAGGCCCTGCTGGTGCGCCAGACCAATCCCGAAGACAAGCGTGCCTTCTCCCTGTTCGTGATGCCCAACGGCCGCGTGCTGAACTACAAGATCCAGATGGAAAACGAACATCTGCTGGATTACCTGGCCGAAGGACTGTCGGGCCGCGAACTGAACCGCTTCCTGCAGACGCTGGCCAAGATTAACGAGACCGTGGACGCGGACGAAGCACGGCTGGCGGCAGAAGCCAAGCAGGCTGCCGAAGCTGCCGCGGCGGAAAAGAAAAGCGCCAAAAAGGCAAAATAAACGCAAGCTAAGCATAAGAAAAACAGGTACACACCATACGGTTTGGTGCGTACCTGTTCTTTTTTGCCGTTTTTAGTGCTGTCAACCGTCCAGTCCGAACTGGGTGTTCAGCAGGGCGATGCCGCTCCGCGTGCGGAAGACCTTGTCCCGAAAGGTGCGGATGGCCTGTTCGGGCAGGCCGTCTTCGTAGGCGTTGACGAGGAAGTCCGCTTCGAGCAGAATCTGCCAGTCCCGGCCGTCCACATGATCGTACGTATGATGATGACCGATGAGGAAGCAGACGCGGTCGATGTAATCCGCCGGGAATTGGCCCGTTTCCTGCAGAAGCTGGCGCGCCGGGGCGGGGCCTTCCTGCTCCTGGAGCTTGCCGTTCTGGCGGCCGTATTTTTCCTCGGCGGGGTGGATGCCGATGTCATGCAGGATAGCCGCCGTTTCGAGGATGTCCTGTTCGCGGGCGGGCAGGTGTTCCATCGTCCCGATGAGGGAGGCGAAGGCGTAGACCTTCAGGAAATGCTGGATGCGGCGGGCGTCGCCCCGGTCGAAGGCAATCATTTTCTGCAATACAAGGTCCTGGTCCATGGTGCCCTCCTTACTCCGTCTGGGCGGCCTCTCTCTTCTTCTGCCGCTCCTTGAGCCACGAGCTGCTCCACAGGGAATCGCCGCTCTGGCTGGTCTGCTGCGGTGACCGGCGCACGGTGGCGATGGTGTGCATGTTCTCCACGGCGTAGAGCGCCTTGGGGAGATACGAGTAGAACCCGTTTTCGGGGAACAGCTGGAAGAGGCGGTAGGTCTTGCGGCCGGCCTTCATGCTGCTGTCCACGGCGAAGCATTCCGTGCCGGACACGTAGTACCGGAAGTAGGTGATGGCTGTATCGTACCCTTCCCGGCTCTTGCGCGTTTCCGTGAAGACGGGCTTCACGTTGGGAATCTTCGGGAAGGTGTCGCTGTTCTTGTAATGATACGTATCATCGGGGTCGTCCACGGTGGCCGCCACAAAGGCAGCCTCGGAGGCGCTGCGCAGCATCATGGGGCCGGACTGGGGCAGGCCCTGCAGGGGGTCCGTACGGCAGGCCCAGACGACGGGTACGTTGTATCCGCCTTCGCTGTTGCTGATGTAATTGAAATCGCCAGTCGCAAAGGCATGGAAGGGCGACGGGGCCGGTACGTTGACCCAGCCCGTAACCGTTTTATAGCGTACGGCCGGGGCCGGTGCCTTGGCCGCGCCCTGGGCCTTTTCCACAACGGCCTTGTCCTGTCCTTCGGCAGCGGCCGCGGCGGCCTGCTGTGCCAGGGCCGCCTTTTCCGCTTCATAGGCCTTCAGTTTCTGTGCGTATTCCGGGCGCATGCCGTAGGTCCCGTCGGCGTTCAGCCGGTAGGTGCCCGTCACGGGTTTGGCGATGACATCCGGGAAAAAGAACGCCGGAATCTTGACATCGAGACTGCCCGGCGTGTAACCCGTGTCGGCCTGGCCGCCGGATACGGTGCGGTACTCCGGCAGCTTCTGCTGGTACTGTTTGTTCAGCTGGTCCTGGATTTCGGCCTCCGTGTAGCCTATGGGGCCCTGCGGGGCCGCAATGGCCGGGGCGGGGGTTTGAGCCTGAGTCGGGGTCGTTGCCGGGGTTTTCGTCGCCGCAGCCGCAGCCGTCTGGCCGGCCGCCGTATCCGGCGCCGTAACGGTCTGGGACGTAGTTTTGACTGCCGATGTTCCGGCGGCCGCACCTGCCGCGGCGGGCAGTGCCAGGCCGGACAGGGCCAGCATACAAGCAAGGACGGCCGTCCCTTTGCAGACGGCCGGTCGCGTATTGTTCCACTTCATGATACTTTAATCCTCACGTTCAATGACATCGATGGTACCGCCGCCCACGACGTTCTTCCCATCGTAGAAGACGACCGCCTGGCCCGGTGTCAGGGCACGCTGCGGCTCGTCGAAGGTGACGCGGATCTTTCCGTCCCCCAGGTCGGAGATGACGGCGCCCACGTCTTTGGCATGATAGCGCGGCTTGGCCGTGACATGCAGGGGTTCGGGCAGGGACGGCACGGAAATCAGGTTGCAGTCCGTGGCGATCAGGGAACGGGCGAACAGGGCTTCCTGGGGCCCCACGTAGACGATGTTCCGTTCCAGATCCTTGCGGATCACGAACAGGGGATAGGCGTAGGCGATGCCCAGCCCCTTGCGCTGGCCGATCGTGTAATGGAGCTGCCCCTTGTGGGTGCCCAGTACTTCGCCCGTGTCCACATGGACGAAAGGACCCGGTTCGGGGTCCTTGCCGGTGATGGTGCGGATGACCCGCGCATAGTCCCCGTCCGGCACGAAACAGATGTCCTGGCTGTCGGGTTTGCGCGCCGTCCGCAGGCCTGCCTCCCCGGCCCGCGCGCGGATTTCGTCCTTGTGCAGATGGCCCAGGGGGAACAGGGTGTGTGCCAGCTGTTCCTGCGAGAGGGTGTAGAGCATGTAGCTCTGGTCCTTTTTCTCGTCGTCGCCGCGCTGCAGCAGCCACCGGCCCGACGCCTCGTCGAAGGCGACGTTGGCGTAGTGCCCCGTGGCGATGTAGTCGCAGCCCAGCAGCTCCGCCTTGGGGTAGAGGCGGCCGAGCTTGACATCGCGGTTGCAGTCGACGCAGGGGTTCGGCGTGCGGCCGCGGTTGTACTCGTCGATGAAATGGTCGATGACGCAGTGGCGGAAGGCATCGCAGAAATTGAACACATAGAAGGGAATGCCCAGGCGGTGCGCCACCAGGCGCGCGTCTTCCGTGTCGGACAGGCTGCAGCAGCGGCTGTCCCCTTCCAGGCCGATGTCCTCGTTGCGGAACATGCGGAGCGTCACGCCCGTCACGTCGTAGCCCGCTTCCTGCAGGAGCAGGGCCGCCGTACTGCTGTCCACGCCGCCGCTCATGGCCATTAAAACTTTTTTACTCATAAGATGTATCCTTTACGGGGTACCGCAACCCTTATTTCTCGAAGGCGGCACACTGTTCGTTGATGGCGGCCTCGTCGGGCTTCATGGCTTCCATGGTGCGGGTCATGAGGTCGTCCAGGGACCAGCCCAGCAGTTCCGCGCCCTGTTTGATGACATCGCGGGAGCAGCCGGCGGCAAAGCGTTTGTCCTTGAACTTCTTTTTCAGGGATTTGAGTTCCATGTCCTGGATGCTCTTGGACGGACGCACGAGGGCGCAGGCCCCGATGAGGCCCGTCAGTTCGTCGCAGGCGAACAGGACCTTTTCCATTTCGTGTTCCGGCTTGATGTCGACGCAGATGCCGTAGCCATGGCAGGCGACGGCGCGGATCAGGCGTTCGTCCAGGCCGCGTTCCTTCATGATTTCCTGGCATTTGACGCAATGCTGTTCCGGATATTTTTCAAAATCCAGGTCGTGCAGCAGGCCGACGATGCCCCAGAAGTCCTTTTCTCCGCCATAGCCGAGTTCGTCGGCAAAGCGCCGCATGACGGCCTCCACCGTCAGGGCGTGGCGCAGATGGAAGGGGTCCTGGTTGAATTCGGTCAGTAATTTCCAAGCTTCTTCGCGGGTGATCATTCTCTGTTTCCTACCTCTCTTTTGCGATGTACGGCAGCGCGCCGTCTTTCTTTATTATTTTACGAAGCCCGGCGTGGACAGGTAGCGTTCGCCCGTATCGGGGAGCAGCGCCACGATGACTTTGCCGGCGTTCTCTTTGCGTTTGGACAGTTCGACGGCGGCATGGAGGGCCGCGCCGGAGGAGATGCCCGTGAGCAGGCCTTCGCATTTGGCCAGGGCCTGGGTCGTGGCAAAAGCGTCGTCGGACTTGATGGTCATGATTTCGTCGACCACGTCGCGGTGGAAGTTGCCCGGCACGAAGTTGGCGCCGATGCCCTGGATCTTATGCGGGCCGGCGTGTCCCTGGGAGAGCATGGGCGAATCGTAGGGTTCCACGGCGACGATCTGCACGGCCGGGTTCTGTTTCTTTAAATAAGCGCCGACACCGGACACGGTACCGCCGGAGCCCACGCCGGCGACGAAGATGTCCACCTTGCCGTCCGTGTCGCGCCAGATTTCGGGACCCGTCGTCGCTTCGTGCACGTTCGGGTTCGACGGGTTGTCGAACTGGCTCGGAATCCAGGAGCCGGGGATGGACTTGTGCAGTTCCGCCGCCTTGTCGAGGGCGCCCTTCATGCCCTGGGAGCCGGGGGTCAGGACGAGTTCCGCCCCGTAGGCCTTGGCCAGATTGCGCCGTTCCAGGGACATGGTTTCCGGCATGGTCAGGATCAGCTTGAAGCCCCAGGCCGCGGCCACGGCGGCGAGGCCGATACCCGTGTTGCCGCTGGTCGGCTCGATGAGCGTGGCGCCCGGTTTGATGATGCCCGCGTCCAGGGCATCTTTCACCATGGCTTTGGCGATGCGGTCCTTGGCGCTGCCGGCCGGGTTGAAGTATTCCAGCTTGGCCAGGATCTTCGCTCCGCCGGCATATAGTTTATTGAAGTTTTTCGTTTCCAACAGCGGCGTGTTGCCGATTAAGTCCGTAATGCTTGCTGCGATGTGTGCCATATCCATTCTTCCTTTCTGATGCGGTCCTACGGTCAGATGACGTAGTTGCCGCCGCCTTTTTCATTATACTTTTTCACCAGGTCGGCCAGCGTGATGTTGTCGACCACATTGTTGACGGCTTCTTCAATCTTGGCCCAGACTTCTACGGTGACGCAGGCCTTGGCCATGCTGCAGGGGCTGTTCTGGTCCAGACAGGCGACCGGCGCCAGGCTGCCTTCGGTCGTCCGCAGAATATCGCCTACGGTGTACTCTTCGGGCGGACGGGACAGATGGTAGCCGCCCTGGGCGCCGCGGGCGCTGGTCACGTAACCGGCGCGGCTGAGCTGGGTGATGATCTGCTCCAGGTACTTATCGGAAATGTTCTGACGTTGCGAAATGGCTTTCAGCGGCGTGAAGCCGCAGTCATAATGAAGCGCCAGGTCGAGCATGAGACGGGTGGCGTAACGGCCTTTTGTCGAAATCCTCATGGCGGGAACCTCCTTTTTGATGCTATGGAACCCCGCATGGAAAGCGGGTTTAGACTTGATTTTGACAATATCCCTTTCGATATACTATTATATTACTATGAATACAGTGAATTAGCAAGAATTTTATTTCAAGGAGACCCGGTTATGGAAGTATATCTCGATAATGCGGCCACGACGGCCGTCCTGCCGGAAATCGCCGCGGCCATGGCGGATATCATGATCCGGCGCTACGGCAACCCGTCGGGCGTCTATAAACAGAGCCGCGAGGCGGCAGAAATCGTGTTGGAAGCGCGCACGCAGGTGGCGGACCTGCTGGGCGCCGCCCCGCAGGAAATCTATTTCACGGGCGGCGGCAGCGAAGGGGACAACATGCTCCTGCGCGGCGCCGCGCACTGTTACCGGCACAAAGGGAAGCACATCATCACGACGCAGATCGAGCACCACGCCGTGCTCAACACCTGCAAGGCCCTGGAAAAAGAGGGCTTCGAGGTCACGTACCTGCCGGTGTCCGCCGGGGGCCGGATCGACCCGGCCGCGGTGGAACAGGCCATCCGCAAGGACACGGTTTTGATTTCCGTCATGTACGCGAACAACGAGACCGGCGTCCTGCAGCCCGTCCGGGAGGTGGGGGACATCGCCCGCGCGAAGGGGATCCTGTTCCATACGGACGCCGTCCAGGCCGCGGGCCACGTGCCCATCGACGTGGAGGCGGACCATATCGACCTGCTGACCCTGACGGCCCACAAATTCCACGGGCCGAAGGGCTGCGGCGCCGTCTATATCCGCCGCGGCACCGTCATGGAACCCCTCGTGTACGGCGGGCCCCAGGAACGGGGCTGGCGCGCCGGGACGGAAAATGTGCCCGGCATCTACGGCCTGGGCAGGGCGGCAGCGCACGCCCGGCAGGTCATGGCCACGGTGGCGGAACGGGTGCAGGGCCTGCGGGACCTGCTCATCCGGCGCGTCCTCACGGAAATCCCCGGCACGGAGCTCAACGGCAGCCGGACGGGGCGCCTGCCCAACAACGCCAACTTCCTCATCCGGGGCGTGAGCGGCGAAGAGATGCTGCTCCTCCTGGATTTCGCGGATATCGCGGCGTCGGTCGGCAGCGCCTGCGCCAGCGGCAGCCTCGACCCGTCCCACGTGCTGCTCGCCATGGGCCGTTCGCCCGAAGAGGCGGCGGGCAGCCTGCGCCTCACCCTGTCGGAATTCACGACGGAAACGGAAATCAACTACACCGTGGACAAGCTGAAAGAAGTCGTGGAACGGCTGCGCGCGGCCGAACGGGACGGCGACCCCCGCGGGACGGTGCGTTGATAGCGCCGCCTCAATGTGGTACAATGGTACAAGCATTTGATTTCAGGAGGATGGCACCATGGTGGATGCAAAAGCACTGGACCGCGAATTCAAGCGGTATATGGATATGTACAAGGCGGACCCCGAACTGGGCAAGCTGATGATGAAGCTGTCGTACCAGGAACTGTTCAACGACCAGTTCCTGCAGAAAAACAGCAAATTCAAGAACCTGGACGACATGTTGTTCCGCGGCGGCTTCGGCCTCACGAACGCCATGGAGATCGAACAGGTCAACCAGGACAAGTGGAACGAGTATATCGCCGCCAACACGGACTGCAGAACGTGGCACCAGTTCGGCAAACTGGCCATGATCGACTGGATGAAGACGGTCATCAAGCTCGTGGGCCAGGTCAAAAAGAAGGAAGCCGCCGAAGCGAAGGAAAAGGCCCGCGAGGCCAAAAAGGAAGCCAAGGCAGCCAACAAGGCCGAAGCGGAACAGGCCGGCGCTTCCGACAAGAAGTAACGGATCCGGAGGCCGGAAAAGGAAACAGACAGGCGCCGCAGCCGCGTATTGGCAAACGGAAAACGGAATAAGCGAACATTCTTTCTAAAATTCTCTTGACAAACGAACACGTGCAAGCTACAATACAGATAGCGAACAGATGTTTTGAAAGGAGAGAGAAAGATGAAAAAGAGTTTACTCGCTTTCCTGCTCGGTGCTATCCTGAGCGCCGGCTTCACATATATGAACGTTTCCGCTTCCCCCGTGGTCTATGAACAGCAGGCCGTGACGGTTCATGCCGGCGACACCCTGTGGACCATCGCCTCCCGGTGGAGCGGCAAGGACGAGGATGTCCGCGAAGTCGTGGAACGCATCCGTACGGCGAACCAGATGGAAGGCACGAACATCCGTGCCGGCCAGCAGCTGGTCGTTCCGGTGCGCCGCCCCGCGGCAGACAATAAAAAGACCGCACAGCCGGTCAAGGTGGCTGTACGGTAACAATTGAACCCGTTATTTCCTGGTAAGTTTCTCCCAGTAGTTCCCGGGTACGACGATGTCGTGCCCGGGGATTTTTTTTGCGTCGAAGAGGGGAATCAGGTCGGCGGCCTTCAGCGGTTCGTAATGGTCGATCTGGCCCAGCAAAAAGGCCAGGTACCCGATCAGCGGTTCCGGTTCGGGGCAGAGGGAGCGCAGAAAGCCCACGTCGGCTGCCTTTTCCCGTTTGGCCAGGCGTTCGCCGGCCGGCGAGACCAAAAGCGGCAGGTGCAGATAGGACGGCGCCGGAAACCCGAAGAGGCGGAACAGGTAGAGCTGCGGCGCGGCGGAACTCATCAGGTCCCAGCCGCGGACGACCTGGGTCACGCCCATGAGGCCGTCGTCGATGGTGACGGCCAGCTGGTAGGCGAAGACGCCGTCGCTGCGCCGCACAATGATGTCGCCCCAGTCGGTGGCGAGGCGGTACTGCTGCGGGCCGTAGTGGCCGTCCGTGAAGGCGATCGTTTCGTCCGGCAGGATCAGGCGGTACGCCGGGTGGCGGCGTTTGGCCCTGGCAGCTACTTGGTCCGGCGTCAGGCTGCGGCAGGTGCCCTTGTAGACGAACCGGCCGTCACTGGCGTGGGGCGCGTCCGCCACATGGAGCTGGGCACGGCTGCAGAAGCAGGGGTACAGGTGGCCGGCGCGGCGGAGTTCCTCAAAGTAATACGTATAGATATCGCTGCGTTCGCTCTGGTAGGGGACCACGTCGTTGTCCCATGTAAGGCCGAGCCATTCCAAATCTGCGCGGATCTTGTCCGCGAAGGGACGGGGGCAGCGCATGGGATCCAGGTCCTCCATGCGCAGCAGGAAATCACCGCCCCGGCTTTTGGCGCAGAGCCACGCAGCCAGCGCGGTATAGATATTGCCCAGATGCATGCGTCCGCTGGGCGAAGGGGCGAAACGCCCGCAGGGCGGTGTATGCTGTTCCCGTTGCCATTTTGCCGCTTCCGTTTCGGTACATCTCCTTTTTCCTACTATCAATTAGTTCATAAATTTTTCGTTATTATTATAACACGGGGATAGTATAATAAAAGGGAAATGGACCGGCGCGACAGCCTCCCAAGGGGCGGCCGGACCGGTGGACAATACAGCGGAATGGGGTGTGGCGCATATGAGCGACGAAGAAAAGAAGAATTTGAACGAAGAGACGGCGGAACAGGCCGAAACGGCGGACGAAGCCAAAGCGGAAGCAGCGGCGGAACAGGCCGAAACGGCGGAAGCCGCGGCGGACGCGGCGGAAGGAGCCGAAACCGAAGAAAAGACGGAGGAAACGGCCGAAGCCGCTGAGGAAACGGCGGAAGAAGACGAAGAAACGAAACCGGAAGAAGCGGAAGAAGCGGAACCGGAAACGAAGCCGGAGCCGCTGAAAGATATCGACACGGAATGGGAGGCAGAAAAGATCTGCCGCTGGGGCGCGGCCCGGGCGAGCGTCATCGTCGTGGCGCCGCTGCTGGGCAGCATGGCCCTCATCGCCAACGAGGTCTATATGATCACCCGCCTGGCGGACCTGCGGGGCATCACCCTGTCCGAGGGCGCGGCCATGGGCCTTTTGGGTTCCCTGGGTGCCACGTTCGTGGGCCAGTCCGTGGCGACGATCATCCCCATGCCGGCTTTGCAGATTCCCCTGGCCATCTCCATCACGTACGGCGTCGGCAAGGCTGCCAATGCCTGGCTGAAGGCCGGCCGTCCGGAAGATATCGCCGCCTTCCGCGAAGTCTATGAAAAGGCCCGCAAGGAAGGGGCCGACAATGCGGACACGTTCAGCAAAATGGACTGCCGCAACAAACCGCTGGGCGACGAAACGAAGAAGTTCGACATCCACGAGTTGAAGGAACAGGTCAAGAACCTGAATTCCGAAGACATCTTCAATAATGTGAAGGCCAAGGCGGACAAGGCTGAAAGCAGCATTTCCGCCCGCCTGCGCGACATCAACGAGCGCATTGTGAATCCCCTGAAGAACAAGAGCGACCGCTGGCTGTCCGCCCAGAACTGGAAACAGCTGTCCCGGGGCGAACTGGTCATCCCCTATTCGGAAATCCGCTGGTACATGGTCCAGGCCCTGGCCGGCAGCGACTTCGCCCTCCTCGACATCGGGTACCAGGCGCCGGACTACATGACGATGGAGCTGCAGCATAATTCCTACGGCACGTTGTCGCTGAAGCTGTCGATCCTGGATTTCTTCGTGGACCAGAGCGAAGCGACGGCCCATATCAAGGTGGAAGGCTTCGATATCTTCAACAACGAGTTTGCCTCCCTCATCGTCAACACGATCGGGGACAAGCTGATCCTGGGTATCCTGGACCTGGCGTTTGACAAGGTGACCATCGAGAACAAGGATGTCGTCACGACCTACGAGGACGGCGTCATCGGCCTCGACTTCACGAAGACCCTGCAGGAAAGCAAGCTGGGCAAGACGCGCTTCCTGGAAAAGTCCGTGCTCGACGTGCTGCATTTCACGGATCTGAGCGTCGTGGCGGAAGGCCTGAAGCTGAAGGCGACGGTCAAACTGTAAGGGCTTCTGTCAGGATGGGCTTTTGCGGAGGGGCGGCTTGTACCTCTCTCCGAAACCGGAATCCAACGGCGGACATTGCAACAGCGGCGTCTGCCGTTTTTCCGTTCCGGAACCGGTTTGTTTTGGCGGGCAATTTTGCCAAATTCCTTTAGATGTAGTAAAATATATAGGCCTAATGTCTGCCCGGAGTGTTTCAGTCCCGGGCTTTGTTGTTCAACCGGAGGAAATCGTGGCCTTAACCAATCGGAAAAGACGGGGCAGCACGACTGCCATGGTGGAGGGCGCCATTTTTGCGGCCATCGCCATCGTCTTCAATCTACTGTTTTATTACGTGCCGTTCATCGGCATCTTCATCAACCTGGTCATGCCGCTGCCGATCGTGATCTGCGGCATCCGCAATGGCCTGCGTTACAGCATTCTGTCGACGGTGGTCGCCACGGCGATCATCGCCATGGTCATTAACCCGATCCACGCCTTGTTCTTCATCGCCGTCTTCGGCATCATGGGCGTCGTGCTCGGCGAGTGCGTGCACCGGGACCTGCCGACGAAGAAGCTGTTCTGGTATTCGACGTTCGGCGGACTCGTCAGCATCGGCCTGAACCTGGTGCTGGCCCTCTATGTGATGGGCATCAACCCTGTGGAAATGATGTTCAGCCAGCTCGACGCGGCCGTCCCCCAGATGACCCAGAGCGTGGGCGGTTTCATGGGGGCGGACCAGGCTGCCACGTTCAGCCAGCAGATGACGGAGAACATCCGGCTCATGAAGCTGATCCTGCCGGGCGCCATGATCCTCGTGGCTCCCTGCCTGGTGCTCCTGAACTACTGGCTGGCCCGCAAGGTCATGGCCCGGACGGGCGTGCAGCTGCACGGGTTCCCGCCGGCGGAGCGCTGGGGCCTGCCGTTCGGCACGGCCATCCTTTACATTGTCAGCCTCATCGGGCTGCAGTACTGCACCAGTTCGGGCATCCGCAACTGGATGTATACGGCCAGCGCGAACGTGTGGGCCATCTGCAGCATGCTGCTCGTGGTGCAGGGACTGGTCGGCGTGTACTGGTGGATGAAGAAACACAACAAGCCCATGTTCTGGTTCCGCATCATCTTTATCGTGGCCCTGTTTGTGCCGATCTGTTCGCTGGCATTGACCTACGTCGGCGGCTACGACATCTTATTTGACCCGCGGGGAGTGCGGAAACACAAAAATAGGAGTGAGCAAGATGAATAGAGGAGTTTTTGCCGGCTGGAAGGATGTCACGCTTTACGTGACGATCATTTTCCTGCTGCTGATCCTGCTGTGCGTGGAAACGCCGGTCCTCATCCCGCTGGCGATCGTCATCGCCATCGCCGTGTTCTGGTTCGCCCGCCGCAGCATGCGCAACAAGCGGCTGACCATGTCGGGGTATCTGGATGACATCATCCGGAACATCGAACGGGCCAACCACTATGCCGTGCGCAACCTGGACGTGGGCATCGCCGTGTTCGCGTCCGACGGGAAGCTGCAGTGGAAGAACGCGCGCTTCGAGGACATGGTGGGCCAGCGCCACGTGGAAGGCAAACGGCCGGAAGAGATCATGCCTCTCGAAGAGAATGCCTTCGAAACGATGTGCGTCAAGGACGACGAAAAGGTCCTCCACATCAAGAAGCGCTGGTACCGCATGCGCTATTTCAGCATCCAGACCAAGCCGGAGGAGCGGGCGCGGGACAACGCCGTCCACAGCAGCCTCATGGTCTACCTGACCGATGAGACGGAGCTGGAGGAACTGAAACAGCAGTACCATGACGACCGGCTCAACATCGCCTTTGTCCGCTTCGACAACTACGAGGACGTGGCCAAGGGCATGAGCGAGGCGGCCCGGGCCAACCTGACGGGCGAGGTCAGCGAGCGCGTGTCCCAGTGGGCGGTTTCGCTCAACGGCTTCGTGTGGCGGTCGGGCAAGGAAAACTGCATGGTCGGGTTCACGAATGTAGGCCTCCAGAAGGCCGTGGAGGACAAGTTCTCCATTCTGGACCGCGTGCGGGAAATCAAATTGGAAAACAAGCTGGCGCCGACCCTGTCCATCGGTATTTCCGGGGAAGGGGAGACGCTGGCCGATATCAGCATGAACGCGTCCAAGGCGCTGGATCTGGCCCTGGGCCGCGGCGGCGACCAGGTCGTGCTGCAGACCGGCAAGGAACTGCAGTATTTCGGCGGCACCAGCACGGTCAGCGCCAAGAGCACCCGCGTGCGCGTCCGCATCGTGGCGCATTCCATCCACGAGCAGATGCTGGCGGCGGACCGCGTCTTCGTCATGGGCCACGAGAATGAGGACTTCGATGCCATCGGCAGTGCCGTGGGCGTCGCCAAGATGGCCCTGGACCTGAAGAAACCGACCTACATCGTTTCCAGCGGCAACAGCATGGCCTTTGAAAAGGTCAAGGAATACATGTTCCACGAAAAGGCGAACCTCAAGTCCGACGACCCGAACTACAGCGACCTGATGGTGACCGAGGAAGAGGCCCTGAAGGAGATTACGCCGCGGAGCCTGCTCATGCTGGTGGACCACCACCGGGCCGTGCTCTGCGCCAGCCGCAAGGTCCTCGAAGCCATTCCGCGCAACCGCATCATCATCGACCATCACCGCCGCGCGGAAGATGTCATTGAAAACACCATCCTGCAATATATGGAACCGTCGTCGTCCTCGACGAGCGAGCTGGTGACGGAGCTCGTCGGCTACTTCGACGAAAAACTGGAATTCGACAAGGAAGAAGCGACCCTGCTGTACTGCGGCATCGTGGTCGACACGAAGAACTTCAACGTCCAGACGGGCGAGCGTACTTTCGAGGCGGCCGCCCTGCTGCGCCGCAGCGGCGCCGACCCGGTCCTGGTACGGCAGCTCTTCAAGGACGACCTCGTTTCGTTCCGCGAACGGTACCGCATCATCGCCACGGCCGAAATGCCGATTCCCCATATGGCCATCGCCGTCAACACGGTGGCGGAGCGGACCAGTGAAAGCAACATCATCGCCGCCCAGGCGGCTGACAGCCTCATCAACATCACTGATATCGCCGTCGGTGTCGTCATCACCGATTACGGCGACGGCCAGGTGTCTGTCAGCGCCCGCAGCGACGGCAGCATCAACGTCCAGATCATCATGGAGGAACTGGGCGGCGGCGGACACCAGACGGTGGCCGGCGTGCAGCTCCACGACGTGGATGTCGACGCGGTGAAACAACAGATCATCGAGCTGACCAGACAGCAGATGGAAGAAGCAAAGGAGAAAGCGAAGGATGAAAGTAATCTTACTGAGTGACGTCAAGAAATTAGGGAAGAAAGGGGATATCGTGGAAACGGCCGAAGGCTATGGCCGCAACTACCTGATTCCCCATAAACTGGCCAAGGAAGCGACGACGGTCAACCTGAACCAGGCCGTGCAGGACAAAAAGGTGGCGGCCCACCGCGCGGCGCAGCGCCACGACGAAGCCGTCGTGCTGGCGGCCCAGATCGAGAAGGTGACGGTGCACATGAGCCTCAAGGTCGGTGCCAACGGCAAGCTCTTCGGCGCCATCACGTCCAAGGACGTGGCCGAAGCCCTCATCAAGCAGACGGGCCTGGATATCGACCGCCGCAAAATCGAACTGAAACACAAGGTGACGGCCCCGGGCTTATATCCGGCCGTGGCCAAGCTGCATCCGGAAATTTCCGCGCAGTTCAATGTCGAAGTTACCGTCGATCCGGCCTGAGGGCCCGGACCGACGCGTCCTACAGAAGGATAGGGATTGATCATGGTTCAGGATAAAAAGCCGGACCCTTCGGCCATCCGCGAAATACCGCAGGACATCCAGGCGGAGCAGTCCGTCCTGGGGGCCATGCTGATCAGCCGGGAGGCGGTCAGCGAAGTGGCGGAAATGCTGGTGCCGCAGGATTTTTACCGGCAGTCGAACCGCGTCATCTTCAATGCCATGATGACGCTGTACAGCCGCAACGACGCCGTGGACCTGGTAACGGTCACGAACGAGCTGCAGAAGGAAGGCAAACTCGGGGACGCCGAAGGCGTCGCGTACCTGACCCTGCTGGGCAACATGGTGCCGACGGCGGCGAACGTCAAGTACCACGCCAAGATCGTGGAAGAAAAGTCCACCCTGCGGCAGCTGGTCGACGGGGGCACGGAAATCGCCCGCATGGGCTATGACGGGTCCGAAGATGTGCCGGTCATTCTGGACCGGGCGGAACGATGCATTCTGCAGATTTCCAACCGCAAAGGCGGCCGGGATTTCGAACCGATCAGCACCATCGTCGGGAACACCATCAACCGCATTTCCGAACTGGCCGGGAACACCAGCGGCATTACGGGCCTCAAGACGGGATTCGTCGATTTCGACCGCCTCACGGCGGGTCTGCATCCGTCGGATTTCATCATCCTGGCGGCGCGCCCGTCCATGGGCAAGACCGCCCTGGCCCTGAACATCGCGCAAAACGTGGCCATCCGCGGGAACGGCGACGGCGAGCCGAAGAAGGTCGCCTTCTTCAGCCTGGAAATGAGCCGGGAACAGCTGGTACAGCGCATGCTCTGCTCCGAAGCCGAGGTGGACGCGCAGAAACTGCGGGTCGGCCAGCTGAGCGCCGACGATTGGACCCGCCTGTGGCAGGCGGCGGACAGCCTGGGCAATGCGAAGATCTTCATCGACGACACGCCGGGCCTGCGGATCATGGAGATGCGCAGCAAGGCGCGGCGCCTGCAGGCCCAGGAAGGCCTGGACATGATCGTCGTCGACTACCTGCAGCTGATGCAGGGCAGCGCGACGAAGGCGAACCAGGACAACCGCCAGCAGGAAGTCTCCGAGATTTCCCGCGGCCTGAAGGCCCTGGCCCGCGAACTGAACGTGCCGGTCCTGGCCCTGTCCCAGTTAAGCCGCGGCGTCGAAAGCCGCCAGGTCAAAAAGCCCATGCTGTCGGACCTGCGTGAATCCGGTTCTCTGGAGCAGGACGCGGACATCGTCTGCTTCCTGTACCGCGACGACTATTACAAGGCCGAGGACGAGGAACCGACGCACATTACGGAACTGATCGTGGCCAAGCACCGCAACGGCCCCGTAGGGCACATCAACCTGTTCTTCCGGGAACAGTTCACCAAGTTCGCCGACCTTGCGCGGCGCGAATCGTGACGGTATAATAACAATGTGGAGAACTGTGCCGTAACAAGATAAGATGCAGCGGAATGTTGTTTCAGGAAAGGAGACCTGCACATGATTCCAAGATATACGCGCCCCGAGATGGGAAAGATCTGGGACGAACGCAATGAATGGCAGACTATGCTCGATGTCGAAATCGCGGCCTGCGAGGCCAATGCCGAACTGGGACGGATCCCGAAAGAGGCCGTCCGGGTCATCAAGGAGAAGGCGGACTTCGATGTGGACCGCATCCACGAGATCGACCGGGAAATCAACCACGACATCATCGCCTTCCTCACCTGCGTGGGGGAACATGTGGGCGATGAAGCCAAATACATCCATATGGGCCTGACCTCTACCGACGTGAAGGACACGGGCCTGAACGTGCAGATCAAGCAGGCTTCGGAAGTCCTGATCGACGACCTGGAAAAACTGGCAGAGGTGCTCAAGCGCCGTGCCGTGGAATTCAAACATACGCCGACCATCGGCCGTACGCACGGCGTGCATGCGGAACCGACGACTTTCGGCCTGAAGCTGCTGCTCTGGTACAGCGAGACCCTGCGCAACATCGAGCGCATGAAACGGGCAGCGGACAATATGTGCGTCGGCAAGCTGTCCGGCGCCGTCGGCACCTATGCCGACATCGACCCTTACGTCGAAGAATATGTGTGCAAAAAGATGGGCCTGAAACGGGAAATCGTGGCGACCCAGGTCGTGCAGCGCGACCATCATGCCGAGTACATCACGACCCTCGGCGTCATCGCCGGCACCCTGTCCCAGATGGCGCTGGAAATCCGCCACCTGCAGCGTACGGAAGTGCGCGAGGCCGAGGAATATTTCAGCCCGAAGCAGAAGGGTTCCTCCGCCATGCCCCACAAGCGCAACCCCGTCCGCAGCGAACGCATATGCGGCATGGCGCGCGTCATTCAGGGCTACGCCCTGCCGGCCTTTGAGGACATTCCCCTGTGGCACGAGCGCGACATTTCCCATTCGTCGGTGGAACGCGTCATTTTCCCCGATGCCACCATCGCCCTGGACTATATCCTGAACGAAACGACGAAACTGATCGATAAACTGCTGGTCTATCCGGACAAGATGCTGGCCGACCTGAACCTGACGGGCGGCCTGATCTACAGCCCGCGCGTCCTGCTGGCCCTCGTCGCCAAGGGAGCGTACCGCGACACGGCGTACCGCTGGGTACAGCGCAACGCCATGAAGCGCTGGCTGCAGGGGGAGGACTTCTACGAGAACCTGTGCAAGGACGAAGATGTCCGCAAGTACCTGAACCCGGACGAAATCAAGGCCTGCTTCGACTACAAGCCCATGCTGGTCCACGTGGACGAAATCTTTGCCCGCTTCGGCCTGTAATTGGCGGAAGGGCAAGGGGTTACATCATCTGTTGCAAGTTGAATTTGAGGGAATCGAGGAGAGCTGAACATGTCATCTATCGTAGTAATCGGCGCCCAGTGGGGCGATGAAGGAAAAGGCAAAGTCGTGGATTATCTGGCCCAGAAGGCCGACGCGGTGGTCCGTTATTCCGGCGGCTCCAACGCGGGCCATACGGTCGTCGTCAACGATGTTCCGTACAAACTGCGCCTGCTGCCGTCGGGCATCCTGTACCACGGCAAGATCTGCATCCTCGGCAACGGCGTCGTCATCAACCCCGGCGTCGTGCTGCAGGAAATCAAGGAAATGCATGACAAGGGCGTCGACATCAGCCGCATCGCCATCAGCGACCGCGCCCATGTCGTACTGCCGTACCACCAGCTCCTGGACGAGCTGCAGGAAGAAGCCCTGGGCAAAGCCAAGATCGGCACCACCAAGGGCGGCATCGGCCCCTGCTACATGGACAAGGTGGCCCGTGTGGGCATCCGCGTCTGCGACCTGATGGACAAGGAAGTCTTTGCGGAAAAGCTGGCCATCAATGTGAAGGCCAAGAACGAGATCATCACGAAGATTTACGGCGGCAAGCCTTTTGATTACGACGCCATGCTCCAGGAATACCTGGGCTACGCGGACCAGCTGCGTCCGTACGTGACTGATACGGGCGTCATCCTGGACGAGCTGTGCAACGACAACAAGAAGATCCTCTTCGAAGGCGCCCAGGCTACGTTCCTCGATATCGACCACGGCACGTATCCTTACGTCACCAGCTCCAACCCGACGGCAGGCAACGCCTGCACGGGCAGCGGCATCGGCCCGCGCTTCATCAACCATGTCGTGGGCGTCGTGAAAGCCTACACGACCCGTGTCGGCGCCGGCCCCTTCGTAACGGAACTGCTCGATACGGACGGCCCTGGCAACCAGATCCGGGAAACGGGCCACGAATACGGCACCGTCACCGGTCGTCCGCGCCGCTGCGGCTGGCTGGACGCCTTCATGCTGAAGTACTCCGCCCGCCTGAACAGCCTGGATTCCCTGGCCATTACGCGCCTGGATATCCTGGACCAGATGAAGAAGATCAAGATGTGCGTCGGCTACAAGATCGACGGCGTGGAAATCAAACAGATTCCGGCCAGCCTGAAGACCCTGTCCAAGGTGGAACCGGTTTACGAAGAATTCAACGGCTGGATGACGGACACGAGCAAGTGCCGTTCCTTCGACGAGCTGCCTGCCGGCGCCCAGAAATACCTGAACCGCATCAGCGAAGTCGCCGGCGTGCCCCTGGGCATCGTCTCCGTCGGCCCGAACCGTGACCAGACCATCGTCATGAAGGAATACTTCTGAGTTTTGGAGGAACAGGTACCCGCTTTATGCTGAAGACCGTATTAGCCTTTAATTTCCATCCGGACCGCCTGCAGGCCCTGCGCCGCGTGTGCATGATCCTGAAGGTCAACTGCCGCGAAGTGCCCCTGGAGTCGTTCAACGACTCCATCGGGTTCCTGGCCGGCGCGAAGGACTGCCCCCAGGAAGCCGTCAACCCGGCGGAAAACGCCGAAGACAAACTGACGGCCGCCCTCGAAGAGGCAGCCGCCAAGGCAGGGGAGGATCCGGAAAGCGTAAAAAAAGCCGCCATGCAGCTCCTGCTGGATGCGGCACAAAAAGAAATGACCGTCCTCTGCGGATTCGACATGCACCTGCTGAACCGTTTCCTGGCAGCCGTCAAGAAGAGCCCCTTGAAGGACATCGAGCTCAAAGCCATGCTGACGCCCACCAACAGCCGGTGGAGCGCCCGGCACCTGCTGCAGGAACTGGCAGCGGAACACGTCTATATGCACCAGAAGAAGAACGGGGCAGCCAAAGGACTGCACAACAAGTAAAAAAAGACAAAACGAAAGCCCGCGCCATCAACCTTCAATGTCGCGGGCTTCCTAATGACTTGCCTCTAACTTCTGCATTGGACTGTACCCCATTTCTTTAATATTCTTCTAAGAACATCACTTTCATGAGGATCAACCTTCTTTTCGTAGATCTACTACTCATTACTTGATTTGCAGTACCATATTCAGTTTTTGAGGTGCTTCGTTGGTGCTTCGTTAACTTGCTAACTGCGAATACTCACTGCTAACTTACTACTTCGTTAACTTACTGCTTACAACTACTTTCAACTACCTCTTCCAAACTGCTTCAAGGATTTCTGAAGTCTTGCTTACGTTTTCGGCGGAACCACTTCCTTTCCTGTTTCCCGAGAAATATCGTCCCTTCCTTCACCAGGCTTTTCCGGGTGATGGGCTTGCGCCCTGTCTCCGGAACTTTCTTTAGGCGACCTCTCTCTTTTCATCTTTATAGTACAATAGATTTACAAATAAATCAAGTGAAATATGTGTAAACTTTGTAACATGTAAACTTTTATAAACAAATTGTACGGGAATAGTGGACAATAAGAAGGACAGTTTGGCCGGAAACGGCCCGGATTGACAGGCAACGCCGCCGCGCATATCGCGCCTTTGGCCGGAAAGGACGGCAGCAGGCCCGGCAAAACGTTAACAGTCCACGGAACATGGTTGACATAAACCCCCGGCCGGTCGTATAATAGGGATTGCAGGTTAACTGTCAAATCAACATGGTTAATGCAACCGTAACCGGCCCTGCAAGGCCGCATACGACGGCCCCACGGGGCCGCATAGTTTGGATTAGGAGATGTTTTTCATGGAACAGACGTCGCGCATGCCGAGAGAAGAAGGCACTCTGACGAAAACCCGTACCTTGACGAAAATGGCCCTGTGTGTGGCCCTGCTGGCGATTTCCGCCTATATCTCGTTCCCGCTGCCGTTCACCCCGGCCATGGTGACGGCCCTGACCATCGTGGTCAACCTGGTGGCCTTCATCCTGAAGCCGCACGAAGCCTTTCTGGTCCTGCTGGCCTGGATGATCCTCGGCGCCGTGGGCGTGCCCGTCTTCGTCGGCGGCACGGCGGGCCTGGGCAAACTGGTCGGCCCCACGGGCGGCTTCGTCGTCTCCTTCCTGGTGGCAGGCTGGCTCATGAGCAAGCTGCGCGGCAACGCGAACTCCTTCAAACGCTTCGTGTTCCTCGGCATCGTTGTCGGCATGCCGGTCATCTACATCGGCGGCTGCATCTCCATGTACCTGGTGGCGCACATGAGCGTCTGGGCGACCCTGGTGGCGGCCGTGTTCCCCTTCATCGTCGGCGATGTCGTGAAAGTGCTGATTGCCGCCTTCCTGGCCACGCGCATCAACAAGCTGGTCAAGGACTGACGGATTGCGGAATGCCAACCCCGGTTCCTTTACAAAAGGGACCGGGATTTTTTATAATGGATGTTGTGAAACTACCTGTGAGGGGGAACGACATGAAAAAGACCTATATGCTCGGCGGCCTGCGCAGCCACATCGGCGTCCGCAACGGCATCTTCAAGGATGTTCCGGCGGAAAAGCTGGCGGCGGCGGTGCTGACAGCCCTTAAGGAAAAATACCCTGCCGTGGAAGATGTCGAGGAATTCTTCGCCGGCAATGCCGTCGGAACGGGCGGCAACATCGCCCGTCTGGCAGGGCTGACGGCGGGATTCGCCGACACGGTGCCGGCCCTGACCATCGACATGCAGTGCGCGTCGGCGGCAGCGGCCATCGAAGCGGGCATGCTGAAGATCGCCTGCGGCCTGGCGGACGTCGTCGTGGCCGGCGGCTTCGAATCGAGCTCCATGCAGCCGCTGAAACACTACGCGAAACACGATCCGCGCTACACGCCGGAAGGGTTCAAGGTGTCCCAGTTCTCGCCCAACACGACGAGCGCCAAAGCCATGCTCGAAGGGGCGGAACGGACGGCCCACGTCTACGGCGTGAGCCGGGCCGAACTGGACCGGGCGGCCATCGCCAGCCACGCCAAGGCCAAAGCGGCCCGTGAAGCGGGGTATCTGAAGGATGTCATCGTCCCGGTCTTCGGCAGCACGAAGGACGAATGCATCCGCGACCGCATGGGCGAAAAGCTGGCGTCCCGCATGCCGACGCTGTTCACGGCGGAAGAGACGGCGGCCCTGCTGCAGTCGGACCAGCCGGTGCAGCCCGTATTGACGGCGGCCAACGCGTGCCTCACGAACGACGGCGCGTCCTTCGTCGTCCTCGCCTCGGAAGACTATTGCCGGGCCCACGGCATCCGGCCCGCCCTGGAGATGCTCAGCGCCTGCGACGTGGGCGTGACGCCCCTCATGTGCCCCACGGGCACGCTGGCGGCAGGGGAGCGGCTCCTGCGCCAGACCGGCCTGGCCGCGCGGGACATCGATTTCTTCGAATACAACGAGGCCTTTGCGGTCATCACCGTCCTGTTCCAGCGCAAATACCCGGAACTGGCGGACCGCTACTGCCCCTGGGGCGGCGCCCTGGCCTACGGCCATCCCTTCGGGACTTCGGGCGCGACGCTGCTGCTGCACCTGTGGCAGGAACTGAAGCAGAAGGGCGGCCATCTGGGCCTGCTCAGCATCGCCGGCGCCGGCGGCACGGGCGCGGCCCTTCTGGTGGCGCGCACGCCCCAGTGTGAATAAGATGTACCAATAAGAAGGGTGGACCATGGATTATTACGATTTGCTGGAACAACACGCCGCATCCCACGGCGATTCGCTGTATATCGCGGCCCACGGCCGGGAATACACCTATGCCAGGGCGTTTCAGGAAGCCCGCGGCTTCGTGCGGCCCGCCTGGGCGGCGCGGTTCCCGAAGGAGTACAAGGCGACGGTCCTCATCGTGACGAGCGACCTGTACCACCAGCTCCTGGCCTTTACGGCCCTCATGAAGGCCGGCCAGGTGCCGGTCATCGGCCATTACGACCTGCCCAGGGCCGCCGAGGCGCAGATGGTGGAGCGGAACCGGATCGCCTTCGTCCTGTCCGAGGAAAACGGGACGTGGACGCTGCGGGACGGGTGCGCCCCTGCAGCGGACGGGAAACCGGCGCCCGCCCCGTACCAGGATGTGTGCATGGGCGTCCTGAGCTCCGGCTCGACCGATGTCCCGAAGGTCATGTACCGCACGTACGAAAGCTGGGCGGGGTTCTTCCCCGTGCAGAACGAGCGCTTTTTAATTGACCGGCAGGCCGTGGTCCTCGTCGAGGGCAGCTTCGGCTTCACGGGCAACCTGAGCGTGTGGGCGTCGGTCATCTACGCCGGCGCGTGCCTCGTCGTGAGCGACGCCCTCAACTGCCGCCAGTGGCTGCGGCTCATCGACCAGTACGGCGTCACGGTGCTCTACCTGGTGCCGACGAAGCTGAAACTGCTGACGCAGTACCTGGACGCGCCCCATGACACGATGCGCATGATCCTCGCCGGGTCGCAGCTGTTGGGCGCGAAGACGGCCGAACGGCTCCATGCCGGCTTCCCGAAGACGGACATCATTCTCTATTACGGGGCCAGCGAGCTGGACTACATTACGTGGCTCAGCTACGACGAAGTGCTGCGGTACCCCGACAGCGTGGGCAAGCCTGTGCCGGGCGTGCGCGTGTGGAGCGAGAAGGGACTCATCTACATCGACACGCCGTACCACGTGGCCGGCCTGGCGCAGCCCTGCACGCTCAACGACGCGGGGTATTTCAACGACGACGGCTACCTGATCTTCGAAGGCCGCGTGACGAACATCATCAACAAGGGCGGCTTTAAGATCAACTGCACCAAGGTTCAGAACGCCATCGAGGACCTGGACGGCGTCGTCGAGACCGTCGTCTTGCCCTACGACGACCAGGGCCGCGGCCAGGAAGCGGCCGCCTTCATCGTCGTGGAAAAGGACCCGGCCGTGCAGGCCCGCTTCACGAAGCAGTCCGTGCGCAAGGCCCTGCAAAAGACCCTGATGCGCCAGGAAATCCCCAAAAAGATCCGCTTCGTCGACGCCATTCCCCTGAACAGCCGCGGGAAAACGGACAAGGCGGCCCTGCTGCGGCAGCTCGAAGTATAAAAGGACTTGACAATCCATACCCATAAGTATAAAATATTTTTGTTGTGAAACTGACAGTCCGCCGATGCGGAACGTCAGACACCACGCGGTCCATTAGCTCAGTTGGCAGAGCACCTGACTTTTAATCAGGGTGTCCCCAGTTCGAGTCTGGGATGGATCACCAGCAAGTCCAGGCAGCAAGCCGGTTTCCGGCCTGCTGCCTTTTTTCTTTGCGCGGCCGGGAAAAAAGTTCGGAATTCCGCCTATCTTTTTTTCCCCGGTGACGGTACAATGTAGCTGTAACAACCAAACCAAGGAAAGGCAGGTGCAGGCCATGGACAAGGAAAAGCGGGACGACGCGCCCGTCACGCAGGGCAACCCCGTCACGCGCGAAGTGGAGCGCAAGGTGGCCCAGTCCCTCAAAAAAGACTGCAAACCGTTGGGTATCCTCTACGAAGCGCTGCTCAACGCCGAAGACAGCATCGACAACGTGGGCACGGCGACGGACCCCGACAAGGACCATACGGGCATGCGGCCCTCCGAAGCACGGTACAAGCTGCACAAAGGCGACCATATCCTGGCCCACCGCGGCTGCTTCAGCCACCACGGCATCTACGACGGCGACGGCCGCGTCTACCAGTACGACTGCTTTTTGCCGGACCTGCTGCCGAAAGTCATGCACGTGTCCCTGGAGTGCTTCGCTTCCGGCGACCCCATCCAGGTCTTCGACGAAGGCACCTTCTACAGCCCCGACGAAATCATCGAGCGGGCCAAGTCGCGCCTGGGCGAGACCCGGTACGACCTGATTTGCAACAACTGCGAAAACTTCGCCACCTGGTGCCGCCTGGGCGGTGCCGTGGAGGAAAAACCGGAAGAGGCGGACACGCTGATTCCCATCAATCCCTGAATTATGGTACGATGTCCTGGCCGGCCCAAACGGGCCGGCTTTTTGCTGCAAACCATAATCGAATTTTTAGATTATCATCATTTGTTTAATCAATATTTTTGCAAATTCGTTTAATATGTGACACTTTTCCCCGAAAATCGGCGGGCGGATTTGCCACGCCGTGAAAATTTCCGAAAAAAGTTTACAGGGACATCTTTTCCCGATACAATTATTTTAATATGAGCCGGCCTGCGCGGCGGGCTGAGAGAGTTTAGGAAAGGGTAGTGAAGGATATGTTGTTTTCGGGTAAAAAAATGAAGGCAGTGGCAGCGGCGGCGATGCTGGCGCTGGCCATGGGAATCGTCGGCTGCGGCGGCGGTGACAAGAAGGCCGCTTCCGGCACGTCGGGCAAAACGTATAAGGTAGGCATTGTGCAGCTCGTGGAGCATGCGGCCCTCGACGCGGCCAACAAGGGCTTTGTCGACGGCATGGCCAAGAAGGGCTTCAAGGAAGGCCAGAACGTGACCTATGACCGCCAGAACGCGCAGGCCGACCAGTCGAACCTGCAGAACATCGCCCAGCGGTTCGTCAACAACAAGGTGGACCTGATCTGCGCCATTGCGACGCCGGCGGCCCAGACCGTGGCGAACGCCACGAAGGACATCCCCATCGTGGGCACGGCCATTACGGACTACAAGCAGGCCAAACTGGTTCAGGATCCGGCCAAACCGGGCACCAACGTGACGGGCACGACGGATATGAACCCCATTAAGGAACAGATGGACCTGCTGCATAAAGTGTTCCCCAATGCCAAGAAAGTCGGCGTCATTTACAGTTCCAGCGAAGTGAACTCCCAGACGCAGGTGGAAATCATGAAGAAGGAAGCCAAGGCGCTGGGCCTGGAAGTGGCCGAAGCGACGGTTTCCAACGTCAATGATATTCAGCAGGCCGCGAGCAGCCTCGTCGGCAAGGTCGATGTCCTGTACATTCCGACGGACAATGTCATGGCGTCCGCCGTTCCGACGCTGTGCAAAGTGACGAACGAGGCCAAGCTGCCCGTCGTCTGCGGCGAACCGAACGAAGTCAAGGCCGGCGGCATGATCACCCTGGGCATCGATTACTACCAGCTGGGCGTCATGACCGGCGAAATGGCGGCGGATATCCTGAATGGCAAAGCCAAACCGCAGGATATGGCCATCCAGTCCCAGAAGCAGTTCAAAGTCGTCGTCAACCAGAAGAATGCCGACCTGCTCGACGTCAAGATTCCGGACGATGTGCTCAAGGGTGCGGAAATCCTGAAATAACCCTGTCAAACGCGGAGAGGGAAGTTCGACTGAACTTCCCTCGCCGTTTTTCTGCCGCTTTGCGGCGTGCAAAACCAACGTGAAAGAAGGAACTCCGATATGCTCAATCTTGCAGTGTCCACGGTGGCGCAGGGCCTGCTCTGGGCCATTCTGGCCCTGGGCGTCTACGTGACCTTCCGGGTGCTGGATCTGGCCGACCTGACCTGTGAAGGCAGCTTCCCCCTGGGAGCCGCTACGGCCGCCGCCTTCCTGGCCGGCGGGCACAGCATCGCCACGGCCGTCCTGGCAGCCGCCATCGCCGGCATGCTGGCCGGCGCCGTGACCGGCCTGCTGACCACCAAAATGAAGATTCCCGCCCTCCTGGCAGGAATCCTGACCATGATCGCCCTCTATTCGGTCAACCTGCGCATCATGGGCAAAGCCAACCTGTCCCTGCTGGGCGTCCCCACGATTTTCGCGAACATGCAGAGCCTGACCGGCTTGAACCACACTTACACGACGCTCGTCGTCGGCCTGGTCGTGGTCCTCGTCGTGGGCTTTCTGATGTACTGGTTCTTCGGTACGGAAATCGGCGCGGCCATCCGCGCGACGGGCTTCAACCAGCAGATGATCCGCGCCCAGGGCGTGAATACGGATATGACCATCATCCTGGGCCTGGTCATCAGTAACTGCCTCATCGCCCTGTCGGGCGCCATGATCGCCCAGAACAACGGCTTCGCCGATGTCGGCATGGGCGTCGGCACCATCGTCATCGGCCTGGCTTCGGTCATCATCGGCGAGGTCCTTTTCGGCACGCGGTCCTTTTCGAACTGCATGATTTCCGTCGTCCTCGGCTCCGTGGTGTACCGTATCGTCATCGCCGTGGTGCTGCAGCTCGGCATGCCGCCCAATGACCTGAAACTGTTCACGTCCATCCTGGTGGCGCTGGCCCTGGCCATGCCCATGATCCAGGCGAAGTTCAAGGGAAGGAAGGTGAGCCGCTGATGTTGAAGATGGAACATGTCTACAAGACATTCTTTCCCGGCACGATCAACGAGAAGAAGGCCCTCATCGACCTGAACCTGGAACTGGAAGACGGGGACTTCGTCACCATGATCGGCGGCAACGGCGCCGGCAAATCGACGACCCTGAACGCCGTCGCAGGCGTCTGGCCCATCGACAAGGGCAAGATCCTCATTGACGGCATCGATGTGACGCACAAACCGGAACACAAGCGGGCCAAGTACATCGGCCGCGTGTTCCAGGACCCCATGCTCGGCACGGCCGGCGGCATGATGATCGAGGAAAACCTCGATATCGCGTCCCGCCGCGGGGAATTCCCGGGCCTGCGATGGAGCATGAGCGAAGAAAAACACGAAAAGTTCTACCGCATGCTGAAGGAACTGGACCTGGGCCTGGAAGACCGCATGACCTCGAAGGTAGGCGTCCTGTCCGGCGGCCAGCGCCAGGCGCTGACGCTGCTCATGGCCACGCTCAAGAAGCCCAAGCTGCTCCTGCTGGACGAACACACGGCGGCCCTGGACCCCAAGACGGCGGAAAAGGTGCTCGGCCTGACGAAGACCATCGTCGAGCGCGACGCCCTGACGACCCTCATGATCACCCACAACATGCGCGACGCCCTGCGCTTCGGCAACCGCCTCATCATGATGCACGAAGGCCGCATCCTCATCGACGTGCGCGGCGCGGAAAAGCAGAAGCTGACCATCCGCGACCTGCTGGAAATGTTCGAAAAGGCCAGCGGCGGCGAAGGCGACGTGAGCGACAAGCTGCTGTTGGGTTGAGGAAGGCGCGTCCACGGAATGGCTCGAACCGGTGGACCAGAAGGTGTCCGCCGCATTGGCAGACGAGTGAAGCCTGTCCTGAAAAAAGCCCTTGTATCCGTTACGATACAAGGGCTTTGTTTTATGATGTTTGTATTACGGCACCATCCACGCCTTGGCCAGCCGGGCGACGGCGGGGTCGATGTCCGTTTCGCTGATGCCGGCGAAGGACAACAGGATTTCCGCCCCGATGCGGTTTCCGGAACGGGCGGAGGGGACATCCTGCCCCGTGGGGACAGGCAATACGCGCACGCCGGCCGCTTCCGCGCGCCGCGCCAGTTCCTGCGCATCCCAGGGGCTGTCGACGGCGATGCGCATATGGAGGCCCGATTCGTAGGCCCGCACCTGCACGCGGCTGCCGCAGTGCTGTGCCAGGGCCTGCTGGAGCAGGTCCGCTTTGCGGCGGTAGAGGCGGCGCAGTTTCTTCACGTGGCGCCGCAGGCTGCCTTCGCGGATGAACGAGGCCAGGGCGAGCTGCTCGATGGTGCTCGAGGTCTGGTTGTAGAGGCGGCCGATGCGCCGGTAGTCGGGCAGCAGCCCCGGCGGCAGCACCATATAGCTGATGCGCAGGCTGGGGAAGAGGAGCCGCGAAAAGGACCCCAGGTAGACGATGTGCTCGCCGTCGCCCATGCCCTGCAGGGACGACACGGGCGTCGTAAAGTAGCGGAACTCGCCGTTGTAATCGTCTTCCAGAATGCAGCCGTCCCGCTCCTGCGTCCAGCGCAGCAGGCGGCGCCGCAGGTCCGGCGTCAGGGAGCGCCCCTTGTAGGGGTTGGACGGGCTGACATAGAGGAGCCGCGCCGGGACCTTGTCCAGGGCTTCCGTATCAAAGTGGACGATGTCCCAGCCCTGGCGGCGGAAAATTTCTTCGCCCTGGGGAAAGCCCGGCCGTTCCCAGGCAATCTGCGGGGCCGCGCGGAAGAGGCGGTCCTGCAGGAGGGCCGCCAGAATCACGAAAAGGCTCTGCACGCCGGCGCTGATGACGATCTGGTCCGCCGCGCAGACGACGCCCCGGGCCCGGTGGCTGTAGTCCGCCAGGGCCTCGCGCAGGGCCGGTTCCCCCTGGGGCTCGCCGTAGCCGGTCAGGGCGGCCTTTTCCTTGAGCGCCTGGCCGATATGGCGGCGCCAGATGACGGACGGGAAGGTCGTCCCGTCGACGTAGTTGTTGGCGAAATCGTAGCGCGCGGCCGGCCGCGTGCTGCCCGAAGGGAGCTCGCGCGGCAGCTGTTTCGGCAGCTGCAGGTCCGCCACGAAATAGCCGCTCTGGGGCTTGCTGACCAGGTATCCTTCGGCCGTCAGCTTGCTGTAACAGGTTTCCGTCGTCGTGCGGCTCAGGTGCAGGGCCGCCGACAGGTCGCGCACGGAAGGCAGGCGCATGCCCGGCGTCACCTGGCCGAGGCGGATCTGTTCCTTGATGAAGTCCGCGACCTGCAGGTAGAGCGGCTTCTTCCCGGCGCGGTCCGGCTTGAAATTGGTCAGCAGCATGGTATCCTTCCTTTCGACAATTTCAACAATCAGCGGAGGAAGACCGGTTTCCCGTCCTCGAACCGCTCGATGCGGGTCAGGGCGGTGACATCGTACCCTTCCTGGCGGATCTTTTCGCGGCCCGGGCGGAAGGTCTTTTCAATGGCGACGCCGATGCCGGCCACAATGGCGCCGGCCTGGCGGCACATTTTGATGAGGCCGAGGATGGTTTCGCCGTTGGACAGGATATCGTCCACGATGAGGACCCGTTCGCCTTCGGGCAGCAGGTGTTTGAGCAGGTAGATGTAATACTGCAGGTCCTGGCTGCGGGAGTACACCGAGATGGACAGGTTGCTGCCCTGGACGATGGGGATGGCCTGTTTGCGGGCGTACACGAAGGGCACGTGCAGAAAGGACGCCGTCGTCATGGCGATGGGGATGCCCGCCGTTTCCACGGTCAGGATGCGGTCGATGTTCTTGTGGGCGAAGCGGCTTTCGAACTCCTTGCCGATTTCGACGAGGAGGCCCGTGTCCACCTGCTGGCTGAAGATGCGGTCCACGTTCAGCACTTCGTTGTTGATGACGCAGCCGTCTTCGAGGATCCGCTTTTCCAATAAACGCATGTTGATAACTCCTTTGCGGGAAGATTTTGCTGTACAGCCTGAAAAGAAAAACGCCTCTCATCGGTTTTGGCGGTGGAGGCGTTGTTTACTATGGAGCGGATGATGGGAATCGAACCCACGTAACTTGCTTGGGAAGCAAGGGCTTTACCATTAAGCTACACCCGCGAATTACTAACAAATCATACCATGTTTGGGCATAATTTGCAACTGGAATTACGGTTCTGCCGCGAGTCATAAAACGCCCAGAATTTGGAATAGGACAATCCAAAAGAAGAGTGTAAAACAGGACAGGGCTGACGATACGACGACGGCGTTGCCAGCCAGTTCCGCGTTGCTGCCGAGCTCTTGCGCCATGGTAAACGAAGCGACTGCGCAAGGGGTGGCGAAGATGCTGACGAGAGTAATGAACTCTACGCCCCGGAAGCCTAAAAACATGGCAATCGGTAAAACGATTCCCGGTACGATCAGCAGACGTCCCGCTACGGTGATTACCAAATCCCTGATATCGTTTCCTAATGTCCCTAATTTAAAGGATGCGCCCAGAATCAATAAGGCGACAGGTGATGTGCATTTAGCCAGCTGCCCTATCGGTTTGATGATTACGGGTGGAAGTTTCCATCCGGTTATAAGGAAGAAAAATCCGAAAATCGCACCAATGATCATGGGGTTCTTTAAAATGTTGAGTAACATTGCAGAGAGGGAAAATTTTCCTTCTCCACGAAATAATTCCAGAATAAAGACGCTGAGGATGTTATAAAGCGGAACAATCACAGCGATGATCATGGTAGGAACGGCCAAACTCTCTTCACCAAAGAGGTTTTCCACCATCGGGACGCCAAGAAGCACGAGGTTGCTTCTATATATGGCCTGTATCATGGCTCCGCGGGTCTTGGTGTCGGTGACCATATTACAGACGACGAAAAAGGCTGCGGCAATTACCAGTAATACAGCGATGATGGCAAAAATTATCAATTTTGGCCGAAAGGCAATGCTAAAAGTGGTGTTGTATAGATTATAAAACATCATACAGAAAAAGAAGATTTCGAACACCATGCGGTTGACATGTCGGATCTCCGTATCTGTCAGCAGTTTGCCAATCCGTATAAATGTGCCGATGACAATTAACATGAACATCGGAACAATCGCATTGAATGCGATGACAAAATATTTAAGATATTGTTCCATCATTTTCACTCATTTTTACTAGAAATTGGGCAGAGATTGTCAGCTTAAGGAATCTGCTTAATCCCGCTTTGTTCGCAGGTTATTTCTATAAATTTTTTTACTGTCAAAATTTGGGCAGATTGTTTTCTGTACATCAAAGAGGTCGATCTCATTAATGGCTTTTTATTTCTGTGGGTTAAAGGCCGAATATATAAGTTCGGGTAATTTTTGTTCAAGAGACTTATGCTGGGCAAAATGGAAAATCCCAGTCCTTTTGATACGAACAAACGACAGGTATCTGAATCATTGATTGTCATGATAGTGTGGGGTGGTCTGGAAAAGAATTCATACCACCAGTCATCGATTTCCTGTTTGAGTTTTTGATCGGTGTCATAGAGGATATAAGGCAAACTGGGAAGAGACCTTAAGTTGGTTTCTTTATTCGCTATCAGAACAATGGGTTCCTGCCCAAGCGAAATTTTTTCTTCAATCCAATTGTGGTTACCACGGACAATGGCGATTTGTACTTCGTCATGTTTCAACAATTCTACACTGTGTGTGCTGTTATGCGTCCTGATGTAGATATCGACGTTGGGATATTTTTTCCGAAATGCTGCCAAGATATCTGGCAACTTGTATTTTGAAAAGGCCGGTGAAACTGCGATGTGTAGCGTCCCACGCAAATCGGAATCTATAGATGCCAGTTCGTTAGTCACTTCTCTGTAATCCTTCAGCATCTCTTTTGCGTAGTTAATGATGATTTCTCCCTGGTTCGTGAGAACTAATCCTTTGCTCGTTCTTAAAAAGAACTGGCAGGAAAATTCCTTTTCAAGATTCTTAATACGGTAGGTTAATGCGGCCTGGGTCATATGTAATTCTTGAGCCGCGTTCGTTACGTTCCTGTCAAGTGATAATGTTTGAAGAATCAACCAATCCCTAGTGTCCATAAAATTCACCACCTATGAGAATACAATTGACCCTTGGCTATCTAATCTTAACATTTTTATCATTCTTCTACAAATGTTAAAACAGATAAATTGCTTTTTGTATTTGTAAAGATAATACAGCCAAGGCTTGAATCTGTTTTTCACAAGAAAAATCGAATGTCAGATATGTTGAAGAAGAAAGAAGGGCTGTATAAAATGTAGCAGAACTACATTTTGTTACAGCCCAGAATAGTATGGCAAACTACAAGCGTCTACTTTATAAAATCTCTCAAATCATGGGAAGAATGGCCAAACTAACGGAATTACAATCAGGCAAGTGATGCAGGATAAGATACAGAGCGGAATGCCGCATCTCAGATAGTCATTGAACTTAATGTGTCCAGGTCCCATAAAGAGCATATTCGGCGGACATGCCATCGGGGTAGCGAACGAAGAGGCTGCTGCCATAGCGATGGTCATCAGCAATGCGTGCGGATCACAACCGATTGCCTGGGCGATGGAAATGCCGATAGGGGCGATTACGGCAGCGGTAGCCGTATTGGACATAAACTGCGTCAGGAAGCTGGTCGCAATAAACATTGCAGCGCAAATCAGGTAGGGGCTGGGGTTAGAACCAATGATATTGACGAAGAATTTCGCCATAATGGTTCCGGCCCCGGTTTTCTGCATAGCTTTTGCTACACCAAGCATTCCGGCGAACATAAACAGAGTTGCCCAGTCGACACTGAGGTACGCATCTTTTTCACTGATGCAGCCGGTTACGATACAGAGAATAGCACCTGCAACAGCAGCCATTGACATGGAAATACCTTTGAATCCGGCGAACAGCAGGATTACAACTACAATCATGATAAGGCTGGAAATGTACATTTTGGATTTGTCCTTCTGTACACCGGTTGCACCGTTTTCTGCCTTGATTTTGTCAATGGCAGCCTGAGTCTTGGCATCAATCATGCCGGTTCCTGTAGTTGTTGGTAAAAGTTTACGGCCGATGGTTATCATGTAAATGATAGCCACGATGGTGACAGGAATTGCTGCATAGGCGTATTCGAAAAATCCAAACCCGGATAAGCCGGCAGCAGTCAATGCACCGAGGACAAGGGCATTAGGCGGAGTGCCAGCCAACGTGATGGAACCGCCGGCGTGAGCCGAATAGGTTACGGGCACAAGCAAGCGGGCAGGCGGAAGGTTGCCAGCCTCGGCAATGCCAAGGACAACAGGCATCAGGGTGACGCAAGTCGCCGTATTGGAACAAACGGAGGAAAGAATAGCCGTTACAACCATGATAGCCAAAATCAGCTTCCGTTCGCTGGTTCCGGCTTTTTTGATGATGGACGTGCCCACTGCCTGAGCCACTCCCGTTTTAAAGAGAGATGCGCCAATGATGAACATGCCACCGAACAATACAACCGTGTTGTTAGCAATACTCGAATATACTTCTTTCGGAGTTAACACTCCGCAAAATCCTAAAATGGTACATGCGGCCATTGAGGTAACTGCCAGAGGGAGTAAACCGCTGATGAAAAAGAAAGCCGCAAGTGCAAGGACGATTAATGTGATTGTTGCAGGATCCATAATTCACCCTCCTTTAGTCCATAGCGTATTCAGGGAAGAAAGTCCTAACTTTCTTTTGTTTTTCAAGTAAGGCGTCAATCTCCTCTTTTGTCATTCCGATGGAAGCAAAGACCTCTCTGTTGTTCTCACCAAGTATAGGCGTACCCTTTGTCAGATGCGGTGCATCATGTTCAAATTTAAGGGGAGAACCAGGTGCCTGATAGGTGCCTGCCGTTTTATGAGTCAGGGTAACGATCATGTTGCGTGCTATCAGACTTTCGTCTTTGCAGGCTTCGTCAATTGTGTTTACCGTAGCACAAGGAATACCGCCCTTATTCAGGGCATCAATCAAGTCTGCTGTCTTCCACTTTGAAGTATAACTTGCTACCATCTCATGGCAGGCTTGTTTGTTGATTAACCGTACTTCATCGTTGCAAAATCTTGGATCATCAATGTACTGCTCGCAATGCAGCACTTTGCACAGATCCCTGTAAGTATTCGTCCGGCCGACCGCTAAAATGAAGGAACCGTCGGCGGTGGGGAAGTCACCCCAGGGCACATCCTGAGGATGCTCGTTTCCGATGCGCGTGGCAACTTTTCCAGAGCAAAGATACTGCGTAACGGGGTTATTGCAAGTGGCAAACAGAGTATCCAGCATGGCAAGATCCAGATGGTTGCCCCTGCCGGTTTTTTCCCTGTCCAGCAACATGCATGCCGTACCAAAGGCGGCTTCGATGCCGGAGCAGATGTCAGCTACAGAAATACCAGCCCTTACGGGTTTGCGCCCGCGTTCTCCCGTGACGCTCATGAACCCGCTCATGGCCTGAATGATGATATCGAAAGCGCCTCTTCCCTTGTAGGGGCTCGTTTGACCGAAGCCCGAGATGGAAGTGTAAATGATGTCCGGCTTGATTTTGGCAATCGTTTCGTAATCAATGCCCATCCGTTTGGTAACGCCGGGACGGAAGTTTTCCACTATTACATCGGCACTTTTGATCAGCTTCATGAGGATTTCATGCTCTTCAGAATCTTTGGCATTTAATGTTACGCTTTTCTTTCCCCTCATAAGGCCCAGGTCTACGGTCCTTTCACCACCCAGGTACGGGCCGCTGCCCTTCTTTTTATCAGGACGTTCGATGCGGATTACTTCTGCTCCCATATCGGCTAACAGTCTGGTGCAGGTAGGTCCGGATACGAAGTTTGTGAAATCGATGACTCTATAATTACTTAACATGCCCATTTTCAATTGCCCCCTTTACATCAATGAGCGGAATGCTTTAGAGAGGAAGGTTGCAGTGTTTCTTCCAAGGATGAACAACCTTCTTGTTTTTCAATGTTTCTAATGCGGAAATCAATTCCTTACGCGTGTTTTCCGGTCTGATGATGCGGTCTGCGTAACCGCGGCGCGCTGCAGCAAGCGGGGTAGAGAACTTCTTCTCGTAATCGGCAATCAATTTTGCCTTCATCGCTTCTTTGTCTGCTGCTTCCTTCATTTCTTTTCGGAAAATGATGGGAACTGCTCCTTCGGCACCCATTACTGCAATTTCCGCAGTAGGCCACAACATCAGGTAATCGGCGTGCAATTCTTTGGAGCACATCGCGTTTTGCGCACCGCCGTATGCCTTCCGCAATACCAAAGTGATTTTCGGGACTGTTGCTTCTGAGTAAGCGTAAAGCAATTTTGCACCATGGCGGATGATGCCGTTCTTTTCCTGGTTCGTGCCAGGTAAATATCCGGGAACATCAACCAGCGAAATGATGGGGATGTTGAAGCAATCGCAAAACCGTACAAAGCGGGCCGCCTTATCCGAGGCATTGATGTCAATGCAGCCTGCCAGGAACTGGGGCTGGTTCGCTACAATCCCTACAGGAACTCCCTTGAGCCTTGCGAATCCGACGACGATGTTCTGGGCGAACATGGGCTGCATTTCAAAAAACGAGTCTGTATCGAAAATTTCATTGATGACATGCTTCATGTCGTAACCCATCTGTGTGTTTGCCGGAACGATATTCAACAGGTTATCCAGTGGTTCATTTTTTTCATTATTTTCGCGGATAGGCAATGGTGCCGTGTTGGAATCAGGCAGATAGCTCAACAGGGTTCTCAATTTCTGGTAGCAATCGTCCTCGTCCCTGGCAAGCAGGTGAGCGGAACCGCTGAGACAATTCTGCGTTTTCGCACCGCCCAATTCTTCTTCTGTGACGACCTCTCCGAGGGCTGTCTTGCATACTTTCGGACCCGTTACGAACATGTGGCTCGTCTTGTCAACCATCACAATCCAGTCCGTCAGGGCGGGTCCGTAAACGGCGCCGCCTGCACAAGGACCGGTAATGGCTGATAGCTGGGGAACTACACCGGACATGATGGAATTTCTGTAGAAGATTTCACCATACCCGTGTTTTGCATCGACACCTTCCTGGATGCGCCCGCCGCCAGAGTCATGAATACCGATGACAGGACACTTGTTTTCCAAGGCCAAATCCAGTACCTTGCATACCTTTCGGGAGTGCATGGCGCCAACTGTACCACCGAAGGTGGTAAAGTCATCGGCGTAGATATAGACCGTCCGGCCGTCGATTTTTCCGTAACCGGTTACGATGCCGTCACCAATGCCCTTCTTTTTCTCCATGCCGAAATTGATGCAGTTATGCTCAACGTACCTGTCAATCTCGACAAAAGTTCCCGGATCTACCAGTTTGTTGATTCTTTCGCGGACATAGAGCCGCCCTTTTTGATGCTGTTTTTCAATCTTGTCTTGACCACCACCAAATTCTACTTTCTTATCCTCTTCAAAAAACTCATCTGACAGTTCTCTTAAGGATTTCATGCAACCGCCTCCAAAATGTTACTCTTGGATGCATCCGTATTAAAAAACCATGGTTTTACAGACAAATTAAAATTAATAAATATATAAAATTTATAGATAAATAAATAAATGATTGGAATAATGAGAAATTTTTAATTGCTAAAATCCCTGTTTTTTTCTTCAGTTTTATTGTACTGCCCTGTGTTGAAAAAATGAAATTGAGGTTTTTTGCTGCTGGCCATAAAAATTTTTTATTCTATGGACTGAACTGCGATGGTTCCTGAGATGGCGAGGATTGAAAAGACGTAAAAAAACCGCTCCTTTCAGAGCGGTTTTCATAATTTTCATGTGTACCCGTATGTTTTATACCGTGGTCTCGATGTCGACGGTGGCGCCGTCCGGCAGATCTTCCGGCTTCTGGTCACTGAAGATGACGAGTTCCTTGTCCGTGTTTTCTTTGATGATGCCGATGAACGGCTTCTGCAGGCCCGGCGCGGACAGGGTCACCGTGCGGCCCGCTTCGAGGCGCGTGTCCTTGGAGCTGTGGGGAATGCGGATGTAGCATTCCGTCGTGGCGGTAAGGGTCAGGACGGTCTGGCCTGCCTGGACGGCGGTGCCGTTCTTGAGGGCTGCGGCGTCGATGAGCCCCGTGAAGGGCGCCTTGACTTCGTTGCCGGAGCGCTCGGCCTCGGCTTCGTAGGCTTCCTTCAGTTTGGCCACCTTTTCCTGCAGGGCGGCCGGGTCTTGTTTCGGCGCCGACTGGGCCTGGGCAAGCCGGGCCTGGGCGGCGGCCAGATTGTTCTGCGCGGCGGCCTGGTTCTGGGCCGCCATGTCGAGCTGGCGCTTGGAAACGCCGCCGATGCCGTAGAGGCGGCTCATTTTCTGGTAGTTGTTGTTCGCGGCCTGCAGGCTGGCCAGGGCGCTCTGCACGGCCGCTGCGGCAGCGGCCCGGTCCGCGGCGCTGTTGCCGCTCTGGGCGCGGTGCAGTTCCGCCTGGGCTTTCGCCAGTTCCTTTGCCTTGGGCCCCGGATCCGTTTTTCCGTCCGCGGACGCGATGCCGAATAAGGGCTCGCCTTTGCGGATGCGCTCGCCCTTTTCCACGATCAGGCCCTGGACTTTGCCGGCCGCCGGTGCCTTGACTTCGGTCCGGACGAGCTGTACCTTGCCGGTCAGGCGCACGGTCTGCTTCGCCGGCTTGCCGCAGCCCGCCGTCAGGCAGGCAAAGAGCAGGAACAGCGCAAGTACGCCGAGATAGATACGTTTGTGTGTTCGAAAAAGTAACGTAGACAATGTCATATTACAGATTTTCCTTTCTTATAAAAAATATCTTATCACATCAGACCGTGCCATTTGTGAATTTTTACAGGGAATTTGTGAAAATATGATGCAGATGTTACAATTCCGCCCAAAATGTATTATAATATTAGCGTAAAACTGTTTTATATGTTGCTTTATCTCACGGACGCATATAAAAAGTGTAAAGTTTACAGCAAGGGGCCAGTGCGCCCTTTTGCACCAATTCCAGTCTGCAATGACTTTGAACGACGGAGGAAACCCTATGTTTTTTGACGATTACGATACCCCTGTATTCCGCCCGCCCAGTGAAGCCAACAGTTTTATACTGAGAGTGACGCGCGGGTGTGCCCACAACAAGTGCACCTATTGCAATATGTACCGCGGCGTGCCGTTCCAGGTCCTCACGAACGAGGAAATCGCGCGGCAGATCGCCATGGCCTATACCTATAACAAAGACGGCGTGCGCCGGGTCTTTCTGGCCGACGGCGACGCCCTGTGCCTCGCCACGCCCCGCCTGCTGGGCATCCTGGAAGCACTGCACCGTGCCTTCCCGAACCTGCAGCGCGTTTCGTCCTACGCGGCACCGAAAGATATCCTGCGCAAGTCGCCGGAGGAAATGAAACAACTTTACGACGCCGGCCTGAAGCTGCTCTACTACGGCATGGAAAGCGGCGATTCCGAGACCCTGAAAGCCGTCAACAAAGGCGTGGACGGCCCCCAGTCCATCGAGGCAGGCCAGCGGGTCATTGCCTCGGGCATGAAGCTGTCCATCATGGTGATCCTGGGCATTGCCGGCAAAGAAGGCTCCGAACGCCATGCCCTGGCAACGGCGAAAGCCATCAGCGAAATCCGGCCCACCATGCTCAGCGCCCTGTGCCTCATGCTCTACCGTGGCAGCGAACTGAAAGACCAGTTCGAACGCGGGGAATTCCATCCCCTGCCGCCGGGCGGCCTGATGCACGAACTGCACACCATGCTCGAGCATATCCATCTGCCGGAAGACTGCCACACGCTCTTCCGCAGCAATCACGTTTCCAACTACGTCAACTTTGCCGGCACCCTGCCGAAAGACCAGGAGCGCCTGATCCGCGAAGTGGCCATGGCGGCCGCGGAGCTCGACAAGCTGAAGACGTGGGATGTCTATAATTACGGTTGATTCCAAATGACTGAATACTGACTTCAAGCCAGTTCAACGCGTTTCAAGCACCCCTTGAAACGGTATGTCGGAGGGATGACGATGATTCAGAAAAAACTCCTTCCTCTGCTGCTGATGGCAGGATTGGCAGGACTGGGTTTCTGGCCCGGTTCCGGCCAGGCGGCCCCCATCGTGGGGAACGCGCCTCATCGCGCCGACGGCACGGTGATCACGGCCCATCAGCGTACGCCGAAACGGCAGCCCGCCAGCGCTCCCACGCCGGCCCGCCAGCCCGTGTCGGTGAAGACAACGCCGGCGAAACCGGCAACTACGGCGGCTAAGCCGGCTGTAACGAAGACAAAGCCGGCGGTTGCGGAAGCGAAACCGGCGACTACGGTTGCCAAACCCGCGGCTACAACCGCCAAGCCGGCAACTACGACGGCCACGCCTGCTAAACCCGCGACTACGGCCGCCAAACCGGCAACTACGACCGCGAAACCAGCGGTTACACCGACTAAGCCGGCAACTCCTGTTGCGAAACCCGCGGCTACAACCGCCAAGCCCGCAACTACGGTTGCGAAACCGGCGGCTACAACCGCCAAGCCCGCAACCACGGCGGCGAAACCTGCTGCTATACCCGCAAAACCCGCAACTCCGGTTGCCAAACCTGCAGCCACGGCATCCAAACCCGCAGCTGCACCCGCCAAGCCCGCAACTACGGCGGCAAAACCCGCGGCTACGCCCGCGAAACCGGCGGCCACGCCTGCCAAACCCACAACCACAGCTGCCAAACCCGCCGCGAAACCGGCCCGTCCGGTCCGGTGGGAAAAGCAGCAGCAGGCCAAGCCGCAGCAAAAAAAGGCCGTCCTCAAGGACCTGTATCAGGTCGGCGACCACGCCTGGATGGTGAAGATGGCCCAGAGCTATCTGGAGGACCTGGGGTATGATCCGGGTACCACCAACGGCGATTTCACCAAGGCCACGCGCAAGGCGCTGAAAAAGTTCCAGAAAAAGGAAAATGGCGAAGGACTGCGGCGCGACGGCAAGCTGGATATGGAAACGTACCAGTGCCTGAAGCGCAAGTCGGCGGAGAAAAAGTACGGCAAGGAATACGGTTCGGCCGACAGCCGCGCCATCCTGGCGACGGCGGCCCGGTACCGCGGCACGCGCTATGTCTTCGGCGGCACGTCGCCGAGCGGTTTTGACTGCTCCGGCTATGTGCAGTATGTCTTCGCCAGACACGGCATCCAGCTGACCCGTACGGCGGACACGCAGGCCAAAGAAGGCGTCTTCGTGCCCCGGGCGAAATTACAGCCCGGCGACCTGGTCTTCTTCACGACCTACGCCAAAGGCGCGTCGCACGACGGCATCTACGCCGGCAACGGCAAGTTCTGGAATGCCACGAGCCACGGCGTCATGTTGAGCGATATGAATGATTCCTACTGGTCTCCCCGGTATTACACGGCCCGCCGCATCCTGGGGAAACACAAATAAGGAACCGCAGATACAAACAACCCATTAACCAATCCGAATACAGAATTCCAGCGGAAAATTCAGATGAAAGAGGGATAAGTTGAAATGATTCGTGAGAAGCGGAATAAGGAAAAACTGGCCGCATACTACAACAAGTTCATGGAAGACGGCATTGTCGATCCCAATGTCCATCCCTGGGTGGCGGAGTCGTGGCAGCGCTGCCGCGCCATGCACCTGCCCCACGAGACGATGCCGAAAATCCACAAACTGAGCCGCGAGCAGATTGAGGAACACCAGAAGACGCACGAGTTCATCGTGCGCTATGTGGACGGCCTGTACGAGCAGAGCAAGCAGAACTTCAACGTGCACAACCTGAGCATGCTCCTCATCGACGACCAGGGCTATGTCATCAAGAACTATGCCATGCCTTTCTTCCAGCGGGTCATTGAAGATATCGTGGGCATGCGCGTCCTCGAAGAAGATGTCGGCACGAGCAGCATTTCCATCGCCCGGGAACACAATGTGCCGTTCCTCATGTTCGGACCGGAAATGTGGATCCGCGAGAGCCATAACGGCGACGCCTGCAGCGCGCCCATTTGCGTGGACGGAAAATTACGCTACATCCTGTCCTTCTGCTCCGTGGACCAGGAAGACCTGCCGTACGACCTGCTGTTATCCCTGCTTCTGACCATGAAGTATTCCATCGAGAAGCATCTGGAAACGCTGGAATACTGGAATATCTACAAAATGATGACGGAAGAGCTGCCGGTCAGCGTGTACTGGCTCGACCGCGGCGAGAACATCAAATACGCCAACGGGAATGGCCTCAAGCGCCTCGAAGGCAAGGAAAAGCTCTCCGACATGTTCCTGAATTACGAGCATATCCCCATCCGGCGCGCGTTGAACGGCGTGCCGACGCACCGCCGCGAAATCACGTGGATCACCCAGGACCGCACGTACGAAGACATTACGACCGTCCTGCCCGTGAAGGTGGCGAACGAGGTGGAAAGCGCCCTGGTGCTCTCCATGTCCATCGAAGACCTGAAGACCACCATCGCCCATGCGACGGGCTACAGCTCCCGCTACAGCCTGTACAGCATGGTCGGCGAGACGGCGGAATTCCTGGCGTTGCAGCATAAGGCCTCCCGCGTGGCCCGCAGCGACAACAACATCCTGCTGCAGGGCGAACCGGGCACGGGCAAACAGCGCCTGGCCCACGGCATCCACCAGGCTTCGTCCCGCGCCGCGGCGCCCCTCATCGTCGTCAAGTGCTACAACGGCCCGGCGGCGGACCTGCAGGAAGAATTCTTCGGCAGCGTCGACGGGGACAACCAGCCGACGGCGGGCAAACTGGAACTGGCCATGGGCGGCACCCTGTTCCTGGACGAAGTGGAAAAACTGCCCGTGGATTTCGGCGACAAACTGGCCGATGTCCTGCAGAACGGCCTGCCTGCCGGTGAGAACGGCGCCCGCAAGAAGCTGAACATCCGCGTCATTGCGGCCTGCGACTCGAACCTGAAGCGCCTGGCCGACAAGGGCCTGTTCAGCCGCAAACTCTACGAACTGGTCATCGATACGGTGATGCGGATTCCGCCCCTGCGCGAACGCGTCAAGGATATCGAAGTGCTGGCCAACCATATCCTGGCCGAAATGTCCGCCCAGCACAATATGCCGGCCAAACACCTGACGCCCCAGGCCCTCCACATGCTGACGGAATGCAGCTGGCCGGGCAACATCAAGCAATTGCAGGGCGTCATCGAACAGGCCTTCTTCCACACCTCGGGCAGCACCATCGAAGCCGAAAACATCAAGCTGCCGGGCAACAAGACCCTGGAAAAATCCTGGAAATACGATAAAGAAGCTTTCATCGCGGCCTGGAAGGCGGCGGGTGGCAACATCTCCAAGCTTGCCACCATGCTCGACGTCAGCCGCGTGACGCTGTACCGCTACCTGAAGAAATACGACCTGGGTCCGTCCAAGACGGCGAAGACCCGCAAAAAGGAAAGCAAATAAGCGAAAGGACCATACCCATGCGCTTACGTAGAAAACCCTGGATCGACGAGGCATTGCCGGAAGTCCGGGACGAATACATCTATCTGGACAGGCTGGACCGCTTCAAAGGGCACTGGCAGTCCCTGTTCCCCGGCAAGGAGCTCTGCATGGAGATCGGCTGCGGGAAGGGCGCCTTCATCACGGGCATGGCGGCCCTCCATCCGGAAAAGGCGTTCATCGGCATCGAAAGCCAGATCGGCGTGGCCTACTATCCGGCCAAAAAGGCGAAGGACGAGGGCCTGACGAACATGAAGATGCTCTGCGGCGATGCGGCGAAACTCGACGACTGGTTCGCCACGGGCGAAGTCCGCACGCTGTACCTCAACTTCAGCGACCCCTGGCCCAAGGCGCGCCATGCCAAGCGCCGCCTGACCCACGTCAACTTTCTGGCCCTGTATTTTAAGCTGATGGGGCCCGGCGGGCAGCTCTTCTTCAAGACGGACAACCGCCCCCTCTTTGACTTTTCCGTGGAACAGTTCCGCCTTTTCGGCATGGAAATCCGCGAACTGTCCTACGACCTGCACCACAGCGCCTTCCGCAACGAGGTGCAGACCGAGTACGAAATGAAATTCAGCGGCCGCGGTACGCCTATCAACTACTGCTATGCCGTTTTCACGGCCGATTCGGGGAAAGATGTCGTGACCCGGCCGCCCCGCAACATCCGGCCGGAAGTTCCCAAGGACTGACGGATCATGCGTGACAAATTCCTGATTTTTGAAAATGTACGGCAGGCCATCATCATCTGCGTCGTGCTGCTGCTGGGCTTCGGCCTGGGCAACGACCTGAGCGCCAGCTACGCCCGGTCCGAGATGATGACGGGCAGCCAGTATTTCTTTACCCTCCGCTATGTCATTTACTCCGTGGTGGGTTTTCTTTGCATGCTCCTCGTCGGCAGCAAGTTCGACTATCACCGGCTCCTGTCGCCCCGCTTCCTGAAGCTGAGCGGCACGGGCACCATTGTGCTCCTGCTGCTGGTCAAAGTGGCAGGCCGCGTCGTCAACGGCTCCCGCCGCTGGCTCGGCGCCGGCCCTGTCTCCTTCCAGCCTTCGGAACTGGCCAAAGTGGTGGCCATCCTGATTGCCGCCGGTATCCTGGGGGAATACCTGCGGCGCGGACAACGGGTGTCCCTGCTGCAGTGGCCCAAGGCGGCGCCCCTGGCCTTTGCGCTCATTGCGGGCGGCCTGGTCCTGATCCAGCCCGATATGGGCACGGCGGCCATCATCGTGGGCCTCATGCTCTACATGTATATCATCGCCGGCATCCCGAAACAGCAGATCTGGGGCATTGCCATCGTCGGACTCGCCGGTGCCGCCGGCATCGCGGTCCTGGCGCCGTACCGCCTGAACCGCCTCAAAGTCTGGCTGAATCCCTTCATCGATCCCCAGGGCGCCGGCTACCAGATGGTGCAGGCCAAGCTGGCCATCGGTTCCGGCGGCCTGTTCGGCATGCACTGGGGGCAGGGCAGCAGCAAGTTCTTCTACCTGCCCGAAGCCCATACGGACTTCGCCTTCGCCGTGTTCTGCCAGGAATGGGGCTTTTTGGGCGCCCTGCTGCTCATCGCCCTGTTCACCCTGCTGGCCTACGCGTTCTACCGCGTCGCCATCCGCACCAAGGACCGGAAGGGCTTCCTCCTGACCTGCGGCTGCTCTTTTTTGATCATCGGGCAGTCCGTGGCGAACATGGCCATGGTGACGGGCCTTCTGCCGGTCATCGGCGTGCCCCTCATGTTCATCAGCTACGGCGGGACATCGCTGGTCATCAACTTTTTCTGTATCGGCCTCATCCTCTCGGTCTACCGCCTCGAAGCGGCGCGGGAGATCCGGGAAGAACGCCTGGCCGCCGGCCTGCCTCCGGAAGACCGGAAAGGACTGCGCGTGGTACACCGCAGTGAAGACGGGAGGCGGCGCAGATGAAACGACCTAAATTCCGGTTCTCCGATGCCCGCAGACGGTATCATATCTTTTATCTCCTGACCCTGGTCCTCATCCTCGTCGTGGTGGGGCGCCTTTTCCTGTTGCAGGTCCTCCAGGGGGCGAAATGGGCCCGGATCACGGAAGACCAGATGACGAACAGCATCCGCCGCAACACGCCCCGCGGCCGCATTGTGGACCGCAACGGGGAAGAGCTGGCCGTCAGCATCATGGTCCATTCCCTTTACGTCAACCCCAAGGAAATGAACGAAACACCGGCGGCCCTCAAGGGGAAGAAAGAGGTCCGCGACACGGCGAAAGTGGCCGCGGAAAAACTGGCGCCGGTCCTCAAAATGAAGCAGGACGAGCTCTACAGCGACTTCAAGCTGAAAGGGCAGTTCCTGTGGATCAAGCGCATGCTCGAACCGCCGGAATACGAAGCGGTCAAACAGGTCATCAAGGAAAACGACCTGCCGGGCCTGCATTTCATCGAAGAAAGCAAACGCTATTATACCAAGAAATCCATGGCCGCCCAGGTCCTGGGCTTCGTCGGCACGGATGACAGCGGCCTGTCGGGCCTGGAACTGGCCCTCGACAGCGTCCTGAAAGGCGCTGAAACCCGCCAGGTGAAGCGCGTCGACGCCATGGGACGCACCCTGGCCGGCGGCGAGGGCGATCCTTCCGATACGAAGGAAAAGCCCATGGTGGCAACGGTCTACCTGACCATCGACAGCAAGATGCAGTTCGTCATCGAAGACGCGCTGGATGACGCCATGAAGCGCACCCACGCGCAGGGCGCCGCCATCATCATCATGGATCCCCACACGGGGGCCGTGCTGGCCATGGGCAGCCGTCCCACCTTCGACCCGAACAACTTCGGCAAATTCCCGGCGAAGAACTGGCTGAACCGGGCCATCTCCATGATTTACGAACCGGGCTCGGTCTTCAAGCCCATCGTCGGCTGCATGGGCCTGTCGGAAGGCATCATCACCCCGACGACGCCTATTTACGACGGCGGCCGCATCCAGATCGCCGACCGCGTCATCCAGAACTGGGACGGCACGGGCATGGGCACCGTACCCTTCGAAGATGTCATCAAATATTCCATCAACACGGGCATGGTCCAGGTCGGCATGAAGCTCGGCGCCCAGCGCGAAATCGACTGGGCCAAAAAGTTCGGCTTCGGCAAGGCGACGGGCATCGAGCTGCCCAGTGAGGAAGACGGCATCCTGTACAATCCGAAAGACATGTACAAGCCGGATATCGCCACCTTCGCCATCGGCCAGGGCATCGCCGTGACGCCCCTGCAGGAGCTGCGCGCCATCTGCGCCATCGCCAACGGCGGCGAACTGCTGCAGCCCTATATCATCGACCGCATCGTCGCGCCCAACGGCGAAGTCATCCGCAAGGGCGAAAAGAAGGTCGTGCGCAACGTCATCACGCCCGAAGTGGCTTCCCAGATGCGCGGCATGATGGAAAAGGTAGTCAGCGAGGGCGGCGGCAAGACCGCCCGCATCAAGGGCTACCGCATCGCCGGCAAGACCGGCACGGCCCAGAAAATTTCCGAATACGGCGGCTACGCCGCGGGCCAGTACATCGCGTCCTTCGTCGGCTTTGTGCCGGCGGACAAGCCGCAGTACGCCATGCTCGTCGTCCTCGACAACCCGCGGGGCGCCTTCTACGGCTCCCAGGTTTCGGCCCCTATCTTCCGCGACACGCTGCAGCAGATCCTGGTCGCCAAGGGCATCCAGCCGTCGAGCAGCGAAGGCCTGCCTTCCTTTGAAGGCGGCGCGAACCGTGACAGGGACCTGCCTTCCCTCATGCCGCGGGACGGAAATTGGATCCTGCCGGAATTCAAGGGCCTCGACGCCCGCACCATCGCCAAAATCCTGGCCACGGGCCAGCTGACCCTGGAACCCTACGGCAGCGGCGCGGCGTACGAGCAGAAACCGGCGGCCGGCACCGCCGTCAAACCGGGCTCGAAAGTGGAAGTCTGGTTCCGCTAGCAACGAACCGTAAATATTGCTATAATAGGGAAAAACAGGACCGGTTCCTGTTCCCGGAAAAGATAAGGTAACAAGGAGAGATGGAGGATCACCATGCTTACGGACATCGAAATCGCGCAGCAGTGCAACATGCTTCCCATTACGGATATCGCGGCCAAACTGGGCATCGCGCCGGATGAACTCGAAATGTACGGGCAGTACAAGGCCAAATTGTCCTACGGCCTGCTCGACAAAATCAGTCAGCGGAAACCGGGCAAACTGGTCCTGGTGACGGCCATTACGCCGACCCCCGCCGGCGAAGGCAAATCCACGACCACCGTCGGCCTGGCCCAGGGCCTCGCCAAAATCGGTAAGAAGGCCATCGTCGCCCTGCGCGAACCTTCCCTGGGACCCTGCTTCGGCGTCAAAGGCGGCGCTGCAGGCGGCGGCTACTCCCAGGTCGTCCCCATGGAAGACATCAACCTGCACTTTACCGGCGATTTCCACGCCATCACGTCGGCCCATATGCTGCTCGCGGCCATGACCGACAACTCCATCCAGCAGGGGAATCCCCTGAACATCGACCCGCGCCGCGTCGTCTGGAAACGCGTCGTCGACATGAACGACCGCCAGCTGCGGCACATCATTTCCGGCCTCGGCGGCAAAGCCTCGGGCGTGCCCCGCGAAGACGGCTTCGACATCACCGTCGCTTCCGAAGTCATGGCTATCCTGTGCCTGTGCACGAGCCTCCATGACCTCAAGGAACGGCTGAAACGCATCGTCGTGGCCTACACCTACGACGGCAAGCCCGTCACGGCCGACGATGTCCACGCCGCAGGCGCCATGGCGGCCCTGCTCAAGGACGCCATCAAGCCGAACCTGGTCCAGACCCTGGAACACGTTCCGGCCCTCGTACACGGCGGCCCCTTCGCCAACATCGCCCACGGCTGCAACAGCGTCATGGCCACGCAGGCAGCCCTCCGCCTCGCCGATTACACCATCACGGAGGCAGGCTTCGGTGCCGACCTGGGCGCGGAAAAATTCTTCGACATCAAGAGCCGCTTCGCCGGCCTTCATCCGGACGCCTGCGTCATCGTCGCCACGGTCCGTGCCCTCAAGATGCACGGCGGCGTGCCGAAAGACCAGCTGAAGGAACCCAACGTGGCCGCCGTCCAGGCAGGCCTCTGCAACCTGGGCAAACACATCGAGAACGTCTTCAAATTCGGGGTTCCGGCCGTGGTGGCCATCAACATCTTCGCCCAGGACACCAAAGAAGAACTGCAGGCCGTCTATGACTACTGCCAGGGCATGGGCGTCGAAGTCGCCCTCAGCGATGTCTTCGCCAAAGGCGGCGAAGGCGGCGTGGCACTGGCCAAGGAAGTCGTCAAACTGGCCGAAGGCGGCACCAGCCACTTCGCACCGATTTATCCGCTCGACATGCCCCTGAAGCAGAAAGTGGAAACCATCGCCAAGGAAATCTACGGCGCCGGCAAAGTCCAGTTCGAAAAGAAGGCGGAGCAGATGCTCGACCAGTACGAAAAGGAAGGCTACGGCAACATGCCCGTCTGCATGGCCAAAACGCAGAACTCCCTGTCCGACAATCCGAACCTCAAAGGCGCCCCCACGGACTTCACGCTCCACGTCAGCGATGCCAAAGTCAGCGCCGGCGCGGGCTTCGTGGTCGTCTACACAGGCAGCATCCTGACGATGCCCGGCCTGCCCAGACATCCGGCTGCCGAAAACATCGACGTGACCGATGACGGAAAGATCACCGGTCTGTTCTGAGAAGTAAAAATCACGGGTGAGGCCGCCTTTCGTGCTTCACCCGTTTTTCCGTAAGGAGGTATTTCAGTGGAACCCATCCGCATGGCAGGAAAACCGGTCGCCGACGCGTACCGGGCGCAGATCGCCGCCAAAGTCGCGGCCGCGAAACAAAAAGGCATCACCGTGACCCTCGCCATCGTCACCGTCGGTCACGACCCGGCCTCGTTCGTCTACCGCAACCGTCTCCTGAAGACGACCGAAAGCATCGGCGCCGCCCACCGCTGCGTCGAATTGCCGGAAACAGCATCGACGGACGATGTCCTGGCCGCCATCGGCAAATTGAATGACGATGCGTCCGTCACCGGCATCCTTCCCATGATGCCCATGCCCCGTCACATCGACAGCCAGGCCGTCGGCGCAGCCCTCGCGCCCGCCAAGGACATGGACTGCCTGAACCCCGTCAACATGGGCGCCCTGCTCATGGGCGACGGCCGCCGCGCCGCCTGCACGCCCCGCGCCTGCCTCGCCACCCTCAAGCACTACGGCATCGCCATGGACGGGAAAAAGGCCGTCGTCCTCGGCCGCAGCAACGTCGTCGGCAAACCCGCCGCCCTGCTCCTGCTGCAGGAAAACTGCACCGTCACCATCTGCCACTCCCACACGGCAGACCTGCCCGCCATCCTGCAGGACGCCGACATCATCGTCGCCGCCATGGGCAAAGCCCGCTTCGTCAAAGCGGACATGGTCCGGCCCGGCGCCGTCCTCGTCGACGTCGGCATCAACGTAACGGAACAGGGTATCTGCGGGGACATCGACCCCGCCGCGTATGCCAAATCCCGGGCCTACACCCCCGTTCCCGGCGGCATCGGCACGGTCAGCAACATGATGATGATGGACGCCCTCACGCGCGGCCTGTAACGGTCCCGGTAAGCAAAGGAAACCAACATGCGTAAATTCACATGGACGGCCGTGTACATCGTCTTCACGGTCCTGATCTTCTATAACTCCAGCCTGCCCGGCGCCCAGTCGCACCAGACCAGCTGGCTCCTCGCCGAACTCACCGAACGCCTCAGTGCCATTTTCACCGGCCTGCCGCCGGTCGATGTACTGGAACACGTGCTCCGCAAACTGGCTCATTTCTTCGAGTACTTCGTCCAGACCCTGCTCTGCTGCCGGATGTTCGCCGTGAACGGTTACTCCCGGAACGCGTCCCGCGGCTACATCCTCTTTTTGAGCCTCCTGACCGGCGTCCTCGACGAATACCTGCAGCTCACCGTTCCCGCCCGCAACGGCGCCATCGGCGATATCCTGCTCGACTTTACGGGCGGCCTGACCGCCTGGGCGACTTGGGAAGTGCTGCACTGGAAACGGTGAATGCCGGGAAGCGGTGCTGAAGCGGCGGAAGTCTCTGCCATGAATCTGCCTTAATTGTGCGGTATACTATAAAGTGAATGTGATAGTGAATCGAATCCGTGGAAAGGATCTTTGGAGGTGAGCGACATGTTCTTCCCATCGCAGAACAGGAAAAACAAGTGGCTGGCCGGTCTCCTGCTGGCAGCCATCGTAACAACCGGCGCCCTGGCCGCCGCCCCGTCCGTGCAGGCTGCGGAGGCCAGCGTCAAGGAAGGCGTCACCACGGCCGCGGAAGCCCAGAAAGCCCGCCAGGCCGTCAAAAAGCAGGCCATGTCGGAATACTATATCACGGAAGGCCGGAAACTGGACGAGACCGTCGCCCGGCTGACCGCCGTGGACAGCGCCAAGACCGGCCTGGCAGCAGGCCAGGATTACGCGTACCGCATGGACAAGAACCTGACCGGCGATTTCTTCCGCCATGTGCGGGCCTTCCGGAAAGGGACGAACGAAACCGTCGGCGACTACCTCGTCGCCAAGGACGGCAGCTGCGTCTACCGCCGGTATCCCGAAGACGGGAACCGCGTGGAACTGCTCGACGGCACCACGGAAAGCCTCGTCGGGAAAACCGAAATCTACAACCTCTACCGGAAAGTGCCCATCAAAGGCGCCGGCAAAGTCTTTGTCCGCGTGCCCGGCAACGTGCCCTATAAACTGACCCTGACCAGCCTCGACGAAAGCATCGCCAAGGTCGATTCCGAAAAGGGCCACGTGCTCGGCGTATCCCGCGGCAAAGTCGACATCATCGCCGAAGCGGAAATCGGCGGCTATGTGAAGACCCAGAAACTGAAATTCCAGGTCGTGGATGAACAGGACGTCGCCCGGGAAGAACGCTCCGGCGGCGGCATCCCCATCAGCATCGGCATCGGCTGGGGCTGGGGTTGGGACTGGGACCATGACCACGGCGGTGGAATCGTGATTGGGACCTGATGAGTAAGCCCCTTGGGACAAAGATTTTCCTGCCACGCATGCGCTCACCGGCTTCGAGGCTGGCGTGAAAGCCGAAACAGGACATAAAGAAAGTCCCGCAACAAATTTTCCGAACAATAGGAGCGCTTGCGCGACGTAGTGAGGAAAATTCTGTTGCGGGACTCGTGTTATCTTTTCCGGCTTTACGCCTCCGTCACCTCGAACCGGTATCCAACACCCCAGATGGTCTTAATCGCCCACCCCGGATGCGGATACGCTTCCAGCTTGGCGCGGAGCCGCTTGATGTGGGAATCGACGGTGCGGCTGTCGTCGTAGTAGTCGTAGCCCCAGAGGCTGTCGAGCAGGTTGTCCCGGGAGAAGACTTTCGTCGGGTTCGAGGCCAGGAGCCACAGCAGTTCCTTTTCGCGCTTCGTGAGGGCGACTTCTTTCCCGTCGATGCGGACCAGGTAGTTGTCGATGTCGACGAAAAGGTTGGAAATTTCCACCGTGCGGTCCTCTTTTTCCTCCTGGGGGATGCGGCGCAGGATGGCGCGGGCGCGGGCCATGACTTCGGCCGGGCTGAAGGGCTTGACGATGTAGTCGTCGGCGCCGGTGTCGAGTCCGAGGATTTTGTCGGCGTCTTCGCCGCGGGCCGTGATCATGATGATGGGGACCATGGATTTGGCGCGGATGGCGCGGCAAACCTCGAAACCGTCCTTCTTGGGCATCATCACGTCGAGGAAGACCATGATGATTTCCTTTTCGTAGCGGGAGAAGAGCTGCAGGGCCTCTTCGCCGTCGTGGGCGACATAGCACTGCCAACCTTCTTTTTTGATGTATTCGGTCAATACCTGCGTGATTTGAAGATTGTCATCCGCAATTAAAATCCTTGCCATAATACGTTATCTCCTCTGCCGCCGGTGTACTTTGTTTTTCTGATCCGGGGCATTTTTTCATACTCTCATTATACCTTGAAAACACAAAATTGACAAAAAGCCCATGAAATCGTGCTTTTTTTTAATAATTTTTCTAAAAAATCTTGAAAACCCGCTTGTAAAGCGGAAAACAAGGTTGTATAATAAGCGTAAGCAAGGCCAGTGCTACATTTCCGGGCCTTAAATAATTTTTTTGGAGGATTGCACTATGAACAAAAAGGAATTAATCGATGTTGCTGCAAAAGAAGCTGAACTGTCCAAAAAAGACGTCGAAAAAGCTCTGAAAGCTCTGACCGGCGCCATCGTAGCTGAAGTTGCCAAGAAGGGCAAAGTACAGCTGATCGGTTTCGGTACCTTCGAAGCTCGTCAGCGCGCTGCTCGCAAGGGCAAGAATCCTCGCACCAAGAAAGAAATCACGATTCCGGCAGCTACCGTTCCTGCTTTCAAGGCAGGCAAGGCTTTCAAGGATGCCGTTAACGCTAAGAAGCCCGCTAAAAAAGCTAAGAAATCCAAGAAATAATCAACGCTGAATAGCCAGCAAGGCCCGGATTCTTTGAATCCGGGCTTTTTTTCAAAGCGTTGAAAGAGTGTGATTTGCAGGAGACGCTATGAATACGTTGCAGAAGAACCAGGGAACCGGACGAAGGGAACCGGGGAGACGGGGAAGAGGACGGCGTGCCGCGGGGGCGGCGGGCGTTCTCAGCGGTATTACGGCGGGCATCGTGACGGGGGCCGTGGCCGGCCTGTTCGTGCTGCTGCCGGGCGTATGGCCCGGGGCGGATGCACTGCCGCGGGCCGAGGCGGGCATCATCGCCTACCGCACCTATCTGGACCTGCATCTGCCGCGGCCGGGTGAACCGGGGTTCCGCGAGCCGTCTGCTGCAAATGACACGACGGACAATACTGCAAATGGAACGACAAGTGGTGCCGGAAGCAAGGACAAGGCGAACGGCAAAAAGCAGGCGCCCCGTCCGGGAAAACTGACCCTGGACCAGCGGGAGAAGCTGGCGGACGAACGGAACCGCATCCTGCAGCAGTGGGACACCATGTCCGACGAGGAGCTGCGGCAGGCCATGACGACGTTCCAGGAACATGTGCGTGCGGAACGCATGAAGAATATGACGCCGGAGGAGCAGAAGGCCTACCGGAAGCGGGTGGAGGCCCGGGAAAAGGAACGGGAGCAGGTCAGCCGCATGACGGAGGAGCAGCGCCATGCCTATTTCCAGAAGAAGCGCGCGGCCCTGGTGAAGCAGAAGCTGAAGACCATGTCGAAAGAGGAGCGCAAGGTCTATCTGGAGCGTGAAAAGCGGCGCGAAGCCCGCATGGATGCTTTCCGGGAACAGTGGAAGAACATGACGCCGGAAGAGCAGAAGGCCTGGCGCCGGGACCATCCTATGCCCGGCGGCATTTGAGGCCGTAGGAAAGCAAGGTGTCAACTATGCTGGAAAAAATCCGAGCCCTGAAGGACAGCCGGCTGGTCCGCACGCTGGCGGGCCGTTTTGACAGCAACCGCATCGGCATGCGCCTGCTGAAGTATTTCGGCATGGCCCTCCTGGTGCTGGCGGCAATCATGACGCTGACCTTCAACCATTTCTTTGAAGAAAACTACGTGGAACGCACGCAGCTGCAAATGTACCGCCGCGCCCTGAGCGTGGCCGACATTGTGCGGGAAAAGGACATCGTGTCGCATGACGAGGCGGAAATGGCCCGCATCATGCGCAATGTCAACAAGGTGACGGACGATGATATCTGGATCGCCTACCGGGACGGCACGGTGGTGTTCTGCAACCATATGCCGCCTCCGAAGGAGGATATGGAACATATGCGCCGCGTGGCGGCCCGCATGGGTCGCAGCCTGCACTCGGAGCTGGAATCCATCCAGTCGGGGCAGGAGCAGCGCATGAGCCGCATCCGCCGCAGCCCCAACATCGTGTTCTCCCGCAAAAGCGTCTCCGAATTGCCCCATGACTACCAGGACATCATACGCCGGGGGCTGAAAGGCGAAACGGTCATCCGCGAAGGCTACGACAGCCATATCGAGGAGACGACGAGCTACGTGACGGCCCCGGTCTACGGCGCGGACGGCGGCATCCAGGCCGTCGTGGTGCTGCGGCAGCCCGTGTTCGGCCTGAACCAGTCGCTCCACGAAATCGCGAAAATCTACGCGTTCTGCCTGATTGCGGCCATCATTACGGCCTTCGTCATCGCGGCGGCCCTGTCCCTCAAGTTCACGGACCCGCTGCGGCGCATGAAGTCCGTGGCGTCGGAAATCGCGTCGGGCAATTACAAGGCGCGCAGCTATATCACGCAGAAGGACGAAATCGGCCAGCTGGCCCAGACCATCGACGGCATGGCGGCGAAGCTGGAAAAGGCCGACAACGAGACGAAGCAGATGGAGAAGAGCCGCAAGATCTTCATCTCGAACATTTCCCACGAGCTGCGGACGCCGGTCACGGTGGTGCGCGGCAGCCTGGAGGCCCTGCGCGACAAGGTCGTGACGGACCCGGCCGAAGTGGAGCATTATTACGATACCATGTACAACGAGGTGCTCTTCCAGCAGCGGCTCATCAATGACCTGCTCGAGCTGACGCGCCTCCAGAATCCGGAGTTCTCCATCGAGAAGAAGCCGCTGAACTTCTGCAGCGTCATCCGCGACGCCGTGCGGAGCAGCCGCCATATCGCCCGCAGCAGGCAGGTGACGGTGTCGGCGGACCTGGACACGGATATGTACAAACTGACCGGCGATTACGGCCGGCTGAACCAGATGCTGCTCATCTTCCTGGACAACGCCATCAAGTTCTCCCGGGAAGGCGGTTCCATCGAGGTCTCCCTCAAGGATCGCGTGCTGCGCATCACGGACCACGGGACGGGCATCCGGCCGGAGGACCTGGACCATATCTTCGAGCGTTTCTACCACACGTGGGACGCGCAGAACAAGAGCGGCTCGGGCCTGGGCCTGACCATCGCCCGCAGCATCTGCGAACGGCATAACATCGTCTGCAACGTCATGAGCGAGTACGGCAAGGGCACCACGATCATTCTGAGCCTGCCCGCGCCGGAGCCGCTGGACGGTGCGATGTAACGGTCCGTCCGGACCGCAAACCGGACGGGCGGCAGTCGCAGCCGAAACGAATGGGGAAGGGGATTGCCATGGAGTACGGTTGTAAAGGAAAAATCGTCGTCCTGTCGGGCGGCACGAGCGGCATCGGCCTGGCGGCGGCGAAACGCTTCCGCGAGGACGGCGCCATGGTCTTTTTGCTGGGACGCTCGACGGACCGCGGCATGGCGGCCCTGCAGGAGCTGCCCGGCGGCGCGCCGGCTGCGGAACAGGAACGGCCGGGCGCCCTGTTCGTCCGCTGCGATGTGCGGGACCCCGAAGCCTGCCGGTTCGCGGCGGCCGTGATCCAGGCCTACGCACCGCAGGTGGATATCCTGGTCAACTGTGCCGGCGTCTATCGGGAAGCTTCCCTGGAAGACACGACGCCCGAGCTGTACGGGGACATCATGGACACGAATGTGAAAGGGGCGTTTTTCCTGACCCAGGCGTGCCGTCCCCTGATGCACGACGGCTCCTGCATCGTCAACATTTCTTCGGACGCGGGCATCGCCGGCAACACGGGCTGCGCCGCCTACTGTGCCTCCAAAGGGGCCCTGGTGGCCCTGACGAAGGCCCTGGCCCTCGATTTGGCACCCCAGATCCGGGTCAACTGCGTCTGCCCGGGCGACGTGGACACGCCGCTGCTGGACCGGCAGATCGAGGCGGCCGGCGGCAGCTACACGAAGGACGACCTGGCGCGGGCTTATCCGCTGGCACGCATCGCCACGGCGGACGAAGTGGCCCATGTCATCGCGTCCGTCGCCTCACCGGCCAATTCCTTCATGACCGGGGCCGTGATTCCCGTGGACGGCGGCATCACGGCGCAGGGATAAAAAAGTTCACGAAATCGCCATATTTTGCAGGAAAAACCCCTGCTATTGTCGAATACTCCCAGAGCGAAATTGGGCAAGGCTTGCCTTTTTTCGGACCGGGAGTTTTTTTATTTGCCGAAATGCCGCATTTCATGCGGGTTTGCGGTGGTTCCCACCAAATATCGGCATATAAGGGAAGTGAATAGAACGTATATTCAGCAATTATAAGCTCCCCGGCGTACTGAAAAAGTCCTTTATATATAATCAAAAAATATATATAAAAAATATTATAAAGAAAGGTGGTTCAAGTGACAAACTCAAGCGTATTGCGTGACAAAAGCATCGTAGGCGCGCCGATCGTCCACATGGTCTGCATGGCTGTGCTGCTGTTCGCGTTCTGGATGCTCTTGTCCGGGAACACCCAAATCAAGTTCATCACCTATGGCGTCCTGACATCCGTCATCGCTTCCTGGGTTTGCTACCCGCTGCTCCTCGTGAGCAACCTGGCCGGAACGAAAAAGTACTTCATTTTCGGGATCAATCCCTTCAAACTGATTTACTATTTCTTCTGGCTCATGTGGCAGTTGATCCTGGCGAACATCGACGTCATCAAGGCGACGGTGCGTCCGGAACTGAAGATCAACCCGTGCGTCGTGCGCTTCCGCTACACGGCGGACAATCCGATGGCGAAGGTCATCCTGGCCAACTCCATCACCCTGACGCCCGGCACGGTCACCATGAACGTGACGCCCGAGGGCGTCTTCGAAGTCCATGCCCTGACGGACGGCGCCGCCGCGGGCCTGGAAGACCCTTCCGGCATGCCCGGTAAAATTGCCTGGCTGCTGGGCCAGGACTTCACCTTTGAAAAGATGGGGAGGGATTATTGATGCATACTTTTTTGCTGATCCTCACGGCAGTCCTGCTGCTGACCATCTTTTTGATGCTGCAGCGGCTCTTCCGCGGCCCCACGATCTTTGACCGCATGAATGGACTGGGCGTCATCACGGCGGATACGATCCTGCTGATCGTGATTTACGGATTCCTGGACGGACAGCCCGGCATGTATGTCGACCTGGCGCTGGCATACGCCATGATGGGCTGCCTCGGCTCGGTAATCCTGGCGAAATATCTGGGAGGGAAGAAATTATGATTTTCGGCATCCCTGTGCGGGAATTCATCGCCTTCGTGCTGATGGGCCTGGGTCTGATCTTCCTCGTCGGTTCCGCCATCGGCATGCTGCGCCTGCCTGATTTTTACAGCCGGGTGCATGCTTCGGGCAACAGCGAGACCCTGGGAACGGCGCTGGTCTTCCTGGGTCTGGCGATTTACAACGGTTTCACCGATGCATCGTTCAAGATCATCGTCATCTTCCTCTTCGTGTTCCTTGGCAACCCCATCGGGTCGCACATCCTCTCCAAGGCAGCCTATAAGACGGGCCACCCGGTCTGGACGCTGAAGCACGCGGACGAAGTGGAGGAATTTGAGAAAAAGGCCGGGGAGGAGGAGAACTAATGCAGATATATACGATTGAAGCAGTGCTCCTCGTCTTCCTGATCTTCATTACGGCCAGCATCATCTACTGCCGCGACATCCTGAGCGCCGTCTACATTTACAGCGCTTTCAGCTTCTGTGCCGTTCTGCTGTATCTGATGATGGGCTCGCCGGACGTGGCCTTTACGGAAGTCGTGGTAGGCACCGTATCTACCATCTTCTATGTCATCTCGTTGAAGAAAATCGATAGGTGGTGTAAGTAATGCGAGGCTTTGTTATCACTGTACTGGCGCTGCTGACGGGCCTGTTCTGCAGCAGCGTGACCTATCTGCCCGTCATCGGCAGTCCCTATTCCGTACCGAACCAGCATATTACACCGGTCTATATCGCCCAGAGTGAGGTCGATACGGGTTCCCCGAACATCGTAACGGGTACCCTGGCCGACTACAGAGGTTTCGATACCATGTGGGAAACGACGGTCATGTTCCTGTCAGGATTGACGGCGACGCTGATCCTGAGCAAATCGACGATGGGACGCCGTCCGGAGAAGGAGGATGATTACGAATGATGAAAGATCCTTTCGGGGGCATCATCCTGAACATCGCCTTCCGGATGCTGGTCCCGTTCTCCGTGGTCTACGCCGTGTACGTACTGCTGCTCGGCGAATCGAGCCCCGGCGGCGGCTTCCAGGCCGGCGTCGTCATGGGCTTCGGTATCGTCCTGGCGCGGCTGATCCTCGGGGAAGATTCGATCCTGTTTAACATCAAGGCGAAGAACAGCCTGGCCCTGGCGGGCTTCGGCACGTTCATCTACGCCCTGGCCGGCTGGCTGACCCTGTTCGGCGGCGGCAAGTTCCTCGATTACAGCTTCCTGCCGTTTACGGCGGAACATGCGAACGAGCTGCACGCCCTGGGCATCCTGATGATTGAAACCGGCGTAACGATCTGCGTCATGATGACCATCCTGAACATCATGGATGCACTGGTGAAAAGGAGTGAAGACGATGGAAGCGTTGAATGAGTTTCTGGCCCGCCGCGGCATCTACACCCTCGTCATGATCCTCTTTTTCCTGGGTGTCTACGGTATGGTCCTGAGCAAGAACTATTTCAAGAAACTGATGGCGATGAACGTCATGCAGGTCGCCGTCATCTTCTTCTACCTCTGCTTCGCGCAGAAGGAAGGCGGCATGATCCCTATCCTGGTTCCGGGCAATGTGGATCCTGCCTCCTACATCAACCCCCTCCCGCACGCCCTGATGCTGACGGCCATCGTAGTCAGCATGGGTACCAGCGGCGTGGCAATCGCCCTGCTGATGCGGATCAAGGAAAGCTATGGATCCGTGGAGGAGCCGGAGGTACTAAGGAGGGCTAGCAAATGAGCATTAGTACGCATGCTCCCGTGTTCATCGTGCTGCTGCCCCTGACAGCGTCCCTGCTGTGCCTGTGCTTCAGCCGTCTGAACCGCAAGCTGGGCGCCTGGATTGTGCAGGCCGCCATCGCCGGTTCGTTCGTGGCATCGCTCTCCACGATGTACCAGGTACTCAACAGCGGCAGCCACAATCTGCACTATTGGATGGGCAACTGGGAGCCCCCTATCGGCATTGAGTTCGCCGTGGATCCCCTCAATGCGGCCGTGTTGTGCATGATCACCTTCCTTTCGCTGGTCATCAGCTTCTACGGCAAGCCGTTCCTCGTCAACGAGGACTGGCTGCACTACGGCGGTTACTACACGTTGTACGGCCTTCTGACCGTCGGCCTTTGCGGCATGGTGGTCACGGGCGACGTGTTCAACATGTACGTGTATCTCGAAATCATGTCCCTGTCCGGTTACGGCCTCATCGCCCTGGGCGGGAAAAAGTCCATGATTGCGGCGTTCCGCTATCTGCTCGTCGGAACGATTGCCGCGTCGTTATATCTGATCGGCATCGGTTATGTCTACAGCATGACCGGTTCCCTGAACATGGCGGACATCAGCGTCCGCATCCAGCCGTTCGTGCACACGCCGCTCTTCGCATTCGCCGTGGCGTGCTTCCTGATCGCCTTCGGCATCAAGATGGCCCTGTTCCCGCTGCACGGCTGGCAGCCTGACGCCTACACCTACGCCCATCCCGGCGCCGCGGGCCTCATTTCGGGCTGCATGTCCAAAGTACCGGCTTACGCCATGCTGCGTTTCTTCTTCTACATCTTCGGTGTCACCAGTCCTGTCATGTCGGCCCTGCTCGACGTGCTCGGCATCATGGGTATCGGCGGTATCCTCATCGGGTCCGTCATGGCCCTGGCCCAGTACGACTTCCGCCGCATGCTCGCGTACTCTTCCGTGGCCCAGCTCGGCTACATCGCCGTCGGCATGGCCATGGGCAACATGTACGGCTTCATCGGTGCTGTACTGCACCTCATCAACCACGCCTTCATGAAGAGCTGCCTGTTCCTTGTGGTAGGCGGCATCTCCTACCGGTTCGGCGAAGTCAACCTGTACCGCCTGGGCGGCCTGAACAAAAAGATGACCGTTTCCTCCGTGGCGCTGTGCTTTGCCGTCCTGTCCATGGTCGGCATCCCGCCCACCTGCGGATTCTTCTCCAAGTGGTACCTGATGCTCGGCGCCTACGAAGGCAAAGAGTACATCTTTATCGCCATCCTCGTCATCAGTTCGCTGCTGAACGCGATTTACTACTTCCGCATCATTGAGCAGATGTTCGTCCAGCGCGAAGCGTCCCTGACGGAACTCCACAAACCGGCCACGAAGTTCGGCCTGCCCATGAGCATGGTACTGCCGATCGGCATTACGGGCCTGGGCATCCTGGTGCTCGGCATCTACAGCTACGACATCGTGGTAGGAGTGCTTAAACTAGGGTTACCGGAGGTGTTCCTGAGATGATAGTGAATGATCCGAGACCTTTCCTTGCTGTCGGGACCGCGTTCCTGGCGGCGCTGCTCGTGTCGTGCAGCCGCAAGCATCCCAATATCCGCGAAACGTGGAGCACCGTTGCCTCGTTCCTCATGTTCGGCCTGATCATCAGTATGGTCGGCGGCGTGCTGAACGGCAATGTGTACCAGTGGACCTTGTTCCAGCTGACCGATACGGTCGGACTCACACTGCGCACCGATACGGCGGGCATGATCTTCGCCTGCCTGTCGTCCCTGCTGTGGATCCCCATCAACTTCTATTCCATCGGCTATATGCGGAATAACCACGAAGCGGAACAGACCGGTTACTTCGCGTCCTTCGCCGTCTGCCTGGGCGCGACCGTGGGCGTTTCCCTCGCCAGCAACCTGCTGACCTTCTTCGTGTTCTACGAAATCCTGACCATCTTCTCCTATCCGCTCGTACTGCACGAACGGGACGAAGAAGCCCTGGACGCCAGCCGCAAATACCTGGCCTACACCCTGGTCTCCGGCCAGCTCTTCCTGGCAGGCACCGTCGGTGTGTACTGCATCAGCGGTACCATGGACTTCAAGGCCGGCGGTTTCCTCGATTCCAGCATGGCCCCCATCTGGGTGCTGCAGCTGCTCTTCATCCTCATGATCATGGCCGGCAGCGTCAAGGCCGCCGTCATGCCGCTGCATGGCTGGCTGCCCGCCGCCATGGTGGCGCCGACCCCTGTCAGCGCCCTGCTGCACGCCGTAGCCGTCGTCAAGACCGGCGCCTTCGCCGTCCTCCGCGTCATCTGCTTCGTCTTCGGACCGAAGCTGCTGAGTGAACTGGGAACGGCCGATGTCCTGGCCTGGCTCGCCGCGGCAACCATCCTCATGAGTTCCTTCATCGCCCTCAAGCAGGACAACCTGAAACGCCGTCTTGCCTTCTCGACCATCGGCCAGTTGAGCTACATCGTCCTCGGTGCCTCGCTCCTGACCCCGCTGGCCATCAAAGGCGCCTACCTCCATCTGGTAGCCCACGCCGTGATGAAGATCACCCTCTTTATGTGCGCCGGTGTCATCATCGTCCGCACGCACCTGCACGAAATCAGCGAGATGGACGGCATCGGCCGCCGCATGCCCGTGACGATGGGCTGTTTCGCCATCGCATCCCTGGGCATCGCCGGTACGCCGTTCCTGATCGGCTTCATCAGTAAATGGAACCTGGCCATGGGCGCCATCCAGGCCGGCAAACCGCTGTTTGTCGCCGTCTGGGTCGCATCGGCCCTGCTGGCCATCGGGTACCTGATGCCGGTCGTCCGCATGGCCTTCTTCAAGCCTGAACCGAAGGAAGACCCGCGGCATTACGGCTCCATCAGCTACTCCATGCTGATCCCTATCTGCTTCACCGCGGTCCTGGCCATCGTACTGGGCTGCGACCCCGAAATCTTCCCGCCGGACTTCTATAAGCTGGCAACCGTGACGGCCGACGCCGTTTGCGCCGGATGGGGAGGTGGCTGGTGATGTTTGATCTTGTCAACGACGGCAAAAAGCGTCGTAAAGTCATCGGCCTGGCCTTCGTCATCGCCTTGATCTGTTTCGCCATCGCCTACGCGTCGGGCGCTTACAGCGGCCACGTGGAGGAATGGCTGGAACGACCTTTCATGATCCTGATCTTCGGGTTTATCGGCTGCTGGATCCTCATCATCCTGGCCAAGATCATCATGACGCCGCTCCTGCAGCGCGACGAAGACTACTATCAGAAAGGAGATGACGACAAAGATGTTTGAAAACTTCCATCCTGGGTTCATCTTCTTCCTGGTCGGTCTGTTCGCCTGCGTCGGCTCGGAAAAACTCCGTAAAATGATTCTGGCCTGCGGTCCCTTCCTGGCCCTGGCGGCCATCTTCAACCTGCCGCTGGGTCTGGAGCAGAACTTCACGTTCCTGCAGGACTGGACCAGCCATTACATGTATGTCGACAAACTCAGCTGGGTCTTCGGCCTGATTTTCTGTATCATGGGCTGCATCGGCGGCGTCTTCAGCTGCCACAACAAGAGCCCCTTGGAGGCCATCTGCAGCATGGGTTACGTGGGTGCTTCCATCTGCTGCACCTTCGCCCATGACTGGATCACCTTCCTGTTCTTCTGGGAACTGATGGCCGCCACGAGCCTGTTCCTCGTCTGGAACGACCCGCGCCCCACGAGCCGCGGTGCCGGTACGCGTTACATTCTGATGCATACGCTGAGCGGCAACTGCATCCTCTTCGGCGTCATCCTGAAACTGTCCCAGGGCCAGTACCTGGTACAGAACCTCGTCAACGGACCGCATGACGCAGCCTTCTGGCTGATCCTCACCGGCGTGGCCATCAACGTCGCCATGGTGCCCCTGCACGCATGGATCGTCGATGCCTACCCGGCAGCGACCATCACGGGCAGCGTCTTCATGAGCTCCTACACGACGAAAGTCGCCGTCTACGCCATGCTGCGTATCTTCGGCGGCACGGAACTGCTCATTGCGGCCGGCGTGCTCATGGCCCTGTACGGCGCCCTCTACGCCGTCATGGAAAACGACATGCTGCGCCTGCTCAGTTACCATATCGTCAGCCAGGTCGGCTACATGGTGGCCGGCGCCGGCATCGGCACCGTCATGAGTATGAACGGCGCCACGGCCCATGCCTTCTGCGATATCCTCTTCAAATCGCTGCTCTTCATGTGCTGCAACGCCATCATCTACGCGACGGGCGTACGGCGCATCAACCAGCTGGGCGGCATGGCCAAGCGGTATCCCACCGCGTTCATCTGCTTCGTCATCGGGGCCTTCTCCATCTCGGGCATCCCCCTGTTCAACGGCTTCGTGTCCAAGACCATGACCATCGCCGCAGCCGGCCAGGCCGGTTACGCCATGACGGCCACGCTGCTTGAACTCGCCAGCGTCGGTACTTTATTGTCCATCTGCTTCAAGATGATGTACTTCATCTTCCTGGCTCCGGACAAAGGGGAAGCACCGGAAGTACGGCCCGTTCCGACCAACATGAAGGTCGGCATGATCATGGGTGCGGTGTGCTGCACCGTCATCGGCTGCTTCCCGCAGCTGCTGTACCAGTACCTGCCGTTCGGGCCCGTCGAATACGTTCCGTATACGATGCCGCACGTCATGCAGATGCTGCAGATGGCCTTCATGGCCGTCATTCCGTTCCTCATGTTCCTGCCGCGCATGGAACCCCATACGGCCCTGTCGCTGGATACGGACTGGTTCTACCGCCGTCCGCTGAAGTGGCTGTGGTCCGGCATCAGCAACCTGTGCTTCGGCCTCTGCCGCAGCCTGGGTCATGCCTGGGGCGTCGGCACCAACCAGTTCATGGAACTGTGCGCCAACCCGATGAAACTGATGGATGCGCGCCCGTTCCGTCAAAAGAAACGCTACAGTCCCGATAACTACCGGACCAGCATCGCCGATACCATCATGATCATCCTGACGGTGCTCTTCATCTGCATCTTCGCATTCCGGACCATCGGGTAAACAAATCCATAAGATGTAGTGAAATCACAAGCCGGAACCTCGCAAGAGGTCCCGGCTTCCTTGTTTTTGTGATATAATAATCATCTAAGAAGAGCATATCGGGGGATTTGAAACGAGGAAAGGGGATTCCCGTTTCGTTTCAGGCGTTTTGCTCCCTGCGCCGCCGCATGGGGCGGGAAGCGCAGAAAGTGAAAGACGACTATGAACCGGAACATATCTGGTCTTTATGGGAAAAGATGCTTCAGGATGTGACGGGCAAATAAACCAGACGAAGGAAGGAATGGCATGAGTGCACATACGACAGGTATCCTGATCCTGATCTTTTCCACGGCCATGTGGGGGATATCCGGAGTCTGCGGTCAATACCTGTTCGAAAACTTTCATCCGGACCCGACGTGGCTCATCATGATCCGGCAGATCATTGCCGGCGTCATTTTTCTCGGGCTGATCGCGATCCGGGGGAAGGAACCTTTTTTCGGTGTCTGGCGGTCCGGCCGGGTTATTGTCCGGGAAATGCTTCTGTTTTCCCTGGGACTGCTGGGCGGGCAGTACGGCTTCTATATGGCCATCAGCCTGTCCAACGCGCCGACGGCGACCGTGCTGATTTACACGGAGCCCATCTATATCCTGCTCTATCAGCTGCTGATCCTGCGCAGCCGTCCCGAAGGAAGGGAACTGCTGGGCATCGCCCTGGCCATCACAGGCGTGTTCCTCGTCTGCACCCACGGCAATCCCGGTACCATGGTCCTTTCCCCGGAAGCCCTGTTCTGGGCGATGGTGTCCGCCGTGTCCATGGCGCTCTATTCCATCTGCCCGAAACACTTGCTGAAAGAATGGTCCAGCCCGTACGTCAGCGGCTGGGGCCAGATTCTGGCCGGCCTGGTCCTGGTGCCGTTCTGCAATCCCTTCGATTCCGGCGCCTCGGCCTGGCCTCTTTCCGCAGTGGGGGCCATGTCCTACATCATCGTGCTGGGTACGGTCGTTCCGTTCCTGACCTACCTGATGGGCCTCAAAATCGTCGGCCCGGTCAAAGCGGCCCTCGTCAGCTGCTGCGAGCCCCTGTGCTCCATCCTCTTTGCCGTGCTTTTTCTGGGGACACGGCTCGTATTCCCGGACTATGTCGGCATGGCGTGCATCATCGTGACGGTGCTGATGCTGTCCATCCGCAAAGTGTAAAATAAAAAGTGCCATTCTGCAAAGAATGGCACTGTAACGGCTTCATTCCATTTGTTCAACGATATCAATCAGTTTTTGACACAAGGAGGTCATCATCATGAAAGAATACACCTTCCATTACGGCCACGGCACCAAAACGTTCTCCCTGGACGAAAAGCGCGTCCTCGGCGAAATCGAGATGCCCAGGACGCCGGTCATGGAAAACGTGGAACAGGGCGTGCTCGATGCCATCAACCACCCCATCGGCTGCAAACCGCTGGCGGAACTGGTAAAACCCGGTGACACGGTGACCTTCGTGTGCAACGACCCGACCCGCGTCGCGAACAGTTTCGCCTTCATGCCGGTCCTGGTCAATGAACTGAACAAGCTGGGCGTTCCGGACGAAAACATGCAGATCGTGTTCTCCCTGGGCACGCACCGCCTCATGACGCACGAGGAAATGGTCGAAGGCGTCGGCGCCGACGTGGCCGGCCGCCTCAAAATGTACAACAGCGACTGCAACGTGCCGGAAGACTTCGAGTATTTCGGAACCACGAGCCGCTTTACGCCGGTCCTCATCAACAAACGCATCTGTCACAGCGACCATGTCATTCTGACGGGCACCATCGTACACCATTACTTCAGCGGATACGGCGGGGGACGCAAGGCCGTCCTGCCGGGCTGCGCGGCCATGGAGACCGTGCGCCACAACCACAGCTTCATGATGGATCCCCATTCGGGCCTCGGCAAAACGACGGGGAATCCCGTCTACGAAGACCAGATGGAAGGCGTCAAACTGTGGGCGGATGCCATGCAGAAGCGGGGCTGCGATGTATTCCTCTTCAACGCCATCCTGGACGCGGAACACCGCTTCCTGCGCATGTTCGCCGGCGATTATGTGGCAGCCCATCACGAGGCCTGCCAATTCGTCGATGCGGTCTACGGCGTGAAGATCCATCAAAAGGCCGATGTCGTCATCGTGTCCTGCGGCGGTTATCCGAAGGACATCAACGTCTACCAGATGCAGAAGACCATGGACAATTCCGTCCTGGCCTGCCGGCAGGGCGGTGTCGTCGTCCTCCTGGCCGAATGCGAGGAAGGCAGCGGCAGCAAGGTCCTGGAAGACACGTGCCGGCGCCTGAAGACGGCCGATGCCATCGAGGCGGAGCTGGAGAAGCGCTTCGTCATCGGGGCCAACAAGGCTTATGCCGTGACGCGGCTCACCAAAAAGGCGCATTTCATCCTCGTGACCGGTCTGGACAAACAGCTCGCCAAGGATATGCTCTTTACGGACGCCGTTTCTTCCGTCGAAGAGGCCCTCAAAGAAGCGGAACAGTTCGTGGGCAAGGATTACAGCGTCATCCTCATGCCGACGGGCAGCCTGACCGTGCCCTTGTACGACGGCGAAGAATAACCGTCCGGCTCCCGTTTCCGGGAATCTTATAGCTTGCTTTTATACTGAATGCGCAAGACACTGTACCAGAACATGCCCTTCAGGAACCCTGCAAAGTTTCCCTGACTGCGCTGGAACATGCCCCATTCCTTGAAATCGTGGTAGTTTTCCGGCTTCCTGATTGGCGCCGTGTTGGTCAGGCTGTCCCAGGGGGACAGGTCCAGATAGTGGCGCCACAGGGCGTCGTAGCGGGTCAGGACCATCTGCCACGGCTTGCGCCGTCCCGTCCAGTGGACGAACACGGCACTGTCATCGGCCCGTTTGCCGCCGCCGTATTCGTTACATCCTTTGGGTAAAAAGTAGTTGGAACCGTCGAAAACCAGATTTAAGATGTCCTGGCTCTGACCCAGGAAACGGGTCTTCGGTTCCTTCTGGTACGCGAAGGAGCGCTCCGTGATATGCTGTGCCTGCCAGGCCGGTATATCGACGACCATGATGCCATCGTTGAAGTATTTGCCGCTCTTCAGTTTCAGGTAGCCGGCACGGTGCGGTACTTCGTGCGGGACTTCGGAGCAGGCGCCCATGGCGGCACCGTGCAGGTCGAGGGCCAGCAGCGGTTTCAGGGACGCCACGTTCATGGCGTCGGCGTCGATATAGAGGAACCGGTTCGTGTAAGGCTGCAGGAGCAGCGGCATGACCATGCGCCCGTAGGTGATGCGGGAAAACCGTTCCACCTTGATATGGAAATCCCGGAAGGGTTCCATGTTCAGCAGGTATACGCGGCAGTGGCAGCGGAGCCGCCGGGCCAGTTCCTGTACCTTGTCCAGGTTGTCCCGGGTCAGCTCGTCCGTAAGGATGTGTGCTGTCACGGCAAGGTCCGGGTTGTTCTGCACGACGGAAACAACGGATACCCCCATGGTACGGAAGAAGGGGGGATTCACGTTGTAGGCGATGTGACAGGCCGGCCGCGCGTCGTCAGCCGGCAGGAAATCGTAGTCTTTGACATCCAGCAGGAACGTGTCCTTCTGGAAAAAATCAGGTGCAAATGTCTTCAAAATGCGAAACTTCCTTTTCTTGTGATAAAATGAAATTTGTTTGAAATCAAAATCTGACAATTCATTATAACATGATTTCCGTAAGTGTAAAAAAGGAGAATATCTTGAAACAGTTTGACGCTTCGAAACGTATCCTTGTGACCGGTGCGGCCGGTTTCATCGGCTTCCATCTGTCCCGCCGGCTTCTGGAGGCTGGGGTGCAGGTGGCCGGCATTGACAATCTGAACGATTATTATGATCCGTCGTTGAAAGAAAGCCGTCTGGCTATTCTGCGGCAGTTCCCGCAGTTCACGTTCGTGAAGGGGGATATTGCCGACCGGGACACGGTGGAAAAGCTGTTTACGGACTTCGCCCCGGACATCGTCGTCAATCTGGCGGCCCAGGCGGGCGTGCGCTACAGCATCGACCATCCCCGGTCTTACATTGATTCCAACATCATCGGCTTCTTCAATGTGCTGGAAGCCTGCCGCCACCATCCGGTGGAGCATCTGCTTTTCGCGTCCAGTTCGTCCGTGTACGGCAACCAGGAAAAGACGCCTTTTGCCACGACGGACCCTGTCGACCATCCCATCAGCCTCTATGCGGCGACGAAAAAGTCGGATGAACTGATGGCCTTCACCTACAGCCACCTGTACGGCATTCCTGCCACGGGGCTGCGTTTCTTCACGGTCTACGGCCCTTACGGCCGTCCCGACATGGCCTACTTCAAGTTCGCCAACCTGATCCGCCAGGGACAGCCCATCAAGGTCTATAACAACGGCGATATGCTGCGTGACTTCACGTACGTCGACGATATCGTACAGGGTATCGTGAACATGCTCTGCAACCCGCCGGCACCGATGGGCGGCAAGGAAACGGCGCGCTACAAGATCTACAACATCGGCAACAACAAGCCGGTGCGCCTCATGGACTTCATCACCACCCTGGAGAAGGCCCTGGGCCGCACGGCGGAAAAGGAATTCCTGCCTATGCAGCCCGGCGACGTGTACCAGACGTACGCCGACGTGAGCGAGCTGGAACGGGATTTCGGCTTCCGGCCCGCGACGGATATCGCGACCGGCCTGGCCCGCTTCGCACAATGGTATAAAGATTACTACCACAACGCATTTTAAAGACACTGGCAACGGAAGAACAACCATGCAGGTATGGGGATGCCTGCATAAAATGGGGATAGGGGGATTTTTGGTTGCGTTCTTTACGAAATTTCATAGGGGAACAAAAAACATACGTATTATTATTTATAGGGGTATACGTATTCCTGATCGGCATGTTCTGGGCGACATCCATCGGCGCGGAAACGTATCGCCTTTTGTTGAATCTGCGCCGGTATTTTCCGGTTGCCCTGGGGGTTGCCGTATCCGTCTGGTCCTGGAACCGGACCGGGCTGCGGCAAAAAGGCCTGTTTCCGTATGCCGTGGTGTCCCTGGCATGGGCCGTCACGCATAACGTATTAAGTTATATTGCCTGCAACGGGACTGCGACGAACCTGAACAACTACATGGATCTCGCATTCAGCGGCTATGTGTTTACGGCCATGGTTCTGCTCCGGACGCTGCTTTACCGGCTGATGCGCGGTGACCATTGGCTGGTCCGGGTCTTGTTTGCGCTGCTGCATGCCGTACTGCTCTACCTGCCGCTGACGGAATTTCTCTATTTCATGATTTACAGGGCCACCATCAGCATGACCGCAGCCGTCGCGATTTTGCAGACTCATCCTGGCGAAGTCTGGGAATATCTGCAGGAAAATGCCGGGTACGGCGGCATGGTGGCCCTTTGTGTGCTGCTGCTGTTCCTGTTCCTGGCCTCTCTGCAGTTAAACCGGCTGGAACCGGCGCCGCAGGGGCACAATCAGGCAACATATGGCAAGCCGCCTAAAAAGCAGGCCGCCTGCCTTGTCGTGATTTTTCTTGCCGTTGCGCTGTACCTTCCCAAAAGTTTTTATGGTACCGGTCTGGCCCATTCCTTCGGGGAGGCAAAACAATATCTGGATAGTGCCAAGGAGTTTACGGAAAACCACCAGCGCAATTTCCAGGCGATGCAGACGACGGGCGGCAGCATACAGGCATCGCGTTTCGGGAAACCGTCCACCATCATTCTGGTCATTGGCGAATCGGCAGGCCGGAATTTCATGAGTGTCTACGGTTACCAGAAACAGAATACGACGCCTTGGATGAAGGCGTCCGTACAATCCGATCCGGAACATTTCCTGCTGTTCCGCCATGCCTATTCCACGTTTGGGTCCACTGTTCAGGCGCTGGAAATGGCGCTGACGGAAAAGAACCAGTACAATGATGTGGAGTTCAGCGATGCACTGACGCTGTTGGACCTGGCCAAAAAGGCCGGCTATAAAACCTATTGGTTCAGTAACCAGAGCATTCAAAACTCCCTGGATACACCGATCCAGCTGGTGGCGAAAACAGCGGATGTCCACCGCTGGATTGACGAGGACCCGGCCAATCAGGGACGGGTGCTGTATGACGGGGACCTGCTGCCTTGCTTCTCTTTGGTGAACCCCGTCGAGAGCAACTTCATCGTCTTCCATGTGATGGGCAGCCATGAGCTGACAATCCACCGCTATCCACCGGAATTTACACGGTTCAGTAAAAAAGGGGTTTTAGACCTGGTCTCCAATTATGAGGATTCCATGGCATACGATGACTGGGTCGTACAGCAGATATACACAACGGCAAAGGAACACTTCAACCTGCAGGCGATGATTTACTTCTCCGATCACGGCGCCAATCCGTATCGGAAACGGGTTCCGGACCACGTGCCGTTCATCAACCTGCGGGTTCCCTTGCTGGTATACCTGTCTCCGGAATATGAGACCCTCTATCCGATGATTACGGATACCCTGCAAAATCACCGGAACCAATATTTCACGAATGACTTGATGTATGAACTGGTTGGCGGGATTCTGGACGTTCATTCCGACCATTTGGACGAAACGGGGAACCTGGCCAGCAATCAGTACCGCTTTACCCGCGCGACGCTTAAAACCGATTTGGGACGCAAATGGATCCGGGAGGATCTTGACGAAACCAGGATTGCAAAGTAAAAATAACGGCCCGTCCTGCATAGCAAGGCGGGCCGTCGTTTTTTTACTGTAACGGGTCTCAGCGGGAGAGAAGTCCCTGGTCCGGATCTTCGGCAAAGGTTCTGGCACCATGCTGCGTCCGCAGCTGGTCCCGCGTCATCCGGTATTCCGGAGAAGCGATGCTGAAGGCGGGGTTGTGGTACGGCGCGTTCCGGATACCCAGGATATCCATCATGGCATCGTAAAAGAGGTCATTCGTCCACGGCGCATCCGCGTGTTTCTGCAACGTTTCGTACAACTGGGGACGTTCAGCCCGGAAAGCGGGATCCAGCCAGATCAGGAAGGGAATATGGACCATCTGGTAGGTGAATTTGTCCGGCTGGTGGGAATTGCCGGATTCCGGGTCTTCGCCATGATCCGGCATATAGATGAATCCTTTGAAATCCGGATACTGCCGGGCTTTTTCGAATACGGCCTGCAGGATGCCGTCCACGTAGCGGACGGCGTTGTCATACCCGTCCAGACGGTCTCCCTTGCCGTGGTAGAATGCGGCTTCCTTCGGGTACCGGTTGGCGTATTTGCCGTGTTCGCCCATCAGATGCAGCACAATGAGGGCCGGTGCCTGTACCTTGTCCGGCAGATGGCCGAGCATTTCCCCGTCCGGGTAAGTGGTTTCGCTGGGAGAAAGGGAACGGCCGTTGATCCACACCTGGTGATCCGCCGTCGAAGCCATTTCCGATACCGGCGTCGACGTGGCGTTGAAACGGGACTGGTTGCTGATCCAGTAGGTATCATAACCGGCTGCCTTCGCGACTTCGATGAGCGAGCAGGCATCGGCCAGATCCACGTCGTTGTACTGGTTTTTGCCGCTCAGGGCGTATGTCAGTGCAGGAATGGTCTGGCAGTAATTGGCGTAAGCGCGCCGGAACAGGACCGAGCCGGGCTGTTTTGCCTGCTTGTCCATCCAGGGCGTGTCTTCACGGTCGTACCCGTAGGTATGCATGTGGTCCCGCGACGCCGATTCCCCGATGACGAGGACATATACCCCTTTGGCCTCCGGTTCCACCGTGACTTTCAGCTTCTGCAGCCGTTCAAGGCGGATATGTTTCTGCGCCTGGTACCGTTTAAAGGACGTCATGGACTGTTTCGTGTGGATGACCGTGTTGACGAGATAGTACGTCCGCAGACGCGGCGAAGAAGATTTCAGGTTCAGCGCCAGCAGGAGGCAGACCAGCAGCAGCAGCGGCAGCCTGCGGGCTGGTGCGTGGCGGGACATGCGGTACGCCAGAAAGACCTCGATGCCGGAAACAAGGAACAGGATGGCCCAGGCGATGACCCACAAGGCCAAAGGCTGTTCCTGCAGATAGGCCAGGGCTTCCTGGGGATTTGTCTGCAAAACGGCCAGCACCAGGTCCGACGACAACGCGTTGCCGCTGCTGATGAGTCCGTACCCGATGCCGGTCATGGGGAGGGCGGCAGTCAGCACCATGCCCGCATAATACACGGCCTGCAGCAGAACCCGCACGACGCGCTGCCGGAAGCAGGCCGCCGCCAGCGCCCACAGGCAGGCGAAAGCGAAGAGTCCCGTGCCCCATTCCAGCGCCTCGCTGGCGGCCATCCCGTTGTTGATGAAATCGTGCAGCGTGTAGACCGACAGCAGGTAAAGGCAGGCGACATATCCGAAATTGACCAGAAAACTCTTCCGGTAGCCCCATAAGGCCCAGGCAGCCGCGAAAGCCGCTCCGCCGTAAATCAGGATTTCATTGAACAGCCGCTGTTCTATCTGGCCGGTCAGCCGGAAGGCGAACGAGACGGCTATATGACACAACAAAGCAGCGACGAAAAGCAGAACTTTCCGCCGCCGCTGCAATTTTTGATTGTTTTCTATTGATTGAGCATCTTCCAAAGACTGCTTGTTCCCCATGGATTGATTGCCCCCTCGTTCCTTGTTTATCCTTTCCTGTCGTCTTTGATCCACGCCCGGCCCAGGTTCGTCTTCAGCATATCGCGCGTGAACTTGAACTGCGGCGAGGCCAGGCAGTTTTCTTCTTTGAAGCGGTTCGACTTGATATCGAAGATGCCGCAAATCAGCTCATAAGCCAGGTCCGTCGTAAAGTAGCGGTCCTTGTGCTCCCGCAGGGTCTGCACGACGCGGCCGTGCTTTTTCCGGTATTCGTCGGAGAACCAGGCGAAGAGCGGTACGCGCACCGTCGCAAAGCCGTCGAAGTTGGCCGAGCGGCGCTTGTCGGGAATGGTGCCGTGATCCGAAAAATAGAGCATGGCCTGCATATTCAGGTGCTCCTGGCAGTAATCGTGGACGGACTGCAGGATATAGTCCGTATAGGCCACGGTGTTCTCGTAGTTCGGAATCAGGTCGTACTTGCCCGGTTCGCCGAACTTCGTGAAGGACCGCGGGTAGCGGTTTTCGAAATTGAAATGGCTGCCCTTCAGGTGTACCACGACGAAATTGTCCTGGCCCTGCGGCACTTCTTTCAAGTAGGTCAGCAACGTCTCGTCGTACTGCACCTCGTTCAGGTTCTGCTTCGTCCACTTGGCCACGTCACTCGTGTTCGCGACCAGCGTGACCGGCGTCTCCGCCGAACCCAGGTGGCCCTGGTTGCTGTACCAGTACACGTGGTAACCGGCCTTGTGGGCGATATCGACGATGGATGCCGACGTGTAGAACTTCGTGTCCTCATCGTACTGGTTGAATTCCGTCAAGGCGCGTTCCAGGCTCGTCACGGTCTGATCCGCGCTGGCATAGGCGTGGGGGAATACGATGTAGTGCTCGTCCTGTTTGCAACGGGACAGCCAGGGCGTGGTCTCCTCCGGGTAGTCTTCCGTGAAGGCCTTCATGTAGTCCCGCGATTCCGATTCGCCGATGACGAGGACGATGGTCGACGGCTTGGCAAAGTCCGGCTTGGCAGGCGTCACCTGCAGGTCCTTCATAATCTCCGCCCGGGAAGCGGCATAGAGCTTCGTCGTCCGGAAATATTCCTTTACGTCGAGGTAGAGCTCCACGATGCCCGTGCGCGGGAAGAGGGGCTTGTGGCCGAAAAAGAAGTACGAAGTCAGGAACAGGAAGGTGATGGCCGACAAAACGACGGTGACCACATTCACGCGGATGGCGCGGGGCGCCGTCACGGCAGCGCCGCAGAAAGCGATCACCACCACGACCAGGAGGAGTGCCGTGCCGAAGACGACCTTTTTCGGCATGGATTTGAAGAACTCGATGATTTCGTTGTAGTTCGTTTCCTGGAGGAGCATCATGGCCCCGTCATTCACACAGGTACCGTAGACGGCATAATAGGCGAACTGCAGGAGAGGCACACTCAGGAAGGCCACCTCCAGCAGGGCCGTCAGCACAAGCAGCACCGTCACGACGGCATGGGGCAGGAAGGGCGCCGACAGGACCAGTACCTGGAACGACGTGAACCAGCCCATGAGATAGAGGCCGAAGACCACATCCAGATGGAAGCCGAAGTCACTGGATACATTGCGGTTCGTGAGAAAGTACAGCAGGGGATAGGCCACAATCCAGCCCAGGCCCGTGAGAAAGGCCGGCACAAAGAGGCCGCCCGTCAAAGGCAGACCTGCCAGGGCGGCCGGCAGGATGGCCAGGATGGCGCAGGGCACAAACCGCCGCAGCTGCAGATATTCCGCTTTATGTCCCAGTCCGTGGGACGATTTCACGTAGAACAGATAAGAGAGCACGTAGAAAGCCGCCATGGCCAGCAGATAGGCCGGGCGGACAGAAAAATCTTGCATAACGTTGTTCCTTTCCTGAATGCTTCCGTTTTGAATCCGACTTCTTATTTTAACATGATTTCCCGGCTTTGGGCAGGAGTTTTTCCAAGCCCTTGCAAAATTTCAGACGGAACGCGCGCAAAGCCCCTTTTGCGGTTGTTTCCTGTCACGAAAAAATGATATAATAACTAAATAATGTAGAAGACAGGAGGCCATCATGGGCGAAGAGAGAACGAAACAGCTATCCGTCGTCCTGGCGGCCGACGACAACTATGCCCAGCATGCCGCCGTGGCCATGGCTTCGGTCCTGGCCAACACGGCCGCGCCGGAACAGGTGGCATTCTGGCTCATTGACGACGGCATTTCGCCCGGCAGCAAAGACAAGATGCGGCAGACGGCGGCGCGCTGGCACAGCCGCGTGTCCTTCCTGACCATCAAGAACAAGGAACTGGAACAGGGCTTCGTGAGCGGCCCCATCTCCCGGACGGCCTATTTCCGGCTGGACATACCGGACATCGTACCCGCGGACGTGGACCGCGTCATTTATCTCGACTGCGACCTGCTGGTCCTCGACGATATCCGCCTCCTCTGGCAGACGGACCTGGCGGGAAAACCCCTGGGCGCGGCGGAGGATCTGGGAATCCTCACGTCGGCCGGGAAAAAACGGAACAAAACGGAAACCTTCGGCTGGAAGGAAGCCGATTCCTACTTCAATTCGGGCGTCCTCGTACTCGATGTGGCGCAGTGGCGCGCCTGCGATTACGCAAAGCAGCTGCGGGACCTGCTGGCGAAGAACCAGTACCGCCATCACGACCAGGATGCCCTGAACGAGCTCTTCGAGGGGAACTGGGCGCCGCTTCCGCTGCGCTGGAACGTCATTCCGCCGGTCTTCCACCTGGGGTGGAGCGTGCTGAAGGATACCCGTGCCCGCCGCCTGGCCCTGGAGGCCCTGCGGGACCCGGCCATCGTGCACTATGCCGGCGGGTACAAGCCCTGGGAATACGGACGGACGCCGGGGTTCAACGAAAAATATTACGAATATCTGCACCTGTCCGCATTCCGCGACGCGGTGATGCCCCAGCCGGGCAAAAACAAGAACCATTCGTGGAGCCACGAAGCGGCACGGCTGCGCTGGGCCGCCTTCTGGAACAAGGTGCTGCCCTGACGGGGCGGAGGACTGTTTATGACACGGTTATGCGTCATCATCCTGACGAAAAATGAAGAAAAGAAGATCGGGGCGACCATCGCCAATGCGCAGCAGGTGGCGGACGATGTCCTGCTCATCGACAGCGGCAGTACGGACCGGACGCTGGCCATCGCCAAAGAGGCGGGCGCCCGGGCGGTGTATCACGCCCTGAACGAGGATTTCGCGGCCCAGCGGAATTTCGCCCTGACGCAGACCGATGCGGACTGGGTGCTCTATCTGGACGCCGACGAGCACCTGAACGATGTCCTGCAGGCGGCTGTCCGCAAAGCCGTGGCGGGTGAGGCGTCGCGGCAGTACGTGCTGGAGCGCAAGACCGTGGCCTTCGGGCGCACCTACAACCACGGCGCCATGCGGCCGGACTATGTGCCCCGCCTGTTTCCGCGCGGCACCGTGCACTGGGTCAGCAAGGTCCACGAACGGCCCGTGTGCGATCTGCCGTCCGTGACGCTGCCCGGCTATGTGGAACATTACACGTATGAGAGCTGGCAGGCCTGGGCCCAGAAGGCGAACCATTACACGACCATCTGGGCGGAAGACAGCTACGCCCGGGGCAAACGCGTCGGCGGCAGCGCCGCCGTCACGCACAGCCTGGCGGGCTTCGTGAAGGTCTTCTTCCTGCGCGCCGGCTTCCTCGACGGATGGCCCGGCATCTACCTGTGCTTCTGCCACTGGTTCTATACGATGCTGAAATACATGAAACTGTACGAGCTGCAGCAAAAAAGCAGCAAAAAAGGGGAGTAAGGAGTTTTTGTGATGAAGGAACAGAATCCGAAAACAAGGAAGATCCTGGGAAATCCCAACAGCGGCATCCTGATTGCGCTGATTATCCTTGTCATCGATTACCTGGCCGTCCTGGCCTCCGAGCAGGCAGCCTGCCTCGTGCGCAACTGGATCATGCTGCCTGGCGGCGGCCATATGCATCTGTCGTGGCTGAACGTGTATGTCATCTGCCCCTTGATCTATATCGTATTCCTGCACATCAACGGCCTGTACGGGGGAGACCGCCAGTTCTGGCGCGTCATTGCAGGCCTCTTCAACAGCAGCATCTATTTTATCTGTACCGTGGTCATCTTCATGTACGACGCCAAAATCACGGCGTCCACGTCGCGTCTGTACGTGTTCCTGCTGTGGATCTTCTCCTTCTTCTTCCTGGTCCTTTTCCGCTATATCCTGAAGAAGATTTTCCTGAAGATGCGCCTCGTGGGCGAACCGATCCTGCTCATGGGTGCCGGCAAGACGGCGGAAGTCATGCTGCGCCATCTGCGGAACGAGCACGCCGGCTTCTGGTTCATGGGCTATCTGGAAGATAACGAACCCAATCCCTACGTGGCGAGCCATCTGCGCCGCCTGGGACGGTTCCGCGACGCCCAGCGCGTCATCAACATCACAGGGGTCCAGCGCGTCCTCGTCGTGGCCCCGGGCCTTCCCAAAGAAGCGACCCAGGACATCGTATACGACCTGCAGCCCCTGGTGAAGAGCATCACCTTCATCCCTGACATGGGCAACATGCCCCTGGCCACGATGGACCTGGAAAGCCTTATCGACGGACACATCGTCATGTTCCGCATGCGCAACAACCTCAAAAACCGCTGGAACCGGCTGCTGAAGTTCGTCTTCGACTGGGTGCTGACCTTTTTCGGCACCATCGCCATATCGCCCATTCTTTTAATCATCGCCCTGTGGATCTATCACGATTCGCCGGGGCCGGTCATCTTCAAGCACCGCCGCGTCGGCCGCGACGGCAAGGAATTCAACTGCTACAAGTTCCGCAGCATGTGTGTCGATGCCGATGTCAAGCTGAAGGAACTGCTGGAAAAGGACCCGGCGGCCCGCGAAGAGTGGAACCGGGACTTTAAGCTGAAGAACGACCCGCGCATCACGAAGAGCGGTCATTTCCTGCGCCGCACAAGCCTGGACGAACTGCCCCAGATCTTCAACGTCCTGAAAGGGGAAATGAGCCTCGTCGGCCCGCGGCCCATCGTACAAGCCGAAGTACCGCGGTACGGCAAATTCATTCAGGACTACTACATGGTGCGTCCGGGCATCACCGGCATGTGGCAGACCAGCGGCCGCAGCGACATCGACTATCCGGAGCGCGTCGCCATGGACTCGTGGTACGTGCGCAACTGGAACGTCTGGTTCGACGTGGTCCTGCTGTGGCGGACGTTCTCCGTCGTGTTCAGTAAAAAGGGAGCCTATTAAGGAGGCTGTATGTCCAGCAATCGTTTTTGGGAAATCTTCCGCTTCGTCCTCGTCGGCGGCACCTGTTTCCTGATTGAATACGGCCTGCTTTACGCCCTGACCGAATTCGCCGGCCTGCACTACCTGTGGTCCTCGGCCATCGCCTTCGTAGTGTCTCTGCTGATCAACTACTGGATGTGCGTGGCCATCGTCTTCCAAGGCGCCGGCAAACAGAGTTTTTCGCAGCGCCTCCTCTTCATCGGGTCCAGCATCGCCGGCCTCGGCATCAACCAGGCCTGCATGTGGTTCTTCGTCGACCGGTGCGGCATCTACTATATGGTTGCCAAGCTGATTACCTCGGCCATCGTCATGATTTGGAACTACATATTGAAGCGCAAAGCCGTGACGGGGACGATGTAGCTCCCCGCCGTTCCGCAAAAAAGGGACAGACAAAAAAAGACGGCGGGCGCCCCGGCAGCTGCCGGAGGGCTCGTCGTCCTTCCCGGAAATCCGGTCCGTACCGATGGGTACGGGCCGGGTTCTTTTTTTATTTTTCTTTGGAAACCACATTGCGGTGTTCCGGATAGTCCTTGTTCACGCGCACGCGCTCAATCGTGGGCTTGCCATTCTTGTCATGCGCCAGGGCGTCGACGCGGATACGCGACAGTTCCGGTTCAAATTCCGTAAACAGACGTTCCGCTACATCGGCCCCGCTCTGGATGGCGCGGTACACAATCATGGCGAACTCATAGCGGGTGAGGAGATGGTCGCCGCCGAACGTGCCGTCCGGATAACCTTCCACCAGGCCGCGCTTCGAAAGATCCATGACAGCCTCGTAGGCCCAATGGTTCTTGGCGATGTCGGGGAAGAGCTTCTCCGTCTGCACGCGGGTCACATTGGAACCTGCCATGCGGTTGATGACGCCCTTGAGTTCCTCGACCTGCAGGCGCAGATCCAGGATTTCCTTGCCCATGGCGACGCGGGAGCGGGACACGTGGTTGTTCTGGCCAAAGCGCATCGTCAGGCCGGCGTTGACCATATTTTCGCCGCCGCCCGTGCTGCCGCTGACGCTGACCATGGTGTCCTCGTTCGGATGATAGAAGGCACCTACCGCCACGGCGTTGGCACTGCGGTAATTGCCGTAGCCCGCCGCGAACTCCAGCTTGTCATCGGGATCGAAGTCCAGCGGATGCAGGCCTGCCAAAGCAGCGGCACCCGCGCCGACGCGGTCCAGACGGCTGTCCAGTTTGTTGATGGAGCCATCCATATTGGCGATGGCCTGGTTGGTCTGATACAGCTGGCTGCCATTTACAGCATCCTTCGAATCCGGCGCAACTCTGCCGTCCGCCACGTTCGTAATCTTGTTGCCGCCGACATCGACCTTGTCCCCGCCGATGGTTACATGCTTGCTGTTATCGGTGGTGCTGTTGAAGGTGATGCTGTTGACGCCGGTGATATCCTTGGCAAGTTCAATCTTCAGCGCGCCATTGTCATTGACAACGCCGATGTTCTTGCCGGTCGAAAGCTTGGATGTATCGGATTCGCCGCCTTTGATGGCAAGGGTTTCGTTCAGTTTCTTGGAAATCGTCTTTCCATCGTCGCCGACAAACTTCAGGCCGTCGTCGTGGGTAGCCACCGTGTGATCCGTACCATCCGCATCTTTGTAGACGATTCTGGTGATGCCATCCTTGCCATCGAGACCGGCTGCACCCTTTTCGCTGCGCATCGTAAGACCGTCAGTACCCGGCTTGCCGTCTTTGCCGTCCTTGCCGGCGAAAGTGATGCTGCCGCCGTCCTTACCATCTACGGTAACGCCGTCTTTGCCATCCTTGCCTTTGACGCCAATGGAACCGTCCTTGCCGTCCTTACCGCCGATATTGATGTTGTCTCCCAGTTTCAGGTCATAAGTCTTGGCTCCGTTTGCATCGGTGGTTTCTTTCAGTTTCAGGTTTTCGCCGGCATAGTCCGTCGTGCCGGCAGCCGTACCGCCTTCGACGGTCACCTTGGTATGGTGCTGTTCCACTTTGCTGATTTCATCTTTCAGCTGGGACACATTGACCGCGTCGGTATCCGCCGTGCCGGCCGTTACGTTATGAACCTGCTGGCCTCCCATGCTGATATTGTTATTCGTAATACTGATGGTCTTTCCGGCATCGCCGCTATTGGTGATGGTCATACCGTCTTTCGTAACCGTATTCGTGATGGTATTGCCGTCTGCATCCTTGCCGGAGAGGGTGTTGGCCGTACTCGTCATGCTGTTCGAGTTACCGGATTTATCGGTCGTCGTCACGCCATCGCCCTTCAGCGTGGTCGTATTTCCATCTTTATCGGTGGAGGTTACGCCGCTGCCGTTTTGAACGGTCGTATTGCCGTTTTCATCGGTCGTCGTCACGCTCTTGACGTTGAGGTCCTCAGAGAGCTTCACATCGTAGGTCTTCTTGCCGGTAGCAGCATCCTTTGTAACCTTCAGCTTGAGGTTGCCGTCCGTCGTGTAGGTGCCGTCCGTCGGGGCTTCTGTACCGCCGTTTACGGTCACATCGGTATGATGCGCTTCTACGGCTTCAATCTTTTTGTTCAGCTGGGATACATTGACCGCATCATTGTCATTGACACCGGCAGCCACATTGGTGATCTTGTTGCCGCCGACATTGACTTCATCACCGGAAATCACGACATGCTTGCTGCTATCGGTAGTGCTGTTAAAGGTAATCTTGTTGATATCCGTGATTTCCTTTGCAAGTTCAATCTTCAGTGCGCCATCATCATTGACCACGCCGATGTTCTTACCGGTAGAAAGCTTGTTGGCGTCAGATTCACCGCCCTTAATGGTGAGCTGTTCGTTCAGGTACTTCTTGACGACCTTTCCGTCATCGCCGACAAAGATAAGGCCATCGTCCATGGTCGCCACTTCGTGATTCTTGCCATCCTGGTCAGTGTAATGGATACGGGTAGCTACTTCATTTCCTGCAGCATCTTTGACGTTCTTATCAGGGTTCAAGGTAGCCGGTCCGTAATGAACGGAAATATCGCTGTAGGCGTTCTTTCCATCGCTGCCATCTGCACCTGCAGCACCCTTTTCTCCGTCGTTGCCTTTCAGTCCGATATGGCCTTCATTGCCGTCCTTGCCATCGATAGCAACTGCATCTTTGCCATTCTTTCCGTCAGTACCGTCTTTGCCGCGAACTCCGATATGGCCGTTGACGCCATCCTTGCCGTTCTTACCTGCGGTGACGCTGTCAGAAGTAATGTCCTTATCCATCAGGATGTTGATTGTCGTGTTTCCATCTGCATCCTGGGACACCGTAGTGGTCAGGTTGTCAGCCGTGTATTCATGGCCTTCCTTGGCCGTGCTGCCTACGATTTTGACCGTGCTATTAAGCTTATTGGCGACAGGATTCTTGCCCTCTGCAGCTGCGGCATTGGCACCGAACTTCAGGCCGTCATCCATAGTAGCCACTTGATGTTTTACAACGGTTTCGCCATCTTTGGTTTCATAGACGATGCGGGTTGTCGTGGTACCATCGGCACCATCTACGCCCGGCTTACCGTCGGCTCCTTTGATGGTGAGACCGTTTGCACCGTTTGCGCCATTCAGGCCGATGGAACCATCCTTGCCGTTGATGGTAACTGCGGAACCATCCTTGCCGTTCACGCCAATAGAGCCATCCGTACCCGGCGTACCATCAGCACCATCCTTGGCACCCACATTCAGGTTGTCCCCCAGTTTCAGGTCGTATACATTGGCACCTTTTGTATCGGTAGAAACATGGAGTTTCAGATTTTTGCCATTATACGCATTTTCCCCAGAAGCAGCTTCCGTGCCGCCTTCGACGGTGACCTTGGTGTGAGCGGAAGTCACAGCAGTACCAAGCTGTTTCAGCTGCGCCACGTTGACCGCGTCGGTATCCAGCGTACCGGCTGCCACATTCGAAATCTGACGGGTAATCTGAGGCAATAAATTTCCGGCAGTATCTCTGAATCCGGCTGCACGGCCGACAGAAACAGCCGCATTCGTCGAAGTCCAGGCAGCATCAGTCGTTTCATGAGCTGCCCCGGCCGGGTCGTATCCGGTCACATTCTTGTTTGCTGCAGAACGGGATCCGGAGCCAAGGACGATGGAATCTTTGATATCCGCTCTGGCGGCATCACCAACTACCACGGAAGAAGTGTTGGCAGCAGAACCAGTGCCGACAATCACCGCATTGTCACCATAGCCGTTTGTATTTTGGCCGATAGCGACAGTGTTTTTACCAGATACGTTAGCCTGCGATCCGATACCGATTGAACCGATGCCGCTAACACCAGCTTCTCGCCCAAAGGCAATAGTATCTTCACCAGATGCCTTGGCATTATATCCCAATGCTATGCTATTTTTTGTGGAAGCAGTGGCCTCGTTACCAATGGCGAGGGAATTGACATCTGCAGGGTTTCCATCTTTGTCTACTGCAGAGCCGGATGCATTAGCTTTATAACCGATGGCAACGCCCTTCCATGCGGATGTATTCGCACTTTGCCCAATAGCGACACCGTTGTTACCGTTTGTATTAGCATCATAGCCTACAGCCACAGAATATGTGCCAGTAGCATTTGCCTTATGACCTACTGCTGTCTGTCCTTCTCCTGAAGAACCCTGTCCTCCGCCACTCCCAGCGACGGAATTGGCACCGACAGCGACAGAATATTTACTAAAAGCTGAAGAAGTCGTACCGACAGCAGTAGTTTCTTCTCCGGATGCATTAGCAGATTTGCCGATGCCGGTTGCCTTCGTTCCATTTGCTGTAACACCATAGCCAAGGGATGTCGCATAATCTCCGGCCGAAGACAAGGTGCCCACGGCGGTACCATAACCATTATCAGAATTTTTATATGATGTGGCTTTATAGCCAATTGCCACGCTATAATCCTGAGCGGCTGCTTCGCCAATTGCTACGGCATAGTCACCAGAAACATGAGCATTCGCGCCAACCGCCGTGCCATAGTCCTTTTCAGCAGAAGCATTACTGCCGACAGCTGTGTTATAGCCTTTGCCGTTCTTATTCATGCCAGCATTGGCTCCAAGGCCTACAGCGGTACCGTTAATTCCCCAAGCATTAGCTCCCTTGCCTAAAGCAGAAGAATTTTCAGCCGCGCCGCTTTCTTCACCTACAGCGGTACCGTTAAATTTTCAGCCGCGCCGCTTTCTTCACCTACAGCGGTACCGTTAATTCCCCAAGCATTAGCTCCCTTGCCTAAAGCAGAAGAATTTTCAGCCGCGCTGCTTTCTTCACCTACAGCCGTGCCATTTGTTCCATATGCATTGGCCTTATAGCCGAAAGCAGCAGCATTATTTCCTGCACCGGTTCCGGCACCTACGGCGGTGGCATTGGTACCCCAGGAATTGGCTTCATTGCCGATGCCAATGTTGTTTGCCTGCCATGCCTTGGCATCCAGCCCAATCGCAATGGATGCCGCGCCGGTTGCCTGAGCTCTCGGGCCCGCGGCAATGGCACCCTCGGCAGTTGCTCCGTCGTTCGTATAGTTTGTATTATCGTTACCGTCGGAAGCAGGAAGGACTTCCTTTACCGTACCATCCGCATTATAAATAGTTTTTGTCGAAGCCCCTTTGACGCTGTAGTAATGCGTCTCTGTCGCTTTCAGCTGCGCCACGTTCACCGCGTCGGTGTCCAGCGTGCCTGCTGCCACATTGTTAATCTGGCGGGTGATCTGGGACAATGTACCACCCTTGCCATCAGAAATTCCCGCTGCACGGCCTACGGAAACAGCCCCATTCGTTGCTGTCCAGGTAGCTTGATCTGCATCTTTAATTGTGGAAGGAGCGCCATAGCCTTTTCTTGCGTTTTTCTCCCGCCAAGCCGTTAAAGAACCGTTGCCGATGGCAATGGAATCACCAACCCAGGCATTCGTCCCGTTGCCGATAGCTATTGAATTTTCACCCGCATGGGAATTATAGCCGACAATCACCGCATTGGATCCCTGTGTATAGCTTCCAACGCCGACAATAGTGGAATATTTATAATCTTCTCCCGCATGAGAACCTGCGCCAATTACGGTACTGCGTTCAGAAGCACGAGCTTGATACCCTACTGCTGTCGCACCCTCGCCTAAGGCTGAAGCCTCGCTTCCGTATACGGAAGCATAATTATGGTTGGCGTTAGATTCAAAGCCTGCAGTGATGGCCTCCTTACCGGAAGCAGCGGCATATACGCCGGCTGCAAGGGCATGTTCTCCGGTTGCGCCGTCGTTATTGTAGTTGGATTGCTTATCCATAACGTCATCTTTTGTCGATTGAACGCTATAGTAATGCGCTTTAACCGCATTGAGCTGCGCTACGTTGACCGCGTCGGTATCATTGGTACCGGCGGCTACGTTCGCAATCTGACGGGTCACGACTTTGTCCGCCGTGGCGACTACAGGATTTCCATCTTCATCGCGCACGATATTCCCGTCAGTATCCAGTTCATAGCCTGTGCTGCTGCCCACGGAAACAGCAGCGTCCGTCGCGGTCCACACAGCAGAATCTTTCTGCCAGGAAGGAGCACCATAGCCCGTTCTGCCTTTCGGCGTATCCGTGACAGCATTCTGGCCGAGAGCTACACCGCCTTCTTCTGTAGCAGATGCCCCATTACCGATAGCAATGGCACCGGTATCAGATGCTGTGGCGCCGCCGATAGCGGTGGAGTTTTTGCCCCAGGCCTGAGTATTGGAACCGACAGCGACCGCATTATCCGCGGCGTGTGAATTATAGCCAAAGACAGAAGCTTGCGCGCCATTGGAGTAGCTGTGGGACCCAACGACCGTGGAATAGGTATCCGAGCTGTCCCTTGTGCCAGAACGGTCCCCGACAACAACGCTTCCATCATAAGCAGAAGCCTGGTTGCCGATGGCAATTCCGCCGCCGGGGCCGACTTCTTCCGTTGGCTTAATGCCTACTTTGGAAACGGCACCCGTGCCGATAGCAATGCCGGTTTCCCCTTCGGAAACAGCGTTTGTGCCCATGGCGATGGAATTTTTATTTGTTACGGTAAAGAATTTCAGATTATTATTGGCTGTGCTGAGTGTAAGGGTCGTTCCTTCTTTTTCACCCTCAAGGAGATTTGCACTAGCGTTAATGACAGTCCGGATTATATTTCCATTGGCATCAAGGATATTGTGGCGATAGTAAGTCTTGGTCCCATCCTGATACTCGTCAGCAGTCGGCATAGCCGTCCAAGTGCCGTTATCCACCTTGTAATAGAGGTGCTTGTCTCCCTTGATTCCAGCATTCGTACCGATGGCGATGGAGTTTTCCGAATCCGCCTTGGCACTGACGCCGGCCGCCAGGGCATTCGTACCGGTAGCGCCCTGGTTGTAGTAGTTCGTATCTGTAGAAGGTGTACTGGAGTTGACACTGTAGTCGTGCGTGACAGACGCTCTCAGCTGTGCCACGTTGACCGCGTCGGTGTCGTTCGTGCCGGCAGCCACACCAGTAATCTGGCGGGTCGTTGTGGTCCCATTGCCGACCGCAATGGCATTGGCATTAGCGACCCACGTAGTGGTCGTTTCCGTGCTGGCCTTACCCGTAACAGGATTGATGCCAGCCATTCCCTTTGCGCGATCTGCCACCGAGCCGGAGCCGAGGGCTACCGTATCGGAAACGGTGGCTTTGGCACCCTTGCCAATTGCAGCAGAATTAGCGGCATCCTTTTCTACGACGCCGCCCAGTGCAGCAAGGGAGTTTTCCGCTTCGGCGTCGGAACTTTCCCCAAAAGCAACGGAATTCTTACCAGCAGCCTTGGAGTCAGCGCCAAAGGCCGTAGCACTTTCCCCGGATGCAACTGTGCGTTCGCCAAAAGCAGTGGCATAAGTGCCGCTGGCTTCGGTACCCACTTTAGTCGTTGTACCATCGGCGTTTTGGGTTTCCTTATCCCCGCCGCCCCAGGCTGTTGCGTACAGACCGGAAGCGATGTTCTTATTGCCGAAGGCAGTTGCCCCAGTATTAGTTGCCTGAGAATAGTTGCCAAAGGCGGTAGAATCCATTCCCGTTGCAGTTGTATGTTCACCAAATGCCGTGCCTCTGGCACCGGTTACAGTGGTATATTCACCAAAAGCCGTGCCGTATTTGGCCTCGGTTTCTACAATTGTATCTTTTCCAAAGGCAGTGGAATCATTGCCCTTTGCCTGAGCATGTTCCCCATGGGCGAAGGAATTCGGACCGCTGGCAACATTGTGCATCTGATTTGTTGTCGTATCCGTCTTTTCATACCCGAATGCCACGGCATAGCGGCCGGACGCATCCGCATTTTCATTAATCGATACGCCCGCAAATCCGGTAGCCTCTGCGTTGTTGCCCAAAGCGATAGACTTGAACCCATTTGCTTTTGCCTTAGTGCCGATGGCAATGGAGTCGTTTTGCCCATCTTTGGTAGCAGCGGTCACACCAATCGCGATGGACCCTGCCGCAATCGCCTGGGAATCACGGCCCATGCTGATAGCCCCGTTTCCCTGTGCCACAGACCTTGTCCCCACGGCTACGTTGTCCGTGTCTATTGATTTAGCCGTATTCCCAATGGCAATGGCACCTGTATTTTTGGCATTTGCACCCGCGCCGATCGCCATAGCGTAATCCGAATTATTTCCCGTCTTTGCATTCACACCGATGGCAATGCTTTTGAAACCTTTGGCTTCGGTATATTCCGTTGCCACGTATTCATCGCTGGAACCAAGAGCGATCGCGTATTCACCGCGTGCCGTCGCCTTGTCGCCAATGGCAATGCCGCGGCCGTGCACATCGCCCTGGCTGCCGTTTGCATCACTATACGTCGGGTCAACATGGGTCGAGGCGTCTTTGCCGATGGCAATGCCGGACTCGCCTTCTGCAGAAGCATTGGTGCCGATAGAAATGGCATCGCTGTTGTTCAGGTTAATATCTTTGACTTCCGCTGCTGCCGGTGCGGAACCTTCCTTATCCCCCTCTTGGAAGGTGGAAGTTGTATTTACGATGACGGAACCGTCCGCCCGGACATGCGTATAAAGCTGCTCCGTCGTAGTTAAAAATTCCGTCGGAACTTTCGCCCATTGCTGATCCGTGATTTTATAGTATTTCTGCGTACTGCTGGCAACGGTCGCCCCTTTACCGATGACGATATCGTTATCCGCCCCTGCGGAAGCGTTCACGCCAATGGCAACGGCATCCTTTCCGGTTGCGCCGCCATTGTTATAGTTCGTATCGTTTGCGGAATCCGTCGAATTGATGCTCACATCATGCGGATCTGCCGCGAAAACACTGCCGGATGCCCCCGTCAGCAGCAGCGTGGTCGTCAGTACGGCTGCCACGCCGGCCGTTGCTTTTTGCACCAGGGCCTTGCGGCTCTGCGGCTTGCTGTGGCTCTTCGCCAGTTCGGACACGCATACGTAGCAATTGCGCACTTCGCTCCAGATGACCTTGTAAATTTTGTTTATATCCCCATTCTTCCTTTCCTATTTTATTAATTCCGTTTTTCCTGCTTTTTATATAAACGCAAAACGCCCACTGTACCGGGCCGGTGCAGTGGGGAACCGTTTATAAGGATTGACTTGAACAGCGACATAATATCACTAAATATATCCTGTTGCAATACTTTGCCTATGGCTAACCAACTACTCGATATAACCGTACCAACAACAAGAATAACAAACGCTAATTTGTTGTTACATTAACGACTGTTTCGTGTACGATGTCCCGTTTTTTCCTTTCGGAAAATCCCTCTTCCGTCCAAACAAAACGCGGCCGCCGGCCGGACCGTTTCCAATCCGGCAGGACAGCCGCGCTGTCGTTTCGTTGTGTTGTTTTCCGATGGCATTTTCCCGGCGTCCGGGACAGGACATCAGGCCATCACGTCCGGCACTTCTTCGTCCTCCGGCGTGAAGGGGAGCTGGTCCTTGAGGTCGTTTTGGGTCATGCTGCAGACGCACGAGTCGGACCACACGTTTTCGGCGGTCTCAATCATGTCGATGATCGTGTAGATCGGCAAAATGATGCCCATGAGGCCGATGGGGGCGCCGATGCCGCTCATCAGGGACAGGGTCAGAAAGTAGCAGCCCATGGGGACGCCGGCGTTGCCGATGGCCGACAGGACGGCCACGAAGAGCCAGGCGATCATGCTGCCCATGGTCAGCGGAATGCCCGCGTTCTGCATGACGAAGAGGCTCGTGACCAGGATGAAGGCGGCGCAGCCGTTCATGTTGATGGTGCAGCAGATCGGCAGCAGGAAGCGCGCGATGGACGGGTTGATGCGCATGTTCTGTTCCGCCGACGCGATGGTGACGGGCAGGGTCGCCGCCGAGGATTTGGTGAAGAGGGCGACGGCCAGGGCCGGGGACATGCGCTTGAAGACTTTGACGGGGTTCAGGCCGCGGGCCGCGAGGAAGAGCGGCAGCACGATGAAGAACTGGATGAAGTTGCCGCCGATGACGACCGCCGTGTATTTGCCCAGGGCGCCGACGATGACGCCGGCCGCCACCTGCGCGGACAGCTGGGCCGCAAAGGCCAGGATGCCCAGGGGCAGGACCCAGAGCAGGGCCCGGATCAGGGTGAAGAGGACTTCCTGCGCACCGTAGATGCCCTTGAGCAGGACATCGCGGTTTTCCGTCTTCGGCATAAAGGCCAGGGCCAGGCCGACGGCGGCCGCAATGAACAGGATGGACAGCACGTTGCCCGTCAGGAAGGGCTGTAAGATGTTATTGGGCACGACGCTCAGGAAATGGTCGTAGTAGCTCGAGTGCTGGACCAGGTTCTGGGGCACCTTGGCGGCACCGGCACCGATGATGTCGGCCGGCAGGTTGCCCGGCGCGATCCACAGGTACAGGGCCAGGCCGACGGCGGCGGCGCAGATTGTGGTCAGCAGGGTGTAGACCAGGGCGTGGCCGAAGATCTGGCGGGTCTCCTTCTTCGTGCCCAGGGCGGCCAGGGTCGTGATGACGGCCAGGGCGATGGTCGGCACGGCCACGAACTGGAAGAGCCGCGTGAAGATGGTGGCGATGAAGTTGAACAGGGCGTTCAGGAACGGGATGTTCATCCAGCCCAGGATGCCGCCCAGGATGAGGGCCGCAATCCACAGGGCGAACTGCCGCCCCTGACGCAGCGGGTTGTTCTCCTTCAGGACGGCTGCGGCCGTGGCCTGTACATTGGCCTGTTTTTTCGTATTCTGCTTGTTTCCGGAATTCATACTCCTTACCCCTCTTTGATTTGTTTTAAGGCACTCCCCGCCGGTGGCAGGGATGGTATACTCCATCTTACCACAAGGAGGGGGTGCAAATCAATTATCTATAGGGAAATACTATGAATTCCGGCCCGTCCGCCGGCCGTCACTCCCGGAAGGGCTGCAGGACGCCGCGCAGTTTCTGCAGGGCCCGGCGGTGGTATTTATAGATGGTATTGATGTGCCGGCCCGTCCGGTCGGCAATTTCGCGCAGGGGCAGGCCGTCGCGGTAGTGAAGCACGAGGATCCGCTGCTCTTCCGGAGGCAGTTTGCGGACCTCCTGCCACAGGACTTCTTTCTGGTCCCGACGGAGGCATTCCGTCTCCGGCGTCTCCTCGACGGGCGCGGTGCGGTTCAGCAGCGCTTCGCCCTGTGCATCTTTAAAGTTGACCGGTCGTTCCCGCCGCAGGTATTTTCCGTCTTTGCGCAGCTGGGAAATCAGGTAGCGGGAGATGTAGGTCTTGACCAGTCCGTAAAAGGTACGGTTCCGGATGTCTCCTTTAAAGGTGAACAGGAATTGCAGCAGGCCGGCCCGGGCGATACTGTAACTGTCGTCGCGGCCCCAGGCCTGGAAGAAGCATTCTTTGCGCGCCAGGGAACGGGCGATGCCGTCGGTCCGCTCCAGCAGGCAGTGCAGGGCGTTTTCGTCGCCGTGCCGCACGTTCTGCAGGAGCTGTCCGAAGTCCGGCTCCGTGTGCCTTGCGCCGTGTCCCGTCCGATCTGTAGTTTTTTCTGTTGTTGCCATGTAAGCACCCCTTTTCTTGGTTTGGATGTCGGCTCCCCTTGTGCGGGCGGGCGCCACCGCGTTTTGCTCAGCCTCCTTTCCGGCGTCCCGTCCGGCCGGCGGGGAACTCTCCGTTTCACCATAACAAACGGGGCAGGGGATGTCAACATAAAATTCTGAAAAATTAGAAAATAAGGGCGAAGGTATGCCCTGCAAACACAAAGAAGGTTCACCGGCGAGGGGGAAGCCCCGTTTCGGGAACCTTCTGTAAGGCTTATGTGGATGGGAAGAGTTTCTGCTGCAGTCTGCCGTAGGGGCCGGCCCATAAAATCTGGTCCGCATCGGCCGGGGCGAGCCACTGCCACGTGTCGTCGGGCAGGGCGGCTGTGCCGTCCGGAGCGGCGGGCAGCCCGTTTGTGCCGTCGGGTGCGTCGGGCAGGACGGCGGCGTAGACCTCGATCTGCCAGATGCGGCCGGAAAAGGTATGTTTGACGGAGGCCAGGGCCGGTGGTTCGGCGGTTACGGGCCGGCCGAGGAGTTTCTTCAGTTTGCGGCAGGCTTTGTCCAGGGCCTGCCGGCGGGCGGCGGGGGATTTTTTGGCGTCCGGTGGCAGCACGACGCTGGCGCCGGGCAGTTCCCACATACCGGCCAGCAGGCCTTTGGCGGGGCGCCGGTGGATCAGGAGGCGGCCGTCGGCGCTTTTCACGAAGAGGGCGGCGACCTTTTCCACGGGGACTTCCTTTTTGACGAGGCGCAGGGGCAGCTCCGTTTCCAGGTGCAGGGCACGGGCCCGGCAGACCTCCGTCAGGGGACAGTCTTCGCAGTGCGGCGTGCCGGGAATGCAGACCGTGGCGCCCAGGTCCATGAGGGCTTCGTTGAAGTCACCGGGGCGGTCGGCGGGAATTTGCGCGAGGACGAGCTCCGTGACTTCGCGCCGGACCGGGGCGGAGAGCACGTTGGCCGTGATTTTGTAGAGCCGGGCGAAGACGCGCAGCACGTTGCCGTCCACGGCGGGTTCGCGGCGGCCGAAGGCGAAGCTGGCGATGGCGCCGGCCGTGTAGTCGCCGATGCCCTTGAGGGTGCGGATGGCGTCGCGCGTGTCGGGCATCCGGCCGCCGTAGCGCGTCATGATTTCCTGCGCGGCGGCCTGCAGGTTGCGGGCCCGGGAATAGTAGCCCAGGCCCTGCCACTGGCGCAGGACATCGTCCGGGTCGGCCGCGGCCAGGCTGGCGATGTCGGGGAAGTGCTCCATCCAGCGCAGGTAGTACCCGCGGGCGGCTTCGACCTTGGTCTGCTGGAGCATGATTTCCGACACCCAGACGCGGTAAGGGTCGCGGGGAGCCGGCGTGCGCCACGGCAGGTCGCGGTGGTGCGCGTCGTACCAGGCCAAAAGGACCGGCGCCCAGTGGCCGGCGAACAGGTCCAGTTCATCGTCCGCCGTCGGCAGCGGCAGTCTGCGTTTCGTCTTTTTCAAAGGGAATCACCTTTACATTTTAATAATGAAGTCTGTTACATCTTAGCAATTTTCCGGCTTAATTACAATGGAGGGGTTGCATTATTTTGCAGTTTGTGTATAATAAAACCGTTATAACTTAAAACTTGTGGATGAACCGTATGGGAGAACGATGTATATCTGCCGAAGGAGTCAAACTCTCAGGCGCTTCCCGTCAGGAAGCGGAACCATACGCGGACACAACTCTGGAGAGTCCCGCAAGGGCGCCGAAGGTGCACGACGGCTGAAAGGCCGGTCTTATCTCTCAGGCAAAAGGACAGAGTCAGACACTGGATTGAAATCCGCTGCCCCGGATGGGTGCGGAGGCAGGATCCGTGTCCACCTTGGAACCAACTTATCTCCGGAGCACCGGCGGTAAGTTTTTTTTATTGCCGCCGCGCAGAACACCATAGGAGGTCAGGGAAAGAATGGACATTTTACCGGTATTGAATTCGATTGACAGCTTCGTCTGGGGACCGCCGCTGCTGGTCCTGCTGGTGGGCACGGGCATTTACCTGAGCCTGCGCCTGGGCCTGCTGCAGGTGCGCCAGCTGCCGCGCGCCCTGGGGCTGATCTTTAAGGCGAAGAGCAACGGCGAGGGCGACACGTCGTCCTTCCGCGCCCTGTGCACGGCCCTGGCCGCCACCATCGGCACGGGCAACATCGTCGGTGTCGCCACGGCCGTCAAGGCCGGCGGCCCCGGTGCCCTGTTCTGGATGTGGGTGGCCGCTTTCTTCGGCATGGCCACGAAATACGCCGAAGGCCTGCTGGCGGTCCGTTACCGCAGCTACGATGAAAAAGGGGAAGTCGTCGGCGGCCCCATGTTCTACATTGAAAACGGCATGGGCAAAAAATGGCGCCCCCTGGCAATCTTCTTCTCCATCGCCGGCGTGCTCGTTGCCTACTTCGGCATCGGCACTTTCGCCCAGGTGAACTCCATCGTGGATATCACGAAGCTGTCCATCGGGCTGGATCCGGTCTATACGGCCGTCATCCTGACGGTCGTCGTTGCGGCTGTCACCCTGGGCGGCCTGAAGAGCATCGCCGCAGTGGCCGGCAAGGTGGTTCCGGCCATGGCGGTCATCTACTTCTTATCCACGGTCGGCTTTTTGATCATATTTGCGGACAAGGTTCCCGGTGCCGTGATGGAAGTCATCCACGACGCCTTCAACCCGACGGCTGCCATGGGCGGTTTCGCCGGTGCGACGGTCATGCTGGCCATGCGGTCCGGCGTGGCCCGCGGCGTCTTCTCCAATGAATCCGGCCTGGGCTCCGCCCCGATCGTGGCGGCAGCGGCCAAGACGAAATGGCCGGCTGAACAGGGCCTGGTTTCCATGACCGGTACCTTCATCGACACCATCATCATCTGCACCCTGACGGGCCTGACCCTGGTCGTCAGCGGCCTGTGGACCGGCGACCTGAACGGCGCCGCCCTGACGCAGGCAGCCTTCCTGCAGGCGTATCCGGACTTTGGCAAGATCATCCTCATGGTCGGCCTCGTGCTGTTCGCCTTCACGACGATCCTCGGCTGGAACTACTACGGCGAGCGCTGCATCGTCTACCTGGCCGGCGTCAAGGCCATCCTGCCGTACCGCGTGATCTTCATCGTGCTCATCGCCTGCGGTGCCTTCCTGAAGCTGGAATCCATCTGGGTCCTGGCCGATATCGTCAACGGCCTCATGGCCATTCCGAACCTGATTGCCCTGCTCGCACTGAGCGGCGTCGTCGTCAAGGAAACGAAACGCTACTTTAAGCACGTCGCCATCGGCGACCTGGCTGAAACGGACGGGCTCCATCCCGAACCGGGAGAAGCGGACTGATTGAAACAACGAACCCTGGAACTGAGTGAATCGGTTCCAGGGTTCTTTTTTTGCCATATGGGGTTTTAGTTGAGGACCGGACCGATGCCGCCGCCATCCGGCCCGTCATCGGGCTCGTCGTCCTCTTCGTCGTCTTCATCCGTTTCGGACTCGTCGTCGTACAGGACGGGAAAGGGTTTGTAGTCTTTCGACAACAGTTCCTGCAGCATCTTCCGGGTATCCGGATCGTTCGGCAGGACGAGGGCCTGCCGCAGGGCCTCGTCTAGTTCCAGGTCGATATGTTCGGGAGGCCAGTGCCGGAGCGCGTAGGCCGCAGCGAAGCGGTATTCGATGGCCGGACCGGTCAAAAAGGCCGCCAGGATGGGAATGCCGTCGCCGAAGGACGCTTCCAGGTAGTCGCACAGGTGCAGGCACAGCGTCCGTTTGCGCAGGTACTGTTTCAGGTGCTGCTGGAAAAAGTCCAGGAACTGCTTGCTGCGCTGTTCCGTGTAGAAGTTGTTGAGCCCGCTGATCAGGAAGTCGAGCCCTGTCGTGTTCAGGGGATGGGCCTTCACGTAGTCCATCACCTCGTCCCAGATGTCGATGTCCAGGTCCTGGGCCATGGTGAGCACGTTTTCGGGCAGGCGCTTGCGGTCGCGGATGACCTTCAGGATTTCCGCCTTCCGGTCTTTGGCATACAGCAGGGCGTCGCACCGGGCCATGAATTCCTCACAGCGGTTCGGTGCCAGCCCGCCCCACGTACTCTGCTCCGACAGGCTTTCCAGGGCGATGCGCAGCAGGTGCAGCTGCGACAGGTCTTCCGGACGCTCGCAATGGGCGCGGGCCTGGCGCAGCAGCGCGGTCAGGAGCGGATCCAGGGCCACGTGCACTTCCGGCGGACGGATTACGTCGGGCGAGGGCGTGCAGGGCACCATGTACTCCGGCACGCCCTGGTGCGGCAGGAGCGACGAGATGTAGCCCACGACCAGGCTGACGGCTTTCCCGAAGTCGGTATCGCTCAGGGACGGCCGCGAAAGGATCTGGAGCAGGCCGCACTGCTCGATGAGGAAGCCCTGTTCCGCAAACCAGATCAGGTCAATGGAAGTGTCGGTGTGCCGGAAGAGCCACTCCTTTTTGCGCGGTGTGTCGTATTCGAGCATCGACGTGACGAGGACTTTGCCCCACTGGGACGTGTGCCGCGCCACTTTCCACAACTCTTCCTGCGGGGCCTCGCCGCTCAGTTTGCAGGCCAGGCACAGGTAGAGCGTGAATTCCTCGCAGCGGGCGAGGGTGAAGAGGTCGTCGTAGAAGCTGCGCGAAAAGGCCGTGCGGATCTGCCGGAGGCCGATGAGGCCGCACAACAGGTACACGAACTTCAGGACCTCGCGGTCCGAAGCGGTGTAAAGCCATTCCTGGGCCAGGTCCAGCAGCGTGTAGGGCAGTTTTTCCCGGCGCAGAAGCGCCGCCAGGGGGACGAAGAAGAGCGCCATGGGCGAGGAGGACACCAGGTCGTACAGGTCCCGTTCCGCCTTGGCATTGGGGTTCTTCATCCAGCTGTGCAGCAGCAGGTAGATGCGGGACGCCTGCTTTATATCGTCTTCCTCTACGGGGACGTTGGTCACCATGGCGTCCTCACGGCCGCCTGAATACGACTTGTAGGGCGCATCGGGCAGGGGGAAACCGCGGTAGAAGCCCCGGCTGTTTAAATGATCTACGACATAAAGGAACAGGCTGTGGTCCAGGATTTCCTTTTTCCGGGCCTCGCGGCGTGCCTGCTGCCGGGCGCCATGCCCCGCGTCCGGCCGGCGTGCGTCTTCGGTCTGTGTCGTTCTGTTTACATCGGTTTCATTCATGAAAATGGATTCCTTTCTTGCGGATCCGCCCGTTGTCAGGCGGCCCGTTATAAGTTTTCCGGTACGGTCACGGTGCGGTCGAACTGCGTCATCCACTGATGCGTTTCGTGGTTGTACGTGCGTACCTGGATATGGTCTTTATACAGATAGAGGGAATTGGTCCAGATAGTCTTTTTCCCGTCCCACGTGGGGTTGTAGATGTCGAGCACCGCATGGTTCCAAGTGCCGTCGAGGCCTTTGTAGTAATTGGCGGCCGTGGCGAAGGTCGGGTTGTCCGGCGGCGTGTGCGTGTGGCCCGAAACCCAGAGCAGAACCTGGGGATTTTCCTTTAAAATGGCGTCCAGCGTTTCGGACGGGTTGGCGTACAGGCGGGACTTGTCCCATTTCTCCCGTTCCGGCGCATACCACGTGTAGCGCAGGGGGGGATGGGAAAAGACCAGCGTCGGTTTGTGGCGGTTCTTGGCCAGCGTGTCCCGCAGCCAGGCCAGTTCCTTCGCGTCGTATTCCGTCGTTTCGCGCGTGTCCGTGCGGTTGACGGACAAAAAGACGAGCAGGTAGCGGCCCAGGTCTTTGGTGTAATAGAGGGGCCCGAAGGCTTTTTCGAAGCGTTTCAGGTTGTCCTCCTTCTCCTGCTGCGTTCCCTGCAGGAGACGGCCGTCTTCCCGGCGCCGCGTGGGGCTGTAGGCCATTTCGTGATTGCCTGTCACGAAGGCTTTGGGCTGCGGCAGCGTGTCAATGAGGCCCCGGACCAGGGCGATTTCCTTGTCCGAAGGGGAGAGCTCCACCATGTCGCCCGTGAAAGCGGCCAGGTCCACGTCGGGCCACTGGGCGATCTCCTTCATGGCGGCTTCCTTGCGCTGCTTCTTCGCGTTGCGCTTGTCCGCCTTCTTTTCACTGGTCTTGCTGGGGTAATGCAGGTCGCTCAGGACCACGATGCGCTGGTAGTCCCGCGCCGCGGCGCCGTTGGATTTCGTGTTCCCTGCCCGGTTCTGCTGTCCGCAGCCGGCAGCCAGGGACAAGGTCAGCAGCAGCGCCGCTGCCCAGGCCAGCAAGGTATGTTTCTTCATGATGGGCTCCTTTCCCCGTCAGTGGGGGCTTCCTTCCGCGTGTGATATTTTACATTATACCACACGGGCGCGCCGTCACAAAAAAGGAACCCGGCCGTGCGGCCGGATTCCTCGTTGAAACAGGTGGGTGCTTAGTTTTTGGTGTCGATGGTGAGCAGGCAGTCGCCGTTTTCGATACGGCTCCCGGCCTGGACCAGAATCTGGCTGACGATGCCCGAAATAGGCGCCGCGATGGTGGTCTCCATCTTCATGGCTTCCGTCACGATCAGGGGCATGCCCTTCGTCACGGACTGGCCCTTTTCCACCAGGATCTTGACCACGGACCCTGCCAGGGTGGCCCCGATTTCGCCGGGGTTCGACTTGTCGGCCTTGCGGCGGGTCACGTTGGTGTGTTTGGCATTGCGGTCGAAAATCGTGATTTCACGCGGCATGCCGTTGAATTCGAAGCTGACGACGCGGTTGCCGTTGTCATCGGCGTCGCTGATGTGGATCAGCTTGATGATGACGACTTTGCCTTTTTCAATCTCGACGTCGATTTCCTCGCCGGGCACCATGCCGAAGAAGAAGGTCGGCGTATCCAGGACGGATACATCGCCGAACTCCTCGTGGCGCGCTACCCATTTGCGGAACACGTCGGGGTACAGGCAGTAGGAGGAAATGGCCTCGTCCGTTACGGGGGCGTTCATTTCCTTCAGTTCCTTGCGTTTGGCTTCGAAGTCCACCGGCGGCAGCACGGCGCCGGGACGCTCGGTGATCGGCTTCTGCCCGCGCAGGATGATCTGCTGCAGGCGTTTCGGGAAGCCGCCGTACGGCGTGCCGATACCGCCGCGGAAGAAGTTGATGACCGAAGCGGGAAAGTCCATGGTGTCGCCCTTGGCGTAGACATCTTCCTCCGTCAGTTCGTTCTGGACCATGAAGAGGGTCATGTCGCCGACGACCTTGGACGACGGCGTGACTTTGATGACATCGCCGAACATCATGGAGACGCGGTGGTACATGTCCTTGATCTCTTCCCAGCGGTCCAGCAGGCCCAGGGCGGCAGCCTGCTGCTTCAGGTTCGTGTACTGGCCGCCGGGCATTTCGTGGATGTAGACTTCGGGGTTCGGGAAGTTTTCCGTCTTGTCCGCCGCCTTGTAGTACGGGCGGATGGTCTCCCAGTAGCGGGACATTTCGTTCAGGGCGTTCACGTCGAGTTTCGGCTGGCGCGGATGTCCTTCCAGGGCATAATACAGGCCGGCCGTCGAAGGCTGCGACGTACCGCAGCTCATGGCGCTCATGGCCGTGTCCACGATGTCGACGCCGGCGTCGATGGCGCGGGCGTACGTATAGATGCTGTTGCCGCTGCCGTCATGGCTGTGCAGGTGGATCGGCACGTCGACGGCGTCCTTGAGGGCGCTGATCAGGCGGTAGGCCGCTTCCGGCTTCAACAGGCCCGCCATATCCTTGATGGCGATGATGTTGGCGCCGGCCTTTTCCAATTCCCTGGCCATGTCGACATAGTACTTGAGGTTGTATTTGTCCCGTTCCGGATCGAGGATGTCCCCCGTATAGCACAGGGCCGGTTCGGCCACTTTGTTGCATTCCCGGACGGTCTCAATGGAAAGGCGCATGTTGTCCAGGCTGTTCAGGGAATCGAAGATACGGAACACGTCGACGCCGTTCTTGGCGGACAGGCGGATGAATTCCTTGACCACGTTGTCCGGATAGCTCGTGTAGCCGACGGCGTTGGCGCCGCGCAGGAGCATCTGGTGCAGGATGTTCGGCGCCGCTTCGTTGAACTGCTGCAGGCGCGCCCAGGGGCTTTCGTCAAGGAAGCGGTAGGCCACGTCGAAGGTGGCGCCGCCCCAGTCTTCGAAGGAGAACAGACCCGGCAGTTTGCCCGCCGTGTCGCGGATGACGCGCAGCATGTCGGCCGTGCGCAGGCGCGTTGCGAACAGGGACTGGTGGGCGTCGCGGAAGGTCGTGTCCGTGATGAGGACTTCCTTCTGGTCCTGGACCCACTTGGCCAGGCCTTCGGGACCGCGGGCTTCCAGAATCTGTTTGCTGCCGTTCGGCAGGGGGCCTTCATAGTGCTGCGGCAGGTTCATGGGGGCGAATTCCGGTTTCGGCACGACACCCACGTTGGCATAGCCGTTGACCGTGATGTCCGCGATATAATGCAGCAGCTTCGTGCCGCGGTCGCGGCTTTCGGGGAACTCGAACAGTTCCGGCGTCGTATCGATGAAGTTCGTCGTATAGGAACCGTCGACGAATTTCGGGTTCTGCAGTACCTTTTCCAGGAAGGCGATGTTCGTCTTGACGCCGCGGATACGGAACTCGCGCAGGCAGCGCAGCATCTTCGTGACGGCAATCTTGTGGGTCAGGCCCCAGGTCGTGGCCTTGACCAGCAGGGAATCGTAGTACGGCGTGATGACGGACCCCGTGAACGCGTTGCCCGCATCGAGGCGGATACCCATGCCGCCGCCGGAGCGGTAGGCGATCAGCTTGCCCGTGTCCGGCATGAAATGGTTCAGCGGGTCTTCCGTCGTGATACGGCACTGGATGGCCTCGCCGCGGTAATGGATGTCTTTCTGCTGCGGCACGCCCACTTCGGGGGAATGCATGTCCAGGCCCTCGGCGATGTGGATCTGGGCCTGCACGATATCGATACCCGTAATGGCTTCCGTCACGGTGTGTTCCACCTGGATACGGGGGTTGACTTCGATAAAGTAGAAATTGCCGTCCGGCGTGACGAGGAACTCGCACGTGCCGGCGCTCACGTAATGGACATTGCCCATGAGGCGCAGGGCCGCGTCGCAGATCTTCTGGCGCAGTTCCTGCGGCACGAACGTGGCCGGTGCCATTTCGATGACCTTCTGGTGCCGGCGCTGGACGGAGCAGTCACGCTCGAACAGGTGCACCAGGTTGCCGTGCTCGTCGCCCAGGACCTGGACCTCGATGTGCTTCGGGTCCTTCAGGTATTTTTCCACGTAGATTTCATCGCTGCCGAAGGCCTTCAGGGCCTCCGACTTGGCCAGGTCGTACGCCGTGTCCAGTTCCTCTTCGGACTGGACGGCGCGCATCCCGCGCCCGCCGCCGCCATTGACGGCCTTGATGATGATGGGGTAGCCGAATTTGCGGCCGAACTCCTTGACTTCTTCCAGAGACTGGACCGGGCCGTCGCTGCCGGGAATCATAGGAATGCCGGCCAGCTTCGCCTGGTTGCGCGCGTTGACCTTGTCACCAAACATGATGAGGTGGTCCACATGGGGCCCGATGAAGATGATGTCTTCTTCTTCGCAGCGCTTGGCCAAATCGGCATTTTCCGACAGGAACCCGTAGCCGGGATGGATGGCGTCCACGTCGTGTTCCTTTGCGATGCGGATGATGTCATCGATGTCCAGGTATGCTTCGACCGGACCTTTGCCGCGGCCTACCAGGTACGCTTCGTCCGCCTTGTTGCGGTGCAGGGACAGTGTATCTTCTTTCGAGAAAATGGCGATGGTACGGATGCCCAGCTCGGCGCAGGCACGGAACACGCGGATGGCGATTTCGCCACGGTTTGCTACGAGGACGGTCTTGATCTTCTTCATATGCAAAATGCCTCCTTTGGCGTATACTAGCTGATTCAAGCGTATAGCATATGTTAATTGTAGTATACGGATGGACACAATTCAACCGCTGGAGCACAAGTATACATAATTCTTTCTTTTTTCACAGTTATTCCACGCCTTGCCCTTGCTACACATTAATTGAAGGTTTAAAATAAGGAAAAGTGTCACTGCACCCAGTGGCCTGAAACAAAACTGTCCCCGGCCGGGCCGGGTACGGATACAAGGAGGAAGAGGATGAATAATCAGAACAACCGGAACAGCGGCAACAACGGCCGGCGGCCTTTGATTTTTTACTATATTCTGGCCTTCGTCGTCATCATGTTGTTGAACGCCTACGTGTTCCCGACCATGTTCAAGCCCCAGGTGGAAAACATCCCCTACAGCACATTCCTGCAGATGGTGGATGAGGGCAAGTTCTCCAAGGTCGAAATCAGCGACAAACGGCTGGCCGCCACCGCCACCGACACGAACGACAAAAAGATCTACATCACGGGCCGTGCCGAAGACCCGCAGCTCCTGACGCGCCTCGAAAAGAGCAAGGTCACCTTCTCGCAGGTCATTCCCCGCGAAGCCTCGCCCCTCGAGAGCTTCTTCACGAACTGGATCCTCCCGATCCTGATCTTCTTCATCATCGGGCAGCTCATCATGCGCTTTATGGCCGGTAAAGGCGGCTTCGGCGGTATCGGCGGCATGGGCAACTTCGGCAAGAGCAATGCCAAAGTGTACATGCAGGCCAACACCGGCGTTACCTTTGCCGATGTAGCGGGCCAGGACGAGGCAAAAGAAGCCCTCGTCGAGCTGGTCGATTTCCTGCACCATCCTGACAAATACCAGAAGATCGGCGCCACCATGCCGAAAGGCGCCCTGCTGGTCGGCCCTCCGGGCACCGGCAAGACCCTGCTCGCCAAAGCCATCGCCGGCGAAGCCAAGGTCCCCTTCTTCAGCATTTCCGGGTCTGAATTCATCGAAATGTTCGTCGGCATGGGCGCCGCCCGTGTGCGCGACCTTTTCGACCAGGCCCAGAAAAAGGCGCCGTGCATCGTCTTCATCGATGAAATCGACGCCATCGGCAAAAAACGTGATACCGGTGCCTTCGGCAGCAACGACGAACGGGAACAGACCCTGAACCAGCTGCTCGCCGAAATGGACGGTTTCGACGGCAGCAAAGGCGTCATCATTCTCGCCGCCACGAACCGCCCCGAATCCCTGGATAAGGCACTGCTCCGTCCCGGCCGTTTCGACCGCCGCATCCCTGTCGAACTGCCTGACCTGAAAGGCCGTGAAGCCATCCTCAAAGTACACTCCAAAGATGTACGCATGGAAGACGACATCGACCTGAACGCCATCGCCCGCGCCACGGCCGGCGCGTCCGGCGCCGAACTGGCCAACATCGTCAACGAAGCCGCCCTGCGCGCCGTGCGCATGGGCCGCGACAAAGTCAACCAGCAGGACCTGGAAGAATCGGTCGAAGTCATCATCGCCGGCTACCAGCGCAAAGGCGCCGTCATCGCCCCCGAAGAAAAGAAAGTCATCGCCTACCATGAAATCGGCCACGCCCTTGTGGCAGCCCTGCAGAGCAACTCCGCACCGGTCCACAAGATCACCATTGTACCGCGTACCAGCGGCGCTCTCGGCTACACCATGCAGGTCGACAAACAGGAAAAGGTGCTCCAGAGCAAAGAAGAGCTCTTCAACCGCATCGTGACCATTACCGGCGGCCGTTCCGCCGAAGAAGTCGTCTTCAACCTCGTCACCGGCGGCGCCGCCAACGACATCGAGCAGGCCACCCGCCTGGCCCGCGCCATGGTCGCCCGTCTCGGCATGACCGAGGAATTCGACATGATGGGCATGGAAACCATCCAGAACGCCTACCTGGGCGGCGATGCCTCCATGACCTGCAGCGAAGCCACGGCAGCCCGCATTGACGCCAAAGTCGTGGAAATCATCAAGGCAGCCCACCAGAAGGCCATCTCCATCCTGAAAGAACACCGCGACGACATGGACCGCCTGGCAGCCTACCTGCTGGAAAAAGAAACCATTACCGGCGAAGAGTTCATGGCCATCCTCCACCACGAGGATCCGGAAGAAGCCCTGCGCCGTGCCTCCGAAGAAGCAACGGAAAAGAACGTCCGCGAACGCGAAGCCGACGCCGAAAAGGCCGCCGAAGACGCTGCCCGCGACGCCGCCCGTTCCGCTGCCTGGGCCGCAGCCGCCAAACGCGAAGCCGCAGCCCGCGGTGAAAACGTCGACGGCACGCCCCTGACCGACGAACAGAAAGCCGGCCTGGACAATGGCGGTACCGGCACGAGTGCCGGCAGCGGGGAAGCCCCGTCTGCCGCGGACTCCGCCCAGACCGTCATCCAGATGCCTCCGGCTCCGGATAAAAACGAGGGCAGCGAACCGCCGAAAAACGATTCCGATGCCTCCAATCCCCAGGCATAAGGTAAAACAGGCACTTCTATGAAACGTGTTGTGTTGGGTGCGCTGGGCTGCCTGCTGGCGCTCGGCGTACTGTTCCATCCATCCTTTATAAAAAACGAAATTCCCCTTTCCCAACCGGAGAGGGGAATTTTTCAGCATGGGACAAAAAACCAGGCGGCGGCCGCGGCTGCCGCAGCGGACAAGGCGATGCAAAGCCCCATCCCCCTCCTCACGGACAAGGAGATTGCGCCCCCGGGCGGCGACAAGCGCGACTACACGAGCCTGGCCGTATACTACTGGCCGGACGCCGCCAAACCGGACGGGAAGCCCTATGTGCGGCGCGATGGCCAGGTGAACCCGGAAAAATGGGACGAAACCCGCTATGACGCCAAACGGCTCGTGCAAATGAAGAACGCCGTCAAAGCCCTGGCCCGCGGTTACGCCGCGACGGGGAACAAGGCCTATGCCGACAGGGCACGGGCCATCGCCAGGGCATGGTTCCTGGACGATGCGACGCGCATGAACCCCTGTCTTCTTTATGCACAAAGGATTCCCGGAAAAACGGAAGGCCAGAAAACAGGCCTGATTGATACGGTGAACCTGATTGACGTCGTCGATTCCCTTTATTTGCTGCAGGATGCCTGCCCCGCGGAAGAATGGCAGGCGTACCGACAGTGGTTCGGGGCCTACACGCATTGGCTTCTGACCAGCCCGCTGGGCCGGGACGAAGCTGCTTCGGCAAACAACCACGGCCTCTGGTACGACGCCCAGGTCTGTGTCTTCGCCCACTTTGCCGGCCAGGACGAAACCGCGCGGAAAATCCTGCAGGCCGTCCCGGAAAAGCGGATGGCCGTGCAGATCGCGGAAGACGGCAGCCTGCCCCTGGAACTGGCAAGAACCCGCCCGCTGCATTATTCCCTTTACACGCTCCGGGCCTGTCTGACCCTGGCCCGGGTCGGCGAAGAGGTGGGAGTTCCCTTATATGACGCGGTAAGCAGCAACGGCCGCTCCCTGAAGCTGGCCATCGACTATATCCTTCCCTATGCCAAAGGCGAAAAAGCACTGCCCCGCAAAGACATTGCGAAAGACGACGAAGCCCCCTTCTGGCACGCCCTCCACCTCGCCAACCGGCACTACCACAACCCCGCCTACGAATACAAACCCCGACAGGCAGATTGAATCAGGCGAGGCCTGACAACCATCGCCACCCCCCAAAAAGCACGCCAAACCTGCCGGCCATCTCCACCCTCTTATTCATCGCGGTTAAAGAACCGGACAGGCACATTGAAAAAACAAACAAATAAATAACAAACACGCATAAAGAAACCTCCGGGAGACGATTTTGGGCACATCGAGCGCTTGCGCGAGCCAGTGCACAAAATCGTACTCCCGGAGGTCATTTTCTATCTGCTATTGTTGTTTACGGCTGTCCGGCTTCTTCTCCGCAGCCTCCATCTCCTCCCAATCCATCCTTAACTCCGGCGGACGTTTGATGGTGTGGTTGGTCTTTTGCGTGAAGCCGCGGCCAAATACATCGTTCGCGTCCTGGATGATCATGAAGGCGTAGGGGTCGTATTCCTTGACGAGCTGTTTGACTTTGGCGATCTGCGTGAGCTTGACGACGCAGAAGATCATTTTGCGGTGCTGGTGCGTGAAGGCGCCTTCGCCTTCGATGTAGGTGACACCGCGGCCGACAATCTTGATGATGGCTTCGGCAATGGCCTCGTTCTGTTCACTGATGATGAAGACGTTCTTCTTGTAGTCGAAACCGTCCGTGAAGGCGTTGCTCACTTTGGCCACGGCGAAATAGGCGACCAGGGTGTACAGGGCCGGTTCGAGGCCGAAGAAGAAGGCGCCGCTGCAGAGCAGGACGAAGTTGATGGCGAAACCCGTCGTGCCGATGCTGATGGAATAGAACTTCTGCACGATGGCGCCGATGATGTCCGTGCCGCCGGTGCTGCCGCCGACGCGGTAGAGCGTGCCCAGGCCGATACCGTGCATGACACCGCCGGCAATACAGCTGAGCATGGCGTCATGGACGGGCACCATGCCGTTCAGCGGGGAAAACACGTGCAGCCAGAACGACAGGGCAAGCGTGCCGTATATGCCGCTGATGAAATAGTTGCGGCTCATGAGTTTGTAGGCCAGGATGAACAGGGGAATGTTGAAGATGATGTTCGTGACGCTGACCTGCCAGCCGAACAGGTAATAGAGGATCATGCCCAGGCCCGTGATGCCGCCGCTCAGTAAATGGTGGGGCAGGAAGAAGGCATTCAGGGCGATGCCCGAAATGCACGTGCCGAGGGTAATGGTCAGGTACCGTTTGACCTGGTGTTTCATCTGAAGACTCACAGGGACCTCCCGGTGCGGCAATCTTTATTCCGTGCCGCATATCATTACAGAAGTATATCACGCCGATGTAAAAAAGCAAGAAAAAGACTGTCAATTCGCGCAATATCTTCGGCCGGATTTCAGATTTGCTGTGTCAAACAGGGAATTTTATGGTACAATAAAATAGTAAAATTGTATTCAGTATACATAATTGTTCACTGAGGGGACTGACAACAATCCATGAAGATCATTGAAACGGGACCGGCGAAAATCAATCTCGGCCTCGATGTGCTGGGAATGCGGCCCGACCGCTACCACGAAGTGGCCATGATCATGCAGGGCCTGGAACTGGCGGACCGCATCACGATTACGGACGCGCCGGAACTGACGGTGACGACGGACCGGGAAGGGCTGGAAGGCGGTCCTTCGAACCTGGCCTGGAAGGCGGCCGAGCTGATGGGGCGGTACGCCCGCAGGACGCCGCGGGTCCATATCCATATTGAAAAGAAGGTGTTCCTCGCCGCCGGCCTGGCGGGAGGAAGCACGGACGCGGCCGCTGTACTGCGCGGCCTGAACCGGTACTGGGGCATGGGGCTTCCGGCCGACCGGCTGGAGCGGCTCGGCGCCCAGATCGGGTCCGACGTGCCCTTCTGCGTGCGCGGCGGCACGAGCCTGGCCACGGGCCGGGGCGAACTGCTGGAGGCGCTGCCTGACCTGCCGGCCCTGCCGGTCGTGCTGGCCAAGCCGAAGGTCGACGTATCGACCCCCTGGGCATACCGGGAATATGACAAACAGAAGAATGTGCAGCATCCGGACATTGCGGCCATGGCGGAAGCCATCCGGTCCGGTGCGGTGGACAAGGTACTGGCCCTCCTGGGCAATGTGCTGGAGCCCGTGACGGCGAAGGCCCATCCCGAAATTGCGGCCATAGAGAAAGTGATGCGCGGCAACGGCGCCCTGGCGGCCATGATGAGCGGCAGCGGCCCGACGGTGTTCGGCATCACACAGACGAAGGAACAGGCGGAAGCCATCGCGGCCCAGCTTGTACCCATGAATTTGGAACTGGCGGTTACGGAGACCGCGGGGAGGAAGGAACTATGAGCGGACATTTGGAACAGATTCGGCTGGACAGTTACAAACCGTTGCGGGAACTGGTTTGCGAACATATCCGGCAGGCCATCATCGACGGTACGTTTGCGCCCGGTGAACGCCTGATGGAGATCCAGCTGGCCGATGAAATGGGGGTCAGCCGCACGCCCGTGCGCGAGGCCATCCGCAAACTGGAGCTGGAAGGGTTCGTGGTCATGATTCCGCGCCGCGGCACCTACGTGGCCAACATGTCCATCAAGGACATCAACGACGTGTACGAAATCCGCACGAGCCTCGAAGTGCTGGCTGCCGGCCTGGCGGCGGAACGCATCGCGCCGGAGCAGCTGGAAGAGATGCAGTATCTGCTGATCCAGATCCAGCACGGCATCGATGAAAACAATATGGATAAGATCGTCGACAACGACGTGGCCTTCCACGATGTATTGTACCGCGCGTCCGGCAATGAACGGCTGCGCAACATCATCAACAACCTGCGCGAACAGCTGACGGGCATCCGCCGTACATCCATGCTCTACCCGGGCCGTCTGAAGGACACGCAGGAAGAGCACCGCTCCCTGGTGGACGCCATCGCCCAGCACGACGTGGAAAAATCGCAGGAAGCGGCCCGCGTGCATCTGGAAAACGCGGAGCGCACGCTCATGGCTTCCATGGCGGACGCGAAAAAGGCGAAGAAGGCATAAGGAACGGACTGTATGGAAAGGGAACAATATGATCTGGTGATCCTGGCCGGGGGAACGGGCCGCGTGACCCTGCCCGGCCGGAACCCGGAACCGAGGGCGCTGGCGCCGTTGAAAGGCCGGCGCCTTTTGCATTATATCCTGCAGGCGGCACAGGACAGCGGCCGCATCCGCCGGGCCATCGTCGTGACCCATCCGGACAAGGTGGCCGCCTTCCGGGCGGTGTATCCGGCGGCACACCTGGTCTGGCGCGATGTGACGGACGACGGTACGCCCCGCGTGGAGAAGACCGTCCGCAACGCCGTCGCGGCGGGCCATGAATTTTCTCCCTGGCAGGAAGACTTCACCTTGAAACAGGGCCTGCCGGACGCGGCGGAGGCCGAACCGGAACCGCTGCCCCTGCCCCTGTACGTGACGCAGTGCGCCGGCACCATGCCCGAAGGCGGCTGGACCGGTATGCGCCTGGCCCAGTTCCTGCGGCACCGGGAGACGGGTACGCCGCTCACGGAGAAACTGCGGGTCGTCGTCAGCATGGAGGACCTGCCGTTTTTGACGGGGGAAGCCCTGCAGGACTTTATCGGCCGGGCGGAGCGGATTGACGCGGACGGCGTGTACGCCCTCGTGACGAAGGCGTCGTGCCTGCGGGAATTTCCCGATTTGAAGCGGACATTCTTCCATCTGACCGAAGGGGATTTTACGGGCGGCAACCTGTCCCTGATCGCGTCGACCGTGTTCCCCGCGTGCGTGACACGCATGGCCGAAGTCTACGCCATGCGCAAGAACGTGGGAAAACTGGCGGGCTGGCTGGGAGGGGGCATCATCGTGAAATTCCTGCTCCACCGCCTGTCCCTGGCCGATGTGGAACGCAAGGCTTCGGAAACCTTCAATCTAAAAGGCCGCTGCGTGATTTCGGATTACGCGTCCGTCGGTACGGACCTGGACCGGGCGGAAGAGTGGCCCAAGGCGGAAAAATAAATCGGAAAATACACCGGTTCACCGGAAAAGTGACCGGGCGGAAGGCAAATTCCCTTGAAAAACTGCAAGGGAAGCAGTAAAATGCCTTTGAATCGTAACAAGCATCCGGCAGGTGCCGGACTGGAAATGAGGGAGACTTACAGAATGGAAAAACTGACAGCTGTCATTCTCGCGGCCGGCAAGGGCACGCGCATGAAATCGAAGTTACCGAAGGTGCTGCACAAGGTGGGCGGCAAGCCCATGGTGGAACACGTGCTGGATGCCGCGGAAGCGGCCGGCTGCAAGGATAACGTGGTCGTCATCGGCCACGGCGCCGACCTGGTCCGCGAAGTCATCGGCAGCCGGGCCCGCATCGCCCTGCAGGCGGAGCAGCTCGGCACGGGCCACGCGGTCCTGCAGGCGGCGGAAGCCCTGAAGGATTTCCAGGGCACGGTGATGATCCTCTGCGGCGACACGCCGCTTTTGGAAGGGGCGGAACTGCGCCGTTTCTACGAGGAACACGTGAAACTGGGCGCCGCGGCGACGGTCATGACGGCTGAAATGGACGACCCCACGGGCTACGGCCGCATCCTGCGCGACGAAAAGGGCGAAGTGGCCGCCATCGTGGAACAGAAGGACGCCACGGAAGAGCAGCGCAGGATCCGGGAAATCAACACGGGCAACTACTGCATGGAAGCGCCCCTTTTGTTCGAAGTGCTGAAAACGCTGGGCAACGACAATGCCCAGGGTGAATATTACCTGACGGATGTCCTGGCCAAACTGCGCGCCATGGGCAAGAAGGTCGGCGGCGTCAAGACGGACGACAGCGAAATGACCATGGGCGTCAATTCCCGCGTGCACCTGGCCCAGGCCGAAGCGGCCATGCGGCGCCGCACGCTGGAACAGTTCATGAACGACGGCGTCACCATCATGGACCCGGCGAGCACCTTCATTGAAAAGACGGTGCGCATCGCGCCGGACACGGTGATTTACCCGAACACGTGGCTCCAGGGGAACACGGTCATCGGCGCAGACTGCGAAATCGGGCCGGACGTGCGCATGGAGAACGTCCAGGTCGGCGACCGCTGCCATCTGCAGTTCCTCTACGGTCATGACTGCCAGGTCCTGGACGATGTAACGGCCGGCCCGTACGTGCATCTGCGCCCGGACACGGTCATCGGCAATCACGTCAAGATCGGCAACTTTGTCGAAGTGAAGAATTCCAACATCGGGACGGGCACGAAGCTGCCCCACCTGCAGTATATCGGCGACAGCGACATCGGCAGCAACGTCAACATGGGCTGCGGCTGCATCACCGTCAACTACGACAGCAAATTCAAACACCGCACGGTCATCGGCGACAATGCCTTCGTGGGCTGCAACAGCAACCTCGTGGCGCCTGTGACGGTCGGACCGGATACTTACATTGCCGCCGGTTCCACCATTACGAAGGAAGTCCCGGCCAATGCCCTGGGCGTGGCCCGCGCGCGGCAGACCAACATCGCCGGCTGGGCGAAGTCCTATAAGGAAAAACTGGAACGCAAGGCGGAAGCGCTGAAAAAGGAAGGCAAGTAAGCACGACGGCCCCGGTTTGGGCCTTTATTCGTCCCGCACGGTGAAAAAATACTTGTTTCCAACGGAATACATGGTATATACTATGTGTGATTCCCGGAGAACCGTATTTTATACATCGGCCGGGACACGGAACAGAAATATTTCAGGTTAATGTGGAGGGTGTGTCAATGCTGTCTGATGAAGAAAGATTCCGTATTTTTACTGGTAACGCAAATCCCGATCTGGCCCGCGAAATCGCGGCCTACCTTGGAACGACCGTCGGTGACGCCGTCATCAACCGTTTCAACAATGGCGAAGTCCAGGTCATGATCAACGAAAGCGTCCGTGGCAAAGATGTATTCATCGTACAGCCTACCTGCGGCCCTACCGTCAATGACAACGTCATGGAACTGCTGATCATGGCGGATGCCTTCAAGCGTGCCTCTGCCCACCAGATCGTCGCCGTCATCCCGTTCTACGGCTATGCGCGCCAGGACCGCAAGGCCCGCGGCCGCGAACCTATTACGGCCAAGCTGATGGCGGACCTGCTGCAGTGCGCCGGCATCACCCGTGTCATCACCATCGACCTGCATGCCGCACAGATTCAGGGCTTCTTCAACATTCCCCTGGACCATATGCCGGCAGCTCCCGTACTGGCGGACTATATCAAACAGAAAAACCTGCAGGACATCATCGTCGTTTCCCCGGACCTGGGCGGCGTAGGCCGTGCCCGCGTCTTTGCGGAACGCCTGAACTGCGGTATGGCCATCATCGATAAGCGGCGTCCGGAACCGGGCGTGGCCGAAGTCATGAACCTGATCGGCGACGTAACCGGCAAGACGGCCATCCTCGTCGACGACATGGTCGACACGGCCGGCAGCCTGACGGAAGCAGCCAAGGCCGTCAAGAAGTTCGGCGCCAAGGAAGTCTATGCGTGCTGCACGCACCCGATCCTGACGGACCCGGCCCTGTCCCGCATCGCCAGCTCCGAAATCACGGAACTGGTCGTGACGAACACGATTCCGCTGGCACCCAACAAGAAACATCCGAAGATCAAAGTATTGTCCATCGCCCCGATTCTGGCAGAGACGATGCTGCGTGTCTACAACGACTGGTCCGTAAGCCAGCTGTTCGAAGACGCCAAGAAATAATGGCAAAACCGGGCCTGCCCGCCATGGACAGGCCCTTTCTTTTTGCGGCCCTTCCGCCTCGACCGGCGGAACGGGGCCGGTCCGTTTCAGGAAAGGAGGAAGGGCATGCGCATTCTGTACGTGCTGGGGCTGTGCTTCGGCGCCGCCCTGGTGCTGCTCTTCCTGGGACGTACGGGCCGCCTGGGACGCAAAAAAGCCGCCGTCCTGGCCTTGGCCTGCGCGGCAGCGGGCAGCCTGGGCCTGACCTTCGCCGTCCTTCCCTCGGGGAACCTGTACGGCCCCACGGTGACGCATCTGCAGGACCTGGACCCGACTGGTTCCGGCGGGGAGAAACAGCTTGCCCTGACCTTTGACGACGGGCCCTACGAACCGTTTACGCAGGAACTGTTGGACGTGCTGCGGGAAAAGCAGGTACGGGCCACCTTCTTCCTGGTGGCTTCCCAGGCCGAACGCCATCCGGACCTGGTGCGGCGCATCGTGGCAGACGGCCATACGGTGGGCGTCCACGCCTGGCGGCACCGGGATTTCCTGAAGCTGGACGACGCGGAGAAACGGGCCGACCTGACCCGGGCCTGCCAGGTGCTGGAGGGGCTGACGGGCCGTCCCGTGCGCTACTGGCGCCCGCCCCACGGCTTCCGGGATCCGGCGGCCATGCAGACGGCCAGGGACCTGGGCTTGACGGTCGTGACCTGGAGCACCGCGCCCCGCGACTGGACCGGCATTGCGGCAGGGGACATCGTGCAGCGCGTGGTGAACAAGGCGGAGCCCGGGGCAATCGTCCTGCTCCATGACGGGGACAGCCCGTACTACAGGGCGTCGCGGCAGCCGACGGTGGATGCCGCGGGGCCGTTGATTGATACGCTGCGGCAGCAGGGCTATACGCTGGTGCCGCTGGCAGACAGGAAATGAGGTTGACAAGATGAAGATCATTGCAGGTTTGGGAAATATCGGCCGGGAGTATGCCGGCACGCGCCATAACGCGGGGTTCATGGTGGCCGACGAGCTGGCGCGCCGCTGGGGCCTGGAAAACAGCTGGCGGACCGATCGGGACGCTTCGTATGTGGAATACCGCGTGGGCGGCGAGAAGGTCTGGCTGCTGAAACCGACGACCTATATGAACCTGAGCGGCAACGCCGTCGGGGCGTGGGCGCATTTTTACAATGTGGCGCCGGAAGATGTCGCCGTGGTCCACGATGACATGGACCTGCCCGTGGGGACGCTGCGCATCCGGAAAAAGGGATCCAGCGGCGGCCACAACGGCATCAAGTCCATCATGAACAACCTGGGCACGGACACGTTCCCGCGCTTCCGGCTGGGTATCGGCCATCCGGCCCACGACCAGCAGGCCGTTATCAACCATGTGCTGCAGCGCTTCCAGGGGGACGACAAGAAGGTCATGGACGATATTGTGGTCAAGACGGCGGACGCCCTGGAATACTGGCTGGAAACGGGCGGCGACGCCGACGCGGTGATGCAGAAGTTCAACACGAAGCCGGCCACGGCGAAGAAGCGCGCGGCCAAGGCGGCAGCGGCGGAAAAGGCGCAGGACAAGGCGCCGGAAGCCGCGGCGGATCCGGCCCCGGCGGAAACGCGGTAATTTTTACTTGCACTCCCGGCCTTCGTGTGGTATGATATTCAAGCGTTAATGTCTGGATACATTAGGGTAATTTAAAAAAGAGGTGCTTGAAATGAAAGAAAATATCCATCCGAAATTCTATACGGACTGCAAAGTAACCTGCGGCTGCGGCAATACCTTCATCACGGGTTCCACCAAACCGGAACTGCGCGTCGACGTCTGCAGCAAATGCCATCCGTTCTACACCGGCCAGCAGCGTAACGTTGCCGCCCGCGGCCGTATCGAAAAGTTCAACAAACGCTACGGCAAAGAAGGCAAGTAATTCCATACCAAACCAAACATTACGACTTACAGCAGAGCTTAGGCTCTGCTGTAATTGTATACGGACAAATTTTGACGAAAGTGTAACATGGCTAAGTTCAATATAGGCGGTCAGGCCGTCATTGAGGGTGTCATGATGCGCGGCCCGAAGGATGTGGCCGTCGCGGTCCGCAAAGCCGATGGGACCATCGACGTGGACGTGCACCCCGTGAACAGCATCCAGGACCGCCATCCCATTTTAAAGAAACCCCTTATCCGCGGGGTCGTGGTGCTGATCGAGTCCCTCATCATGGGCATGAAGGCCCTCAGCTACTCGGCCCAGGTATCGGGCGACGAAGACGAGGAAATGGACGACAAGGACATGGCCCTGACCATCGTGGTCTCCGTCCTGCTCGCCGTCGGTCTCTTCATCGCCATTCCCACGTGGTCCGTGCGCTTTCTGCAGCACTGGACGACGAATGCCGTGACGCTGAACCTGGCGGAAGGCGTCCTGCGCATGGCCATCTTCCTGGCCTATATCGCGGCCATTTCCTCCATGAAGGACATCCAGCGCGTCTTCCAGTACCACGGGGCGGAGCATAAGACAATCTTCACCTACGAGGCGGGCCTGCCCCTGACGGTGGAGAACGTGCGCAAATTCCCGCGCCTGCATCCGCGCTGCGGCACGAACTTCCTCATGATCGTCATGTGCATCAGCATCTTCATCTTCGCCTTCCTGGGCTGGCCAAACCTGCTGGAGCGCATCCTGTCGCGGGTCATCCTGATGCCCGTCGTCGCGGGCGTCAGTTACGAAATCATCCGCTTCGCCGGCAGGCACAACGACAACCCCTGGGTCCATAAGCTGATCCTGCCGGGGCTGCTGCTGCAGAAGCTGACGACGCGGGAACCGGCGGACGAAATGATCGAAGTGGCCATTGCGTCCGTCAAGGCCGTCGTGCCGGTGGACGAAAAGGCCGTGGTCACCATGCAGGTGCCGGACAGCATCGCCCTCAAGGCGCCCGTTGAGGCTGCGGAAGCGGCTGCGGAGGAGCCGGACGCGGCAGAAACAAGGAAAGAAGCAGCGGAAGAGCCGGTCCGGGAATGATGCCGGGACGGCCATGACAACTCCTGTACGGAGAGTATATAATGAGTATGCTGGAACAATTGCACAGCCTGGAAGAAAAGTACCTCGACCTGGAGGCGAAGCTGTCGGATCCCGCCGTCGTGGCTGATCCGGACCAGTACATGAAGTACGCCCGCAGCCACGCGAAACTCGAGGAAATCGTGGCCGTCTTCCGGGAATACAAGGCAAAAAAGAAAATGTATGACGACGACCTGGCGGCCGCCGCCGACCCGGGCGATCCGGAACTGGCGGCGATGGCCCGGGACGAGGCGGCGTCCCTGGAAGGGGAGCTGGCGGAGTACGAACAGCGCCTGACGGTGCTGCTCCTGCCGTCGGACCCGAACGATGACAAGGACGTCATCCTGGAAATCCGCGCCGGTGCCGGCGGGGACGAGGCGGCGCTCTTCGCGGGCGTCCTGTTCCGCATGTACACGCGCTACGCCGAAAGCAAGGGCTGGCGCGTCGAAGTCATGGATGCCAGCGAAACCGGGCTGGGCGGCTTCAAGGAAGTCGTCGCCCAGATTTCCGGGCTGGGCGCCTATGCACATCTTAAGTTTGAAAGCGGCGTGCACCGCGTGCAGCGCGTCCCCGAGACGGAGTCCCAGGGCCGCATCCACACGTCGACGTGCACCGTGGCGGTCCTGCCGGTGGCGGAAGAGGTCGATATCGAGATCCGGCCGGAGGACATCAAGGTGGATACGTACCGGGCGGGCGGCGCCGGCGGCCAGTATGTCAACAAGACGGAGTCGGCCGTGCGCATGACCCACATCCCGACGGGCATCGTGGCCCAGTGCCAGGACGAGAAGTCCCAGCTGAAGAACCGCGAAAAGTGCCTGCGCGTCCTGCGTTCCCGCGTGATGGAACTGTACCAGCGCGAGCAGCAGCAGGCGGAGGCGGCGGAACGCCGGAGCCAGGTGGGGACGGGCGACCGGAGCGAACGCATCCGCACGTACAATTATCCCCAGGGCCGTGTGACGGACCACCGCATCGGGCTGACGCTGCACAAGCTGGACGCCATCGTGGACGGGGACCTGGACGAACTGCTCGGGGCCCTTATGACGGACGCCCAGAGCCGCAAGCTGGCGGCCATGCAGTGAGGCCGGCAGAAGTGTTTGACAAAGGGTAACATTATGGCAGAAGAAACCCGTTGGACTGTCAATTCCATATTGAACTGGACACAGCAGTATTTCGGCAGACGGGGCGTGGACTCACCGCGCCTCGATGCGGAGATACTGCTTTGTGACATTCTCGGCTGCAAACGCGTCGACCTGTTCCTGCGTTTCAACGAGGAGCTGGGGCCGGATGTGCTGAAGCGCTACCACGAGGCGGTGGTGCGGCGCGCGGGGCGGGAACCGGTGGCCTATATCCTGGGCCGCAAGGGCTTTTTGAAGTGGGACTTCAAGGTCACGCCCGATGTCCTGATTCCCCGTCCGGAAACGGAACTGCTGGTGGAGAACATCGTGCGTTGCCTGACGGGCAAGAGCCTCGTCCAGCTGGAGAAGGAGGCGTTCTGGCGCCGCAAGGCGGAGGAGATGCGGACCCTGGCGGAAAAGAGCCGGGAGGCCGCCCGCGCGCGCCTGCAGGAAGAGACGGACCCTGACAAGGCCCGCTTCATCGTGCAGGAGGCGACGGACCGCCAGGCGGCGGCGGAAGAGGCGGCGGCCCGCAATACGGGAGGGGCGGACGAACTGCGGCAGCACCGCCTGTCCCTGCTCGACGTGGGTACGGGCAGCGGCGCGATCCTGCTGTCTTTGCTGGCCCTGCTGCCCGATGCCAGCGGAACGGCGCTGGACATCTCGCCGGCGGCCCTGGCCGTGGCAAAGGAAAACGCCCGGAACCTGGGCGTGGCGGAGCGGACGGAATTTCTGGAGTCGGACCTGCTGGCCCGCGTGCCGGCGGGACGGCGTTACGATGTCATTGTGTCGAACCCGCCGTACATTCCGGAAGGGGATATGGCGGGCCTGGCGCCCGAGGTGCACCGGGAGCCGGAACTGGCCCTGCGGGGCGGACGGGACGGGCTCGATGTGTACCGCCGCCTGCTGCGGCAGCTGCCGTCCTTCCTGGCGGAAGACGGCCTGGCGGCCTTTGAAGTGGGCATCGGGGAAGGACAGGCCGTGGCGGCGCTCTGTGCCCGGGCGGGCCTGGCGGAAACGGCGGTCTGCCTCGATTTCGCCGGCATCGACCGCATGGTCTTCGCCGCCCGCCCCGGGTCGCGTTACGCGGCAGCGGTGGCGGCGCTGCGGGACGGCAATAAGAACCCGGCAGAGAATGGTAAGTAACGGGACGGCAGTTCCGTATATACGGCAATTCAGAATAAAAGAGGAAACAGAAAGTGGAAACGAAATTTTGGGATTTGAAGAAGGATCCGCACCAGGCGATTGAAGAGGCGGCGGCCCTCATCCGGGCCGGCGAAGTGGTTGCCTTCCCGACGGAAACGGTGTACGGCCTCGGTGCCGACGGCCTGAACGGCGCGGCGGTGGCGAAGGTTTTCGCGGCGAAAGGACGGCCGGCGGACAATCCGCTTATTCTGCACGTGGCGGCGAAGGAACAGATCCAGGGCCTGACGACGGGGCTCAGCGCCAATGCGCAGGCCCTCATCGACACGTTCTGGCCCGGTCCCCTGACGGTGGTCGTGCCGAAGGCGTCCTGCGTGCCGGACGAGACGAGCGCCGGCCTGGACACGGTGGCCGTGCGCATGCCCTCCCACCCGGTGGCGAATGCCTTTATCGCGGCCTGCGGCTGCCCCATCGCGGCACCGAGCGCGAACATTTCCGGCAAGCCGAGTCCCACGAACGCCGCCGATGTCGCCGAGGACATGACGGGCAAGATCGCGGGCATCCTGGACGGCGGCAGCTGCGGCATCGGCGTGGAGTCGACGGTCGTGGACACGACGTCGCCCGTCCCGACCATCCTGCGGCCCGGCGGCATCACGCGGGAAATGCTGGAAAGTCTGCTGGGCGCCGTGGAAATCGACCCGGCCCTGAACGGCAATCCGGCCCTGCGCCCCAAAGCGCCGGGCATGAAATACCGGCACTACGCGCCGAAGGCCCCCATGTACATTTACGAAGGTCCCGAAAGCGCTATGCGCCTCGTCCGGGCGGTGGAACGGGCGGCGAAACAGGGCATCCGCGTTGGCGTCCTCTGCGACGACCGCACGGAAAAGGAACTGCAGACCCTGCTGGGCCGCAACGGATCCGTCGACATCCTTTCCTGGGGCGCGGACAAGGCGGACCTGGCGGAAAGCCTCTACACGCAGCTGCGGAAATTCGACCGCTTCAGCCCGTCGGTCATCCTGGGCATGGGCGTCAGCGAAACCGGCCTGGGACTGGCCGTCATGAACCGCATGCGCAAGGCGGCGGGCTTCAACATCCTGCTGGCGCGGGACGGGCAGGTGACCGTCCGGAGCGGCAGCGGGTTCCCGGACTACATGCTGGAGGACTGAACGCCGGGGCGCGCCGGCGGCGCGTTCCCGCCCGGTTTGTAAGACACGGGCATTTATGTTAAAATATAACAATTGGAACAGATGTCCCGGTACACAGCCGGGAACTGGAACAACTACGAAACATGTCATTTTCGGAGGCGGAATCATGAAAATTGCGATTGGCAGCGATCACGGCGGCATTCATCTGAAAAAGGTCCTCATGGACCACCTGGCGGAACGGAACATCGAGACGAACGATGTGGGTACCTACACGGAAGAATCCTGCGACTACCCCGACTACGCGGTCAAGGTCTGCGACGAAGTCGTTGCCGGCCGGGCGGACCGCGGCATCCTCGTCTGCGGCACCGGCCTGGGCATGTGCATCGCAGCCAACAAAGTGCACGGCATCCGCGCCGCGTTGTGCAGTGACGCCTTCTCGACCGAGAAGAGCCGCGAGCACAACAATGCCAACGTGATGTGCATGGGCGAGCGCGTAACGGGCCCCGGCCTGGCGGTCATGCTGCTCGACATCTGGCTGGACACGGAATTTGCCGGCGGACGCCATGAACGCCGTGTCAACAAGATCATGGACATCGAAAAACGCTGAAGAAGGACATACGGAACGGGAAAAGGGGAAACGACATGAAACTGCACATTGTGGACCATCCGCTGATTGCGCATAAACTGACGATGATGCGCGACAAAAACTGCAACAGCAAGAACTTCCGCGAACTCTGCGGCGAAATCGCTTCGCTCATGACGTACGAAGTGACCCGCGACTGGCCGCTGGAGCCGGTCGAAATCGAGACGCCGCTGGAAAAGATGACGGGCTCCCGCCTGGCGGGCGAAGTGACGATCATCCCGATCCTGCGCGCCGGCCTGGGTCTGCTGAACGGCGTGCTGCGCATGGTTCCCCATGCCCACGTGGGCCATATCGGCCTCTACCGCGACCCCGTGACGCACGAACCCCATGAATACTACTGCGGCCTGCCGAAACAGATGGACGCGAAATGCATCGTCGTCGATCCCATGCTGGCCACGGGCGGTTCCGCGGCGGCAGCGATCACGATGCTGAAAAAGCACGGCCTGAAGAATATCACCCTCATGGTGCTCGTAGCGGCGCCCCAGGGGGTCGAACTGGTCAACAAGGAGCACCCCGATGTGGAAATCTACACGGCGGCCCTGGACCGTGAACTGAACGACAAAGCCTACATCCTGCCCGGCCTGGGCGATGCGGGCGACCGCGTCTTCGGTACGCTGTAAGATGTCCTGCCCCAAAGGCAGGCAAAGGACGGCCGTCAGGCCGGAAGGTATCAGTATGGCAAAGAAAGAGACGAGACCCGACTGGGACCACTATTTCATGGAAATCGCCGAAGTGGTCAGCAAGCGGTCTACGTGCCTGCGCCGCAGCGTAGGTGCGGTCATCGTGAAAAACAAGCAGATTCTGGCGACAGGGTACAACGGCACGCCGAAGGGCATGCCCCACTGCGCCGAAGTCGGCTGCCTGCGGGAACAGCTCCATGTCCCGTCGGGCAAGAACCATGAACTGTGCCGCGGCATCCACGCGGAACAGAACGCCGTCGTGCAGGCGGCCGTACACGGCGTGTCCGTCGAAGGCGGCACGCTGTACTGCACAAACCAGCCCTGCGTGGTCTGCACCAAGATCCTGATCAACGCGGGTATTGAACGGATCGTCTACAAGGAACCCTATCCGGACGCGCTGGCCCAGGATATGCTGGCCGGCTCGGATATCCGGGTGGAAATCCTCGATGACCCGGACAAGGAAAAAAGAGGTTAAGCAAGCGTGTATATTTTAGCCCTCATCATCGCCCTGCTGGCAAGCTTCCTGCTCACGCCCTACGTGAAGCAGCTGGCGTTCCGCATCGGTGCGGTGGACCGACCCGATAAACGAAAAGTACATACGCACATCATGCCGCGCCTCGGCGGCCTGGCCATCTATCTGGCCACCGTCCTGGCCGTGGTTTTGTGTGTCCCGCTGACGAAAGACATCGTCGGCATCCTGCTGGGCGGCACGTGGATCGTCTTTCTCGGCATCCTGGACGACAAATATTCCCTGCCGGCGAAAGTCAAGCTCCTGGGACAGATCGTCGGGGCGTGCATCCTGTGCGCCTTCGACATCCGCATCGAGTGGCTGAACAACCCCTTCGGCGGCTATTTCTATCTGGAATACCTGTCCATCCCGTTCACGATCTTCTGGGTCATCAGCTTCATCAACGTCGTCAACCTGATTGACGGCCTGGACGGACTGGCGGCCGGCGTGACGGGCATCGCGTCCATCACGGTCATCCTCGTGGCCGTGCATCAGGGCTATTTCCCGGTGGCGACCGTGACGGCGGCCCTGGCCGGCGGCATCATCGGCTTCATCCATTATAACTTCAACCCGGCGACCATCTTCATGGGCGATACGGGCAGTATGTTCATCGGCTACATGCTGGCGGCGATTTCCGTCTTCGGCGCCGTGAAGAGCGCCGCGACCATCGCCCTCATCGTGCCGGCCGTGGCCCTGGGCGTGCCCATCATGGACACGGCCTTCGCCATCCTGCGGCGCTACAGCAACGGGCGGCCCATTTTCCAGCCCGACAAAGGGCATCTGCATCACCGCCTGCTGGCCATGGGCATGAGCCAGCGCCAGGCCGTGCTCCTCATGTACGCCATCAGCGCCGTCCTGAGCATCGCGGCGGCCATCCTCTCCGAAGCGAGCGGATACGTGGCGGCGGCGGTCATCATCGTCGTGGTGGTGGCAGTGGCCATCGGTGCCAAGAAGATCGGTATTTTGAATGACCGTATGAATTGACGGCCTGCAATACAAGGAGGTCTTTCCTTTGAAGAAACTGAAAGTCATGACGGTTTTCGGCACGCGGCCGGAAGCCATCAAGATGTGTCCCCTCGTCATGGAACTGCGCAAGCACCCGGACACGATCGAACCGATCGTCGCCGTGACGGCCCAGCACCGCGAAATGCTGGACCAGGTGCTGGAACTGTTCGGCATCGTCCCTGACTACGACCTGAACATCATGAAGGGCGGCCAGACGCTGTACGATGTGACGACCCGCGCTTTGATGGGACTGAAGGACGTCCTGGAGCAGGCGAAGCCGGACCTGGTACTGGTCCACGGCGACACGACGACGACCTTTGCCGGCGCCCTGGCGTCTTACTACATGCAGATTCCCGTGGGCCATGTGGAAGCGGGCCTGCGCACGGGCAACAAGTATTCCCCCTTCCCGGAGGAAATGAACCGTAAACTGACCGGCGCCATCGCGGACCTGCATTTCTCGCCGACGACGACGAGCCGGAACAACCTGCTGAAGGAAAACGTGGATTCTTCCCGTATCTTTGTGACGGGCAACACGGTCATCGATGCCCTGGATACGACGGTACGCCGGGACTACAAGTTCGACGACCCCGTCGTGGAAAAGGCCCTGGCGGAAAACAAGCGCCTCATCGTGATGACGACGCACCGCCGGGAAAACCTGGGCGAACCCATGCGCCACGTGTACCGCGCCCTGAAGTCGGTCCTGGAAGCGTGCCCCGATGTGGCGGCCATCTTCCCGGTGCATAAGAATCCCAAAGTGCGCGAAGTCGTGAAGGCCGAACTGGAAGGCCTGGACCGCGTCTACCTGACGGAGCCCATGGACTACCAGCCGTTCGCCAACCTCATGAGCCGTGCCGACATCGTCCTGACGGACAGCGGCGGCATTCAGGAGGAAGCACCGGCCCTGGGCAAACCGGTCCTGGTGCTGCGCGACACGACGGAACGGCCCGAAGCCGTGACGGCCGGAACGGTCCGCCTCGTAGGGACGGATTACGACGCCGTCCGGGAGGAAACCATGAAGCTCCTGACGGATCCGGCGTACTACCGGAGTATGGCTGAAGCGGTCAATCCCTACGGTGATGGCAAGGCCTGCCGGCGCATTGTTGGCTTTATTTTGAAACATTTTGGCTATACGGACGAAACACCGGAAGAGTTTAACGTACAGTAACAACCTTTTTCGATGGGAACAGGGGATTTTTTGTACAGAAAGTAGACACGTCGTGCAAAAGCCCAAAAAAGAGTTGTCCTTTGAGTCAGAATATATTAAAATAAAATAGCGCAACCAAAATCACACATTTTTCACAATTACGGAGCAAGACTGGATATGCTGGATTTCAAAGGGAGTAGTTTGGCCAGTGTCGAAGCGGCCCTGAAGCTTCTTTGGAAACGGCAGCTGGCCGTGGCGGTAATCCTGGGGGCGGCGGGAGCCTTCCTGCTGACCGGGGACGCCCGGACTTCGTGGCTGGGCGGCATGGCGTGGGCCGTGCTGGACGCGGCCATCGTCTTCGGCTGTACGTGGTATTCGGCCAAGTACCCGCCTCTGTCGCGGCGCTTGGTGGCTGTCATGCGCGTCACCCGTCTGGCTCTGGCGGTAATCCTCGTTTTTAGTATGTTAAGATTAAGGCTGACAGTGGCTCCGCTGCTGTTGGGCTTTATTCTGTTACATATTATATTTATTTTCAATCTATTAAATTTCACGCGCCGAAAGAACCAAAAAGACATTCGCCGGCCGTGAGGAAAGGAGAAAAACGAGATGGGAACTGCTGAACAAGCAAGCAACGAGATCATTCATTACCTGCCTATGCAGGTCGACTTCCTCGGCATGACGGTCCACATGCAGACCCTCTATATGAGCTGGCTCGCATGCATCATCACGATTGTCGTCGTATGGGCGATCACTTCCGGTTCCAAAATGGTTCCGGGCCGCGCACAGGCAGCGTTGGAAATGTTTTTCGATGCCCTTGGCGGACTGATTGAAAAGAATATGGGCAAGGAAGGCCGCAGCAAGATGCAGGCATTCTTCTTCACCCTGTTCCTCTATCTGTTTGTCGCCAATGAAATCGGCGTATTCCTGCCGAGCATCGGTATTCATTTCACTTCGCCCACGAATGATATGAACACTGTCTTTGCTTTGTCTATCCTGGTTATGGTCGTGGCCTACATCTTCGGCATCGCCAACAAAGGCGTCGGCTATTTCGGCCACTTCGTGAAACCCTATGTTCCGTTCTTACCGCTGAACATCGTGGAAGAAATCGCGAAACCCATAACCCTGGCTCTTCGTCTGTTTGGTAATATCCTTGCCGGCGAAATCCTTCTGATTGTCTTGTATAAGTTGTGCCCCTGGGTCATTCCCGACATCTGGGTCCTGTTCAGTCTCTTCGTCGGCGTGTTGCAGGCATTCGTATTCACGATGCTGAGTATCATCAACATCGCGCCGTCCTTTGTGAACAACCACTGATCCGGTGAATCCCTTCCCGTGCGTGAGGGCGCGCGGGAAACCGAAGCAAACAACAAAACCGTTTTGAGAAAATGAGAAAAGTGAAAGGATGAATATTTAAATGGAAAACGCAATTATTGTAGCTGCCTCCGTACTGGCCGCAGGTATTATTGGTGCTTTCGCCGCTATGGGCGCTGCCAAGGGCGACGGCATGGTTACGTCCAAGACTCTGGAATGCATGGCTCGTCAGCCGGAACAGGCTTCCAACTTCCAGGTTACCATGTTCATTTCCGTCGGCCTGATCGAATCCATTCCTATCATTGCCGTCGTTATCGCTATCGTACTGGTATTCGCTAACCCGTTCGTAAAATAATCGATTCCGGTATACGGATCGGCTGCGAACAAGCTTTATGATGATTAGGAAAAGGAGTGCTGAAATTGGTAGAATTTGATGCAACGTTTTTTGCGCAGATCATTAATTTCCTGATCCTCCTCTTCATCCTGGGCAAATTCGCCTATAAACCGTTAATGAAAGTGTTGGACGAACGCCGCGAACGCGTTGCCAACGATCTGGAAACCGCTGAAAAGACCAGAGTGGAAGCAGAAGCCCTGAAGGCCCAGTACAGCAAACAGCTGGCTGACGCCCGCGAAGAAGCCAACGCTATCCTCGATAAGGCCAACAAGGCAGGCCAGAAGGTTCATGACGATTATATGGCACAGGCACAGGCTGAAAAGGATCAGATGATGACGGCAGCGAAACAGACCATCGCTGACGAAAAGGACCAGGCCCTGACCGATGTCCGTGCACAGGTTATCACCCTGGCTACGGAAATCGCCAGCAAGGTAGTGGACCAGAAACTGAATTCCGCTGCCGACCAGGAAATGGTTGCGAAAACCGCTGATTCCGTCCTGAACAAATAATCGGACCGCAAACCTGAATTACGAAACGAATACAGGCTTTTTGCGCCTGTTATCTTAAATACCTGTTTTGACACAGGAGACATGGAGGTGAAAGATACAGTATGGCTAGCGATGAAAAACTGAGCCTGATCCTCAAGAGCCTGGAAAAACTCCAGCTCGCAGGGGACAAGCTGAAGTCCGTAGCCAGCAACGGCATCATTCCCGTTGTCCTGACGACGGCTAAAGAACTCACTGTATCTGAAAAAGACACCGTAGCCAAGTTTATCGGCGATAAGCTGGGCTATCTGGTATACTTGGAAACCACTGTTGATCCTTCCATTATTGGCGGTTCCGTATTAAAAGCCGGCGATCAGATTTATGACGCCAGCGTGAAACGTCAGATGGAAAAGGTCAGCGATGCCATGGCCAAGGAAACTGTAAAGGGCGGTGCCCTGACGGACTTCGCCGCAGTGACCGAAAGCCTGACAAAGACTGTTGAAAAGACCGACATCCAGCCCGATATGGAAGAAGTCGGCACCATTGAAAAAGTAGGCGACGGCATTGCGACCGTGACCGGCCTCCGCCATGCTATGGCAGGCGAACTGGTCTCCCTGAAAGGCGGCGTCTACGGCATGGTGCAGAACCTGATGCCGGACCGCGTCGGCATCGTGCTGATGGGCGGTGAAACCACCGTCGGCCAGGGCGATATCGTACGCCGCACGGGCAAACTGATGCAGGTTCCTGTAGGCGAAGGCCTGCTGGGCCGTGTCGTCAACCCCCTGGGCGAACCCATCGATGGCCTGGGTGAAATCAAATATGCCGCTACCCGTCCGGTCGAATCCCCTTCGCCGGGCATTGCAGACCGTAAACCTGTAGATGTACCTCTGCAGACCGGTATCAAGGCTATCGACGCCATGGTACCTATCGGACGTGGTCAGCGTGAATTGATCATCGGCGACCGTGGCACCGGTAAATCCGCCATCGTCATCGATACGATCATCAACCAGAAAGGGAACGGCGTTCTCTGCGTTTATGTAGCCATCGGCCAGAAGGCCTCCACGGTTGCACGCCTGTCCCGTACCCTTGAAAAATACGGTGCCAAGGACTACACCATCATCGTGGCCGCTACGGCCGCACAGTCCGCTCCGCTGCAGTACCTGGCTCCTTACGCCGGCGTATCCATGGCGGAATATTTCATGAACCAGGGCAAAGACGTGCTGGTCATTTACGATGACCTGTCCAAGCACGCTGTGGCATACCGTGCCATGTCCCTGCTGCTCCGTCGTCCTCCCGGACGTGAAGCTTACCCCGGCGATGTATTCTACTTACATTCCCGTCTGCTGGAACGCGCAGCCCGTCGTAATGAACAGGCCGGCGGCGGCTCCATCACGGCCCTGCCTATCATTGAAACGCTGGCAGGCGACGTAGGCGGCTACATCCCGACCAACGTAATTTCCATCACCGACGGCCAGATTTATCTGGAAACGGACCTGTTCTACGCAGGTATCCGCCCGGCTATCAACGTCGGTCTGTCCGTATCCCGTGTCGGTGGTTCCGCACAGATCAAGGCTATGAAGAACGTAGCCGGCACCCTGCGTCTGGACCTGGCCCAGTACCGCGAACTGGCCGCATTCGCCCAGTTCGGTTCCGACCTGGACAAGACCACGAAGGCACAGCTGGACCGCGGCGTCCGCATGACGGAACTGCTGAAGCAGCCGCAGTACTCCCCGATGCCCGTAGAAAAACAGGTCATGTCCCTCTATGCCGGCACGAAAGGCTATCTGGACGACATTCCCGCTTCCGACGTAACCCGTTTCGAAGCAGAAATGCTGAAATATCTGGATAACAACGCACCGGAAATCGGGGCGGACATCGTCAAGAACAAGAAGATCACCGATGCGAACGAAGCAGCTCTGAAGAAAGCTATTGAAGACTTCAAGCAGACCTTTACCCCCTCTGACGGAAAGAGGTGAGTGACTGATGCCGAATCCACGCGAAATTCACCGGCACATGCGCAGTATCGGTAACATCCAGCAGATCACGAAAGCCATGAAGATGGTTGCTGCCGCGCGTCTGCGCCGGGCGCAGGAAAAAGCTGCATCCAGCCGCCCCTTTGCCGAAAAAATCGAATCGATGCTCATTACCGCTCTGGGTGACACGACGCTGCAAAGCAAACTGGACCTGAGCGAAGCACCGCTGATGACGTCCCGCAGCGTGCAGAAGACCGGATTCATCGTAATCGCCGGCGACAAAGGCTTGGCCGGCCCTTACAACTCCAACGTCCTGAAGCACGCCCTGGCGGAAATCACGGAATGCGAAAACTACAGCATCATCACGGTCGGCCGTAAAGCGAAGGAATATTTCCAGCATCGCGGCTTCGATGTAGCGAAGGATTTCTTCGGTCTGTCGGATAAACCGAACTTCGACTATGCGGAACAGATCGCCAAGGCCGCTTCCGAAATGTTCATTTCGGGCGAAGTGGACGAAGTGAAGCTGATTTACACGCATTTCAAGTCGGCCCTGTCCTTCACGCCGGAAACCACCCAGTTGCTGCCGGTCCTGGTACCGGGAGAAAAAGCAGTCAAGATTTCCAGCGGCGTCTCCTTCCCGTCCGATGAAGATGACGAAGAGGAAGAGGAAATCGGCGAAGTCATTTACGAGCCGAACCCCCAGACGCTGATGAAGGAACTGCTTCCTAACTACGTCAAGACTCTGATTTATGCCGCGCTCATGCAGTCTGCGGCATCCGAACTCGGTGCCCGTATGACGGCCATGTCTTCGGCTACCGACAATGCGAGTGATTTACTTAGATCTTTAGAGTTGTCATACAATAAAGCTCGTCAAGCAGGCATTACTCGTGAAATCAACGAAATTGTTGGCGGTGCGGAAGCACTGAGCCAGCAAAACTAAGGGAGGAAAATTATAGATGACTGGTAAGATAGTACAAGTCGTCGGCCCTGTTGTCGACATTAAATTTCCGCCAAATGGCCTGCCTGCTATCTATAACGCGATCCACATCGACGGTGTCGTCGGTGAGGGCATCAAGATCCATCTGACCACGGAAGTCATGCAGCACATCGGCAACGACGTCGTTCGTACCGTTGCCATGAGCTCCACCGATGGCCTGGTTCGCGGAATGGATGCAGTCGACACTGGTGCGCCCATCAAGGTTCCCGTTGGTCCCGGGACCCTGGGCCGTATCTTCAACGTATTGGGCGAGACCGTAGACCACGATCCCACTCCTGTTGAAGCAGCCGATTATTGGCCTATTCATCGTCCTGCTCCGGCTTTTGCGGAACAGTCCACGACGGCGGAAATGCTGGAAACCGGCATTAAAGTCATCGACCTGATCGAACCTTACGCATTAGGCGGCAAGGTTGGTCTGTTCGGCGGCGCCGGTGTAGGCAAGACCGTTATCATCATGGAACTCATTCATAACATCGCTACGGCCCACGGCGGTTATTCCGTATTCGCAGGCGTAGGCGAACGTACCCGTGAAGGCAATGACCTTTGGGGTGAAATGAAGGAGTCCGGCGTTATCAACAAGACCTGCCTGGTATACGGGCAGATGAACGAGCCCCCCGGAGCCCGTATGCGTGTCGGCCTGACGGGCCTGACCATGGCGGAATATTTCCGTGACGTATCCGGCCAGGACGTGCTGCTGTTCATCGACAACATCTTCCGTTTCATTCAGGCCGGTTCCGAAGTATCCGCACTGTTAGGCCGTATGCCTTCCGCCGTAGGTTACCAGCCCACGCTGGCTAACGACATCGGCGCCCTGCAGGAACGTATCGCTTCCACGACGAAAGGTTCCATCACGTCGGTACAGGCCGTCTACGTACCTGCCGACGACTTGACCGACCCTGCTCCGGCAGGCACTTTCGCCCATCTGGACGCAACGACCAACCTGAACCGTTCCATCGCCGAACTGGGCCTGTATCCGGCCGTGGATCCTCTGGACTCCACCAGCCGTATCCTGGATCCGCTGATCGTCGGCGAAGAACACTATAAAGTCGCCCGCGGCGTACAGGCTATTCTGCAGCGCTATAAGGAACTGCAGGATATCATCGCCATTCTGGGCATGGAAGAATTGTCCGAAGAAGACAAGGTCACCGTTGCCCGCGCCCGTAAGATCCAGCGTTTCCTGTCCCAGCCGTTCTTCGTAGGCGAACAGTTCACCGGTACCCCCGGCCAGTACGTTCCGCTGAAAGAGACCATCCGCGGCTTCAAGGAAATCCTGGAAGGCAAGCACGACGATCTGCCTGAAAACGCCTTCTACATGGTAGGCACCATCGATATGGCTGTCGAAAAGGCGAAGAAGATCGAAGCAGAAGCTAATGCGGAGTGAGCTTATGGCTAATTTAATGCAGCTGAATGTCCTGTCTCCGGACGCCTACGTGTTCCAGGCAGATAACATCTCCTATGTCGACGCCCATACCGAAGGCGGCGCCGTGGGCATCCTGCCCCGGCATGCCACCATGGTTGCGGCCCTCGACCCGGCGCCGCTGAAATACCGCGACGAGACCGGGGAGGCCCATTATCTGTTTGTGGACGGCGGGTTCCTCGAAGTCAAGGACAACGTGGTTACCATTTTAAGCGTAGCCGCCGAAACCGCTGAATCCATTGACGTGGACAAAGCGAAGGCAGCCCTGGAACGTGCCAAGGCCAAGATCGACAACCTGGACAAGGACATCGATCTGCCGGCGGTCCAGGCCGACCTGAAACGGGCCGAAGCCCGGCTCAAGACGGTAAAACTGTCGCAAGCCAAAGCCTGAGCAAGGCAGACGCAACTACAAAAGGCATCCTGCAGTACGCAGGGTGCCTTTTTTGTGTTTTCCGGACGCCGCGGTTGCCCTGCCGCGCGGTTTTAGTATATAATGACAATAGGGGGGTATATCCCGAAACGGTTTTGGGATACCCGTAATCATGGGAATCGAACTCTATGGGGTTGGAGGTGACAGTATCATGACGGATTTCATGGAACCGGTTGCCGGCAATAAAATGGTGGAGCTGAGAGCGGAAATCAACGATCTGAAAGCCCTCCTGGCCAAAGCGGACGATCCGGACAAGATCCGGCACCTGAAAAAGGTGATTTCGGAAAAACAGACCTATTACAACATCCTGGCGGACAAGGTCCGCCTGGCGAAATGACCGTGGCGGAAACGCGGCGGGATGAGACTTGAAGGCAGGAGAAGGCAGACAGCATGAAATTTGATCAAAACACCTATATCTGGGTGTCCCTCGTCGTGCGGTGCATCATGACGTGGTATGTCATCCGCGATTCGGAAAAACGCAAGACACCCTACCGTCCCGGCTGGATTGTCTTTACATTCCTGTTGTGGCCCGTCTTCTTCGCGTACCTCTATTATTCCCGGAAGCTGGCGCAGAAACCCCTGCTGTCCAACATGTATCAGCGGGAAGCGGAAATGCGCCGTAAGATGGAGGAGCAGCGCAGGCATATCCAGGCCGAACGCGAAGCCTGGGAACAGCTGCGCAAAGAGGAAGCGGCCAAGAACCACCAGACCTCGGCGGAACTGGATGAAGCCCAGAAACAGCGGGCCGAAGCCAAGGCAAAGCGCATGAAGGAACTGGCGGAAGAGCGGCGGCAGCAGGAAGAGGCGGCCGCGCGCACCCTGAAACTGAAAAAGTAAGACCGGACAAAGCGGCGGCATCGTCCCGCCGCTTTTTTCGTGCCGGGAAAGATACTTGCGGAGCAGGGGCGAAAATGCTATTATAGTATGGATTATTGAAATCATAAAGATATCATGGCGCAGTGTGCCATGAACACCGAATACAGGTTTTAAGACAACGTACCAAACGGTACACAGGAGGATTCTGAGTGGATAAACTGATTGTCAAGGGTGGCAACCGTCTCGTCGGCACTGTCAAGACCAGCGGAGCGAAAAACGCCGTCCTGCCCATCATAGCCGGTTCCATTCTGGGCGAAACCCCGAGCCATCTGGACGAGATTCCCCAGCTGGAAGATGTCAAGACGATCTGCGGCGTCCTGGAATATCTGGGCGTCAAGATCGACAGCAGCGAAGATCATGCCCTGACGCTGGACACGCGCCATATCACGGCGTACGAAGCTCCCTACGAACTGGTGCACAGCATGCGCGCCTCCTTCGTGGTCATGGGGCCCCTGCTGGCCCGTGTGGGCCATGCCCGCATTTCCCAGCCCGGCGGCTGCGCCATCGGCAGCCGTCCCATCGACCTGCACCTGAAAGGCTTTGAACTGCTGGGTGCCAAGATCACCCAGGACCACGGCTTCATCGAAGCCACAGCTCCCAACGGCCTGAAAGGCGCCGACATCTATCTGGACTTCCCCAGCGTGGGTGCCACGGAAAACATCATGATGGCGGCCTGCCTGGCCGAAGGGACGACGACCCTGGAAAACCCGGCGGAAGAGCCGGAAATCGTCGACCTGGCGAACTACCTGAACCAGATGGGCGCCCATGTGCGCGGCGCCGGAACGGATGTCATCCGCATCGAGGGCGTCAAGCACATGCACGGCAGCGACCATACGGTCATTCCGGACCGCATCGAGGCCGGCACCTATATGATCGGCGCGGCCATGACCCATGGCGACGTCATTATCGAGAACGTACTGGTGGAACACCAGAAACCACTGCTGGCGAAGCTGCGGGAAGCCGGTGTCACCATCGAGGAGGACATCGACCGCATCCACGTCACCTGCCCGGGCGAACTGAAAGGCATCAACATCAAGACCATGCCCTATCCCGGTTTCCCGACGGACATGCAGGCCCAGATGATGGCCATGATGACCATCTGCAAAGGCCGCAGCACGGTCATGGAGACGGTCTTCGAGAACCGCTTCATGCACGTCGTGGAACTGAACCGCATGGGGGCCAATATCGAAACGACCGGCGCCCGCGGCGCCTTAATCGAAGGCCCGGCCAAACTGACGGGCTGCGAAGTCAACGCGACGGACCTGCGTGCCGGCGCTGCCATGGTCCTGGCGGGCCTGGTGGCGGAAGGGACGACGGTCATCGGCAACCTGCACCACATCGACCGCGGTTACGAAAACCTGGTCGGCAAGCTGCAATCCCTGGGTGCCGACATCCAGCGCATCAAGGTGCAGGAATAAGGAAGGAGAAAGATTATGTTTGGCGGATCGACAGACATTGGAATTGATTTGGGGACGGCCAACATCCTTGTATATGTGAAAGGCAAAGGCATCGTCCTGAACGAGCCCTCCGTCGTGGCGGTGGAAAAGAAGACGAACAAGATCCTGGCCGTAGGCACGGAAGCCCGGGAAATGCTGGGCCGCACGCCCCATGGCATCGTGGCGGTACGCCCCCTGCGGGACGGCGTCATCGCCAATTACACCATTACCCAGAAAATGCTGGAATACCTGATCCATAAAGTGGCGGGGAAGAGCTTCTTCTTCCGTCCCCGTGTCATGACCTGCATCCCGGTCAACATCACGTCCGTGGAAAAACGCGCCGTGCTGGAAGCGACCATCCAGGCCGGCGTATCCAAAACGTACCTCATTGAGGAGCCGCTGGCGGCTGCCCTGGGAGCCGGTCTCGACATCATGGTGCCGTCCGGCAAGATGGTCGTCGACATCGGCGGCGGCACGACGGATATCGCCATCCTGAGCCTGGGTGGCGTCGTGGATTCCGATTCCGTACGCATCGGCGGCGATAAATTTGACGAAGCCATCGTGCGCTACATCAAGAAGGAATACAACTGCCTCATCGGCGAGACCCTGGCCGAAAAGATCAAGGTCGAAATCGGCAATGTGGATCCCAATGCGGAAGACAAGCAGATGGATCTGACGGCGCAGAATACGGTGAACGGCATGCCGGTGCAGCTGACCGTTTCGTCGAAAGATGTCCGCGAGGCCCTGTCGGAATCGCTGGACAGCCTCTTCGGGCGCATCCGCTCCGTACTGGAAAAATGCCCGCCCGAACTGTCGGCGGATATCGTGGCCAACGGCATCTGCCTGACCGGCGGCGGCGCGCTGCTGGGCGGCCTGGCCCACATGCTGAGCGAAAACACGGGCATCAAGGTCATTGTGGCGGAAAACCCGCTGGACTGCGTGGCAGTCGGCACAGGCAAGGCACTGGAGAACCTGGACAAGCTGCGCCCCGGCACGGTGTTCAGCAACGCCATGTTCTGATACCGCCCCGGCCCGCGGGCTGGACGGTACAACGAGAGTCAATTTCATGGACGGCCGGAAAGGGCGTATAGCCTGTTTCCCGGCCGTTTTCCCATTTTCCGGAAAGAAGGTACCGATTTGATGAAAGGAAACGTTACAGGGCGTCTGGCAGGCCTGCTGGGTGCCCTTCTGCTGCTGGTGCAGACGTCGGCCCAGGCGGCCGTCACGAACATGCGGGTCAGCACGAGCCCGACGAAGGTCCGCGTCGTGCTGGACCTGGATGCGCCGGTGCAGTATAAGGAGACGGTGGACGGAACGGTCCTCCGCCTCGATCTGGACACGAAGACGGCGAAGAAGTTCACCCAGAAACCGAAAGACCCGGCGGTCCGTCAGATCGAGGTGACGCCGCAGGGGAAAAATGCCAGCCGCCTGCAGGTGACGCTGGCCAAGGAAGGGCAGCACCGCGTCCTGATGCTGAAGAAGCCCGACCGCCTGGTCCTGGACCTGTACCGCATCCAGATCATCCGGCAGACCAGGGATCTGGGCAACGGCCTGCAGTACGCCTACTGGCAGGACGACATGAACGGGAAGGTCGTGCGCCTGTACGCCCTGACCCTGGCCCCGGGCAGCGGGTACTACGTGAAGCCTTTCTCCGCGGCCCTCGACCACAACGGGCGGGGACGGCTGGCACGGGCGGCTTCCGTGACGGGAGCCCGGGCCGTCATCAATGCCTGCTATTTCGACACGGACGGCTGGGTCATCGGCAACTGCAAATGGAACGGCACTTTCTTCGGCGGCGACGATACGCCCCGCAGCGCCCTGGTCATGGACAAGACGGGCCGGTACAGCGTCCTGCAGGACCTGTCCTATAAAGGCACGGTGGAACTGCCGGACGGCCGGGATTTGTTCATCTCCGGCGTCAACCGCCAGCGCCTGGCCCAGGACCTGATTGTCTACAACGGCCAGTACGGCCGTTCGACGGGCACGAATGAATTCGGCCGCGAGGTCAAGGTGAAGGATGGCCGCGTGACCGCCGTGTCTACCAAGGGCAGCATGCCGCTGGACGCGGATTCCCTCGTGTTGTCGGGCCACGGCGCCAATGCCGACGCCTTGGCGAAAGTACGCGTCGGCGACAAGCTGGAAATCGAACAGACGCTGGGCAGCCATACGGCGGACCTGATGCAGATGGTCGTCGGGGCCGGTCCTTCCCTGGTGGAAAACGGGACCATCAACGTCCGGTCCTCCCAGGAGCAGATGGCGGGGGACATCGCCAACGGCCGCGCGCCCCGGACGGGTGCCGGCGTCAAGGCGGACGGTTCCCTCCTCCTCATGGTCGTGGACGGCCGCAGCCAATATTCCGCCGGCATGACCCTGAAGGAATTCGCCTGGTACCTGCGCCGCTTCGGTGCCGTGCAGGCCGTCAACTTCGACGGCGGCGGGTCTTCGGAAATGGTCGTGGACGGCCAGATCAAGAACCGTCCTTCCGACGGGTCCGAACGGCCGGTCAGCATCGCCCTCGGCGTGTTCCGCAAGTGAGCAGGGCCGAAAGTTTTCAATCGCCACAAAAAATTGACACAATAATACCTTGTCCCGGTGTATAATATTACAATAGGCATAGTGTATATCCGGTTCGCCGTCAGCGGCGGAACGGTACGAAATTTGATTGTCGGTACGGGACCTGCTTCTTCCCGAAGCCGGTCCGCAAAGAGAGGAGGGATCGTTATGCGCAGACCGTTACACTGGAAGTATATCGTGGCAGCCGCTGTTGCCGTCGCGGCTTTCGGCGTCTATTCGTTTGCGTTTGCGGCGGGTGTGGCCCAGAAAAGCACGCTCAACGGCGTCGTCCAGGCGGACGGCCTCGTCAAGGTGGGACAGAGCGTCCGGCAGGGCGATGTGCTCGTGAAGGTGAAGACCATCATGGGGGCGTCCCCGGCGGCGCGCGCCACGGTGACCGGCACGGTGAAGACCGTCTATGTGACCGCCGGACAGCAGATCTCGGGCGGCCAGACCGTAGCGGAAATTGAACCTTGAGCCGGTTTCCGGCATCGTTGTTGGAGAGAGACAAGTGAGACATTTCATGTGGAAAACACTCTGCAGCCTCGGCCTGGCCCTGGTGCTCCTGACGGGCGGACAGGCATCGGCACGCACGCCGATCCTGCCGGTCGAACAGCTCCAGGCCGGGATGACGGGCTATGCGAAAACAGTCGTCTCGGGGGACACCATCGAAACGTTCCCCGTGGAAGTGCTGGGCGTGACGGGCAATGACACCCAGGGGTACCAGATCCTGATCCGGGCCGGCGGCGATGTCATTGAACGCAGCGGCGGCATTTCCCAGGGCATGAGCGGCAGCCCGGTCTATATCAACGGGCGCCTGGCGGGAGCCGTGGCCTTCGGCAAGGCCTTCAACGACCCGCACTACTGCTTCCTGCAGCCCATCGAGACCATGCTCCGCATGCTCAATCCCGTCGTGCCGCGCCGCGGCCTTCCGTCTTCCCTGCCTGCTTCCAAGGCGGAAGCGAAGAGCCTCCCGGCGGGTACGCAGCTGATGGCGGGCGGTTTTGCGCCGCTGGCCCTGGACAAGCTGAACCGCGACCTGGGCACCAGCGGCCTGACGGCTTTCGACGCCGGCGCTTCCGGCAGTCCACGGCCTATCGGGGACCTGGAGCCGGGCAGCGCCGTCGGCGTCGCCCTCATGACAGGCGACCTGACCCTGGGAGCCATCGGCACCGTCACCTGGACGGACGAACAGGGCCGGGTACTTGCCTTCGGGCATCCTTTTTTGCAGCGTGGCGACGCGGACTTCTTCCTGACGAAGGCCTGGATCCTGACGTCCCTGCCGAACATCCAGACGTCCTACAAGGTCGGCACGGTCGGTGAATCCGTCGGCACGGTCACGCAGGACCGCAGCGCCGGCGTGGCCGGCAAGATCGGCCCGCTGCCCGCGTCCATCCCTGTCTTCGTGCAGGCTACGGACATGGACCGTTCGGAAAACGGCAGCGCCCGCGTGCAGGTCGTCGATGATCCGCAGCTCGCGCCGGACCTGATTTCGGCGGCCGTCACCAGTACGGCGGCCCAGGTGGCCGATACGGCGGCAGGCGGTTCGGGCCGCGTCGAATTCGACGTCCAGGCGTCCGACAGTCAGGACAAGCCCCTGCGCATCGTGCGGCAGAACATGTTCTACAGCACGGACAAGCTGCTGGACACCCTGCCGGAAGAGCTGCAGGAGTCCCTCAACGTCCTGATGCGCAACAAACTGGAAAATGTGAATATCCGCAGCGTCGACGTCAAAGTGGACATGAGTACGGAAAGCCTCGTGGCCGATGTACAGTCCGCGTCGGTCCGGGAAAAACACCCGCAGGCCGGCGACACCATCCACATCGACGTGGTCCTGAAACCGTACCGCAGCGGCGATATGGTGCGCACGGTGGAATATAAGCTGCCGGAAGACGCGGAAGGTACCATCCGGCTGCGTGTCAGCGGCGGCGCCGCCATGAACTGGATCCAGGAACTGATCCGGAACCAGAAGGAATCGGGCGTCCCCGTGACGGACGGCAAAGAGGACGGCGGCTCCGGCAAGGATAAGGACAAGGACAAGCAGAAACAGGAAGAAGAAAAGAAGCGCAAGATCCGTCTCCGCGACTATGTGCGCGAAGTCAACAAGGCCGTCCGCAACAACGACATCATCGTCGAATACGCCGTACGGGGCGGAGCGCCCCAGGCTGCGGGCGACGAGGCGGAACAGGCCACGGGCCTGACGGCCATGCTGGCCGGCGGTCCCCACCGCCAGGTGACGCCTGTCGACTACATCGTCGACGGGGAAACGACGGTCTCTGTGAAAGTGAAGGCCGCCGATTGAAAAAAGGTGTAAATCCTCCAGGTTTGTGCTATACTAAGTATATTAATTAATCGTTCGATTAAATTTTAAGGCGCCGGAAAGGGCGCAAAAAATGTACGGAAGGAAAGGAGGGGGAGCATGCTGCAGGAGTTGTGTGCCTTCGTCGGCCGCCGCATGTTTGCTTTTGCCCGTGCGACCGGCGGCATGATGAACCTGTTCCTGGATACCCTGTCCAAGATGCGGGCCGTCGACCTGAAGGAGACGGTGCGCCAGATGGCCATGCTGGGGGCGGATTCCCTGCCCATCGTCCTCCTGACGATGCTTTGTACGGGCATGGTCTTTTCCGTGCAGACAGCCAAGGAATTCGTCGTGCTGGGCGCTTCGAACACGGTCGGCGGCATCGTGGCCATCGCCATGGGCCGTGAACTGGTGCCGGTCCTGGCCGGCGTCGTCGTGGCAGGCCGCATCGGTGCCGCCATCGCGGCGGAACTGGGGACCATGAAGGTCACGGAACAAATCGACGCCCTGCGCGTCATGGCGACGAGTCCCGTGCGCTATCTGGTGTGCCCGCGCGTCCTGGCCATCGCCCTCATGATGCCCGTGCTGGTCGTCTTCGGCAACTTCGTCGGCAATGCCGGCGGGTACCTGGTGGCCCATTATTACGCGGACATCAGTTCCTTTACGTATCTGAACTCGATCAAGATGCTGTCCGAACCCTTCGATATTTTCGGCGGCATGATCAAAGGCGCCGTGTTCGGCGTCATCATCAGCATCGTGGGCTGCTACAAAGGGCTGCACGCGCGGCAGGGTGCCGAAGGCGTCGGCCTGGCGACGACGGCTTCCGTCGTGCTGTCCATCATCCTGATCTTCATCACGGACTATTTCATGACCGTCCTCATGTGGGCGGCCGATATCTGATTGGATTGAGTGAGGCATTATGGCGATATCCGAAATATCCCTGCAGAACCTGCAGGTTTCCTTCGGGGAGAAACAGGTCCTGAAAGGCGTCAATCTCGAAGTCGTACCCGGGGAAACGATGGCCATCATCGGGCCCTCCGGTACGGGCAAGAGTACGATCCTGAAGGTGCTGACGGGTCTTCTGGAACCGACAGGCGGGCGTGTCTTCATCGAAGGGCACGAAGTAACCCACCTGAACGAGGACCAATGGAACGGGATCCGCAAAAATGTGGGCATGGTGTTCCAGTATTCGGCCCTCTTCGATTTCCTCGACGTCGGGGAGAACGTGGCCTTCGGGCTGCGCCAGCATTTCCGGCTTTCGGAGGACGAAATCAGGAAACGCGTCGACACGCTGCTGCAGGACGTGGGAATGCTCGATGCGAAGAACATGTTCCCGGCGGAACTTTCGGGCGGCATGAAGAAGCGTGTGAGCCTGGCCAGGGCCCTGGCCTTCCGGCCGCGCATCGTGCTCTACGACGAACCGACGGCGGGCCTGGATCCGTTGCGGACCATGAGCATCAGCCATCTGATCCGGGAAACGCAGCAGAAATATAAGATTACATCCATTCTGGTGACGCACGACATGGAATCGGTCTACGCGGCGGCCGACAGGGTCGCCATGCTGAACGAGGGGCGCATTGCGGCCGTGGGTACGCCGGAAGAATTCAGGAACTCGCCGGATCCCCTGATCCGGGGCTTTATCACAGGCGAAGATCCGGAAGGAGCTTTGATACGATGAAATCGATGAGTGAAGCGAAAGTGGGGGCTCTGACCCTGGGGGGCGCCGTCATCCTGGCGGCCATGATCAGTTTCCTCGGGGCGTTCAACCTCTTCGACAGGGGCTATGACCTGCACGTGACCTATCCGTCCGTCAACGGCCTGCTCCAGGGCGGGCAGGTGCGCTATGCCGGCGTGCCAGTGGGCACGGTCAAGGACATGAAGGTCGACGGCAGCCACATCGTCGTCACGATGCACGTTAAGAAGGACGTGCAGATTCCCATGGATTCGAAGTTTTCCATCGGGTCTGACGGCGTCATGGGGGAAAAATATGTGACCATCACCCCGCCGGAACGGGCCAGCGGCGTCTACATCAAGCCGGACTCGAACCTGACCGGTACGCCCGGCGGCGGCCTGGATGAATTCCTGAATTCGTCCGACAAGGTCATGGAAAAGGTCGAAGGCGTGGCAGACGCCTTCAACAACATTTTCGGCGACAAGGCAGTGCAGCAGTCCATGCGCGAAGGCTTTATCGCCATGGGTGACATCAGCAAGAACCTGAACCGGTTCACGAAGGTCATGGCGGATTCGGCCGAGGCCAACCAGGACGAAATCCGGAACATGGTGGCCCAGCTCAACCAGATGTCCGTCCGCCTGAACGCGACGACGGCCCATGTGGAGAGCATCATGAACGGCGTGGACAACAACGGCGCCACGGGCCGCCAGGTGGCCGTCATGGCGCAGAACCTGGCCGCCACGAGCCAGCACGTCGAAGAAGTGACGAACATGCTGGCCGAAGTGGCTCGGGATCCGCAGACGAAGAAGGATATCCAGGAAACGCTGCATAACACGCGCAGCGTCACGGCCCGTGCCAACAAGGCCCTGGCCTTCATGGACAAGGTGGAATTCCACGGCAAGGCCGATGTCCTGCACAGCATGGATGAAGACCAGTGGCGCGGCAATGTGGGCCTGCGCTTTGAAAAGGCCGGCAAAGGCACGTACCTGTATGCCGGCGCGGCCGGATTGGGCGACGACGCGAAACTCGACCTGTACGGCGGCAAAAAGTTCCGCCGTTTCGATGTGAGCGCCGGCTCCATGATGGGCCACGAAGGCGTGGGACTCGGCTTCGACGTGAACCGCGACTTCCATATCTATTCCCAGTTCTATGACTGGGACGACCTGAAGATCCGTCTCGGCGGCGAGTACCAGTTCAAACCGGATCTCTACCTGACCCTGGAAAGCCTGGATGTACGCAACGGGGACAAGGGCGACCTGTACCTGGGCGTGCGGACTTACTTTTGACACATTTCTGAGATATAAATCTGACACAGTAAGTTTACTTGACATTCAAAGAAAAATGTTTATATAATTAATTACTGACTTGTCAGTCAGAAAATAAGTGGAGGTATGAAGATGATTCGGAAAAAACATGGAAAACGGGCTGCACTGTTAGGCTCGCTGCTTACTTTCCTGCTCGTTCCCGCTGCCTTTGCGGCGGAAACCATGCCCATAGATCTGGCGACGGCCATCAGCCGTTCTTATGCAACCCACGCGGATATCCGCAAAGCGGAATACCAGCTGGACGAAGCCCGGGCAAACTATAACGCCGCCCGCGAAAGCTTCGGACCGACCGTGACCCTGACCCACAGCACGGGCCGCGGCGGCTACTGGGATGAACGCTGGAACGCGACGCATACCCTGTATTCCAAAGGTATCGATAACACGTACAGCAACACCGTCAGCATGACCGTGCCCATCTACACGGGCGGTCAGCTGGAAGGCGCGCGGGATGAAGCGAAGGCCAACTACCGGAGCTCCGTGCTGGGCGAAGAACTGGCCTACATCAACCTGAAGAAGAACGTGACGGACGCGTACTACACGCTCCTGTCCGCCATCGACAGCGAGAATGTGTGCAAGCAGTCCGTGGCCGACCTGCAGGATCATCTGAAAAACGTCCAGGCCCAGTACGACGTGGGCGTTGTGGCCAAGGTCGACCTGCTGCGCAGCCAGGTGGAACTGACGGATGCACAGCAGCAGCTGATTCAGGCCCGGAACTCCTATGACAACGCGGAAGCGGCCCTCAACAACTACATGGGCCTGCTCCACGGCACGAAGCTGCAGCCGACGGAAGTGCTGCAGTACAATCCCTACGACGGCAACATGGATGACTGCATCGCCTACGGCCTGACGCACCGCCTCGACCTGCAGCAGAGCAAGCTCCAGGTGGACTACGCGAAAGGCGCCCTGAATGCCGCGAAATCCGGCTGGCGTCCTTACGTGAACGGCGTGGCGTCCAACAACTGGAACCAGGGCGACTGGCCCGGCGACGACAATGAAAACTGGGCGATCGGCCTCAACCTGAGCATGAACGTCTTCGACAGCGGCGTCACCGGATCCAAGGTGGACGCGGCCAAGGCCAACCTCATGCAGGCCGAAGAATCGTACCGTCAGGACGCCGACACGGTCCGCCTCGACGTGCGTAACTGCTACAACAACCTGCGCGAAGCGGAAAAACGTATCCACACGACGAAAGTGGCCGTGACGGAAGCGGAAGAAGATTACCGCATCGCCCAGGTCCGCTATGCCAACGGCGTGGGCACCAACACGGACGTCATGGACGCCGAAGTGGCGCTGACGACGGCCCGCAACAACTACAACACAGCCATGTACGACTACAATACGTCCCATAACGCCCTCATGACCTCCATGGGCGTGGAAGCCCGCCCGACCGGGTACGACACGGGCGAAAAGCACGTACGGCTGCGTTACACGAAGCAGAAATACAACACGACCTTCGAAGACACGCAGGCCAAGGCCATCAACGACCGCGTCAAGGCCTACGAAAAAGCCCGCGACGCACGCCGCAAGGCCGAGTCCGATGTAAAGGCCGCCCAGGCCGCCAAAGCTGCCGACAAGGCGGAAGCCAAAGCGGAACAGAAAGGGGCGGACAAGGCGTAAACCCCCGTACAACCGAACACGAAACGAGACAGGCTGCAGCATTCCGGTGCTGCAGCCTTTTTCTGTGCCGCCTTCCAAAAATTTATGTAAACGTTATGATTTTGACACAGATTTCCGGTATACTGCCAAAAAAAGCGGAGCCCATGCGGATTTATGCTATAATGAAAATGTAATGTGGGAGTCTGTATATTTTGCGGCTCCCGGTTTGCAGGACATCTTATTGGCACAATGCCGAGGAAAGTGTACGGAAACCATGACTCGTACCCGTAAATGGATGCTGGGGATCGTAGTGGTGCTGTGCGCCATATACGCGGTGCTGACGCAGTTTGTCATGCCGCGCGTATTGACGCAGGCCCTCCCTTACGCCCAGAATCTGGCAGCCAATTACATAAACGGAAGCGTTTCGATCGGTAAAATCGAATGGAACGGCGGCTTCACGGTCATCCTCCGCGACGTGGAGGTGGACGATGTACAGCACCGGCCGGTGGCAAAGCTGCCGGAGACGCGCGTGACCGTCAATCCCTTTATGGCCCTGAGCAGCACGGACAAGGCCATTTCGGCCGTCGCCATCCGGGAACCGGTCCTTTATGTGACGCAGGATACACAGGGAAAATGGAATATCCAGAATCTGATGAAGCCTTCCCAGTCGGACACGACGCCTTTTTACGGCATTGCGTCCGTCGAGGACGGTACGGTTGTCGTGTCCCTGCCGCAGGGGCGCTGGGAATTCGGCGTGAACGGCAAGGTGGACGGCAGCCATAACCCGGTCTTCGACCTGGACTTCACCGTGACGAACCCCGCCATGGACCCCGTCCATCTGACGGGCGGCCTGACGACGAAGGGCGTGGGCAAGGTCCATTTTGTGACGGACCGCGTCGACCTGGCGCCGTTTGCCTCCCTGGCAGCGCATTACGGCCAGGTGCGGGAAGCCGGCGGCGAAGTGGTGAAACTGAACGGGTTCTGGCATAACGACGGCCAGGACACGCTGCTGCAGGGCACGGTCACGCTGCGCGATGTGCACGGCGTCCGCGCGTTCGGCGGACGGGACTGGAAGTTTAGTGTCAGCGGCACCGTGACGGGCACGGACCACGCCATGAGCACGCAGGACCTGACCCTCACCCTCAACGGACAGGTGATCCACCTCGACGGCGATGTGGATTACAGTGACCTGGATCATCTGCGCGGCACCATCCATGCCGACGCGCCGTCCCTGACCTACGGCGGCCAGACGGTGCGCAATGTGCATGTTGACGGCGCCCTGGTGGACAGCGTGGCCTTCCTGCGCGAAGCGTCGCTGGAATACGGCGGCGGCACCGTGAAGGCCAGCGGCGATTATGATTTGAAATCCGGCGCCCTGACGGCGCAGACGCAGATAGACCATGTGACCGTGACCGTGCCGGCCCGGCAGGACGAGACCATCGGCGTCAATGCCGAACTGGCCCTGCAGGGTACGTTGGACCGGGAGAACGCCAAATTAAAGGCGTCCCTGGCGGCGCATACCTTCAACCTGACCTGGCGCGGCATGACGCTGAAAGTGGTTGATTTTGACACGGACGTGACGGAACAGGGAGCCGACATCCATACGCTGTCGGCCTTCATGGGACCGGGCGCCCTGACGGCGACGGGCAGGGTCGGCTTCGACGGCTCGTATGACCTGCGGGGCAAACTGGCGGATATTCCGGTGGCGCCGTTCCTGGCTGCGGCCGGGGAAGACGGCAGCGGCTACCTGTCGGCCCATTATGCCGTGCAGGGCCGGGGCACCAGCTTCAAGGCGCAGACCGGCAGCCGGCTGGCGGACCTGCGCGTACGGGGCATCCATGTGAAGGACGCCGCCGGCCGGGCCGATATCGACGGCCGCCGCGTCACCCTGCGGCACTATGTGGTGCAGATGGACCAGGGCCGCCATGTCCTCGACGGCACGGCGGATTTCAACCAGAGCGATCCGGCCCTGGACCTGACCGTTTCGACGGAGAACGTCCGCGTGGAACCGCTGCTGCAGGTATCCGGCCTGAACCAGAAGGTGCAGGCGACGGGCAACCTGACGAACAGCCTGTCCGTCCACGGCACGCTGGCCCATCCCGATGTGACGGGCGAAATCCATATGACGGACGGCAGTGTTATGGGCTACCTGGTGGAAAACATATCCGGGCGCTACGCGTACCGGGACGGCGCCTTCAGCCTCCAGGACGGCCTGGTGCGCTCCATGTCCACGACCGTGAAGATCCACGGCACCATGGACCGGGCGCAGAACCTTGATTTTGAGGCAGCGGCGACGGACGTCGACCTGGCCGAGCTGCCGATCCAGGACGAGGGCGCGGCCCTGACGGGCTTCGTATCCGTGTCCGGCCACTTGGGCGGGACGCTGCAGGCACCCTTGTTCGACGGCACTGTGAAGAGCGATTCCTTCACCGTCAACGGCGTGGAAGTGCAGGCCCTTTCCGGAACGCTGCGCAGCAACGGCAAAGACCTGAACGAACTGAAGGCAGGCTTCCAGCAGCCCGGCACGGACAACCTCTATGCCGAATACCGGGCGGACCTCACCCTCGACATTCCGCACCGCGACCTGCGGGGCCGCATCGGCATGAGTTACGCCGACGTGCATAAGCTGCTCACCATGGCGAAGGCCGACCTGCCCGTCCAGGGCATTGCCACGGGCATGATCACCTTTAACGGCCCGGACACGCCGACCCTGATCGACGCCGCGGTGCACGACATTTCCATCAACACGCAGCATTACGACCGCATGTCCCTGCGGGCCAGCTTCCTCCATGGCGTGCTGGACATCCATACATTGAAACTGCAGGAAGACCGCATGTTCCCCGAAGACGGCATCCTGGCCGTCCAGGGCAAGGTGGACTTTCCGAAACGGACGCTGCAGATCGAGGCTGGCGCCGTGGACGCCAACCCGGCCATCATCACGGCCCTCATGGCGCAGCCGGTGCAGTTCTCGGGCCTCATGAACGCCACCATTCAGCTGGGCGGTACCTTCGACAATCCGACGGGCAACGGGTCCCTGGAAATCACGGAAGGAACCGTGGCCGGTGCCGGGTTCGACCGCGCCCTGGCCATGCTGACCATGAAGGATGGCTTCATCCACTTGGACCAGATGCTGGCGGAACGGGACATCTACAAACTGACGGCCAGCGGCGATATCCCTCTGGACCTGTTCCGGGTCAAGGGACAGCGCAAGGACCCCAATGCCCAGATGAACATCAACGTGGACTTCAACGAGGCCAGCCTGGCCGCCCTGAGCGCCTTTGATTTTGTGGAGTGGGGCACGGGCGACACGAAAGGCAAGCTGAACATAACGGGCACGCTGGACAATCCGCAGCTCTTCGGCAGCCTGAGCGTGGAAAACGGCTCCCTCAAGGTCCGTTACCTGAACAATGTCATCGACAACATCAACATGGACGTGGCCTTCGACGGCAGCGTTGTCAATGTGCGCAACCTGTCGGCCCGCATGGGCCAGGGCTTCGTGGCCGGTGGCGGCACGTACGACCTGAGTGCGTCCGCCGCAAACAGCTACACCTTCCAGATGGCCATGCAGAACGCCCAGGTCGATTCCCAGTTCGTGCAGGCCCGCCTCAACGGCAACCTGCTCGTGCGGCCGGAGCATTACTTTATCCGCATGCGCGACACGCACGGGTTCCCGCGGGCGGGATACCGGCCGAAGATTTCCCTGGACCTGCGCCTGGACGATGTGCTGATCAACATGCCGACCATCCCCGAGCTGGGGGACAGCACCAGCAACATCGGCCTCGACGTGAAAGTGACCCTGGGCCCGAAAGTGCACCTGTATAACAAGTACCTGTACGACATGTGGCTGAAGGGCGGCATCCACGCCCGGGCCAGCACCCTGTTCCCCGTCGTGGACGGCAGCATCGAGACCGTCAAGGGCGACATTACGTACCTGCGTACGGACTTCAAGGTCGACGAGGGCCGCCTGCTCTGGATGGAGCCGGGCACGTTCCTGCCGAACGTCAACCTGACGGCCCACACCAAGTTCGGCCGCTACCGCGTCATGTGCAATGTATCGGGACCGCTGTCCCAGGGCAAGCTGGATATGAAACTCACGTCCGAGCCGTCCCTGCCGCAGAGCACCCTGTCCCGCATGCTCATGCTGCAGCGCTTCTCCGTCGGCGGCAACTCCGTCACGGGCCAGGATATGCAGAACCTGCTCGTGGCCGGCCTGGAAACGGGCATGCTGGGCGACGTGGAGCAGATCATCAAACGCACCCTGCATATCGACCAGTTCCGCGTCTACCTGGGACGCGTGGAAAATGGCGTCGATTTTACCTCGAACAACGAAAAGGATTTGACGCGGGACGAGCAAAAGCAGTACAATTGGCTCGTAGCAAAGAATCTGACAGACCGGTGGAGCGTGGGGTACACCGCCAGCTTCAACGGCGAAGACAATAATCTCTATACGCAGTACGAATTGACGGACCGCCTGTTCATGACCATCTCCAACGATGAAGATTCGAACAAACGGTACAGTGTGGAATACCGCGTAGGCTTCTGAGGAAAGGAGGGAGAAGTCCATGTTACCGGCATATCTGGCCGAATTGAAAAAAGTAAAACTTCTCGCTCCCGAGGAAGAACGCGCGCTCTGGGAAGCGGAAAAGGCGGGCGACGGGGAGGCGCACCAGAAACTGATGGCCTCGTACCAGCCGCTGGTCTTCAAAATCGCCGTCTCCTTCCGTCTGACGGAAGAGGTGACCATGGAGCTGATCCAGGAGGGCATGGTGGGCCTTCTGGAAGCCGCCGAAAGCTATGACTACACGCGCGGCGTGGCCTTCAGCCTCTTCGCCATGCACCGCATCCGCGGCCGCATGTGCGATTTCCTGACGCGGGAACACGCGAACGAGTTCCTGTCCCTGGATTGGGAGAGCGAAAACGGCAGCACCCTGGCGGATTTTCTGCCCAGCCAGCAGCCCGTACCGGAAGAGATTGCCGAGCGGCATGCCGTGTCGGCCCGGGTGTGCGGAGCCGTGGAGCGCCTGCCCGGCAAGGAGCGCGAGGTCCTGCGGGGCCTGTTCCTCGACAACCGGTCGCCGGCGGATCTGGCCGATTCCATCCACGTGAGCACGAACCACGTCTACCGCCTCGAAAAGAAGGGCGTCCAGCGGGTCCGCGGCATGTTGTCGCGCTTCATGTCAGACTTCCACAAATGAGCATTGACAAGCAATCAGCAAGGCACAGGGTTTGTCCCTGTGCCTTCTTTTCATATTATGGCGAAAATGCAAGATAAGTAGTGATTCTGTATTGAAAAACGGAGAAAAACGAAATTAATCACGCTATTTTAGGGAATAAGATGTCTTATGCCGTGTGAAAAGAAAAAGGGAATTCCGATTATAATTTAAAACAGGGCAAGGGGGAAGTATGCCCTGTCCCAAAGGAGCCGGAACCGCCGTCAGGCGGGACGGACGCGGGAGAATCAACAGAAGTACGATCGGTTGAAGCGAGGTGAACGGTCATGACGCAGCGCAATTCTGTGTGCAGCCGCATACGGAATGCCAAAGCCAGCCTGGATAATGCGGAAAAGAGTTTCCGTGACAACCAGGAGGTCCGCGGGGAACTGGACCTGATGCTGGCAGAGGCGGAACTGCAGAATCTGCGCCAGAAACGTCCGGCGTGGGTTGCCTGGACGCGGCGCAGTTTCGCGGCCTTGAGTGCCCTTGTGATCGTTGCTGCCGGCGGTATCGGCTGGTGGTGGTCCTCGGCCCGCAGCGCCGGACGGAGCGGCGCGGCAGGCGTACAGGCGACGCAGGCTGTGACGACCGTGGCGCCTGCAGCCGCGCAGAAGAATCGGGAGCAGGCCGTGGCCGGACAGGCTTCCGGCAGCGGTACGGCTGCCGCCGGGCAGAAGGCGGGCGTTTCCGCTGCTGCCACGGAACAGGCCGCGCAGCCGGCGGAAAGCGCCAAAGCGGCCAGACCGGCGGCCGGGTCCCAGGGCGGGAGCCGCGTGCGGCTTTCTTCTTCGGAAATGCGGCAGCTGATTCGGTCCGGAAAACAGGAACTGGGGAACGGGCGATAACCTATCAAAGCAGATACTAGAAAGCAGACACTGCTTGTGGTATAATATATATTATTTATTTTGTGATTCCAGCGTAAATCCTTGTCCGGTCCGGGGGGACCGGGCATATCAATCCGGAGGGTATATCATTATGAATCATGCGTTTAAGGCACGTCTTGCGATGGTGCTTGCCACCGCACTGCTGACGGCCTCGCCTGTATTTGCCGAAACAACGGCCAGTACATCGCAGCCGGTTGATTTGAAGGGTAAACCGGTCAACACGACAGAAAACAGCGGTACCGTGGAGAAATCGCAGTCCCTGGAGAAAGAACAGGAAGAAGCTGCGAAACGGGCGGCGGAAGCCATGGCCCAGGGTCCCCGCGGCACGACGTCCATGCCGGCACCGGCCCAGCAGAGTCAGGCGCCTGCCGCAGGAGCGCCGGAAGAGGGAGCTCCTGTGGAGACCACCCCGGTGAACGAGGTGGACCCGGAACTCAAACCGTTCCTCGACAAAACAATCACGAAGATCGTCATCGAGGGCAATAAGGAAATCAAGACGGAAGACATCCAGACCGCCGTCATCAGCAAACCCGGCGTCAAACTGACCGAAGATGCCCTGGCGCGCGACCTGCAGTCCATCTATTCCCTGGGCTGGTTCTATGACCTGCGCCCGACCTTCAAGGCGGTGCCCGAAGGCGTCGAAGTGACGTATCACGTTATGGAGAACCCGCAGTTCACGAATTACCGGATTGAAGGAAATACGAAAATCAAGACCGACGATATTGAAAAGATGATCGGCCTCCAGGCCGGTGAGATGATCAATATCCGGAACGTCACGGAACGCATCCAGCAGGTGGAAGCGGAATACAAGAAGCAGGGCTATATCCTGGCCCGCGTGACGGATCTGCGCGTCCTGCCCGACGGCACGCTGTACGTACAGGTCAACGAAGGCATCGTCGAAGACTTCAAGGTCAAAGGCAATGTCAAGACCAAGGATTATGTCATCCTGCGTGAAATCCGCATGAAGAAGGGCGAACCGTTCAACACGAACCTGGCCCGCCGTTCCATGCAGCGCATCTACAACCTGGGCTTCTTCGAAGACGTCAACGTACGCCTGAACCCGGGCAGCGAACCGAACTCCGTGGAAATGGAGATCAGCGTCGTCGAACAGAGCACCGGTACCTTCGGCATCGGCGCCGGCTACAGTGACGCCGACGGCTTCGTAGGCATGGTCAGCCTGGGCGACAAGAACTTCCGCGGTACCGGCGACAGTGTCATGATCCGTTGGGAATTCGGCGGCGAAGACAACGCCAACTACGATTTCACATACACGAAACCCTGGATTGATAAAAAAGAGACGACGGCTTCGCTGTCCCTCTACAACTTCACGAACGAATACGCCGACTACAACCGGGACGCCGACGAAATCGCGCGGTACGACAAAAAGCGCATCGGCCAGGAACTGTCCTTCAGCCGCCGTGCCGGCGAATATGTCAGCAACGTCGTGACCCTGAAGAACCGCTCCGATAAATATGAAGGCGCGGAAGACGGCTACAGCACGCAGTACTACGAAGATTCGTTTAACAGTTCCAAGTATTACGATCCTGACGTCTATAAGAAGACCGCGCACGAACGCCGTAAGGAAAACTTCGGCGATACGCGCAGCGTAGCCTTCGCGCGCATCTACGACTCCCGCGATAATGTGTACGATCCCCATTCGGGCAAACGCAATTCCTACACGTTCGAATGGGCCGGCCTCGGCGGTGACTTCAATTTTGAAAAGGTCACCGTCGATTACCGCTACTACCTGAAGGCCGGCGGCCAGAACGTACTGGCCTTCGATTTCGGCGCCGGCTACGCCTGGGGCGATATGCCGCTGTCGCAGCGCTTCTCCATGGGCGGCTCCGACACGCTCCGTGGTTACGAAGACGACCAGTTCCGCGGCAACAGCTTCCTGCGCGGCACCATGGAATACCGCATGCCTATCGTCAAGAAGGTACAGGGCGTCCTGTTCGTGGATTCCGGCTATGCCTGGGATAAACGCGACGAGACCATGTTCGACATGGGCCTCATCAAGGTCGGCTACGGCCTCGGCATCCGCGTCAACTCGCCGTTGGGCCCGATCAAGCTGGATTATGGTATCGGCGAAGACAAGAAGAAGTTCCACTTCAGCTTCGGCGGCCAGTTCTGATGTAACTATTTCAACCAAAGCAATCAATCATACCGGAAGGCGGCTCTGTCTCCTTCCGGTTTCTTTCAAACTATATGAAACAGACGATTTTAAGCCTGCTCTGCCTGACCCTCTGCCAGACGGCTGTTTTCGGCGGTGCGGGACTGGCGGCGCCGGTCACGCAGGTGCGGGTGGACATTACGGACAGCCGCGGCACGACGAGCCAGGCCCTGCTGGACAAAATGGCCGGCAGCATGCAGGTCGTGGCGGAACAGCTCTTCAACGGCCGGGATTCGGCGGCCATTGCGGCAGACCGGGAAGGCTACGAGCACCTGCTGGCGGAAATCTCGGACCGCGTCATCACGGGCTACCAGACGAACGATGTGGAACTGCGCATCGCCGACACGCCGGACGGCACGACGGCCATCGCCGGCTTTTCCGTCTCGCCCTGGGCCCAGGTCGTGCAGAAGACCGACGTGGACCTGCAGTTTTCCGGCATTGACGCCGAGACATCGGCCCTGTTGAAACACAAGCTGCCCGGACTGGAAAAACAGCTCCGCCAGACGCTGGAGGGTGCGTCCCTCGACGCCACGGACTGGGCCGGCAGCGTGGTGCGGGCCCAGGTGCGGAACCAGGTGGAAGCGGCCCTGCCGGACTTTAAGGCGGCCGTGGACCTGACCACCCGCGGCGGGAATGCCGTGGTGCAGGTCATCATCTATCCCGTCGGCGCCGTGGTGCGCGATGTAGAATACAGCATGGTCTCCAAATCCATTCCGAACATCCTGCTCATGAAGGTCAAATACAAGTATGCCGACAAGGCGAAGGCCCTGCGGGGACTGCCCCTGGCGTACGTGGAAAAGAACCGCAAGGAACTGGAGGACCTGTTCCTGGAGGAACTGAAGGCGGAAAAGCAGGTCCAGCGCCATCATCTGACGCCGGGCATCACCATCGATCCGTCGCCGGGCGGCGATGCGAAGGTGGACATCACCCTGGAATCGAAGGAATACCGCATCTGGTTCGAAGGGTACGGCGATATCGGCCGCGACGACCACAACCTTTCCGGCAAGGCCCATCTGGGCAAATACATCGCCCCGCGGGATGAACTTTTCGGCGAAGTGAGTGTGGACCTGGACAATGTGGACTGGATGTTCGATCCGGGCTTTGCCTACCACTGGAACAAGGCGACGTTCTCCTATATGCGCCGCTTCCCCGACGACAAGAACCTCTACCGGGCCGAATACGACTTTACTCCGAAATGGCGGTTCCGCGTGGAACATTTCGGCGATACGGGCGACAACGAGTACGCGGTGCGCTACCGGATTCACGAATTCCTGAGCGGCGAGTACGTGTACTCGACGGACAAGTCCTATTTCCGCATCATCGGCAACCTGTAAGCCCGGCGCGGGGGTGCAGGTGAAAAAATCCTGTGAAAAAACAGGACGGAAGCCCCGGGAAAGTTGAAAGAAAGCGCATTCATTGGTATAATATTATGGCGAATCCGCAGGCAGACGCATTTGCCGGACGGAATTCCCTATACATCCGCGGAAGGCGGATGGAATGAAAGGATAGGTAATTGCTATTATGATGGAAAAATTGCGTAACCCGAAGAATGTGAAGACGATTTCGCTGGTCATCGCGGCCATTTTCGTCATCGGCTGCTTCACCATCGCGCTGACTGCCGGTGGTTTCAGCAATCTGGGCGGCGTGGCCAGTGCCGCGGGCAGTGACTCCGCGATCGGCGTCGTCAATTACCAGGTGCTCGTGTCCCAGTCCCCGAAGCTGGACGAAGTGCGCACGGCCATGCAGAAGGAAGTGCAGGCTACCCGCGACGAGTTCAACGAGAAGAGCAAGAACATGAACAACGAGGAGAAGGACCGCTACTACCAGCAGCTGCAGCAGCGCCTGGGCAATAAGCAGAATGAACTGATGGAACCCCTGCTGAAGCAGATCAACGATGCCATCAGCAAAGTGGCGGAAAAGAAGGGCCTGAAGGTAGTCGTCGACAAGAGCTCCGTCATTTACGGCGGTGCGGACATCACGGACGAAGTGGCCCGCTCCCTGCAGAGTGCAAAGAAATAACGTTGTTTCGGAATGAGGCTCCCGCCGGGGCCTCGTTTTCCATTCTTATTTTCCGTTCCGTGCGCGGGCTGTCCTGCTGCGCCGCCGCGGAACAGGCCGGAGCGGTCCGACACCGCGGAGGAGGAACATATGCGCTGGCTGACGGTCATCCTGCTGCTGGTTGCCCTCGTCTGTTCTTCCTGCGGTTTCCACAAGCAGGGCGGTGCTGAAAAGATTGCCGTCCTGGACTGGAACAAGGTGCTGGAAGCCCATCCGGACCAGGTCCGCCTCAAGCGGATGAAGGAAGAGTACAACCTGCTCCTGAAAAAACGGCAGGAACAGGAAGCGCGCGGCAAGGTCCAGGTTTCGAGCCTGGCCCGGCTGCACCAGCTTAAGGAAACGAGCCGCCGCAGTTACAAGACGGCGGATTACATGGTACGCCTTTCGGAGCGCCAGGCCGACGAAGAGCGGCAGCTGGCGGCGAAACAGGCCGCGGCGGCCGAACAGGCCGAGCGCGAACTGGCTTCGGAGCGCCAGGCCGTGGAGGACAAATATGCCCTGACCATCTTCAACCTGCGCCTGAAACTGGAAGGCCTGAAGCTGAAGAAGGACGAACGGGCCCAGACCAAGGCGGAACTGGAACGCGTGCTGCTGGCACGGGACAAGGACCGCATGGCTGTGGAAGCGCACAAGCAGGCCCTGGTGGCGGAACGCACACAGGCAGACCGCCAGGCCATGCAGGACCGCATGGCGGCCTACGCGAAGGAACTGCAGGGCGAACTGGCCGGCGGTTCCGACGAAGCGGCCCGGAAGGACAAGGAACTGTTCCAGAAGGCGCCGGAATCCCTGCAGGCTCTGCTGGGTTCCGTGGACCGCGAGCTGGATAAACGGCAGCAGGAAATCGAACTGTTGGAAAAATCCATCCAGCAGGATGTCGGCAGCATTGTCACGAAACTGGCGAAGGAAAAGGGATACACCATCGTGTTCCACAAGTACAAGGCCAACGTTTCCGCCGACGACATCACGCAGCCGGTCATCCGGGACCTGCAGAAACTGATGCAGCGCCGGAAGCTGGCGGACGGACTCAGTAAAAAGGCGGATGCGAAAGCCGCCGACCGGGGTCAGACCGGAAAATAAGCCGGAACCCGGAATCAATGAAATCAGGAAGGAAGAAATACCGATGAAGAAATTATTAGCTTGCCTTATGATTGCGTGCTCCCTGCTGGCCTTTGGCTGCACCAGCCGTAACGCCGCTTTCGGCGTCGTGGATATGCGGAAGGTGGAACAGCAGTCGCCGGCCGTGCAGAACGTGAAGAAGGAGCTGCAGGACAAGTCCAAGAAGCTCCAGGAAGAAATGAAGAAGGAAAGCGAAGGCAAGAGCCAGGAAGAACAGGACAAGATCGCCCGCGACAAATCCGCCCAGATGCAGGTCGCTTCCTCGGAAGCCCAGAACAAGCTGAAAGCCAGCCTGGACACGGCCATGCAGGAAGTTTCCAAAGAGAAGAAGCTGAGCGCCATCCTGCTGAAGGATGCCGTTCCTTCCGGCGGTGTCGACGTGACGGAAGACATCATCGCGAAAATGAAATAAGCCAGAAGGCAAGGGAACAAGTCTTGCGGCAGTTTCCGGCAACCCTTTGTCACCGTACCTTTTAGGCAAGCCTAAGCGGACGGACCGGGTCGGATCGTCCGCTTATTTTGGAGGATAGGGAATATGGAAAAAACATTGCAGGAATTGGCAGCATTGCTTCACGGAACGCTCGAAAACGAATCGGACCTGAAGATCACCGGCGTCAACGGCCTGGTGGAAGCGGGACCGACGGAGATTTCCTTTGCCGTGCAGCCCTATGTGGAGGTGTGCGGGAAAAGCCATGCCGGTGCCATGATCCTGGCGCACGGCGAAGGGGAGTTGAAGGACCGCCCGGTCATCCGGGTGGAGAACCCCCGCGAAGCCTTTGCGGAACTGCTGGAACTGTTCCGCCCCCGCGAGGAGATGGAACGGGTCATCAGCCCCCTGGCCTATATCGCCGAAGATGCGAAGGTCGGCAAAAACGTGGCCATCATGCCCTTTGCCGTCATCGATAAAGGCGCCGAGGTCGGAGACAACACGGTCATCTATCCCCATGTCTATGTGGGCCGCCATGTCCGTGTGGGTTCGGACTGCATCATTTATCCCAATGTGACCATCCGGGAAAATTGCGTCGTAGGAAACCGGGACATCCTCCAGGCGGGCTGTGTCATCGGCGGCGACGGCTTCGGCTTCGTCACCATGAACGGCAAACACAACAAGGTGCTGCAGACGGGCAACGTGGTGCTCGGCGACGATGTGGAAGTCGGCTGCAACACCTGTATCGACCGCGCGACGGTGGACAGCACCATCGTCGGCAACGGAACGAAGATGGACAACCTGGTCCATCTGGGCCATAACGACGTCGTCGGCGAAAACAACCTGTTCGTCGCCCTCGTCGGCATTCCCGGCAGCGTCCATATCGGCAACAACAACACCTTCGGCGGCCAGGCCGCCACGGTGGGCCATATCACCATCGGCAACAACAATACCTTCGCCGGCCGCTGCGGCGTCATCAACAACGTGGGAGACAACCAGATCCTGGCGGGCTTCCCGTCCATGCCGCATCTGGAATGGCTGCGCCAGCAGTCCAAGCTGCGCAAGATCACGGAAATCACGAAGAACATGAAGGAACTGAAGAAACAGATGGCGGCTCTCGAAGCGCAGCTGGAATCCGCCAAAGAGGAAAAATAACGAGGAAAAACACGGAGGTTCCCTGCGGGGAATCCCGTCAGGTGTGTGTCTATGTTTGCTTATTATCTGATGAAGCTCATCAGCAAAATCTTCTGCATCCTGCCGAAGAGCTGGGGGCTTGCCTTCGGGAACTGGCTGGGGCGTTTCGCCCTGCATTTCGTCCCGGAGTGGCGCATGGAAATGGCGACGGCCAATGTGCAGGAGTGCCTGGGACTGCCCCGGGAAGAAGCGCGCCGCGTGGCGGTGCAGAGCGTCGTCAAGTTCGGCCGCATGATCATCGAGGTGCTGCGCTTCCCCCTGCTGAAGAAGCAGGGCATCGATTCCGTCGTCAAGACCGACGGGCTGGAGTACCTGGAAGAAGCCTATGCCCAGGGCAAGGGTGTCATCATGTGCACGGGCCATTTCGGCAACTGGGAGCTGCTGGGGGCGACGGTCGCCATGCACGGCTATCCCATCCTGAGCATCGCCCGGAAACAGAACAACGGCGCCATGGACCGTTTCATCAACGAGTACCGCGAGATGGTGGGCCAGAAAATCGCCTACAACCGCGGCAAGGAAGGCGTCCTCGCCATGGGGCGCTACCTGAAGCAGAAACATCTGCTGGGCATCCTGTTCGACCAGGATACGAACGACACGGGCGTAACGCTGGACCTGTTCGGAAAGAAGGTCGTGACGCCCGGCGGGCCGGCCGTCTTCTCCCGTACCTTCGGGTGCCCGGTCCTGCCCATCTTCATGCATTACGATCCGGACGGATCGTGCCGCGCGAAGATTTATCCGCCTATCTACACGGCCAGGACGAAAGACAAAGAGAAGGACCTGTACGATACGACGGCAAAACTGATCGCCATCCTGGAACAGGAAATCCGCAGCAACCCGCCCATGTGGTTCTGGGTGCACGACCGCTGGAAGGACGGCCGGCAGCGCTTCCGTAAAAAGAAACAGGGCTGAAGCGGCGGCACAAGACAGATTGTGATTGAAATCAATATACGGTAAAGGGGAATGCAAATGCAGAAGCAGACAACACTGGCAGCCTCCATCAGTTACTCCGGTAACGGGCTGCACTCCGGCAAACCCGTCACGATGACGCTGAAACCGGCCGCGCCGGATACGGGCATCGTCTTCATCCGGACGGACCTGCCGGATCAACCGGAAATCCACGCGAAGGCCGAACTGGTCACGTCGACCCTGCGGGCCACGACGATCAGCGAGAACGGGGCCCAGGTCTTCACGGTGGAACACCTGCTGGCCTCCCTGGCCATGATGCACGTGGACAACTGCCACATCGAGATGAACTCGCCGGAACCGCCGGTGGCGGACGGCAGCGGCCTCGTCTTCGCACAGCTGGTCCTCAAGGCCGGCCGCAAGGAACAGGACGCGGAACGCAAAGTCTACAAGGTGGACCGTGCCTTCAGCGTCTACGACGGGGACAAATACATCGTTATGCTGCCCTATGACGGCGTGCGCATTTCCTTCACGTCCATCAATCCCCATCCGCTGCTGGGGACGCAGTACAAGGATGTGGAACTGACGGAGGAGTCGTTCCTCAAGGAAATCGCGCCGGCCCGCACCATCGGTTTCATGAACGAAGTGGAACAGATGAAGAAGATGGGTCTCGGCCTGGGGGGCAATCTGGAAAACGCCGTCGTCTACGACGACACGAAATGCCTGTCCGTACCCCGGTTCCCGGACGAATTGGTCCGGCACAAGATTCTCGATGTCCTGGGGGACCTGTTCCTGCTGGGACCCTGGGAGGGCCATGTCATCGCCGTCAAATCGGGACATGCCTATAATTCTCAATTAGCGAAACAGATCATTGCATACAGGGAGGGTAAATAAATGGCCATTCGTTTGGAAGTCACTGAAATCAAGAAAATCCTGCCGCATCGTTTCCCCATGCTCCTCGTGGACCGCATCCTGGACCTGGAGCCGATGAAGTGGGCTGTGGGCGTGAAGAACATCACGCTCAACGAATTGCAGTTTCTGGGACATTTTCCCGACGAACCGATCATGCCGGGCGTCCTGCTGATTGAAGCCATGGCCCAGGTCGGCGGCGTCGCCATGCTGTATCCTCCGGAAAACCGCGGCAAAATCGCCGTGTTCGGTAAGATTGACAAGGTGCGCTTCCGCAAACCTGTCATTCCCGGCGACCAGCTCGTGACCCGTGCTGAAGTCGTCAAGATCCACGGCACCATGGGCGTCATCCACTGCGAAGGCAAGGTGGACGGCGAAGTGGCCTGCGAATGCGACTGCTTCTTCGCCATCCAGGAAAATAAAAAATAAATTCCTGCCAAATAGAAAGCAATTTTTCGAAAAACAGTCAGGTTGGCATGAAAAATAAACTTAACTTAAATTTTTGCCGGAATAAACCTGAAAAACAGGAAAAACACAGAGTTAAAACCGGGATGAAAATCTGAATATATTTATAATCACAGGTGGACTATGTGTGTTTTCCACCAGATAACGGACAGAGAACGGCAGGGAGTGTGACAAAATGGCATCGGTAATTACACCATTGTGTAAAATCCATGATACAGCCATAATCGAAGATGGCGCGGTGATCGGCAAGAATGTGACGATCGGGCCGTACGCCGTCATCAAACATGATGTGGAACTGGGCGACGGATGCATCGTGGGACCCCACGTGGTCATCCATCCGTACACATATATCGGCAAGGACTGCCGTTTCTTCCCCGGTGCATCCATCGGCGGGGAACCGCAGGACCTGAAATTCGCGGGCGAGCACAGCTCGACCGTCATCGGGGACCGCTGCACGTTCCGTGAGTGCTGCACGGTCAGCCGCGCGACGGGCGAAGGCAACGAAACCCGCCTGGGCAACGATATCCTCATGATGGCCTACACCCATGTGGCCCATAACTGCGTTGTGGGCAACAACGTCATCATGTCCAACGTGGCAACGCTGGCAGGCCATGTGGTCGTCGAAGACCGCGCCATCATCGGCGGTCTGGCGGCGGTGCACCAGTTCTGCCGCATCGGCCGCAACGCCATGGTAGGCGGCATGAGCCGTATTTCCCAGGACGTTCCGCCGTTCATGCTCGTTTCGGGCGACCCGGCCTTCGTGGCAGGGCTGAACAGCGTCGGCCTGGCCCGTGCCGGTATGCCGCTGGAAATCCGGTCGCAGCTGAAGAAGGCCTTCCGCATCCTGTACCGCAGCGGCCTGCCGCTGGAACAGGCAGTGGAGACCATGGAACAGGAACTGGACAGCAGCGAGCCGGTGGAACATCTGATGCGGTTCCTGCGCAACGTGGAACGCGGCATCATCCACACCCGTAAATAAGGAAATTACGGAAGGGCAGCGAGTGACAAATCGCTGCCCTTCTTGTTGTACAGGGGAGACCCCTTCGGAGGGAAGCCCCATAGGAGGAATCAACATGGAGACCATCGGAATCCTGGCCGGTATCGGCCACCTGCCCGTCGACGTGGCACGGGCGGCCAAGTCCCTGGGTTACCGGATCGTCATCATCTGCGTCGTCGCCACGCCGGATGAGGAGCTCCAGGGCTGCGCCGACGTCTATTACGAAATCAACCCCGGCAAGGCGGGAAAGATCATTTCCACGCTGAAAAAGAACGATGTCCGGGAAGTGACCATGATCGGCAAGGTCACGAAGGAAGTGCTGTACCGCAAGGGCGTCGTGCTGCCCGACCTGACGGCCATCCGTGTGCTGGCTTCCCTGCCGGACCGCAAGGATGACACCATCATGAACGCCATCGTCAAACTGATTGAGGACGCGGGCATGAAGGTCATGGATCAGACGAAACTGATTCAGCCGCTGCTGCCGCCGCCGGGCGTGCTGACCAAGCGCAAGCCGACGGAAGCGGAATTGAAGGACATGGAATTCGGGTTCCGTATGGCGAAAGAGCTGGGCCGCCTCGACGTCGGCCAGACCGTCGTCGTGAAGAACCAGGCCGTCATGGCCCTCGAAGCCATCGAAGGCACGGATGCGTGCATCCTGCGCGGCGGCTTTCTGGGCAAAGGCGGCGTCATCGTGGCCAAAACGGCGAAACCGCAGCAGGACAAGCGTTTCGACGTGCCCGGCTTCGGCCCGGATACGCTGCAGTCCATGATTCATGCAGGCGCGACGGGCATCGTCATCGAGGCCGGAAGCACCCTGATCATCGACCGCGAAAAGACCATTGCCATGGCGGATGAACACAACATCACGATTCTGGTGAAATAATTGAGGAATAAGACGGCTGAAAGAGCGTTTTCAGTCGTTTTTTCCGTTTCAATATGATATAATTATTTGGTATTATCTTTAGTAGAAATGATAATAGGTGGATTATGACTAGAATTATGATTTCCGCCGGGGAAGCGTCGGGCGATCTGCATGCCGGCGCCATCTGCCGGGCCATCCTGAAAATCGAACCGGATGCCGAAGTGTACGGCATGGGCGGCGACAATCTGCGGGAGGCCGGTGGCGAGGTGATCTTCGACATCAAGGACCACAGCGTCATGGGCTTCGTGGAAGTGCTGCGCAAACTGCCGGACATCCTGCGGCTGCGCAAGGCGTTCATCCGTCTCATGGAGGAACGCCGTCCCGACGTGCTGCTCACCATCGATTATCCGGGTTTCAACATGCGCCTGGCGAAACTGGCCAAAGAACGTCATATTCCGGTCGTGTCCTTCATTCCGCCGTCTGCCTGGGCCTGGCGTCCGAGCCGTGCGGCGGGCGTCGTGAAGGTCGTCGACAAGATTGCGTCGATCTTCCCCTTCGAATACGACCTGTATAAAAAATACGGCGCGGACATCGAGTTTGTTGGACATCCCCTCGTGGACACGGTGCATCCGTCCCTGCCGCGCGAAGAGGCGGAACAATTGGCGGGCAAACGGCCGGGTCATCCGCTCGTCCTGCTCCTGCCGGGCAGCCGGCCCATGGAAATTCAGCGGCTCCTGCCGGTCATGCTGGGAGCTGCGAAAATCCTCCATGCGCAGCGTCCGGACCTGGATTTCGCCATGCCCCGCGCTTCCACCATCCCGGAAGCGGAACTGCGCCAGGCTATTGCGGAGACAGGCCTGGACATCCGAATCACGAACGGGCACAATTACGACATCATGTCCGTGGCCGATTTCGCCATCGCCACGAGCGGCACGGTGACGCTGGAAGCGGCCCTCTGCGACCTGCCCTGCGTCATCCTGTACAAGGCATCGCCGGTCAGCTTCTGGATTGCACAGCATGTCGTGGAAATCCCGAACATCGGCCTGCCGAACATCGTGGCGGACCGGCTCATCGAGCCGGAACTGCTCCAGGACGCCTGCACGCCGGAAACGGTGGCGCGCGTGAGCCTGGAACTGATGGAACCGGCACGATACGCCCAATTGAAACGCGACCTGGCGGAAACCAGGGAGCGGCTGGGAGAACCCGGCGCCCTGCGCCGCGTGGCCGGTCTGGTCCTGCGCATGGCACACCAGGATAAAACCACCGGCGGGAACGCCCGTTGACGAACCCGGCGGAATGCATATCAAGGAGACCCCATGAATCTATATAAAAGACTTTTAGCCTACATCAAGCCCTATGCGAAAGTGCTGGTGGCAGCGCTCATCTGCACGGTCCTCGCAGCGGCGGGCAACCTGTACCTGCCCTGGATCATCCGCGACATGGTGGATAAGGTGCTGTCCGAAAAGAATGCCTTCATGCTGAACATGATTGCCGTCAGCATCGTGGTCATCTTCATTTTCCGCGGCATCTTCTTCTTCGGTCAGAACTATCTCATGAGTTACGTGGGGCAGCATATCATCATCGATATCCGCGCCGAGGTGTTCCGCAAGCTGCAGCGCCTGTCCATGTCGTTCTACGACAAGAACAAGACGGGCACCATCATGAGCTACGTTACGAACGACGTCAACGCTCTGCAGGGCGCCCTTATCGAGAACACGATCGAGCTGGTGACAGAAGGTTTCATCCTCATCGGTTCCATCTGCGCCATGGTCTACCTGGACTGGCGTCTGACGATCTTCACGTTCTGCACGTTCCCCGTGGTATTGTGGTTCATGAACTTCTTCGGCCGCAAAATCCGCCGCTCCGGCGGGCAGATTCAGGAAGCGACGGCAGACATCACGTCGGTCCTGCAGGAATCGGTTTCGTCGGCCCGCGTCGTCAAGTCCTTCGTGCGCGAAGCCTATGAAATCCTGCGCTTCGACCATGAAAACATGGCGAACTTCAAGGCCAACATGCGCAACTCCCGCTATATGGCGACCCTGACGCCGACCATCGAACTGGTCGCGGCCCTGGGCGTCACGCTGATTCTGTGGTACGGCGGCCACAACGTGTTGGACGGCAAAACGACGCCGGGCTCGCTCATCGCGTTCCTCGTCTATGCCGTGAACATTTCGAACCCCATCAAGCGCATCACCCGCGTCATCGGTCATATGCAGCGTGCCCTGGCGGCGGCACAGCGCGTGTTCAACGTGCTGGACCTGCCGGAGGAGGTCACGGATATGCCCGGTGCGAAACCCCTGCCGCCTGTCAAAGGGGCTGTTTCTTTCGAACATGTCAGCTTTTCCTATAATCCCGGCGAAGAGATCATTCACGACCTGAGCCTGTCCGTCCAGCCGGGGCAGGTCATCGGCGTCGTCGGGCCGTCTGGCGCGGGTAAGTCGACCATCGCGAGCCTGCTGCCCCGTTTCTACAATGTGGATTCGGGCGTCATCCGCGTCGACGGTATCGATATTACGACGGTCACCCTGGATTCCCTGCGCGAGCAGGTCGGCATCGTGCCCCAGGAGACACTCCTCTTCAACGGCTCGGTCTACGATAACATCAAGTACGGCCGGCTCGATGCCACGGAAGAGGAAATCGTGGCGGCGGCCAAGGCGGCCAATGCCCATGACTTCATCCTGAAACTGCCCCAGGGTTACCAGACCATGCTGGGTGACCGGGGCGTGAACATTTCCGGCGGCCAGCGGCAGCGTATCGCCATTGCCAGGGCCATCCTGAAGGACCCCCGCATCCTGATCCTGGACGAAGCCACGTCGGCTCTCGACACGGAAAGCGAGCGCATCGTGCAGGAAGCTCTGAACCGGTTGATGATCGGGCGTACGGCCTTCGTCATCGCCCACCGCCTGTCGACCATCAAGAACGCGGACCGCATCATCGTCCTGGACCACGGCCGCCTCATCGAGGATGGCACGCACGACCAGTTGATGCAGTTGAACGGGCTCTACGCCCATTTGTATCAGATCCAGTACAGCAGCAAGAAAGAGGAATGAGGAAACAGCATCATGTATATACTTTATAACTTCCTGGGCATCCTGGTATTCCTGTTCTTCATCCTGCCCTATTACGGATACCGCCTGGTACGGGAAAAAGGCTTCGGGACGCGGTTCCGCCAGAGCATGGGCCTGGTCCGCCGCTCCGAGTTCGAGAACGTCATCGGGCACCATTGTATCTGGATTCACGGCGCGTCGGTCGGCGAAATCGTCGCGACGAGCCCCCTTGTCAAAGAAATCAAGAAGATCATGCCCGAACGGAAGGTCCTTGTCTCGGCCTTCACGGTCGGTGGTTACAATATGGCCAAGCAGATTATCCCCGAAGCGGATGCCATCATCTACTTCCCGCTGGATCTGCCCTGGGTGGCCGAATCGGTGGTGCGCCGCGTGCACCCCGGCATCTTCATGCCGGTCGAAACGGAATTGTGGCCGAACTTTTTGCGGGCCATCCGCAACCGCAACATCCCCGTGATGATGGTGAACGGCCGTATTTCCGAAAAATCCGTCAAGAACTACCGGTATCTGTTCAGCATCTGGCGCGACATGCTGCGTACGGTGAGCCGCTTCTGCATGCAGTCCAGCATCGACGCGGACTACATCACGCACCTGGGAGCCGACCCGAACAAGATTTTTGTCACGGGTAACACGAAATTCGACCAGACCTACGCCGAAGTGACGCCGGAGGATCTGGCGAACTACAAAAAGGAACTGGGCCTGCGGGAAGGAGATTTTCCCGTCATCGTCGCCGGTTCCACCCATCCTTCCGAAGAAGAGGCTGTCCTGACGGCCTTTACGGAACTGCGCAAGAAATATCCCCGGGCGCGCCTCATCATCGCACCGCGCAAACCGGCCCGCGTGGACGAGATCCGGCGCCTGGACACGAAATTCGGATACGAGACGGGGTACCGTTCCGTCATGAAGGACATGCAGGGCGAACGGCCGTCCTATCCGGTGCTCCTCATCGATACCATCGGGGAACTGGGCCGCATCTACGCCGTCGGCGACATCGTCTTCATCGGCGGCAGCCTCATGCACCACGGCGGCCACAACGTGCTGGAACCGGCGGCCCACGCCAAGCCGATTCTGGTCGGGCCGAGCATGGAAAACTTCAAGGATTCCTATTCCTTGCTGAGCAAGGTGGGCGCCTGCCGCATGGTCCAGGACACGAAGGGCTTGGCCGAAGCGTTCCTGGAAATCGCCGGGGACGACGTGCTGCGGCAGAAGATGGGGGCGGCCTCCATCCAGGTCATCCACGAAAACCGCGGCGCCGCCATCAAGACCATGCATTACCTGACGGAACTGCTGGAAGAAGCTTCCGTTCCGAAGGCCTTCTCCCAGGTTTATCCGATTAATACGCGTAACTTCAACGATGCCGGTGGCGGCGGCCTGAAACACGGCGGCGCCATCATCCAGTATATTTTCCATCTGGCCCATTCGCCGGAACGGCCCTGGTACGCATTCCTGCTCCTGGGCTTCCTGCGGGCCCTGTCCTGGCTCTACGGCTTCGGTGCCCGGGCCAGCTTGTGGATGTACCAGCACCATTTCCTGCCGACGAAACGGCTGGACTGCTGCGTCATCTCCATCGGCAACATCACTGTCGGCGGCACGGGCAAGACCCCGACGACGCAGCGCGTCGCCCAGATGATCCAGAAGATGGGCTACCGCGTCGTCATCCTGAACCGCGGCTACCGGTCCCACTGGGATAAACCGCTGGGTGTCGTATCCGACGGGAAAAAGATCTATATGACCTCGTACGAGGCAGGCGACGAAGCCTACCTGATGGCCAAGACCATGCCGGGTATCCCCGTCGTCATCGGCAAGAGCCGCTACGTGACGGGCAGCTACGCCGTCAAGAAACTGGACGCCGAAGTCATCATCATGGACGACGGCTACCAGCACTGGCAGCTGGCCCGCGACCTGGACATCGTCCTCGTCGACACGCTGAACCTCTTCGGCAACGGCTGCCTGCTGCCGCGCGGCATCCTGCGCGAACCGTTGAGCCACCTGGACCGCGCCGACATGTTCCTCTTCACCAAGTGCGACCAGAGCTCGCAGCTGACCCGCACGACCCTGGTGGAAAACGTGCGCCGCTTCAACAAACGCGCCCCCATCGTGGAAAGCATCCACCACGCCATGAACTTCGTCGAAATCGCGGACTGGTATAAGGGCATCCAGGTCAACGCCATCGACCTGAAGGAACTGCAGGGCAAGAAGGTCATGATCTTCTCGGCCATCGGCAACCCGTCGTCCTTCGAACAGAACATTTCCGGCAGCGGCCTGGAAATCCTCGAAGCCGTGCGCTACCCTGACCATCACGATTACGGCATGCTGGAAATGCAGTACATCGGCGAGCGCGCGGAGGAACTCCACGCCGACGCCATGATCACGACCGGCAAAGACGCCGTCAAGATTCCCACGGAATTCATCTATTTCAACCGCGACATCCCCCTGTATGTCCTGAACATGGACATCAAGGTCACGAAAGGCGAAGATGTCTTTGAAAACGGCATCAGCCACGCCGTGAAGGATTCCCTTAAAAAGAAACACCGCAAAAACAAAAAGTGAACGCCTGACCGGACCGCGCAGAGACTCTGGGCCGTCCGGGAAACTTCGGAAGGAGACATGTCCCATGAAAGTCCTTTGTGTGATTCCCGCGCGCTATGCGTCGACCCGCCTGCCGGGCAAGCCGCTGAAGCTGATTGCGGGGAAACCCATGATCCAGCACGTTTATGAGCAGGCCAAAAAGGCGAAAAAACCGGCCGAAGTCCTGGTCGCCGTCGATGACCAGCGCGTCTACGACGCCGTCACCGGGTTCGGCGGCAAGGCCGTCATGACCCGCGAAGACCATCCGAACGGCACGAGCCGCCTGGCCGAAGTGGCCGGCAAATATCCCGACGCGGACGTCATCATCAACGTCCAGGGCGACGAACCCATGATTCCGCCGGAAATCATCGACCGCCTGGCCGAAGCCTTCGAAAAAGAGCCGGACCTCAAGATGGCCACCATGAAGGTGCGCATGGACGAAAGCGAATACGACGACCCGTCGGCCGTCAAGGTCGTGACGGACAAGGACGGCTACGCCCTCTACTTTTCGCGCAGCCTGATGCCCTATCCGCGCCACAAGAACGAATTTTTCAAAGTCTATAAACACGTGGGCATCTATGCCTACACCCGCGATTTTGTCCTGGAATACGCCGCCATGGCGCCGACCCCGCTGGAACAGGTGGAAAGCCTGGAACAGCTGCGCGTCCTGGAAAACGGCTACCGGATCAAAGTCCTGGAAAGCGACTTCAAGGGCGTCGGCGTCGACACGCAGGCGGACCTGGACGCCGTCAACAAATTACTGGGAGGCAAATGATGCATACCGTACAAGCAGGTTCCTATGAAATCGGCCAGGGACATCCCCTGGTGCTCCTGGCAGGACCGTGCGTCCTCGAAGGATACGAACACAGCCTGGCCATCGGCCGGGAGGCGAAGCGCATCTGCGACAAGCTCGGCATTCCCTATATCTTCAAGGCGAGCTTCGACAAGGCGAACCGCTCCAGCTACGATTCCTTCCGCGGCCCCGGCCTGGAAGAAGGCCTGAAACAGCTGGCCGCCATCAAGAAGGAATTAGGCGTGCCCGTCGTCAGCGACGTGCACGAGACCTGGCAGGTGGAGAAGGCTGCCGAAGTGCTGGATGTCATCCAGATTCCGGCCTTCCTGTGCCGCCAGACCGACCTGGTCTATGCGGCCGCCAAGACAGGCCGCTGCGTCAATGTGAAGAAGGGCCAGTTCCTGGCTCCCTGGGATATGAAGAACGTCATCGGCAAGATCGAAGCGGCGGGCAACCACAACATCCTGCTGACGGAGCGCGGCTCCAGCTTCGGTTACAACACGCTGGTCACGGATATGCGCGGCCTGGCGATCATGCGCGAACTGGGCTATCCCGTCGTCATGGACGCCACGCACAGCGTGCAGATTCCCGGCGGACAGGGCAAGACGAGCGGCGGCCAGAGCCAGTACGTGCCCCATATGGCGCGGGCCGCGGCGGCTGTCGGCATCGACGCCCTCTTCCTGGAAGTGCACGATGACCCGTCCAAGGCGTTGTCCGACGGCCCGAACATGGTCCGCCTGGACCAGCTGGAGGGGCTTCTGAAGCAGGTCCTCGCCATCGACAAGATCGTCCGTGGCTGAATGAAGGGACGGAGCGTCCCGGCAATTAGGAGGAAGCATGGCAATGAATGCAATGGAAACAGATGCACAGAAAGTGCTCCGCATGGAGGCGGACGCGATTCTGAATCTGATTCCCCGCGTCGACGGCCATTTCGACGCGGCGGTGAAAATGATTATGGAGTGCCCGGGCCGTGTCGTCATGACCGGCATGGGCAAATCGGGCATCATCGCCCATAAGATTTCGGCGACCCTGGCCAGCACGGGCACGCCGTCGTTTTACCTGCACCCGGCCGAAGGCATTCACGGCGACCTGGGCATGGTGACGAGCGACGACGTGGTCATCGCCCTGTCCAACAGCGGCGAAACGGGGGAAGTGCTGAACATCCTGCCGTCCCTGCGCCGCATCGGCGCGAAGCTGATCGCCATGGTCGGCAATCCGGAATCGACGCTGGCCAAGAACAGCGATGTCGTCCTCAACGTCGGCGTGGAACGGGAAGCCTGCCCCCTGGGGCTGGCCCCGACTTCGAGCACGACGGCGGCCCTCGCTTTCGGCGATGCCCTGGCGATGGCCCTCATGGGCAAGCATCATTTCACGTCGAAACAGTTTGCGGTCTTTCATCCGGGCGGCAGCCTGGGACGCAGGCTGCTCCTTACGGTGGGGGACATCATGCACACGGGCGACGAGAACCCCGTGGTCAAGGGAACGAACACCGTGACGGAGGCCCTCTTCGTCATTACGGACAAAGGCCTGGGCGCCGTGTCCGTCGTGGATGACGAGGACCACATGATCGGCCTTCTGACCGATGGCGACATCCGCCGCGGCCTGTCGAAAGGCATCGGGTTCCTGAACCGGCCCGTGACGGAGCTGATGACGAAGGACCCGAAGTTCATCACGAAGGAAAAACTGGCGGCCGAGGCCCTGCATGTCATGGAGAGCCACAAGCCGAAACCCATCACGGTACTGCCGGTCGTGGACGCCGAAAAACATATCATCGGTTTGCTGCATATGACCGACTTGGTACGCCAAGGTGTGGTATAATATACTTTAATCCCGAATTTTGGAATTCTGGCTGGGAGCGTGTACGCAATGACGAAAATGGAAATGAACCCGGAAGCGCTGCAGAAGCTGGCGGCGGGCATCCGCCTGGTCGCTATGGATGTGGACGGAACCCTGACGGACGGCAGCATCAACATCGGCAGCGACGGGGAATGTTTCAAACGGTTCAACTGCCGGGACGGGCTGGGCATCAGCACGTCGGTGCGGCACGGACTGAAGATCGCCATCGTCACCGGGCGGGAAAGCCGCATCATCCATATCCGCGCCAAGGAAGTCGGCGTGGACAACGATGTGCTGACCGGTGTGCAGGACAAGGCGGAGGCCCTGGCGGCCCTGGCCCGGCGGCATCACCTGGAGCTCCGGGAAATCGCTTTTCTGGGCGACGACCTCAATGACCTGCCGGCCCTGACGCGGGCCGGTCTGGCTGCGTGCCCGGCCGACGCCGTGCCGGAAGTCCGGGAGCGGTGCCGGTTCGTGTCCTCCCATAAGGGCGGGGACGGCGCTGCCAGGGAGTTTCTGGAATTCCTCTGGAAAGCAAAAGGACAATGGGACACCATTGTGCAGGAATATGTGAAAATGGGACAGGGAGACAGACAATAATGCTTTATACGGTCCTGAAAACGCTGAGCTTTATCTGTTCCCACACCCCCTATAAGCTGCTTGTGCATGTCGGTCGGGGGCTGGGACACCTGTACTGGCACATCGCCAAGAAACAGCGCGTGCGCGCCGAAGAGACCATCCGGGAACGGCTGGGCTACGACGAAGTCCGGGCGCACGATACGATTAAGAAACTGTTCGTCAATCTGGGCGTCACGGTGTTGGAAATGCTCTATATGCCGGCTCTGAATAAAGACAACATCCGCGGCCTCGTGACCTTCGACCACCCGGAAATCCTCTGGGAAGCCCTGAACCAGAAAAAGGGCGTGGTCATGCTGGCCTGCCATATGGACAACTGGGAATGGCTGGGGGCGGCCCTGGCGTTGAACGGATTTCCGTTGAGCGCCGTGGAAAAACCGCAGCCGAACCGTGTCTATTCCGATTTCATGAATGAACTGCGCCGCGGCGCGGGCCAGGAAATCTTCGCGCGCGGCACGAGCGAGATTTTCGGCTGCGTCCGGGCCATGCGCAAAGGCCGCATGCTGGGCCTCATTGCGGACCAGGACGGCGGCTGGGACGGCATCTTCGTCCCCTTCCTCGGCAAAATGGCTTCGACCCCCACGGGCCCGGCCTATTTCGCCAAAAAGTTCAAGGCGCCGTGCATCTCCATCTTCATCGTCCGCAAACCCGACGGATACGGCCACCAGGTCTTCGTCAAGGAACCCTTCTATTACGAGGACACGGGCCATCCGGAAGAGGATGACGAACGCCTGACGCGGAAGATGACGGAAGCCGTCGAGGAAATCATCCGGGAATACCCCGAGAACTGGCTCTGGTTCCAGCACCGCTGGAACACTCCTTACGAGGAGGCCATGGAGCGCCGCAAACAACAGGCCGCTACCGGCAAGGGAGAGCATCACGCCCATAACCGGCACGACAAAGGGAAGGACAGAAAGGAACAGAAGCCATGAACCTGAAGGAGCATAAAAACCTGATCCTGGCCATCGTGGCCGGCGTCCTCGTGCTGGCCGGCCTTTTTGCCTGGCTCTTCCTGGGCGCTGCGGTACCGAAACCGACGGATAAAACAAAGGGTAGTTCGGGCGTCCGGGCCACCGTGCACAATACGGTCCTGGAGCGCAAGGAGGGCGGCAAGCTTCTCTGGCGCCTCAAAGTGGCCGAAGCGACGCAGGTCAGCGACAGCCTCATCAAGGCCAAGGACCTGGACGGCGTGGTCTACCTGAAGGATGGCGACGAGCTGAGCGTCAAGGCGCCGGCCGGGACCATCCAGATCAAGAACAATGATTTCGCCCTGGAAGAGGGCGTCATCGCCCGGTTGAAGAACGGCGGCTTTTTGCGGGCCAAGAAGGTGGCCTGGAAACAGAAAGGCGACGTGCTGACGGCGGAAGGCGACATCCGCATCGTGAAAGATGACATGCTCGCCACCGGCGGCAAACTGGAAACGACGAGCAAGCTGAAGCATTTCAAATTGTCGGATAAGGCCCATGTGGAGCGAGGAGGACATTATGCGGAAGAATAGATTCGTAAAACCGGCACTGGCCGTGGTTCTGGCGGCTGCAGCCGTCGTACTGCCTTTCCGCCTGCATAACGCGGGTTATGCCGCGGGCGGGACTTACAGCGTCGACGCCAGCGTTATCGAATACGATATGTCGTCGGGCGACGGCAAGACGACGGGTGTCACGACCATCCGCGATGACAAGGGCACGGCGGTCGCCCAGGGCGGCGCCACCTTCAACAGCAAAAACAAGAGCGGCCATCTCTTCGGCGGCGTGGTGGCGAACCGGGAAGACCAGCACCTGCGCAGTTCCGAACTCATCATCTACAACGACAAATACATTTCCGCCGTGGGCAATGCCCGCCTGACCAAAGGCGACAAGACGCTGACGGCACCCCGCGTGGATTACCATGACGACTCGAAGTACGCCGAGACCATCGGCGGCTCGGCCCGCCTCGATTCCACCGACGGCAGCTGGCTGACAGCCGGAAAGATCACCTATGACATGAACAGCAAGGTGGCGAACGCCACGGGCGGCGTAAACCTGGCGAACGTACCGCAGAACATGACCGGTTCCGGTGACACGGCGGTCTACAATTCCGACGGCCAGGGCTATGTGGAGCTGATCGGCAACGCCAAGGCCACCCAGAACGGCAACACCGTGACGGGCAACCGCCTGAAGATCACCAATACGAACAGCCCTGATTCCCATACGACGGCCCAGGGCAATGTGAGGATCGTCTACTATTCCCAGGGCAGCAACCCGGTCAACAATGTGGCTTTCAGCGCCGGTGCCAACGCGATGGCGCATGACGCCCATGACCTGAATCCGAGCCCGAACATCAAGACGCAGCTGGAAGCGGCGGAGGAGATTAGAGCGTGATTATCGAAACGAAAAACCTCGTCAAGATTTACGGCGGCCGCCGGGTCGTGGACGACGTGAGTCTTACGGTTGAACAAGGGCAGATCGTCGGCCTGCTGGGACCGAACGGTGCCGGCAAGACGACGACGTTCTACATGGTCGTCGGTATTGCCAAGCCGAACAGCGGCCAGGTGCTGCTGGACGGCGAGGACATCAGCCAGTACACCATGAGCGAGCGGGCCCGCAAAGGCATCGGCTACCTGCCGCAGGAAGCGTCCATCTTCCGGAAGATGACCGTGGAGGAAAACCTGCTGGCCATCCTGGAAACGACGAACCTGACCCATGAGGAGCAGGTGGCGAAGATGAACCGCCTCATCGAGGAGTTCCATATCGACCATATCCGGCAGAGCAAAGGCACGGCCCTGTCCGGCGGCGAACGGCGCCGCGTGGAAATCGCCCGCGCCCTGGCGACGGATCCTTCCTTCATCCTGTTGGACGAACCTTTCGCCGGCATCGACCCCCTGGCTGTGGCGGATATCCAGGGCATGGTCGCCCATCTGGCGCAGCGCGGCATCGGCATCCTGATCACGGACCACAATGTGCGCGAAACCCTGAGCATTGTCGACAAGGCCTATATCCTGGCCAGCGGCAAAGTGCTGATCCACGGTACGAGCGATGCCATCGCCAACGACCCCATCGCCAAAAAGTATTACCTTGGCGAAAACTTCAAGATGTAGGAGGAAACCGATGCATATTCGTTTATTGGATAAATATGTGCTGAAAGAGCTGCTTTATCCGTTCATTTTCGGCATTGCTTCCTTCTCCAGCATATTCATCGCCAGCAGCATGCTGTTCAAGATCGTCCAGTACATCACCACGTACAACGCGCCCCTGTCGGCGGTCGGACGCATGTTCCTGTACAGCATGCCGCAGGTCATCAACTACACCTTCCCCATGTCCATGCTGCTTGCCACGCTGATGGCGTTCGGCAAGCTGTCCAGCAGCAGCGAAATCGTAGCCATGAAATCGGGCGGCGTCAGCTACTACCGCATCGTGGCACCGGTCCTCGTGCTGGCCTTCATCGTCAGCATGTTTTCCGTCATCTGGGCGGAAAAGGTGGTGCCTCCCTGCAACGCGGAGCAGAAGCGCATCCTGCAGCAGGAGATCCGCGGCAACACGAAACCGCGTACGCAGGAACACGTGGTCATCAAGACCCTGAAGGGATCCACGCAGCGGATCACCTACGCCCGCTCCTTCAATGAATCGACGGGCATCATGGACAAGGTGACCATCGAAGAATTCCAGAACAACAAGCTCGTCCGCGTCCAGACGGCCGACAAGGCCACCTGGGAAGGGGACAAGTGGGTCATGGACCAGGGCACCGTCTACAGCCTCGATGACAAGGAAGGCGTGACGAGCAAAGCTACCTTCACCAACCAGGTCATTCCCTTGAACACCAAGCCCCGCGAAGTCAGCTGGGAACAGAAAGATGCCGACGAAATGACGCTGGGCGAATTGAAGGGCTATATCGCCGTGCTCGAACGGCAGAAACAGCCGACGTCCTATTACTGGACGGAAATCTACATGCGCTTCGCCATTCCCCTGGCAAGCTTCGTCTTCGCGCTTCTCGGCGCTCCCCTGGGCACCCAGCGGCAGCGCAGCGGCTCGTCCATCGGCCTGGGCATGAGCGTCATCGTCATTTTCGTCTACTACGGCATCATGGCCTTTACGACGGGTCTGGGCAAAGGCGGTATCATTCCGGCACCCCTGGCGGCTATGTCATCGAATATCGTCTGCCTCATCGCCGGCCTGTGGCTCCTGAAACGCGCCAATTACTGACCGGCCGTCGAACCCTGAAATATTACGCCCGGAAGCGGCCGGAAGCGGCTGCCCGGGTGGTTACCCTGTGAGAAAGGAGGCTGTGCCATGCTTTTCGGAATCCGTCTGATGATCCTTTTGGCCATCATGGGCGGCGCCATTGCCTACATTGCCGACAAGCTGGGCAGCAAGATCGGGAAGAAGCGCCTGACCATCTTCAGTCTCCGTCCGCACGATACGTCGGTCCTCCTGACGGTTTTGTCGGGTGTACTCATTTCCCTCTGTTCCGTGCTCATCCTGGCTGTTTCCTCGAACAGTGCCCGCACGGCCCTGTTCGGTATGGAAAAGCTGCAGAACGAGATCCGTACGCTCCAGGCGGGAAGGGAAACGGCCCTGAAGGAGTACGAATCCCTGCAGAATACCCTGAAGAGCAAGAACGAGGAAATCGCCGCTCTCGACAAAAAGATCAAGGAAGCCGACGCGGCGCGCCTGAAATCGGAAGAAAGCCTGCGGGCGGCCCAGAACGACCTGGAAGCGGCCCGTATCCAGTATGAAACGACCCAGGGCGAACTGGTGGCGGCCCAAAGCGAGGTCAAAGGTCTCCAGGCAGCCCGTGACAGCCTGAATGAAGAAATCACGAAACTGCAGGAGCGCACGAAACTCCTGAACGAAGGCCTGCTCCACATGCGCGAAGGCCAGCTGGTCTACCGCAGCGGCGAAGTCGTCTTCAACGGCGTCCTCGAAGGCGGCCGTTCGGCAGAGGAAAGCGCCAACCAGATGAAATGGCTCCTGGAATCGGCCAACAATACGGCCCTGAGCCGCATCGGTGTCGACCCGAAGGAAAAGGTCGAAGTGGTGTGGGTTCCCAAGACGGAATATGAAGCCCTTGAACAGCAGCTCCAGAAGGAACACGGCCAGGTTCTGGTACGCGTCCGTTCCATAGCCAATACGGTCGTGGGACAGCCTGTGGTCTGCCAGTTCGAAGTCATTCCCAATAAACTCGTATACCATGACAATCAGCTGATTTATCAGAAGGTCCTCAACATGGCGGACCAGTCCGTATCGCCGGAAGAAGTCATGATGAATTACCTGCAGGAAGTCAACCGCCTGTCTGTCGAAGCCGGTGTCCTGCCCGATCCCATGACCGGGAAGGTGGGCAACATCAGCGCCATGACGGTGGTCGATGTGCAGGAGAAGATGCGCCGCATGGGAGGCCAGGTCATGTTGACGGCCTATGCGGATGGCGACATCATGACGGCCGGGCCCGTGCAGATCCGCCTGGAAGTGGAAAAGGTCGCTGCGGCGGACGAATCCATGCGCCGCTGGTGAGCCGGAGGACATGATGAAACCAATCCAACCGAACGCCCGGTACTATCTGGGCATCGATCCGGGCCGCGACAAGACCGGCCTGGCAATCGTCCGGGAGGACGGCGCCCTGCGCAGCCAGAAGGTGGTGCGGACGGGGTCCCTCCGGAACAGCATACCGGAATTCCTGGAAGAACGCCTGGTTTCGGGCAATGTCTGGAGCCTGCACCGTGTCCTGGCCGGCATCGTCATCGGCAACGGCACGAACAGCGGACCCGTATGCAGTCTTGTCAAGGAATTGTTCCCGAGCGTACCCATCCATGAAATCGGGGAAGCCCATTCCACGGAAGAGGCACGCCGCCTGTATTGGAAAATCCACCCGCCCAAAGGCCTGCGCCGCCTCATCCCCCTGGGACTGCAGGTGCCGCCGGTACCGCTGGACGGATACGCCGCCGTGGTGCAGGTACGCCGTTACCTGGCCGCCCTGGCGGAACAGGAGGAAATCAAGAAAGAGGAGATGCGAACATGAAAAAGATACTTTTTCTGCTGCTGACACTGCTGGTCCTGAGCGGCACCGCCCTGGCCCGCAATGTCATGCCCATCAAGCCCTTGTGTGAAATCGACCTGTACGGGGTCAACGATTTCCAGGGCCACATCACGGGCGGTACGGCGGAACCGGGTGCCCTGCGCCTGGCCGGCACGACGGAGACACTGACCAAACAGAATCCCTATGGCACGGCCTTCTTCGGCGGTGGCAACAACATGGCCGGCACCGAGGAAAACGACAAACGCATGGGCGATCCCACCATCATGATGCTCAACGCCATGCACATTTCCGCTACCGTACCCGGTGCGAAGGATTTCCAGTACCAGGCGTACAACATCGCGAACCAGGCCGCCACGTCGTATTTCGCGTACCTGGCTGCCAACATCGTCGACGCCAATGGCAACACGGCGTCGCCGTATAAACCGTATCTGCTGTTCAACCGCGCCGGCGCCGAAATCGGCGTCATCGGCCTCGCAGGCCAGGATGTGGTGGAACCTGCCAAGGCCCGCGGCTACAACGTGGTTCCGGCAGCCAAGGTGGCACAGCAGTGCGTCAATGAACTGCGCAACAACGGTGCCAAGATCGTCGTCCTGCTGACCAGCCTCAAGGGCGAAGGCATCGGCGACAAGAAGATCACCGGTGAAATCACGTCCCTGCTGGACCAGGTGACCGGCGTCGACGCCGTCTTCCTGGCCGGTACGGGCAAAGAAGTGCGCGGCACCTACAAGAACATTCCGGTCGTGGCTGCAGCTCCCTTCGGCACGCAGCTGGCCCAGATCCATTTCCTGTACAACCGCGTGGACAAGAAGGTCCTCGTCGGCGTGGCCAAGACGGTCGATGTCATGGCCCTGTCCTACGAAGAGAACAAACAGCTCGAAAAGACCTATAACCGTCTTATGAGCGGCACGGGCACGCGCCTGGGCAATCTGCCGCCGTCCTATGTGCCGACCCAGAAGAAGGACAAGAAATCCAAGACCAGCATCTACCAGAACGTCAACGGATCCGTCAACGAAGCTCCGCAGCCCGCATCCAAGGGCGCCAAACTGGCGGACAACCTGACGGCGCTGACGAACTACCCCGGCGGCCAGTCCACGCTGGGCGAATACTTTACGGACATGGTCCGCAAAGCCTATAACTGCGACATCGTCCTGTATCCGGGCAGCTCCTTCCGGTACAGCATCCCGGCCGGTGACATCAACGAAGGTACCATCACTTCCGTCATGCCCTACAAGGACAGCATCGTCACGGGCCAGCTGACGGGCTCCCAGATCCGCGCCATCATCGAGCACGGCCTCAATCCGGGTACGGGCCTGATCCGCTTCTCCGGCCTCCATGTGACGGCCCGCATCAACAATCCGGAAGGTTCCCGCATCGCTTCGATTGAGCTGGAGAACGGCCAGAAGCTGCAGAACGACGCCACCTACGTGGTCGCTGTAAGTTCCCGTATGGTCGAAGGCGCCGACGGGTACAACCTGAGCTATCTGGCAAACGCCGGCAACAAGGGCCCTGCCCAGGACTTCTTCAAGTTCTTCCTGCGTTATGCCAAGACCGTCGACTACAAAGGGGACGGCCGCCTGAGATTCTGATTTTAAGGGGAATACCGTATGACCGAGAAATTCGCGGACCAGCAATTCCGCAACTTCGTATATGATTTGAATTCGTCCAAACCGTCGCCGGGCGGCGGCAGTGCCGCCGCCTTCGCGGGGGCCATGGCCGGCGCGCTGGCCGGTATGGCCGCCCACCTGACGGTCGGCAAGAAAAGCTACGCCGACGTGGAAGACGAAATGCAATCCGTCATTGCCTCGTCGGAAGCGCTGCAGCACGAAATGCTGGCAATGGCCCAGGAGGACGCCGATATGTTCGGCCTCATCCTGAACGCCTACAAAATGCCGAAAAGCACGCCGGAGGAACGGGAGAAGCGGCAGGCCGAAATCGAGCGGGCGAGCAAAATCGCCGTCCTGGCCTCCCTGCACCTGTCCGAAACGTGCATCGACATTCTGCGCCTGGCGGAAAAAGTGGTCGGCAAAGGCAGCCGTATGCTGGTGACAGACGGCGCCGCCTCGGCCATCCTGGCCCGCGCCTGCCTGCGCATTGCCGCCTACAACGTCACGGCCAACCTGAAACCGGTCCGGGACAAGGACTTCGTGTACCAGTGCGAAGTGCGGCTGCGTGCCTGCCGCGACCTGGGCGAAAGCCTGGAGCAGGATATTCTGGACGCGGTCAACGGCGAACTCGGCAAATAAGGTGCCGTCGGGCTGCAAACGTGGTATAATGTCATAGCCTGGAGAGGTGGCCGAGCGGTTTAAGGCTCTAGTCTTGAAAACTAGCGAGGTGTCAAAGCTTCCGTGGGTTCGAATCCCACCCTCTCCGCCATATAAAGAAACAGCAAGGGCCATATCCGTCAGGATATGGCCCTTTTAGTATGCCTTGTTAAGCTTTGATAGCGCCCATGCGCACCGTGGCGCCGCTTTCCTTGTCGAAGAGCAGGTTCTTGTCCGTCCGGATATCGAACCGGACTTCTTCGTTGACCCGGAAATCGACGCTGCCGAAAATGACGGAGGTCAGGGGCTGGTCGTGCAGATGCAGTTTGACGACGGTTTCCATACCGGAGGGCAGGGTGGAGTACACCTTGCCGCTGAAGCGGCCTTCAGGACGGATGACGATGTTTTCCGGCCGGATGCCGACGACGTATTCCTTTCCGTCTGTCACGGGGGCATCCGTATACCGCTTCGCTTCCACGAAGCGGACCGGCTCGCCGCCGAAGTCCAGCTGGTCGCCGCCGTCCACTGTCTGGCCGGCGCGGGCCGGCACCAGGTTGATGCTCGGGCTGCCGATGAAGTCTGCCGTGAACATGTTGACCGGTTCGTTGTAGACCGTCAGGGGCGCGTCGTACTGCTGCAGGATGCCTTCCTTGATGAGGCAGATCCGCGTGGCCAGCGTCATGGCTTCCAGCTGGTCGTGGGTTACGTAGATGAAGGTGGCGCCGGTCTCCATGTGGAGCCGTTTCAGTTCCGCCCGCATCTCCATGCGGAGCTTGGCGTCCAGGTTAGACAGGGGTTCGTCCATGAACAGGGTCGACGGGCCCGTGGACAGGGTCCTGGCAATGGCCACGCGCTGCTGCTGGCCGCCCGACAGTTCCGACGGATAGCGGTCGCGGTACTCGGAAATCCGCAGCATCGCCATCAGTTCCCGCGCGCGGGCTTCCATCTTGTCCTTGGGCCAGTGCAGGTTCTCCAGGCCGAAGGTGATGTTCTGGTATACCGTCATATGGGGCCACAGGGCGTAGTTCTGGAACAGGAACCCGACGCCGCGCTTTTCCGGCGGGATGTCGATGCCTTTTTCTGCGGAAAAGACCACCTTGCCGCCGATGGAGATTTCGCCGTACGTCGGTGTCTCCAGACCGGCAATCATGCGCAGGGTCGTCGTTTTACCGCAGCCGGAGGGGCCCAGCAGCGTAATGAAGGAATGATCGGGAATGACCATGCTGAGATGATCTACAGCTGCCGTCTTCCCGTACATCTTCGTGACATCTTTCAAAATGATTTCAGGCATTTTTGCACCTTCCTAATTTCTATCGTTTGCGGAAGTCCGATCCGTTTCCGGCCGGTATCCGCCGCTACATCTCACGGTTCCGCCGCTGTCAGCCGATACCCTTGTCGATGGAGGCGCCGGTCAGCTTGTTGATGATGAAGTTGGACAGCAGCACGACGCCGACGATCAGCAGGTTGATGGCGTTGGCATACTGGTTCCAGCCTTTTTCGTTGTACTGGAACAGCATGGTCGTCAGGACGGCCGTGGACGGCGTAATCAGCAGGATGAACAGCGACAGTTCGCGCATGCAGGAAATGAACGGCAGCAGGTAGCCGGACAGGAAACTCGTCTTCTGAATGGGGATGATGATGCGCACCATGCGCTTCCACCAGCCGATGCCCATCATGATGCCCGCTTCCTCAATCTGGCCGCCCAGCTGCAGCATGGCGTTGACGGCGGATTTCGATGCGAAGGGCAGGTATTTGACCGAACCAATCAGCACCAGGATGGCGAAGGTGCCGTACAGTGCCGGCACCGGGCCGTGCGGCGTGGAGAAGAAGGACAGGTAGATGGCGCCCATGGCCATGCTCGGCAGCAGGTACGGGAAAAAGGTAAGATGGCTTACGGCGTTGCTCAGCCAATGTCCTTTGCGGTGGACGATGGCGTAGCCTGCCAGGATACCGACCGTGCCCGCGATGAAGGCGCAGCAGACGGACAGCACGAAGCTGTTGACCAGTCCGTGGAGGATGCTGGCGTTCCGCAAAATGCCGGGTTCGCCGTTGGCGATGTCGACCGACCCTTCACCGGTCCAGAACACGGTGCTGAAGTTACTCAGGGAGTAGTTGCCCGGTTCCACGATGAAGGATTCGACGGCAAAGGTGATCAGCGGCACCACGGTGATGCACAGCAGCAGGAAACCCATGGCGTAGGACAGGGGGTTCCGCAGGCCCCGCAGGTTGAAGAGGGACACGTTGGAGCTTTTGCCCGTAATGGTCGTGTAGGACTTCCGGCTGTCCAGGACGCGCTGGTTCAACAGCATGATGGAGACGCCGATCAAAATCAGGATGAGGGCCATCAGGTAGCCGTAGCCAGGGTTCATGCCCTGCAGCGTACGGTACATCTGCGTCGTCAGGACCTGGTAGCGTACGGGCGTACCGAGGAAGGCCGGGACGGCGAAGGCACTCATGGAGCTGGAGAAAGCGAGCAGGAACGTGGACAGGATGGCCGGTTTGACCATCGGCAGGGTGATGCGGCGGATAATCTGCATACGCGACGCGTACAGCAGCTGTGCCGCCTCTTCCAGGTTGGCGTCCATGTTCTTTAAGATGCCGCCTATCAGAATATAGGCAAAGGGAGCGTAATGCAGGCCCTGCACGATGGAGATGGGCAGGAACCCGTAGGCGAACCAGTCCGGCGTCGTCAGTCCCGTCACAACCGTGAACAGGCCGGGCACACCGCCGACCAGGGGGTTATGGAAAAAGTTGACCCAGGCCAGAGCCAGCGTCCAGGACGGCATAATGTACGGGACCACGAATAAGGCCGATAATACGTTCTTGAACCGGATATTGGTCCGCGTAATGAGCCAGGCCATGATGCCGCCCAGGGAAATGGCGATGGCGCAGGTGGCAAAGGAAATGCAGATGGTGTTGAACAGGGGACGGTAGAAGATGCTGACGCTCGTATCCCCGTCCAGCAGCACCTTCGTCCAGTGGTATAAGGTGAAGCTTCCCACATGGCTGCCCCGGATGCGCATCACTTCGCTGGAATGCACCGTGAAGGTGTCGGCGACGATGGAGAGCAGGGGCAGGAACGTGAGGAGCATCAGGGCCACGAACAAGACGACCAGGATGATGTTATGTGGTTTGTTGCAGAAACTGCGCAACCGGCTTCGAAAGCCCATACTTGATTCCTCCTGAAAAGGCACCGGCGTCGTTCCCGGCACCGGTGCCCTTAATATACAGTTACGACAGGACGGTCCGTCCGCCGCAGGTCAGATCAGCTTGCTGATGAATTCTTCCACTTCGGCGCGATGCTCGAAGATGAACTGCGGGTCGTCGCCGACCAGTACCTTGGCCCATTCGCTCAGCGCCTTGTCGCCCTTGGCGCCCTTCAGCGTCTTGTTGCCGGAATAGGAGCCCATGTCGCTCTGCCAGTACTTATACCCTTCTTCCGTCATGAGGAAGCGGATGAACAGTTTGGCGGCCGCCGGATGCTTGGCATCTTTCACCAGCAGCACGTATTCCGGATAGTAGAAGCCGGCGAACGGCGTCACCGTGTCCGCCACGCCCAGTGCCAGGTTCTTCTTCGCGGCATAACGGATCTTGGAATAGTTCAAGAGGCCGATGCTGTTGATGTTCTGTCCCTTGACGCCGATGGATTCGGTCATCTTCGTATCGCTGGAGCCCATGACGAGGCCGTTCTGGAAGGCCATCTTGATCCATTCGTAACCGGCGTTCTTCGTGGTCAGTTTCAGGTCCTTGCCATACAGGTCCTTATAGGCCTTGGCCAGTTTGTCAGCGTTTTCCGGTTTGGTCAGCATGGTCAGGAAGTTGGCGTTAATGCCTTCCTGCAGAGGGCTCTTGAAGAAGAACTTACCCTTGTTCTTCGGATCCGTCAGCTCCCACAGGTTCTTGATCGGCGCCGGTTTGCCGTTTTCGTTGTTATACATGAGGACTTTGTTCATATACAGGAACACCAGGGGCTTGCGGTTCTCTGCCGGAATCTGGTCTTCCAGGTCGGCCGGCACATAGTTCTGCAGGTAGCCCGTGGAAAGCAGTTCGCCATAAACACGGCCGCTGTCCTGCGCAATGACGAAGTCCGCACCCTCAGCCTTGGCCTTGACTTCCGTCGTGATTTTGTCGATCAGCTCGAAGTCCTTCATGTCGGTGGCTTCGACCTTGATGCCGTACTTCTTTTCAAAGGCCGCGCCGGCCTTGCTGATGCGGCTGGTGATGGAGTAGACCCGGACCTTGCCTTCCTTCTTGGCCTGCGGAATCAGGTCCGCCTCTTTTTCACCCTTTACCTCGACGATCTTCATGCCGTTTCCGGCCGCAGGCGCCTCCGCCTTCTTATCGCCGCCGCCACCGCAGCCACCGGCCAACAGGCCGATTGTGAGCAGGACACTTGCTGCCGCCATCCATTTTTTCATTTGATTCGCCTCCGTTATCAACGTATCCGGCCCGATGTACCCTGCCGTTTCGTGGGAAAACGGCACGGAATCCGTCTCTGCCGGACCAAATTAACTACATATAAATTATACCACTTTGTAAATATTCTGTAAAAAGTCTGTAAAAAGAATGTAAAAAACCTCACGGCCCTTCCGGGGAGGGAAACCGTGAGGTGATGGTGTCCGTATTGAATCTGCTTTGCGTCCGTACGGCGGTACGGCAGCGCCGCTTATTCCATGCCGGGATAGAGCGGGTACTTTTTGCACAGTTCCGCAATGCGGGCGTTGCAGTCGGCCGTGACTTTTTCGTCGTCGGGGTGGTTCAGGATATCGACCATGACCTTGCCGATGACGCGCATGTCGTCTTCCTTCATGCCGCGGGTCGTGAGGGCTGCCGTGCCCAGGCGGATGCCGCTCGTCACGAAGGGGCTTTCCGTCTCGTTGGGGACGGTGTTCTTGTTGACCGTGATGTGGACCGTGTCCAGGAGTTTTTCCGCCTGCTTGCCGTTGATGCCCTTGTTGCGGACATCGATGAGGATCAGGTGGTTGTCCGTGCCGCCCGTGACCAGGTTGCAGCCGCCTTTGAGCAGCTCGTCGGCCAGGGCCTGGGCGTTTACGATGATGCCGTGGGCGTATTCCTTGAAGGAAGGCTGCAGGGCCTCTTTCAGGGCGACGGCCTTGGCGGCGATGACGTGCATCAGGGGACCGCCCTGCATGCCCGGGAAGACGGCCTTGTCGATGGCCTTGCCGAACTGTTCACGGCACAGGATCAGGCCGCCGCGGGGTCCGCGCAGGGTCTTGTGGGTCGTGGTGCTCACGATGTCGGCGTAGGGCACAGGGCTCGGATGATACCCTGCGGCAACCAGGCCGGCGATGTGGGCCATGTCCACGAAGAGCAGGGCGCCGTTGTCGTGGGCGATTTCCGCGAATTTGGCGAAGTCGATGATGCGGGGGTAGGCGCTGGCGCCGGCGACGATCATCTTCGGTTTCAATTCTTTGGCCATTTTGGCGACAGCGTCGTAGTCGATGCGCTGCGTTTCCGGATTCAGTCCGTAGCCGTGGAAATCATACAGCGTGCCCGAGGCATTCACTTTGCTGCCGTGGGTCAGGTGGCCGCCGTTGGACAGGTCCATGCCCAGCACGGTGTCGCCCGGCTTCAGCGTGGCGAAGTAGACGGCCAGGTTGGCCTGCGCGCCGGAATGGGGCTGCACGTTCGCGTGTTCCGCGCCGAACAGCTTTTTGGCCCGCTCGATGGCCAGGTTTTCCGCTATATCCACGAACTGGCAGCCGCCGTAATAGCGGTGTCCGGGATATCCTTCGGCGTACTTGTTCGTCATGACACTGCCCATGGCCTCCATGACGGCGACGCTCGTATGGTTTTCAGACGCAATCATTTCCAGATTGTTCTGCTGCCGTTCCTTTTCCAGTTCAATGGCATTGTAAATCTCTTCATCTACGGCTTTCAGTTCCGGTTTTTCCAGCATGATTCAGACCCCCTGACAAAAATAGACATGATAGTTCACTTTATTTCCGCGCCCCTTTGGGTTTGCGGTCCCAGGAAAGGGATACATCGTGATTCATAAGCTCATTATACCAAATTTCCGACCCTTTGCAATGAAACGGCGGCAAAAGGGACGTTTTCCGGGAAAATATACAAAAAAGTGTAAAGCCGTTGCGCCAAACCGCCCGAATGTCTGATATAATGATGGTATTAATGTACGGAGGTTCTACTCATGGCCAACATGGAAAAACGCATCAAGAAAATTTCCGAAAGCATCCTCGCCGATTATGCAAAAGGCCGTACCATTGACAAGAGCACGGGCTTTTCCGGACCGGACATGGACGCGGTCATCGATATTCTGGACAAACTGCAGAAAATCCTGTTCCCGGGCTATTTCCGCATCAAGTCCTATCATTATTACACGGCGGAAAACAACCTGCAGACTTTGGTGGAAGATGTCCTGTTCAATCTCAGCAAGCAAATCACCCGCTTCATCCGCTTCCTGCCGGAATACGCCGACAAGGATTACCGGACCTGCCAGAACCGCGGGCAGGAGCTGGCCCTGGAGTTCATGTCGCGCATCCCGAAGATCCGCGACCTGGTCGATTCCACGGTGCAGGCCGAGTACGACGGCGACCCGGCGGCGTTCAACAAGGACGAGATCATCTACTGCTACCCCGGCATGTACGCCATCATGGTCTTCCGCCTGGCCCACGAGTTCTATGAGCTGAACGTGCCCATGCTGCCGCGCATCATGACGGAATACGCCCACGGCAAGACGGGCATCGATATCCATCCCGGCGCCACCATCGGCCGCAATTTCTTCATTGACCACGGCACGGGCATCGTCGTCGGCGAGACGACGGTCATCGGCAACAACGTGAAGGTCTACCAGGGGGTCACCATCGGCGCCCTGTCGACCCGCGGCGGCCAGAAGCTGCACGGCAAAAAGCGCCATCCGACCATCGAGGACAACGTCACCATCTATTCCGGTGCCTCCATTTTGGGCGGCGACACGGTCATCGGCCACGATTCCGTCATCGGCGGCAACACCTTCATCACCATGTCCGTACCGCCCGGATCGAATGTCAGCATCAAGAGCCAGGAACTGCACTTCAACGACGACAACAAGCCCGATTCCAAGCCCAAGGACCTGGAACAGGCCGAAACCTGGTTCTATACGATTTGATTGTTGACAAATCCGCTCCTGCATGCTATTATTTTTCAGTATGGACGATTCCCGCTCCGGGCGTAGTCCGTCCCCAACCGCTCAACGAGGTTCCGTAAACTTTTCCTCCGGAAAAGTACCGAAATTGGCGAGTATACGATAAGGGAGGTGCAACACATGTACGCAATCATCAAAACCGGCGGCAAACAGTATCGTGTACAGGAAGGCGATGTCCTGAATGTAGAAAAGCTGGATGCCGAAAAAGACGCTGAAGTAGTATTTGACGAAGTCCTGGCTATCGTGAACGACGGTGAAGTCACTGTCGGCAAACCGGTAGTGGAAGGTGCCAAGGTTACCGCTACTGTCGTGGAACAGGGTAAAGCGGACAAAGTCCTGGTCTTCAAATACAGAGCTAAATCCAACTACCGCAAACGCGCTGGCCATCGTCAGCCGTTCACGACCGTTAAGATCAGCGGCATCCAGGCTTAATCTGGAACGTCATGATCACGATCGAAATCAGCAAGAACAAGTCGGGCCTCTACACGGGCTACCGCGCCAAAGGGCACGCCAAGGACGCGCCGGCGGGGGAGAGCGTGGTATGCGCCTGGGTTTCCGCGGTGACGCAGATGACCCTCATCGGCTTGGAAAGCGAATTGAAATTTCCCGTCGCGTATACGGCGGATCCGGAATCGGGTCTCCTGGCAGTTCAGCTGCAGAAGGAACCCGATGCAAAAAGCCAGCTGCTGATCGGGTCCATGGTACGGACCTTGCGGCAATTGGCAGCAGAATGTCCCAAAGATGTTCGAGTTCGCGAACATGGAGGTGAAAGTACGAATGTTTAAGATTATTCTGCAGTTACATGCACATAAAAAAGGTACCGGTTCTTCCCACAACGGCCGTGATTCCAACGCACAGCGCCTGGGCATCAAGGCTCACGAAGACAAGGTTGTGACCGCCGGCAGCATCATCATGCGCCAGCACGGCACCAAGTTCCATCCCGGCAAAAACGTCGGCATGGGCCGCGACTACACCATCTACGCCAAAGTGGACGGCAAAGTCAAATTTGAACGCGTAGGCCGCGACGGCCGTCAGATCAGCGTTTACCCCGTTGAAAAGGAAGCCTGATTCCTGATTAACCTGTATCCTCCCTGGATTTCCGGGGAGGATATTTTTATATGCCTGCGGCCGGCAACGTGATATAATAAGCTATCTTTTGCAATCATCCTTCTGGGGGTATCCGGTCTTGAAACGAAATCTCGTCATCGATCATCTGCGCGGCCTGGCCATGCTCGGCGTCATCGGCATCCATATCGGCACCTTCGTGCTCGATTCCTCGACGCCGCGCCTGGACATTTTTCTGCTGCTGCAGATTTTCACGCGCTTTGCCGTGCCCGCGTTCTTCTTCATTTCGGGCTACGGCCTCTTCTGCAATGACGCGCTGCACAAGCCGTTCCATTACGTGGCTTCCGTGCGGCACCATCTGCGCACGGTCGGCGTGCCGTACCTGGTCTGGTCCCTGTTCTATATCGCCTTGTGGCAGCGAGAAGACATGATCCGCCCCGACGGCAGCTTTTCCCTGTCGGTCCTGATCGTCAAGCTGCTGCTGGGGGAAGGCTGCTACCATATCTACTTCCTCGTGATCCTGCTGGGATTCTATTTCACCCTGCCGTTCTGGCGCTGGCTGGTACGCGTCACGGACCGCGGGACGAAGCTGGGCACGGGCCTGTGCCTGGCGGTGCTGGCGGCCCTGCAGCTTGCCCTGTACCATTGGAACGCCGTCTATTGGAGCTATCCGGGCTGGACGGCCCACTATAAGATCATCATCCGTTTGCTGAACGAGCGCATGAACTACATCCCGCTGTTTTACGGGTTCGTGTTCGTCCTGGGCGGCCTCTGCGCCGTTCACGAGGACGCCGTGCGCGGCTGGCTGCGGACGCACCTGGGGACGACGCTGGCGCTGCTGCTCGTGTCCTGCGGTGTCTACCTGCACAGCTTTTTCGGGTATCTGGCGGGCGGCATGGAGCTGGCCTCCATTCCGGAACACCTGACGCAGCTCACGCCGCAGGGGCTGCTTTACACGGTCTGCTGGCTGCTCTTCTTCTGCGCCCTTCTGGAACGCCTGTCCGGGCACCGGCTGCTCTTCCTGAAGGTGCTTTCGGCGTATTCCATGGTCATCTACCTGATCCACCCCTGGTTCATCAATTTCTGGTACAGCGCCCTGGGCTGGCTGGGCTTTGCCTTCGACCAGGTCCCCGTGCTGCTGTTCTATGTCCTGGTGCTCCTGTCGTCCCTGGCGGCCGGCATGGTGATCCAGGCCCTGGCGGCGCGGTTCCGTACCTTCGGCATCCTCGTCCTCGGGCGGCAGCCGGGTTAAAACTTCAAAGCATAAAAAAAAGGGCCGGTCACTTGCGTGACCGGCTTTTTCAAAGGGGAGAAAAACATTTGAGGAGTGTTACTTGAGGGGTAACTTGAGGGTTGTTTGAGAATTTTGAGGGGTAACGTGAAAGGGTGTGTTGTCAAACTAAAGGGGGTATATCAGCCTTCAATTGCGATGTACTTGTTCTGGTCGATTTCCTTGGCGTCCTTCTTGGGAATGCTCAGTTTCAGCACGCCGTCTTCGAATTTCGCCTTGATGTCCTCATTGGTGAGGGCTTCGCCGACATAGAAGCTGCGGCTGCAGGTTCCGCTGTAACGTTCCTGACGCAGATACTTGCCTTCTTTGTTCTTTTCGTCCTTATCGAGGGCTTTGGAAGCGACAATGGTCAGGTAACCTTTTTCCAGCTGTACCTGGATGTTCTCTTTCGAGAAGCCCGGCAGGTCTACATCCATCTCGTAGGTCTTGTCGGTTTCGCGGATATCGGTCTTCATGATGTTGCCCGCATGTTTGCCATACAGGGGATTGCCTTTGCCGAAGAAGGCGGAAGGATTCATCAGGCCGTAGTTGTCATCATTCCAATCATCAAATACGTTTTCACCAAAAATGCTCGGAAACATCATAATACATTCCTCCAATCGTTATGTGAATCTGTTTGTTTGTGAAGTTTGGAAACTCGGAAAGGCGGTTGACTTTTTGACTTTCGGCTCCAAAAGAATCGGCCTCGCGGCCGTTTCCCAGCGCCTCCGTCCAGCACCTTTGTGGTTCTCTCGGAAGCCTCTCTTTTGTTTCTAAGCATATACTAGCACATGTTGTTAGCACTGTCAAGTATTGAGTGCTAATTTTTTATAAAATTTTTTTGGAAATGTGAAAATGGCCTTATAGAGGCGGAAAACGAATATTCCGTAAAACTTGATGCAATTTTATCAAAATAGGTATATAATGTATTGTTAACTGGTGGGAGTGTCCCCATTCGGACCGGCCCGCCATCCGGCAAGGGCTTCCATTCGGCAGGCGCCGGGCATTCTACTTCCGGCTTGTCCCAAAGGCTTCCATCCGGCCGGCGGCATGAAGCGGAAGGTGCGCAGGAGAGGCTTTCATGAGGCGGAAACCTGCAGGTATCATTTCTTTTATATAGATGAGGTGTTCACATGACGAATGATTTGAAAGTCGGAATCGATATCGGTTCGACTACGATTAAGACGGTAGTGCTGGATGAAACCGGCCGTATCCTCTACAAGACGTACGGGCGGCATTTCTCCGACATTCCCCATGCGCTGACGACGAATCTGCAGGCGCTCAAGGACGTCGTGGGCAAGGAGCGTTTCCGCTTCGCCCTGACCGGCTCGGCCGGCATGGGCATCGCCCAGCGTCTGGAGCTGCCTTTCGTGCAGGAAGTCATCGCGGCGGCGACGGCCGTCAAGGAACTGATCCCCCAGACGGATACCATGGTGGAACTGGGCGGGGAAGACGCCAAGATCATGTACTTCGGGTCTGCGCCGGAAGAGCGCATGAACGGCGTCTGCGCCGGCGGCACGGGTGCCTTCATCGACCAGATGGCGTCCCTGCTGAATACGGACGCGAAAGGCCTCAATGACCTGGCGGCCAAGGCCCAGCGCATCTATACCATTGCCAGCCGCTGCGGCGTGTTCGCCAAAACGGATATCCAGGCCCTCATGAACGACGGCGCTTCGCGCGAGGACATCGCCAAGTCCGTCTTCCAGGCCGTGGTGAACCAGACCATCGGCAACCTGGCCCAGGGACGCGAAATCAAGGGCAACGTGGCCTTCCTCGGCGGGCCCCTGACCTTTTTACCGGAATTGAAGAAACGCTTCATCGAGACCCTGAAACTGGCACCGGAAAACGTGGTGAACGTGGAAGACGGCGCCTATTTCGTGGCCATCGGCTGCGCCTTGTCCAACGAGACGTGCGAGATGGGCTACGAAGACCTGGTGAAGAACCTCGACAAGGCCCAGGGCAGCTACGGCATCGTCCGGGACGAACGGCTGGCCCTGTTCCGCAGCAAAGAGGAATACGATGCCTTTGTGGCCCGTCATGACAAAGACAAGGTGAAACGGGGCGACCTCGCCACCTACCGCGGCCCGCTGTATCTGGGCATCGACGCCGGTTCCACGACGACGAAGATCGTGGCCATCGGCAAGGATAAAGAAATCCTTTACACGGATTACGGCAGCAACCAGGGCGAACCGCTGGATGTCGTCATCCGCGAGGTACGCGGCCTCTACAAGGCCATGCCCGAAGGAACCTGGATTGCCGGCGCCCTGACGACGGGCTACGGCGAAAACATCGTCAAAGCGGCCCTGCATGCCGATGAAGGCGAAGTCGAAACCTTCGCCCATTACCGCGCGGCCCGGGAATTCTGCCCCGAAGTGACCTGCGTGCTGGATATCGGCGGTCAGGACATGAAATGCTTCCAGATCCGCGACGGCAACATTGAGAAGATCACGCTGAACGAAGCCTGCTCCGCAGGCTGCGGTTCCTTCATCCAGAACTTTGCCCAGGGCCTGCACATGACGGCGGCGGAATTCGCCGACAAGGCCATGGACTCCAAGACCCCTGTCGATTTGGGCACGCGCTGCACGGTCTTCATGAACTCCCGCGTCAAGCAGGCGCAGAAGGAAGGCGCCGCCCTGGCGGACATTTCCGCCGGCATCGGCCTGTCCGTCATCAAGAACGCCCTCTTCAAAGTCATGCAGCTCAAAGACGTAAAGGAACTGGGCGACCACATCGTCGTCCAGGGCGGCACGTTCTACAATAACGCCGTCCTGCGCAACATGGAGAAACTGCTCGGCAAGGATGTCATCCGTCCGGATATCGCCGGCCTGATGGGCGCCTACGGCGCAGCCATCCTGACCCTGGAAGCCCATGCGGACGAACCGGACCGCGTTTCCTCCCTGCTGCCGGACGAACAGCTGGAAAACTTCAAGGTCACGTCGCGGTCCTACCGCTGCAACGGCTGCGGCAACCACTGCCTCGTCACCATGCAGACCTTCCCCGACGGCGGCCGCTTCTTCACGGGCAACCGCTGCGAGCGCGGCGAAGGCAAACCGAAGAACCTGCACAAGGCGCCGAACATCTACGAATACAAGAACGAGCGCCTGTTCAACTACTATAAACCGCTGCAGAACGCGCCGCGGGGCCGCATCGGCATCCCCCGCGTCCTGAACATGTACGAGGATTTCCCCTTCTGGGCCACCTTCTTCACGAAACTGGGCTACGAAGTGGTGATTTCCGACAAATCGTCGGCGCAGATCTACTACAAGGGCATGTCCACCATCCCGTCCGATTCCCTGTGCTATCCGGCCAAGCTGGTGCACGGCCATATCATGGACCTGGTGGAGAAGGGCCTGAAGAAGATCTTCTATCCCTGCCTGCCCTACAACATGGAAGACGACGTCAACCGTACGGGCAACCATTACAACTGCCCGGTCGTGGCTTCGTACGCTGAAAACATCCGCAACAACATGGATATCCTGCGGGAAAAGGGCATCAAGTTCATGGAGCCCTTCCTGCCGATTGCCAGCAAGAAACGCATGCGCCAGCGCCTGATCGAGGCGTTCGCTTCGGAAAACATTCCGGAAAAGGAACTGACCGACGCCATGAACGCCGCCTACGACGAACTGGAGCATTACCGGGAAGATGTACGGAAAAAGGGTGCGGAAATCCTGGCTTACGCCAAGGAGCACAAGATGCAGGTCATCCTGCTGGTCGGCCGTCCGTACCATATCGATCCGGAAATCAACCACGGCATTCCGGAAATGATCCAGTCCTATAACCTGGCCATCGTATCCGAAGATTCCGTCTACCATATGCCGGTGCAGGAAGACAACCTGTACATCGTCAACCAGTGGAGCTACCATGCCCGCCTGTACCATGCGGCGGAATTTGCCGCGGCGCATCCCGAAGTGAACCTGATCCAGCTGTCGTCCTTCGGCTGCGGCCTCGACGCCATTACGACGAACCAGGTACGGGAAATCATGGAGGCCCATAACCGCCTCTACACCATGATCAAGCTGGACGAAGTGACGAACCTCGGTGCTGCCCGCATCCGCCTGCGTTCCCTGCTGGCCGTGCTGTCGCGCCGCCCGGTTCCGAAATTCGAACCCCTGGTCCTGCCGGACCGGCCCCATTTCACGCCGGAATGCAAAGCAACCCATACGATTCTGGCACCCCAGATGGCCCCGATCCATTTCGAACTCATCAAGCACGTGCTGACGCGTTACGGCTACAACCTGGTCATTCCGGAAACGAACAAGAACGACGCCATCAACGCGGGCCTGCAGTATGTCCATAACGACATGTGCTATCCGGCCATCGTCGTCATCGGCCAGATGCTGGCGGCCCTGAAGAGCGGCAAATACGACCCGGACCACACGAGCATCGTGCTCTTCCAGACCTGCGGCGAGTGCCGCGCGACGAACTACATGAGCCTCATGCGCCGCGCCCTGAAGAACGCCGGCTTCCCGAAGGTGCCGGTCTTCGCCTGCTACGGCCTGGAGAAAGATGGATTTACCCTCAATCCGGAAGGCTACATCGAAGTGGCCAAGGCCATCGTCTACGGCGACCTGCTGCAGAATGTGACGAACCGCATGCGCCCCTACGAGCTGATTCCCGGCTCGACGGACCGCCTGTACAACAAGTGGATCGCCCGTTGCGAAGACGAGCTCGACCACGGCAGCTATTTCAAGTATAAGAAGACCATCCGCGAACTGGTGAAGGAATTCGACGCCATCCCCCTGGTTCCGAACCTGTGGAAACCGAAAGTCGGCGTCGTCGGCGAAATCCTGGTCGAGTACCACCCGGTGGCCAACAACCACCTGGAGCGCGTCCTCGCCCGCGAAGGCGCCGAAGTCGTCATGCCGGAACTGTCGAACTTCATGATGTACATGGGCTTCGACGGCATCTCCAAGCACGACCTGCTGGACGGCTCGTGGCTCCGCAAGGCCGGCGGCAAAATGTTCATCCGCGTGGCGGAGTTCTTCCTGAGCCCCATGCGCAAGGCCCTGGAGCAGTCGAAGCACTTTACGGCTCCGTGCTCCATCTACAAGGTGGCCGAACTGGCTTCGCAGCACGTATCCCTGGGCAATATCGCCGGCGAAGGCTGGCTGCTGCCCGGTGAAATCGCCAAACTCATGGAAGAAGGCGTCCGCAACGTGGTCTGCCTGCAGCCGTGGGCCTGCCTGCCGAACCATATCATGGGCAAAGGCGTGTTCCGCGAGATCCGCCGCACCTATGAAGATGCCAACCTGGTGGCCATGGACTGCGATGCCGGCGCGTCGGAAGTCAACCAGCTGAACCGGCTGAAACTGATGTTGTCCGTCGCCAAGGAGAAATGCCCCGAAGGGAAAGTCCTGGGCGAAGGCATCGATACGGAAAAATTGAAAGAGACGGCGGCCAGAGAAGCGTGACCGTCTGCTGCAGGCTGCCGGAGGAAAGGTACTCCGGCAGCCTCTTTGTTTCCGGCCCGCAGCTGCTGCGTGCCGCAGGAGGATAAGATGCCCTTTACGATTTTACGCCAGGATATTACGAAGCTTTCCGTAGACGCCATCGTGAACGCCGCCAACACGGGCCTTGCCAAAGGCGGGGGCGTGTGCGGCGCCATTTTCCGGGCTGCCGGCGCGGCCCAATTGGAAGAGGCCTGCCGCAAGGCGGCGCCGGTCCGTACGGGGGAGGCGGCCATTACGCCGGCCTTCGCCCTGCCGGCCCGGTACGTGATCCACGCCGTGGGCCCGGTCTACCGCGGTGACGAGGCGGCAGCGTGCGAACAGCTGCTGCGTTCCGCCTACCTGTCCGCCCTGCGGCTTGCCGTGGAGCATGACTGCGCGAGCATCGCCTTTCCGCTCATTTCCAGCGGCATCTACGGGTATCCGAAGGAAGCCGCCCTGCGCGTGGCCGTGGAAGCCTTCCGGGACTTTTTGCGGCAGCACGACCTGGACATCTTCCTGACGGTGTTCGACCGGGAATCCTTCGTCGTCAGCGGGCAGCTGCTGGGCGCAGTGGAAAATTACCTGGACGAGAATTACGTGCAGATGTGTATGGCGCGGCAGCGGGAAAGGAACCGCTGCGAAGTGCATGCCCTGCAGGATGTGGAGGCCTTCCAGGCGACGTACGGGGCGCCGCCGCAGGAGCTGGAGAACGTCATCGGCAACCTGGACGAACCCTTCAACGTGACGCTGCTGCGGCTCATCGACGCGCGGGGCAAGACCGATGCCGAGGTGTACAAGAAGGCGAACATCGACCGCAAGCTCTTTTCGAAGATCCGGACGGGCAAGGGCTACATGCCGGGCAAACGGACCGTGCTGGCCCTGGCCATCGCGCTGGAGCTGACCCTGGCGGAAACGGAGGCCCTGCTGATGAAGGCGGGGTACGCCCTGTCACACAGCATCAAGGCCGACGTGATTGTCGAATACTTCATCCTCCAGGGCAATTACGACATTTACGCCATCAACGAGGTTCTGTTCCATTACGACCAGCCCCTGCTGGGGTCCCGCGATTGAAGCGCGGCAAAACAGAATCAGGAATGTCGCTTTGCAGGCGACCACGGATTGTCCCTCCTGCGTTATCCTAAAGGTAACAAAGGAGGGATTTGTTATGAAACAGAATTTGACGGAACTGGTTTTCATCCTGGACAAGAGCGGCTCCATGACGGGTCTGGAAAAGGACACTATCGGCGGTTTCAACAGCATGCTGGAAAAGCAGAAGAAGGTGGACGGCGAGTGCCGCGTGACGACGGTGCTCTTCGACAACCGCTACGAACTGCTGCACGACCGCATCGATCTGCAGGCCGTACAGCCGCTGACGGAGAAGGATTACGAGACCGGCGGCTCCACGGCGCTGCTCGACGCCATCGGCCGCACCATCCATAAGATCGGGACGGCGCAGCGCCATACGGCGGACGCGTACCGGGCGGCCCACGTGCTGTTCGTCATCATTACGGACGGCGAGGAAAATTCCAGCCGCGAGTACACCAGCCGGAAAGTCAAGGAAATGATTGAACGCCAGAAATCGAAGTACGGCTGGGAGTTCGTCTTCCTGGGCGCCAACATCGACGCCGTCGCCACGGCCGAAGAATTCGGCATCGGGCAGGAATGCGCGGCCGATTATGTGGCGGACGGGGAAGGGACGGAACTGAATTTCCGCGTCATGAGCGATGCCGTGATGAAGTTCCGCGCAGAGGGGTGTTTCTCCGGTGCGTCCCTGGACCGCATCCGCAAGGACCGGAAGAAGCGGGGCGGCAGGCACTGAGCAGGGCGGTGGCGGCGCGTTTCCCCGGAGACTGTCCTTGTTTTCGCGCGGGCAGGTGCTATAATCGAATTGTACCTGCTTCACGCAAAACGAAAGGAGCGAACGCTTATGCCCTGCACAACGATACTTGCCGGCAAAGGGGCCACGTACGATGGCTCGACCATGATGGCCCGCAACGAGGATTCCCAGTCCGGCGTCTTTACGAGTAAAAAATTCATCGTCGTCAACCCGGAGGACCAGCCGCGCCATTACCAGGCCGTGCTGTCCAAGTTCTCACTGGACCTGAAGGAGGAACCCCTGCGTTATACGGCCATGCCTAACGCCCTGCCGGACGAAGGCATCTGGGGCGAGGCCGGCATCAACGAGGCCAATGTGGCCATGACGGAGACGGAAACGATTACGTCGAACTACCGCGTCCTGGGGGCGGATCCCCTCGTCAAGGACGGCCTCGGCGAGGAAGATATGCTGACCCTGGTGCTGCCCTACATCCGCAGCGCCCGGGAAGGCGTCGCCCGCCTGGGAGCCCTGCTGGAAAAGTACGGCACGTACGAGATGAACGGCATCGGGTTCCAGGATGTGGACGAAGTCTGGTGGTTCGAAAGCATCGGCGGCCATCACTGGATTGCCAAAAAGGTGCCCGACGACGGCTATGTCGTCATGTCGAATCAGCAGGGCATCGACCTGCTCGATTTGTCGGACGCCCTGGGCGCGCAGAAAGAGGCCATGTGCTCCGCCGACCTGGCGGATTTTATCCGGGACCATCACCTGGACCTGACCATGGACGAGGACAAAGGCGGTCCCCTGGAAGCGGCTGCGGCCTTCGATGCCCGGGCCGCCTTCGGCAGCCGGGACGACTCGGACCATACGTATAACACGCCCCGCGTCTGGTATATGCTGCGGTACCTGAATCCCCACACGTTCACGTGGGACGGCCCGGACGCGGATTTCCGTCCCGAAGACGACAACCTGCCCTGGAGCCTCCAGCCGGAACGCAAGATCACCGTGGAGGACATCAAGTACGTGCTCAGCGCCCATTACCAGGGCACGCCCTTTGACTGCTACGGCAACGGTCCGGAAGCCGGAAAGCACCAATACCGCCCCATCGGCATCAACCGCAACAACTTCGTCGCCCTGACCCAGCTGCGGCCCTATGTGGACGCGGAACGCCGGGCCGTCGAATGGATTGCCGAAGGGTCGAATGTGTTCAATGCCTTCGTGCCGTTCTATGCCAATGTGACGAAGACGCCGGCCTACCTGGCGGAAACGGGCAAACTGCCCGACAGCCACCAGTTCTACTGGGCCAGCCGCCTCATCGGGGCCCTGGCGGATGCCCATTTCAACCTGTGCTCCCTGGCCATCGAGCGGTACCAGAACGCCGTCGGTGCCCGGAGCCACGCGCTGCTGGAGGAATGCGACCGGGCGCGGTACCGCGGCAGTGTGACGAAGTTCCTGGAAAAGTGCAATGACCGGATTGCGGACATGGCACGGGAAGAAACCGACGCCTGCCTGGGCGCCGTGCTGTACCAGGCCAGCTGCGCCATGAAGAACGCTTTCGCGCGGTCGGATGCGTAAAGAAACGACGGGTATAAATAATTCGGGAATATAAGAAGCAAAAGCGGGAGCAGGAATCGTGAGATTCCTGCTCCCGTTGTCATTTTTGCGGTATGGCACATAAAACAAAACCGGGAATGTTCTTCCGAACATTCCCGGTCAGTGCTTTTAAATGGTGGAACTAACAAGACTCGAACTTGTGACCCCGTCCATGTCAAGGACGTACTCTAACCAACTGAGCTATAGTTCCGTAGCTCCTCTAGTATAAGGGAAAACGAAAGGATTGTCAAGCTTTTTCGTACGATACAGCTTGAAACAACAGGTCTTCATGGGCCTTATCCTTTCTGTTCCACCTTGTCCAGCAGGTTCCGCAGGGCGCCGATCATGCCGGCGTCATTGCCCAGGGCGGCGAAGCCGATAGTGGTGTTTATGCGCAGGGCCGGGGCGACGAGCCGCTCCAGTTTCGCGTCCAGCCGGGGCCGGATATACGCCTGCCGGGCCATGATGCCGCCGCCCAGGAGGATCCGCTCCGGATTGAAGATGCAGCATACGTTGCCGATGCCCAGGGCCAGGCGGTGCAGCATGACGGCGATGGCCTGTTCCGCGTCGCCGTCGCCCTGTTCCGCCAGGTCGAAGACTTTGCGGCCGTCCAGGGCCGTGACATCGATCCCCTTGGCGCGGGCCACCGTTTCCAGGAGCCAGGGGACGCGGGCCGAAGCCTCCAGGTCCTGTTCCCCGCCTTCAATGTGCATGTAGCCGACTTCGCCGGCACTGCCCGAAGCGCCGTGGATCAGCCGGCCGTCCAGGAGCAGCGCCCCGCCGATGCCCGTGCCCACGGTGATGCAGACAAGGGACCGCGCGCCTTTGCCGGCGCCCAGCCAGTATTCGCCCAGCGCCGCCGCGTTCACATCGTTTTCAACGGCGCAGGGAACGTGGCACTGTTCCTCAATCCACGCCTTCAGGCCCGTTCCCGTGTAGCCGGGGAAATTGCGGGCTTCCAGCAGAATGGTGCCCCTTTCGGCATCGACGACGCCGGCCGTGTCGAGGCCCACACCCTCCACCTTGTACCGCGCCTGGTAGCGGCGCACAATGTCCGCCAGCAGGTCCAGCAGATGGGGAATGCCCGTCTCCGGCAGTCCCGTCGGCACTTCGCCCTTGTCGAGGAACCGCCCGGTCTCATCCGCCAGGGCGTATTTGACGGACGTCCCGCCGATATCGATTGCTACGTAATATGCCATGATCCGCACCCCGTTTTCCCGTTTCCAGTGTACTTTTCCATCTTTCTTTATGTTACCATATCGGGCGGCGTTCCGCTGTCCTTTTTGCGCCAATCCGTGTTATAATGTGCCTATATGGACGCTTGTGAACGCGTTTTGGAGGAAAGATGTCATGTCCGTTACGATAGAAACCTTTATGCACCATCTGCTGGATTATGAGGCACCGCGGGTCTTCAATCCCTGGCGGGACTATGAACCGGGCCTGGATATCGGGCCGGAAGCGCCGCATATCCGCTATGCGAACCTGCAGCGCTATCTGGAACTGCGGCGGCAGGCGCATTACCTGTTCATTGCCGAAGGCCTGGGCTACCAGGGCGGCCACTTTTCCGGCATGGCCATGACGAGCGAGCGCATCCTGCTCGGCCACCATCCCGAAGTCCGGCCCGAAGAGGTACTGGGTTCCGGCTGGGACTACCGCCGCACGAGCAATCCCGCTTCGCCGCTCCTGAAAGGGACGCAGCGTGCCCTCGGCTTCAACGAGCCGACGGCCACGGTCATGTGGGGAAGCCTGCACCGCGAACACCTGGGAACCTTCGACGCCGTGCTGTGGAACATCTTTCCCTTCCATCCTTACAAAGAACAGGGGCTGCTGACGAACCGCACGCCCGACGGCAGGGAGCTCGACGCGGGCATTGTCTACGCCCGCGAACTGATGGAACTGCTGCCGCAGGCGCAGGTCGTCGCCATCGGGCAGAAATCGGCCCAGACCCTGCAGAAATACGGCATCCCCTGTGACTGCGTGCCCCATCCCTCCATGGGCGGGGCCAACCGGTTCAAGGCGGCTGTCGCGGCCTTATTCCGGAGGTGATTTCCATGGCGGACGGAATCCTGGACAACCGTGAAACCGACATGACGAAGAGCCAGGTCATGGACATCGCCATGGACATGGGGCGCATCCTGCTGAAAAGCGGCGCCGAAACGAGCCGCGTCGAAGACACCATGATGCGCTTCTGCCGCAGCCACGGTTACTATGACCTCAACGTCTTCTGCACGCCGACAATCATCATCCTCGGCGACGAAAGCGCCCACGGCAAAAGCCGCGTCTTCCGCGTGCGCTGGCGCGCCATCGACCTGGGCCTCATCATGGACATCAACAACCTGTCCTACAACTTCAAACGCTGGGGCATGACCTACCACCGGGCCAAGGAATGGATGCGCGAACGGATCCGCCGTTCCCATCCCTACGGCAACACGCTCGTGTGCCTTGCCTCCGGCGTGGGCAGCGCGGCCTTCGCCATGCTGCTCGGCGGCAACTGGCACGACTTTGTGGCCGCCTTTATCTGCGGTTTCGCCGCCATGGGCGTGCTCAAACTGTTGAACAAGCTCCATCCGACGGCCTTCTGGGAAAACTTCATCGCCGGTCTCGTCATCGGCTTCATCGCCCTGGCCTGCTGCAAAGCGGACCGGTTCTGCACCATGCAGAACATCATCGTCGGGGCCCTCATGCCCTTTTTGCCGGGCCTGCCGTTCACGAACGGCGTGCGCGACTACATCGGCGGCGACCTGCTGAGCGGTAACTCCCGCATTGCCGAAGCGGTCCTCTTCGCCCTGTCCATCGCCGTCGGCCTGGCGTTCGCTGTCAAGGTCTGGACCTGGGGAGGCTTGCGATGATCTGGTTGAAAGCATTCTTCTTCGCCTTCGTGGCCACCGTTTCCTTCGGCGTGCTCTTCCAGTGCCCGAAGCGGATGCTCTGGCCCGGCGGCGTCATCGGCGGTGTAGGCTGGGTGGTCTTCATCGGGTTGAAAGGGCAGGGCGTCAGCTCCTTTTCGGCCAACTTCGTCGCGACGGTCTGCGTCGCCCTGTTGAGCGAACTGGCAGCGCGCCGCTTCCATCAGCCTGTGACGGTCTTCAACATCCCCGCCGTCATTCCCCTTGTTCCGGGACTCGGCATGTACCGGGGCATGTACTACATTTTGGAAAATGCCGGCAGTTACGGCACGGAAATCCTCCTGAGCGCCGTCATGGATGCCTGCGCCATCGCCTTGGGCATCATGATGGTCGGCGGCATCTTCCGCGCCCTCAAGACGAGCCATGACCTGGCCCGCTACAAGACCGAGGACCGCCTGGGAACCTCCGTGAGCCCGGCCCTGTACGTGCTGACGGCGGAGGAAGAGGAAGCGCGCAACGCCGCCTCCGAACGGGAAGAGATGGCAAACCGCCGCCATGCCCGGGAAACCCTGCAGAAGGCGGCAGAACAAAACGCGAAAGAAGAGAAAGCATGAACCTGATCGATTTGTTTTTACTGGCCGTGAGCCTGTCCATGGACGCCTTTTCCGTGTCCATCTGCGGCAGCCTGGCCCTGGCTCCGGCATCCCGTCTGCGGGGGGCCGTCCGCTTCGGCGCCTGGTTCGGCTTTTTCCAGTTCCTTATGCCCGTCATCGGCTTTTACTGCGCCTCCTGGGCCATCGACTACATCCGCGATTACGACCACTGGGTGGCCTTCTTCCTGCTCATGTACCTGGGCCTCAACATGATCCGCGAGAGCCGGGAAGCCTGTGAACTCGTGGACAGCTACAGCGCGCGGCGCATGCTCACCCTGGCCGTGGCCACGAGCATCGACGCCCTGGCCGTCGGCATCAGCTTCGCCTTCCTGAACGTGCGGGTCCTGGAAAGCTCCGTGCTCATCGGCGTCGTCACCTTCTGTTTCTCCTTTGCCGGCGGACTCATCGGGTTCCGCCTGGGAGAACGCTTCCGCAGCCGCGCTGAAAGCGTCGGTGGCGTCGTGTTATGCCTTCTGGGCGTCAAAATCCTGCTGGAGCACCTGGGATACCTGTGACGGAGAAATCGTTGCCACAGCGGCCTTGCAGCCCCTTAAAACAGCCAATGAAAAAGCCTCATGGCACCTGTCCAAACGAACAGGTAAGCCATGAGGCTGTTCTTTTGGGGGCGGTCATTTCCCCGTCTTCAATTCCGTCCAGTACTGGTCGTACATGGTGATGGCGTCGCCGATGTCGCGGAGCCATTCGCCCTTGCTGCCCTGCGTGTCCGCATATTTCAGGATGGGGTTGCCGGCGATGGCCTGATCCATCTTCGGCAGGGCCGCCGCATTGGCGTTCGGCAGGCGCATGTAATTGAAGTTGCGGGCCGAAACGTCGGGGTCGTACATGAAGTTGATGAACTTCATGGCCAGGTCCTTGTGCTTCGCTCCCTTGGGAATGCACATGTTGTCGGCCCAGATGACGGTTCCTTCCTTGGGGATGACGAACTGGATGTTCGGGTTCTCCGTATTGGAGTACGAAGCGTCGCCGGACCACATCTGCGCAATCCAGACTTCTTCGGAAATCATCTTCTGCTTGTTGTTTTCCGTATCATAGGCCAGGACATTCTGGTTGAGCTGCTTCAAATCGCGGAAAGCCTGTTCCACTTCGGCCTTGTTGTCCGTGTTGTTGGAGTGGCCGTTGCGCTTCAGGGCCAGGCTGAAGACTTCGCGGCAGTCGTTCAGCAGCATCACGTGTCCCTTGTATTCCGGTTTCCAAAGGTCGCTCCACGACGTGGGCGGCTCCTTGACGTACCGTTTGTTGTAGGCGATGCCCGTCAGGCCCCACACATAGGGCAGGGAATAGACGTGCTTCGGGTCGTATTCCGGGGTCTGCAGGCCCTTGACGAGCTGCGGTTTGTTGGTCAGCGCGGCCGGGTCGAGTTTTTCCAGCATATTGAGCTTGATCATGGTCGTCACCATGTAGTCCGACGGCTGGATGATGTCGAACTGGGCGCCGCCGGCCTGCAGTTTGGCCAGCAGCTCTTCGTTATTCGAATAGACGTCGTAGTTGACACGGCAGTTGTACTTCTTCTCAAATTCAGACAGGACCTCGGGGTCGTAGTAGTCGGCCCAGCTGTAAATGTTCAGTACCTCTTTCTTGTCATCGTCGCCGCAGCCCGCCGTGAGGAAGGCGAAGCAGGCGATGACAGCGAGCATCAGGGAGATGCGTTGCCAGTGTTTCAAACGGTATCAACCTCTTTTCCGTGAGTTATTTACCGGTCTTCAGCTCCGTCCAGTACCGGTCGTACATGGTCAGAGCTTCCCCGATATCCTCAATCCATTCGCCCTTGGAGATATAGTCCTTGGCGGCTTTCAGCATCGGGTCGCTGTTGAAGGCCTCGCTGTGGTAGCTTTCCGCTTTGGCGTTCGGGTCGTTGTAGCCGATGTATTCGTAGTTGGCGGCGCTGACTTTCGGGTCATACAGGTAGTTGATGAACTTCTGCGCCAGGTCTTTGTGTCTGGCTCCTTTCGGAATGGCGAAGGTGTCGGCCCAGATGACGGCGCCTTCCTTCGGAATCACGAAAGCCAGGTCCTTGTTGTCCTTGTGCGCGAACGAGGCGTCACCGGACCACATGGTACCGATCCACGCTTCTTCGGCGATGAACTTCTGCTTGATCGTGTCCGTATCGTAAGCGAGCACGTTGGGCGACAGTCTGCGCAGGTCCTGAACGGCCTTGTCCAGTTCCGCCTTGTTCTTGCTGTTGACGGAAAAGCCGTTCTTCTTGAGGGCCATGCCGAGGACTTCGCGGGAATCGTTCAACAGGATGACGCGGCCCTTGTAGGCCGGGTTCCACAAGTCGTTCCACGAAGTCGGGGGAGTCTTCACGTACTTTTTATTGTACACGATGCCCGTCACACCCCAGGTGTACACGACGGAATACTTGCCCTGCGGGTCGTAGGCAGGGTGCTGCAGCGCCGGCAGGATGTTCTTCGTGTTGTCCAGCGCGCTGTGGTCGAGCTCTTCCAGCAGGTTGAGCTTCGTCATGGTCGCCACCATGTAGTCCGACGGCTGGATCACGTCGTACCGCGAACCGCCGGCCTGGATCTTGGCCAGCAGCTCCTCGTTGTTGGCGAACACGTCGTAGTTGATTTTGCAATGGTATTTCTTTTCGAAGTCCTCGAGGACCTTCGGCGAGAAATTGTCCGCCCAGCTGAACAGGTTCAGCACCTGTTCCTGAACGTCACCGGCGGGGTTCTGCGGCTTGCCGCTGCCACCGCAGCCGGCCAGCAGGAGGACGAACGCACAGAATAAGAGTGTGATGAGTTTTTTCATGTTAAGCCTCCTAGTTTCAAATTGTCGGCAACTGCCCGGCAATAAGCCAGATTTTTTTATGGGAAGATGTATTGGCGCAGAGGCGGGCAATACATCGTACCCGACAGGGGACCGGCAGGCCTTATTCGGCCTGCTCTTTTGCTTTGTGCGAGGGCTGCAGCGCTTCGGCGAGCAGCACCAGGGCGATTTCGACGCACATCATGACCGTGGACAGGGCGTTGATTTCCGGCGAGATGCCGCGCTTCACCATGGCGTAAATGTACAGCGGCAGCGTGGTGGAGTTCGGGCCGGCCACGAAGAAGCTGATGACGAAATCGTCGATGGACAGGGTGAAGGCGATGAGGGCGCCGGCGACGATGCCCGGCATGATGAGGGGCAGGGTCACGTAGCGGAAGCACTGCCAGGGGGTCGCGTACAGGTCGCTCGCGGCCTGCTCGTAATCGGCCTTCATGCCGTCCAGGCGTGCGCCGACGGTGATGACGACGAAGCTGAGGCAGAAGGTGATGTGGGCCAGGATCAGCGTCGCTTTGCCAAGGGGCAGGTGGGTCTGGGAAAAGAGGACCAGCAGCGACAGGCCCATGACGATTTCCGGAATCAGGATGGGCAGGTACAGCAGGCCGTTGATGGCGCTCTGCATCTTGAATTTGTAGCGGTGCAGGGCGATGGCGGCGATGGTGCCCAGCGAGGTGGAGACCACGGTGGAAATGCAGCCTACGATGAGGGTGTTGATGAGCGCTTCCAGCACGCGGCGGTTATGGAGCAGGTGTTCGTACCATTTGAAGGTGAAGCCCGTCCACACGGCGTTGATGCGGGAATCGTTGAAGGAATACATGGCCAGGATGATCAGGGGCAGGTAGAGGAAGGCCAGGACCGCCAGCGAGTAGGCCAGCAGCAGATGGCTACGCCACGTCTTTTGCATCGTCGGCGCCTCCCTTCTGAATCTGCAGTGTCCGGTAGTACAGGATGATCAGTACGAGGGACAGGACGGCCAGCATGATGGACAGGGCCGAGCCGAACGGCCAGTCGCGGGCCGACAGGAACTGGTTCTGGATCAGGTTGCCGACCAGGGCCGATTTGGCGCCGCCCATGACATCGGGGACGACGAACATGCCCAGGGACGAAATGAACACGAGGATCGTGCCGGCAGCCACGCCGGGCATCGTCAGGGGCAGGGTGATCTTGCGGAAGGCCGTCAGCGGTTTGGCTCCCAGGTCGGAAGCGGCTTCCAGCAGGCGGTGGTCCAGCTGTTCGATGGACACGTAGATGGGCAGGATCATGAAGGGCAGCAGGGCATAGACCATGCCGAGCATGACGGCGCCTTCATTGTAGAGCAGCTGCAGGGGCTGCTCGATGAGGCCTGCCTTGATGAGCAGCGTGTTGAGCACGCCCTGGGCGCGCAGGATGATGACCCAGGCATAGGACCGGATCAGGAAGTTGATCCAGAAAGGGATCATGCACAGGATCAGGCCCGGCTGCTGCCAGCGTTTCGGCAGCTGGGCGATGTAGTAGGCCAGGGGATAGCCCATGAGGACCGTCACGACCGTCGTGACGAAGGCCACCACCAGGGTCTGGCCGAAAATGGACAGATACAGCGGTTCCAGGAACCGGGCATAGTTATGCAGGGTCCAGTTGAACACAACCTGGCCGTAGGGCGTACGGCTGGCAAACGATACGGCGACCACGATGAGCATGGGGACCACGAAGAACACGGTCAGCCATAGCAGCGTGGGCGCTATCAGGAATTTTCCGTTCTTATTCATAAGGCGTGCCCTCTCAGTTATCCTTATCCACCTTGACCGCGTCGCGGTCGTACCACCAGATGCCCACACGGTCATCGGTTTTCCAGCGTTTCACATCGTCGAAATACTGGTAGGCGATGACGGTCTGGTTCGTGTTGTCGAGGCGGACGAAGACCTTGTCGATGGTGCCGTAGAACACGATGTCCACGACGGTACCGAAGAACTGGGGTGCCGGATGCGCGGCGCCTTCTTCCTCTTCTTCGCAGAGGTTCAGCTTTTCCGGACGCAGGGCATACGTATCGTTCCCGATGTCGAAGAAATTGCTTTCGCCAATGAAACGGGCCACGAAGGTGTTGACCGGATGATGGTAGATTCCGTTCGGGTCGCCATCCTGCTGGATGACGCCGCCGTTCATGATGACGATGCGGTCGCTCATGGTCAGGGCTTCTTCCTGGTCATGGGTGACGAAGATGAAGGTCAGGCCCAGGCCGCGCTGCAGGTTCTTCAGTTCGATCTGCAGTTTTTTGCGCAGCTGGTAGTCCAGGGCGCCGAGGGGTTCGTCCAGCAGGAGCACCTTCGGGTTGTTGACCAGGGCGCGGGCGATGGCCACGCGCTGCTGCTGGCCGCCGGACATCTGCGACGGATAACGGTCGCGCAGCTCCTCCAGCTGGATCAGGTACAGTACCTGCCGGATGCGTTCTTCCGCCTCATCGTCCGGCACGTTCTTCATCTTCAGGCCGAAGCGGATGTTTTCGGCCACCGTCATATGGGGGAACAGGGCATAGTTCTGGAAAACCATGTTGACGTCCCGTTTGTAGGGAGGCAGTTTGGTGATATCCTTCCCGTCGAGGATGACCTTGCCCGTCGTGGGCGTCTCCAGGCCGGCAATCATGCGCAGCAGCGTCGTTTTGCCACAGCCGGAGGGTCCCAGCAGGGTCAGGAACTCGCCATCCTTTATCGTCAAATCCAAAGAGGGAATGATGACATGATCCCCAAATTTCTTGGTGATCCCTTCCAAACGGATTAAATCTTCCATCTCTCTCATGTCACGACCTTTCTTTCCGCAGGCCCGCAGGGCCTTGAGCGGTAAATCCAAGCGATAAAAAGCGAAAAGGCGTTCCCGCGCGGTTCCTGCCGTATTTTCCCGGTTGGGACGAACATGATGCAAGGGCTGCGGGGTCCGTCGTTTCTTTCCTAATATATGTCAAAGTTTTCGTTGCACTGTCATTATAATGTACTTTGCCCCCCATGGCAACCTGTTTTTTGATAAATTTCAACCCCCTGCCATCCCGCATTCCAAATAGGGTTGGCAAGGGGTTTCCCCAGGCCGTCTTTTTCACCTTTCCGGGACGATGTCCCCGATGCCTTCCAGAATGAACCGGGGCCGGTAGGCGAAGTGCCGCACCGTTTCCCGCGTCGACACGCCGGTCAGGACCAGCACCGTCTCCAGGCCGGTTTCCACGCCGGCGACGATGTCCGTGTCCATGCGGTCGCCAATCATGGCTGTTTCGCCGGAGTGGACGCCCAGGATCTTCAGGCCCGTGCGCATCATGAGGGGATTCGGTTTGCCGATGTAGTACGCCTCCACGCCCGTCGCCATCTCGATGGGCGCCACCAGGGCACGGCAGGCCGGGATGATGCCGATTTCGCTGGGGCCGGTGACATCGGAATTGGTCGCGATGAGGCGCGCCCCCTTGTTGATGAGCTGCGTCGCCTTGACGATCATTTCGTAATTGTAGGCCGTCGTTTCGCCGACCACCACGTAGTCGGGATTGATGTCGTTGAAGGTGATGCCCGCGTCGTGGAGGGCGTTCACCAGGCCCGGCGCCCCGATGGCGTAGGCACTGCAGCCCGGCGACTGCTGGGAAAGGAAGGCCGCCGTCGCCAGGGCGCTCGTGTAGAAATGGCCTTCTTCCACGTCGATGCCCATGCGCAGCAGCTTGTGGCGCAGTTCGAGGGGCGACTTCTCACTGGAATTCGTCAGGAACAGGAACTGCTTGTGTTCCTGCTTCAGCCACTGCAGGAACTCCTTCGCTCCCGGCAGCAGCACGTTCGTATGGTAAATGACGCCGTCCATATCGATGATGAATCCTTTTTTATTGCGGATGACCGACAAATCCGGCGTCGCAGTTTTCTTTTCCGACATGTTCGTTCCTCCTGTCTTAAACCTTCTATATTTTCCATTCCCCGTCTATTGTAACACACCCGGTGGCGCGGAACGGGACCCTTGTGTAAAATTTCCGTAAGGAGGCAGGGGAGGACGGCCCCGGTTTTGCGTCCGTCCGCGCCGCGTGCTACAATGAAATCAGAGGGGAACCGTTGTCCGCGGTGGCGGATGTATTGCACCCGTGATACCGGAAAGGAGACTGAGAATCATGTTGAACAAAAAATTTATTGAATTTTTGTACGAAGCGGCCCATATCCAGCGCTGGAACGACCATATCCGGCCGAACGGCTTCACGGAGCTGGACAAGCAGGCCCACAAGATGATCATCCTTTACATTCTGGCCCGGTACGAGGAAGAAGACCACGGCGTGACCCTGGACTGGCGCGCCCTCATTGAAGGCGGCATCGCGGAATTCCTGCACCGCATCGTCCTGACGGACATCAAGCCGCCCGTGTTCCACCAGCTCATGAAGTATCACGGCCACGAACTGAACCAGTGGGTGTATGAACAGCTGTCGGAGCGCATTCCCGGCTTTGACCAGGAATTTCTGCCCGCCATGCAGCGCTACCTGGACAACCATACCTACAAGACGAAGGAAAAACGGCTCCTGCGCGCGGCCCACTACATGGCCAGCCAGTGGGAGTTCAACATCATTTATCCGTTCAATAAAGGCATCTACGGCATCGAGAAGACGAAAGAGGAAATCAACAACGAGATCGAAAACCATTACGACCTGGCCGGCGTGCAGAAACTGCGCCTGCACGGCAAGACGAGCAAGTTCGTCGACCTCGTGGGCCAGCTGCGCTTCCAGAAGCGCTGGTCCCAGTCGCCGCGCGTGCCCGAGACGTCCGTCATGGGACACGTGCTCATCGTGGCCATCCTGGCCTACTTCTGCAGCATCCAGATCGGTGCTGACGACGACCGCCTGGTGAACAACTTCCTCTGCGGCCTCTTCCACGATTTGCCGGAAGTCCTGACGCGGGACATCATATCGCCCGTCAAGTCGTCCGTGTCGGGCCTGGACGTGCTCATCAAGGATATCGAGCGCAAGCAGGTCGACGAAAAAATCCTCCCGCTCCTGCCCGATTCCTGGGCCGACGACATCGAGTATTACACGCAGAACGAGTTCGCCGACAAGTACATGATCGGCAGCGAAATGTTCACGTTTCCTTCGGAAGAAGCGCTCAATGCCGCCATCGAGGCGCACCGGGGCGAAGTGCACAAAGTCGTTGACGGTGAGATCCTCAAGGGCTGCGACCACCTGGCGGCTTTTGTTGAGGCGTTCCTGTCCCTGGAACACGGCATTTCCTCGAAGCACCTGACGAGCGCCATCCGCGACCTGAAGGCGAAATACACAGGCCGCGTCATCGGCGGCGTCGACTTCGGCAGCATCTACGACCAGTTCAAGCCGCGGGACAACTGGTTCGAGGAATGAGCGGAACCGGTTTGTACACTGTATAATTAATAGACTTTTCACACAATTTACGCTATAATGTAGGTGCGAAAAGTGTGAGAAAGGGGAGTACCGCAGTTCTCAACCGTTCAGTTTTAATTTGAAGGAGGCTTGTTATCATGGGACTTTTTGAACAATCGCAGATTCCGTTGAATGCGGCCATCAAGGCCATGAAGCTGGATCCGAACGCTGCCGCCATCATCGAGCAGCCCGAACGCACCCTCGAAGTGCATATCCCCGTCCGGATGGACGACGGCACGACGAAGGTCTTCACGGGCTACCGCTGCCAGCACAGCACGGTCATGGGCCCTGCCAAGGGCGGCGTGCGGTATCATCAGAACGTGAATATGGATGAAGTCAAGACGCTGGCTTTCTGGATGACCTGCAAGTGCGCCGTGGCCGGCCTGCCTTACGGCGGCGGCAAGGGCGGTGTCATCGTCGATGTAACGAAACTGTCCGAGCGGGAACTGGAAGCGCTGACCCGCGGCTATATCGACAAGATCGCCCCCTTCATCGGTGAAAAACTGGATATTCCGGCACCGGACATGAACACGAACGCCAAGATCATGGGCTGGATGATGGATGAGTTCAGCAAGATCAAAGGCCAGTTCGAGCCGGGCTTCATTACGGGCAAAGACCTGTCCATGGGCGGTTCACTGGGCCGTACGGCCGCTACGGGCCGCGGCGTCGTGACGGCCGCCATCGAGGCACTGAAGGTCAAGAAGATCAAGGCCAAAGGCGCCACCTGCGTGGTACAGGGCTTCGGCAATGTGGGCAGCTGGACCGCCAAACTGGCGTATGACGCCGGCCTCAAGATCGTCGCCATTTCCGACGTCTTCGGCGCCATCTACAGCGAAAAGGGCATCAACCCCTACAAATTGTCCGAATACATCGCTACGAGCCCGCAGCATGCCGTGAAGGGCTTCAAGGGCACCAAGGAAATCACCAATGCCGACCTGCTCGCCATGAAGGTCGACGTCCTCTTCCCGTGCGCTATGGAAGGCCAGATCACCAAGGCCAATGCGGCCGACGTGAAGGCCACCATCGTCTGCGAAGGCGCCAACGGCCCGACCACGCCGGATGCCGACGAAATCCTGAAGAAACACAAAGTCCTCGTCGTGCCCGATATCCTGGCCAACGGCGGCGGCGTCACCGTTTCCTACTTCGAATGGGTACAGAACCTGTACCGTTATTTCTGGACGGAAGAAGAAGTCATCGAAAAGCAGACGGCCATGATGGTCAAGGCCTTCAAGGAAGTCTACGAACTGTCGCAGGAATACAAGGTCACCATGCGTGTTGCGGCCTACATTTCGGCCCTGAAGCGCATCGCCGTGGCCATGAAGTTCCGCGGAATGTACTGATCCGCAGCGCCGGCCCTGTTCGGACAGGGCGGCTGCCCGATGAGGCGTGAAGAAAGAAGGCTGTCCGGCCGGCCGCTTTTGCGGCAGGGCCGGCGGCCTTTCTTAATTGTTACAAAATTAACAGGAATTGTGGTAAAATCCAATAACCACGGACAAATGTGTGAAAATCCTGTAAAAAGTCCGCGTCCGTTTGACACTTAAGTGGGCGCGTGATAAAATTTTCTTTACAGGCTGGTAACGTCTGTGTGCGCCTTGACGGCGCGGTATAACTAGCAGATAAAGATATAGGAAAAGGGGTAATTTTGATGCAAAGAAACTTCGCAAAAAGAATGGACCGCATGAAAGCGTCCGAAATCCGTGAACTGTTGAAACTGACCACGAAACCGGAAATCATTTCCTTCGCCGGCGGCCTGCCCGCTCCGGAACTGTTCCCGGTAGAAGATATCGCCAAAGTGGCCCACGACCTGGTCCTCAAGGAAGGCCGTCAGCTGCTGCAGTACGCCACGACCGAAGGCCGCCTGACCCTGCGCCAGAAGATCGCCAAACGCATGGCGGAAAAATACGGCACGCCCGGCATCAATCCGGACGACATCCTGATCACCACCGGTTCCCAGCAGTGCCTCGATTTCTGCGGCAAACTGTTCCTGGACCCGGGCGACGTGGTCCTGTGCGAAAGCCCGTCCTACCTGGGCGCCCTGAACGCTTTCAATGCCTATGAACCGGTCTTCAAGGAAGTACCGACCGACGAGGACGGCATCATCCCCGAAGAACTGGATAAAATCCTGGCTACGACGCCGCGCGTCAAATTCATCTATGTCATTCCGGAATTCCAGAATCCGACCGGTGTGTCCTGGACGGTGGAACGCCGCAAGAAATTCATGGAAGTCGTCAACAAGTACAACCTGCCGGTCTTCGAAGACGATCCTTACGGCGAACTGCGCTACACCGGCAAGATGAACCCGACCCTGAAATCCATGGATACGAAGGGCCTGGTTTCCTTCCTGGGCACGTTCTCCAAGATCTTCTGCCCCGGCATGCGCTTAGGCTGGATCGCCGGCCCGCATGACATTGTCGAAAAGTTCGTCATGATCAAACAGAGCGCCGACCTGCACACGTCCAACTTCGACCAGGGCATTGTCGATGCCTATATCGACAACTGCGACCTGGACGCCCACGTGGAAGAGATCAAGGCCCTGTACGGCAAACGCCTGAAACTGATCCTGAAGACCATGGAAGAAGAATTCCCGAAGGACGTCACCTTCACCCGTCCGGAAGGCGGCCTGTTCCTGTGGGTCACCCTGCCGGAGGGAGTCAGCTCGCTGAAAGTCTTCAACAAGTGCATCGAAATGAAGGTTGCCGCCGTCATCGGCGATGCCTTCTATCCGAATGAAAAGACGGACCGCAGCCTGCGCGTCAACTATTCCAACATGCCGGAAGACCGTATCGTCGAAGGCGTAAAGCGCATGGCCAAGGCCATCAAGGCCGTTATGGCGGAAAGCAAGTAATCCCGATTGACAATTTAAAGTGGGGGCCTTACAATTTCTGTAAGGCCCCCTTTTTGTGCCCCGAAGCGCCGTGCGGCAGGGACGAAAATGGCCAAATGAACTGAGGAGGGATTCCCTATGCCTTACATGATCGTCACCGCCATCATCGCCATCTTCGTCGCCATCCTGGCCCTGCAGAACTCCATGATGGTGAACATAAACTTTTTGATGTGGAGCTTCGAGATGAACCTCGTCCTCGTCGTCTTCATTTCCGCCATCTGCGGCTTCTTGATCTCCTTCATCTGGGGTCTGAAACTGAAGGCCGAAGGCATGTGGCGGAACCACAAGATGAACGACCGCCTCTCCCGCCTGGAAGAAGACAAGGCCGTGCTGGCCGCCAAAGTGGACGAACTGCTGAAAGCCCGCGGCACCACGGCAGAAGAAGTCCTCGCCAAACACCATACGGAAGAAGCGCAGCAGACCGCTTCGAAAGAACAGTAAAACCGAACAGATTACCGCCGGGTACGCAGCACCATTCCGTCAGACCTCAACAGGAATGGGCGGGCGTACCCTTTTTATATCGCAAGCCCTGTTTGTTCCGTTCCCCTGTTCCGTGATATAATTAATTATTATGATGTTTTTCTTATCACGAACGAGGAAGAGGTATCGTTATGGCAGATAAATTATTGCTCATCGACGGCAGCAGCCTGATCCACCGGGCCTTTTTCGCCCTGCCCCCGCTGACGAACCGCAAGGGCATGCACACGGGCGCCGTGTACGGCTTTCTGCGCATGTTCCACCGCCTCCTGCAGGAGCTGCGCCCCCGCTGGATCCTGGTGGCGTTCGATAAATCCCGCAAAACCTTCCGCACGGAACTCTTTGCGGATTACAAGGGACAGCGCAAGCCGACGCCGCCGGAACTGAAGGAACAGTTCCCCATGCTGATCGACGTGCTCCATTCCATGGACATTGCCGCCGTGGAACTGGACGACTACGAGGCGGACGACATCATCGGCACCATGGCCCGCCGCAGCGGCGCGCCGGAAACGTACATTGTGACGGGCGACCGGGACCAGCTCCAGCTGATCGATGATACGACGCGCGTCATGTACACGAAGCGCGGCATTTCCGACATCAAGCTGTACGACGAAGCGGCCTTTGCCGAGGATTACGCCGGCCTCAAGCCCCTGCAGCTCATCGATTTGAAGGGCCTCATGGGCGATGCGTCGGACAACATCCCCGGCGTCAAGGGCGTCGGCGAGAAGACGGCCCTCAAGCTCATCTGCGAATACGGCAGCGTGGAAAACGTGCTGGACCACATCCCCGAAGTCAAGGGGAAAGCCCTGCAGAACAAGCTGACGGAACACCGGGACGAAGCCCTCCTTTCGAAAAAGCTGGCCACCATCGTGACCGATGTGCCCCTCGATATCGACCTGGCGGATTATGAAGTGAAAAAGGTAGGACCGGCCGCGCGGGAGAAAATGGCGGAACTGGAATTCCGCGGCTTCTACGAGCAGTTTGCCGATGTATTGGGCGAAACGGCGGCAGCTTCGCCGGACGGTGCCGCCGCGGCGGAAACTGCCGGTACGGAAGCGGCCGGCGACGGCCTCATGGGCAGCCTCTTCGGGGAGGCAGCTCCTGCCGCCGTGCCGGAAACGGTTGCCACCGTGGCGGACTGGTGCAGATTGGCGGACGGTATCGCGCCGGACGAAAAGATCTGGTTCCTGACGAAACCCCACGGGCAGATTCCGGACCTGGCGTTCGCCGGTGCCCAGCTGCGCAGCAAAGGCGTCCTGTACGACCTGCAGGGGGACGATGTACTGCACGCGTTTGCCGCGTGGCTCGCTGCATCGCCCAACCCGAAAGGGACCATCGACTGCAAGGAAACGTACCGGGTGCTCCTGTGCCTGCGCCGCCACGCGGAAAAGCCGGCCGGGCAGGACGACGTGCCCCTGATTCGGAACCTGGAAGATGACCTGGTCCTGGCGGCCTATCTGGAAGACGCCGGCCGGTCGGGCTATGCCCTGGAAGATTTGGGCTGGCATTACCTGGGACAGGAGCGCAAGGCGGACTGCCAGACCCTGGCCCTGGTGGCGGATGCCCTGGCGCCGCTGCTGCAGGAAAAGGAACTGACCGCGATTTACCGGGACCTGGAACTGAAGCTGGCCCGGGTCCTCGCGGAAATCGAACTGACGGGCATCGCCGTCGACAAGGCACGGCTGCAGGCCATGAGCGACGCCATGGCGGAAGACATTGCCGCCCTGGAGGAAAAGGCCCGCGAAGAAGCCGGCGAACCGGACTTCAATCCCAATTCGCCGAAACAGCTCGGCCTGATCCTGTTTGAAAAACTGGGCCTGCCGGTCATCAAAAAGACGAAAAGCGGCTATTCGACGGACGTCAAGGTCCTCGAAGCCCTGAAGGGACAGCATCCCCTCGTGGAGACCGTGCTCCGGTACAGGGCCTTGGCGAAGCTGCATTCCACCTATCTGGAAGGCCTCAAACCGCTGATCAACCCGGTGACGGGCCGCATCCACACGCATTTCCAGCAGACCGTGGCCGTGACGGGACGCCTGTCCAGCGTCGACCCGAACCTGCAGAACATCCCCACGCGGACGGAGGAAGGAAAAAAGATCCGCAGCCTCTTCGTGCCGGGAGAGGGCTACGACTGGCTCATGTCCTGCGACTATTCGCAGATCGAACTGCGGATCCTGGCCCATGTGGCGCAGGACCCGACCATGCTGGAAGCCTTCCGGGAGAACCAGGATATCCATGCCCGCACGGCCAGCGAAGTCTTCGGCGTGCCGCTGGACCTGGTGAGCCACGAGATGCGCTCCCGCGCCAAGGCCGTCAACTTCGGCATCGTGTACGGCATCAGTGACTTCGGCCTGTCGCAGCAGCTCGGCTGCAGCCGCAAAGAGGCGAAGGAATTCATTGAACATTATCTGGCCCGCTATCAGGGCGTGAAGAAATACATGGAAGATATGGTCGCCATGGCCCGTTCCCAGGGCTATGTCTCGACCCTCATGGGCCGCCGGCGCTATCTGCCGGATATCAACAACCGCAACTTCAATCTCCGCAGCTTTGCCGAACGGACGGCGATCAACACGCCGATCCAGGGGACGGCGGCGGACATCATGAAACGCGCCATGCTGAAGGTCGATGCCGCCCTGAAGGCATCGGGCCTGGCTTCGCGGGTCCTGGTCCAGGTCCACGACGAACTGGTCCTCGAAGTGAAGGACGCGGAAAAGGACGCCACGGCCGCGCTGGTACAGCGCGAAATGCAGAATGCCTTCCCGATGGAAGTGCCCCTTGTGGCCGAAGTGAGCTTCGGCAAAGACTGGGCAGCGGCGAAATGAGGTGACAATATGCCGGAATTACCGGAAGTGGAACAGGTGCGCCAGTCCCTGGTGCCCCATCTGCGGGGCCGGAAGATCCTTTCGGCCGCCGTGTACCGGCCGCGCATGATCCTCCATCCTTCGGTGGAGGCCTTTGAGCGCCTGGTGCCCGGCCATGTCTTCCAGGACGTGGAACGCAAAGGCAAGTACCTGACCCTTGTGCTGGACCGGGGCGACAAGATTCTGGCCCATCTGCGCATGACCGGCGCCCTGCTCGTGAAGCAGGACGGCGAGCCGGAGCCTCCTTTCGCGCGCATGCGCTTCGCCCTGAGCGGCGGCACCACGCTGTGGTTTACGGATATCCGCATCTTCGGGACCATGGCCTATATCGCCAGGGAAGACCCGTGGGAGGACAAAGGCTTTGCGTCCCTCGGCCCGGAACCCCTTTCGGAAGCATTTACGGACGAGTATTTCCGGGACATCGTGCGGAAAAGCCATATGCCGATCAAGAGCCTGATCCTGGACCAGCGGCGGATTGCGGGCCTGGGCAACATTTACGCCGACGAGAGCCTGGCGTTGGCGGGCATCCGTCCCACGCGGCCGGCGTACCGGCTGACGGTGGCGGAGCGGAAGCGCCTGCGGCAGGCCATCAACGACGTCATCGCCCAGGGGCTGGCCCATCACGGGACGACGTTCCGGAACTACCAGGACGCCAACGGGCAGATGGGCAACAACCAGGAGTATCTGCGCGTGTATCATCGGAAGGGCCTGCCGTGCCTGAACTGCGGAACGACGCTGGTTCAGATCAAAGTGGGCGGGCGAGGCAGCGTGTACTGCCCGAAGTGCCAGAAATGAGGTATCGGAAATGAAAGTAGTCGGACTGACCGGCGGCATCGGCAGCGGGAAGAGCACCGTTTCGAACCATTTGCGCGAAATGGGCGTCCCCGTCTTCGATGCGGACCGGGAGGCGCACACGGCGGTGGAGAAGGGGAGCCCCGGCCTGGAGAAGGCCGTGAAGATCTTCGGCCCCCGGTGCCTGCTGCCCAACGGCGAGCTCAACCGCGTCTGGGTCGCGGACCAGGTGTTCCATAACGAGGACCTGATGGCCGTGTACGGCGGGATGGTGCAGGACGAAGTGCGCCGCCGTGCCTTCGAATTCATGGGACGCATGCAGCATTCCGACAACACCATGTCCGTCCTCGACGTGCCGCTTTTAATTGAATGCGGCTGGCACGAGTTCGTGGACCTGGTCTGGCTGGTGGCCGTCGACCCGGAGGAACAGGTACGCCGCACCATGCTGCGTGACCATGCGACGGAAGAGCAGGTCCGTGCCCGCATTGCGGCGCAGATGTCCCTGGAGGAAAAGAAGAAGTACGCCGACCTGATCATCGATAACAGTAAGACGCCGGAGAACACGTGCCGTCAGGTGAACAACGCCGTGTCCCGTCTGGAGAAGCTGGCGGCCGAAGCGAAAAAGGCCCGGGCTTCGCAAAAGATCATCATTGCCAAATGAGCGAGGAATACATCTGTGTTTGGAAAGAGTAAGAAGAGCAAAGGCAGGCGTGCCACCGGCCGCGGTGGCAGCCGGGCGCGCCGGAAGAACGCCGGCGGCCGCACTGCGCCGCGCGCCGCGAAGAAACCGGCCGCGCGGAACAGCGGACGCGGCCGCAGCCGGTTCTTTACGCGCTGGCAGGCCGTGGCAGCCGCTGTCGTCCTGGCGGCGCTCCTGGGCTGGATGGCCTGGCGGAGCGACTATGTGCAGATGCGCTTTGTCTACATGTGGCCGTACCAGCGGGAAATCGTCACGTACAGCCAGAAGAACCAGGTCGACCCCTTCCTGGTGGCCGCCGTCATCAAGAACGAGAGCCGCTTCAAGCCCGGCGCCGTGTCGGGCGTGGGCGCCATCGGCCTGATGCAGATCATGCCGGATACGGGCGGCTGGATCGCCAAACAGATGGGGCTGAAGAACTACGAGCTGCAGTCCCTCTACAACCCGGAAACGAACATCCGCATGGGCTGCTGGTACCTGTCGGAACTGCATCACGAGTTCAAGGGCAACCTGATCCTCCTCATGATCGCCTACAACGCGGGCCGCGGCAATACGCACGCCTGGATGGAGGCCAATGGCTGGGACTATGATTTCGGCGACATCTCCCGCATTCCCTATGCGGACACGCGCCATTACGTGGCCAAGGTCATGCGGGACCGCGACGAATATTACCGGCTCTACAAGGATAAAATCCCCAAATAAGGGGCCGGCAGGGAAACTTTGAAAAAACCCAAAAAAACTGTTGACGAATCCAAAGAGCTATGCTAGAATGTCATTGTTGTTAATCGAAACACCTTCCCGCGGTTGTGGTGGAACGGCAGACACGCCACTTTGAGGGGGTGGTGAGGGAGACCTCGTACGGGTTCAAATCCCGTCAACCGCACCACAGATTTTCGATTGCACAAAAACTTGATATGCGGTAGTGGCGGAACGGCAGACGCGCTAGCCTCAGGAGCTAGTGGGGGTTGACCCCGTGGAGGTTCAAATCCTCTCTACCGCACCAATTCAAAGGTGCACCGCTCTTGGAGCGGTATTTTTTTTACCCCGGGCCGGTTTGCGGTCCCGGGTTTACAGTACATCGGGGCAGAGGTTTACAGTCCGCGTTTATTCTAGTATAATAATAAGCGGATGTCTGAAAAAGACACGGAGCTTTGGCGTACCGGCGGCCTGCCGCCCGCGCCGGAGACAAGAAGGAGAGAATGGCATGAGAATCGTTTATAAGACCCATACGGATTACAGCGCCAAGGAGTTCGGCCGGATGAACATGGTCCTGCAGAAAAAGAACCCGAAAGTGCGCAAAGTCGAATATATCCTGGCGGCGGTATTCGCCCTCGTCATCATCGCGTTCCTGTACAACAAATGGTTCGTGGCGGCCGGTGTGTGCGCCGTCATGGCCGTGGCCGTCTTCGTGTTCCTGATTCCGTTCAACCTGCGCCGCGTCGCCGAGAAGCAGTTCGACAAGAGCCGCCTCGAAGGCATGCGCAGCAACCTGACCTTCTACATGGACCATTACGAAGAGGTCAACAAGCTGGGCCGCGTGGCCTACAAGTACGTGCAGCTGCGCGAAATCATCGAAACGGACACGAACTTCTACCTGATGAAGACGAATATGCAGGGCTGCATCGTCGTCAAAGCGAACTGCGCGCCCAACCTGATCAAGTTCCTCAGCAAGATCAAGGCGCAGTACAAGCTCTGATTGTTCCGGCCCCATGGTATCTGATTGAAAGCAAGCAAATGAAAATGACCTTGAAGCGGAATCCGTTTCAAGGTCATTTTGTCGTCTCTTGCGGGAATGGCGCTGTCAGCGGGCGGTCTGCTTCGGGAAGCCTTTCCCTTCGTTTTCCAGGCGGTCCTGGAGCATGGGCCAGACATCGGGCGTCTCGAAGCCGAAACGCCAGGCGGCGCTGCCGGCCAGGTCATACTGGTTGATGAGGCGCGTCTTAAGGTACAGGCTGCCCGTGTTTTCCAGCCAGAACATGTATTTCGTCCCGTTCTCCTCGTAGGAGCAGCGGAACATCTGCATGTCCGGGAGCCAGTCGCTCTGCCAGGTCGGCAGGATGCCTTTTTCCGCCCGCAGCTTTTCGGCCTGCGGCATGGTCAGCGTTTCGGCGCGCCAGCGGTCCGCGGCGGCGTCGTAGTGCCAGAGCCGCATGTAGAAGGGGATGCCCAGGACGAGCTTGCGGGCCGGTACTTCGGCCAGGGTGGCGGCCACACGGTCCGCGTCCCAGTTGTACGAAGCCGTGGGGCCCGGTGTGCGGCTGCCCCGCGGGTACTGGTCGTAGGCCATGAGCATCACGTAATCGAGGTGGCGGGCCAGGGCTTTGCGGTCGTAGCACAGGGACCAGTTCGGGCTGCCGCCGGGGACGGTGACGTCCATGGAAAGGGTCAGGCCGGCTTCGTTCGCCTTGTGGCGGATGCGCCGCACAAAGTCGGTCAGTTTGTCCCGGTCGGCCTCGTAAATGTTCTCAAAGTCAAGGTTTATACCGTCGAAACGGTGTTTCTGCGCCTGTTCCAGCAATTGGTCGATGACGTGGTGCTGGGCATTGACGTCGTTCAGGACGCGGCGCGTCCGGTCCGGGTTGAAGCCGTTCGTGATGAGGGGCCAGACGCGGTAGCCCCGCGCGTGGGCCCGCTGCACGTAGCCTTCGACGGAGTGGTCGGCCACCTGGCCGTATTCGTTGTCGATGACATACCAGCAGGGCGATACGACGTTGAGCCCCTGGACTTTGTCCAGACGGGACAGGTCCACGGCGGGTTCGTCGGCGTGCTGCCAGACCAGGTTGATCTTCCCGGTCAGGGGCGGCACTTCCGTGTCCCGCGGGCGGGGCGCTTTGGCACTGCCGGGCGTCTGGACGGCCAGGACGAGCAGCAGGACGGCGGCGAAAAACAGTAATTTCTTCATGAGGGTCTCCTTCGTGATTGACAGGGCCTGATTTGCGGCCGGACGGACCGGTACATCGTGCCCTTAATCCCATTATAGCGGATTTTTTGGAAAAGTCTCAAAGAATCTCGAAAAGTGGCATAGTTTTCTCCAGTATGTTATAATTTCAACGTATACGGTGGTGGTAGGAAATGGCACAGACAAGCATGGGGGAACAGGGGTTCCCGGACAGCGCGGATAGGCAGGTCAACTGGAAAAAGAATCTGGTCGTCCTGTGGATCGGTGTGTTCCTGGCCTGCGCCAGCTACACGAGCTGCATCCCCTTCCTGCCCCTGTACCTGCTCCAGGAGCTGGGCGTCGGGCAGGACACGATCCATTTCTGGACCGGTGTGATCTTTGCCGTCACGTTCCTCGGCGCGGCCGTCATGGCGCCGTACTGGGGCGCCTGGGCGGACAAGGTGGGGCAGCGCAAAATGGCCATCCGCGCCGGTATCGGCCTGGCCGTCACATATGGCATGCTGGGCGTCGTCCAGACGGCGTTCCAGCTGTTCCTGGTGCGTGCCCTGGCGGGCATCATCAGCGGGTTCGTCCCGGCTTCCATGTCCCTCGTTTCATCGTGTCTGCCCAAGCAGCGCATCGGCTGGGGCATGGGCATCATGCAGACCGGCGTTGCGAGCGGCACCATCCTGGGCCCGCTTATCGGCGGCTACCTGTCCGCCTGGTTCGGCATGCGCGCGTCCTTTTATCTGGGCGCGGTCAGCCTCTTCATTGCGACGGTCATGGTCATCTATATGGTGGAAGAAGTCCCCTTCATCCGCCTGCACAAACGGGAACAGCTTCATGTCCTGCGCGACCTGCGGGATTCCATGCACAACAAGGGCCTGCTGTTCGTGATGACCATGTTCTTCCTGATCCAGAACTGCAACATGCTGGCCCAGCCGCTGATCACCATGTACGTGGCCGAGTTCACCGGTTCCACGGGGGATATCACGCTGAAACTCAGCAGCTGGATCTTCTCCCTGGCAGGGCTGGCGGGCATCATCGCGGCCCCCTTCTGGGGGAAGAAGGGCCAGAAGCACGGTTTCGTGCGCACGCTGATCCTGGTGCTGGCCTGCGCCGGCGTCATCAACCTGTTCCAGCCGGCCGTGCGCGCCCTGTGGCAGTTCGCCGTCATCCAGTTCTGCAGCGGCCTGTTCCTGGCCGGTGCCTATCCGAACGTGACGGCCGTCCTGACGGAAGTGACTCCGCCGGATATGCGGGGCAAGGCGTTCGGCCTCATCACGTCGGCCCAGCAGTTCGGCGGCGTGTCGGGCCCGTTGATTGGCAGTTTCCTGGGCAGTTTCCTGCCTACGCGCTTCGTGCTGCTGCTCATCGGCGTCATCCTGCTGGCCACGGCTGCCTACACGCGGTATATGAAACCGCGGCTGCGTAAAGTCTGAAAGGTGAGCAGTGCCCCCTGCAGGGGCTGCTGTGATCTTTATATTTATTACAGGAGGTTAACAACATGTTAAGAAAATTCAAGGGCATCAGCCCCGAAGTCGACAAAAAGGCACACGTATTTGAAAGCGCCGAGGTCATCGGCATGGTCACCATGAAGGAATATTCCAGCGTATGGCCCAACTGCACGGTCCGCGGCGATGTCAACCGCATCGAGATCGGCAGATATTCCAACATCCAGGATAACAGCTGCCTGCACGTGGCAGACCAGCACGCCTGCATCGTCGGCGACTATGTGACCGTCGGCCACTGCGCCACCCTGCATGCCTGCACCATCAAGGACCATGTCCTGATCGGCATGGGTTCCGTCGTCCTGGACGGCGCCGTCATCGGCGAAGGCAGCGTTGTGGCTGCCGGTGCCGTCGTGACCAAGAACACCATCGTGGAACCTTATTCCCTGATGGCCGGCGTACCGGCCAAGTGCATCAAGAAACTGCCGGAAAAGAACAAGGAAACCGTCCATCATCAGGCCATCAAGTACAAGACCCTCTGGACGGAAGGCTACGGCATCCTGCCGAATGCCGGCGGTGAAGAATACCACGGGGAGAAGATCCTCGACTAAGGAGCGCTTCGTTTCGTTATGAGTAAACGGGAAAACAAGTTCATTTTCGTACGTCAAAAGAAGAATGATCCCGCCTCGGGGGACGAAGGCAATTTCGGCCTGGGGCGGCCCTTCTATTTCGATGACCGCTTCAACCGGCTCGCCATGATGGGGACCCTGATCTCCACCATCATCCTGCTGACCTTCCGGCAGGTGACCCATTCGGGGACCGGCAGCGTACTGCTCGACGGCGTGGCCTACGCCGCCGGGTTCTTCTTTGCCTACCTCATCGCCGAGGAGGCAGACCCCGATCCGGACCGCCGCTGGGGCGCCATCCTGTCCGCCTTCCTGACCCTCTTTGCCGAAGCCTGGCTGGGGGTCAACCCGAACGGCGTCGTGGCACTCCTGTGGGTGCTCTTCGTCATGCGCATGTTCAACCGGACATCCGGTTCACGCCACCACATCGGCGACAACGTGCTGATCCTCTGCGCCGCCTTTTACCTGGGCATGCAGGGCTTCTGGCTGTTCCCCATCGTGACCGGCGTCGTCTACATCATTGAAAGCCAGCTGAAGGAAGGCTACTACCGCAGCCTCTACATAGGCGCCCTGGCGTTCTGCGAAGTCATCTTCACGGGCCGCAATTTCGCCCCTGTGACCCTGGACATGGGCTTCGTCATCCTCATGTTCGTCGCCTTCGTGCTCTTCATTCCCGAAGTCATGGTGGCCGGCATCAGCAACGGCCGCGACGACCGGCATAACGAGCCCCTCATCAAGGTCCGCGTCCAGAGCGCGCAGGCCTTCCTCGTCCTCGGCGGCGACATTTTGATCTGGTTCAGCGGCAACGAAGCGGCACGCATGATGCTGCCCTGCCTGACCGTCTCCATCGGTACCGGCCTGTATCTAGTCTGGTACCTGGCCCGCCGCAAGCGGATTGAAAAACAGGTGGAGCAGTTCCAGGAGCAAAAGACCCTGAAGGAAGGGCAGAACTCCGATAAAAAATAAGGCGGCACAGGGCATCGTACGATGTCCCTGCCCGCTGTTTCAGGAAAGGATGTTGTGGTTATGGCAAATAAGAAAGTTAAGTTTACGACCACGAAAGGCGTTTTCGTGGCGGAAATCTTCGAAGACAAGGTACCGAACACGGCGGCCAATTTCCTCGAATTGACGGAAAAGGGCTTCTACAACGGCCTCATCTTCCATCGCGTCATCGATGACTTCATGATCCAGGGCGGCGACCCCACGGGCACCGGCATGGGCGGCCCGGGCTACTGCATCCCCGACGAATTCGGCAAAGGCCTGGCCCATGACAGCGAAGGCATCCTGTCCATGGCCAACGCCGGCCCCGACACGGGCGGCAGCCAGTTCTTCATCACCCTGGCACCGACCCCCTGGCTGAACGGCCACCACGCCATCTTCGGCAAAATCGTGGAAGGCATGGACATTGTCCACGAAATCGGCGCCGTACCGACCGATTTCCGCGACCGTCCGCTGGATCCCGTCGTCATGGAAAAAGTCGAAGTCCTCACCGACAAGTAATCCCTGTTTAGTTTTTTCTGACATTTTCACGGCTGACCCTGTTATTGTAATGTGATAAAACATATGTTACAGAAATAAAAAGAAAAAAGAGAGAGCATTTGTTACAATAGGTTTAACCCAAAACCAAAAAATAACAAGGAGG
>ONAN01000035.1 GCA_900315805.1 uncultured Selenomonadales bacterium
GCACAGCCAAGACATCCCTAGCATTCAGAAGCCCAAACCAGGTTGTAACAGAGTATTTCTCAAATTCAAGAGTGTAACACATGTCTTGACAACCAAGAGGTTCCGCCCGGAATTCCCTTGCCGGCAGTGTACTTTTGGACATCTTTTTGCTATAATATTATAGTTAGTCTATAACCCCGGCAGCGGGGGACGGAGGTTTCTATGATTGCAATTCGTGACCGGGTCCGCTTCGAAGAGACAGACCTGATGGCCGTGGTTTACCATTCGCGCTACCTGCCCTGGCTGGAGATGGGCCGTGTGGCCTACCTGCGGGCCTGCGGCATCGACCTGAACGAGATGATGGCCGCGGGGATGCTGTTCCCCATCCGGGAAATCCATGTGCGGTACATCCGCTCCGCCCGGTTCGACGACGAATACGAGGTGCGGACGACCCTCACGGAGTTCAACCGCGCCAAGCTGCACTTTTCCTATACGGTCGTGAACGTGGCGACGGGGAAGGTGCTGGTCGAGGCCGACACGGTCAACGTGTTTACGGACAAGAACGGCAAAATCACCCGCATCGGCGAACCCTGGCTCAGCCGCATCCAGGCCCTGTACGAGCAGGACCGGGCCGCAGCGCAGGCGTGACGCGGGCATAGAGAAGCGTAATTTGCAGAGGTGGATAAGTTTATGAGTTATGAAATCGTTCCCATTCCGACGCGCATCCTGACGTCGCGGGACAATATCGTGGACGCGATCAAGGAATACGGCAAGGGCAAATTCGGGCCCAACGACGTGATCTGTTCCGCGGAAAGCGTGGTCGCCATCACGCAGGGCATGGCCAAACGGTGCGAAGAGTTCAAGCCGGGCTGGCTGGCCAAGATCCTGTGCCATTTCTTCCCGTCCTACGGCAGCATCAGCGGCTGGTACTGCATGCAGGCCCTCATCGACACGGAGAGCAGCGCCCGCGTGCTGGGTGCGTTCCTGATCGGCGCCGTCACCAAGGTCCTGGGCAGGCGCGGCGTGTTCTATCAGCTCGCCGGTTACCAGGCCCGCCTGATCGACGACGTGACGGGCACCATGCCGCCCTATGACAAGCACATCGTCTACGGGCCGGTGAAGCCCTTCGAAGTGGTCAAGGCCATCAAGAAGGAATGCGGCGTCTACGGCGCCGTCATCGCCGATGTCAACGATTTGAAGCGCGCGGCCATCATCGGCTGGACCGAAGGCGTGGATCCCGCCAAAGTGTCGCAGATCCTGATCGACAACCCCTTCGGCAACGCCAGCCAGAAGACGCCGATCTGCATCATCAAGAACTATAAGAAGGACTGAGGGAGGCATAGTGATGATAGTGTTAGCAGTAATCGTGGTGCTGATCGTCCTGGTCGCACTGTTCACCCTCCATCTGATCCACTCCCACGCCGCGGACGACAAGCGGCTCGTCTTCTACAAGGACAAGCGTACCAAGGCCGCCCTGGTGTCCCGCACGGACGACAAGGTCGTCTTCTCCTTCGACGTGCCCTATAAGAACACCGGCAGCAGTGAAGCCATCTTCCTCGATGCCTTCGTGCGCGTCTACCTGCCCGACGAACAGTACGACGGCGCCCTGATGCGCGGCCGTGTCAACCATCCCGCCGCGCCCCGCACGGACGACTATTTCGAAGCCCGCCTGGTACCGGGCGGCGAAGCGTCCCATCTGACGGTCACCCTCGAAGTGACGCCCCGCAACGGCCGTAAAACCGCCGCGGAAGCCATGCAGGGCCTGCCCGATGTGGAAATCGCGCTCTACGTGGAACGCCGCGGCCGCATGGCCCTGTTCCACAACAAGGAAAACATCCTGATTCCGCGTGAAGAAATGCAGGCGCTCCTTCACTAAGCGCCGATGAATGTGACGCGGCCCGGGACGGCACGATGGAACCGGTCCGCCGGACCGTCAATCAAAAGGAGGTTCCCATGGATACACTGGTCATTGCCACCCATAATCTGGGGAAGACGGCAGAGTTCAAGGAAATGCTGAAGAACCTGCCGGTCACGGTCAAATGCCTGGCCGACTATCCCCAGCTCGTAGAGCCCAATGAAACGGGCCATACCTTCGCGGCCAACGCGAAACTCAAGGCATCCTATTACGCAAAGAACCTGCACGAATACTGCCTGGCCGACGATTCGGGCCTCGAAGTGAAGGCCCTGGACGGCGCGCCCGGCGTGCGGAGCGCCCGCTATGCCGGCGAAAAGGCGACGGACGAGGAGAACAACAACAAGCTCCTCCAGCAGATGAAGTTCCAGGTCAAGCGGACCTGCCGCTTCCGCTGCGCCCTGGCCGTGGCGAATCCCGAAGGCAAGATCGTCGCCGAGTCGGACGGCTGCTGCGACGGCCTGCTGCTGCATGAACCCCTGGGGGAGAACGGCTTCGGGTACGATCCCCTGGTCTGGTCCACGGAACTGCACAAGGGCATGGGCGAAGCCACGCAGGAAGAAAAGAATCGCATCAGCCACCGCGGCAAGGCGCTGAAGAAGCTCATCGCCAACTGGAAGAAGATCAAGTGAGGACAGAACAGAACCATGAAAATCGGAATCATCAGTGATACCCACGGCGATGCGTCGGCCATCCGCAAAGTGCTGGCCGTGACCCCGCCGGTGGAACGGTGGATTCATTGCGGCGACTTCGCCGACGACGCGAACCTGCTGGAACAGGCCACGGGCCTGCCGGTCTGCCGCGTCTGCGGCAACTGCGACGCCATGCACGGCCCGGTGACGGCCAAACCGGACGCCTTTCTGGAATGGGAAGGGTACAAGGTCTGGGTCACCCACGGCAACCTGTACGTAGGCGACGCGCGCGACATCAACCAGCTTTTCTGGTGGGGCCGCAGGCTGGAACAGGACATCGTCATCTTCGGCCATATCCACCGCCCCGTCTTCGAGGAACAGGACGGCGTGTGGCTCATCAATCCCGGCAGCCCGTCCCGCCCGCGGGAAGGCAGCAAGGCCGGATTCGCCGTGCTCACCCTCAACAAGGGACAGAAGCCCCGGGTGGACTTCTATACGGTGTGACAGGGCAGGGGTTAGAGAGGAAATAAAATAGTATACACTGTTTAAAAATTCCCTTTCGTTCCCAAAAGATGTTCCACAAAATATTCACATTCTGGGTATTGCATTTAAACTGTATATTGTATAAAATAGTAGCATACACTAATTCCCTTCTATGCTACTATTTTTTATTTTAAGGAGGAAACAAGAAATGGATTTACGCGAAGAATCGATGCAGCTGCACATCAAATACAACGGTAAGATCGAAACGCACGGCAAAGTGCCCCTGGATAACGACCACGACCTGGCCGTCGCCTACACGCCGGGCGTAGCGGCTCCCTGCCTGGCCATCAAGGAAGAGGCGGACCGCTCCTTCGACCTGACCTGCCGCGGCAACATGGTGGCCATCTGCACGGACGGTACCCGTGTCCTGGGCCTCGGCAAAATCGGCGCCCGCGCCGCCATGCCTGTCATGGAAGGCAAAGCCGCCCTGTTCAAACGCTTCGGCGCCGTCGACGCCGTGCCCGTCTGCATCGACGAGACGGACAAGGATAAGTTCATCGCCATCGTCAAGGCCCTGCAGGGCAACTACGCCGGCATCAACCTGGAAGACATCCAGTCGCCGAAATGCTACGACATTGAAGACGAACTGAAGAAGGAACTGGAAATCCCCGTATTCCACGACGACCAGCACGGCACGGCCATCGCCTGCGTGTCCGCCGTCATGGGTGCTTTGCGCCTGGTCAAAAAGGACATCCGCACCGCGAAGATCGTCCTGAACGGCGCCGGTGCCGCCGGTACGGCCATCGGCCGCCTGCTGGTGGACGCCGGGGCGGAAAACCTCACCGTCATGCTGCACCACGGCGCCCTCTACGAAGGCTGCGACAACAACGGCCGTCCCCTGGACCGCGTGCAGGAAGCCCTGTCCAAGGTGACGAACAAGGAAAAACGCCAGGGCCAGCTGGCCGATATCGTGAAAGGGGCCGATGTCCTGCTCGGCGTGTCCGCACCCGGTGCCTTCACGCAGGACATGATCCGCTCCATGGCCAAGGACCCCATCGTCTTCGCCATGGCCAACCCCGTTCCGGAAATCAGCTATGCCGACGCGAAGGCCGCCGGTGCCAAGGTAGCCGGCACGGGCCGCAGCGATACGCCGAACCAGGTCAATAACGTCAACGTGTTCCCCGGCGTGTTCCGCGGCGCCATCGACGTCCGGGCCCGCGAGATCAACGAGGCCATGAAGGTGGCCGCCGTCCATGCCATTGCCGAACTGATTCCGGAAAACGAGCTGCGGGAGGACTACGTCATCCCCAACGCCTTCGACAAGCGCGTGGCTCCCGCCGTCGCGGCTGCCGTCGCCAAAGCGGCGATGGACACGGGCGTGGCCCGCGAACAGAAAGACCCCGAGGAAATCCGCCGCAGCACGTACCTGCGCGTCAACGGCGTTCCCATGGAATAACCGGAATGAGGACCGGGTGACAGCTGCCCGGCCGATTCCGTAATCTGACCCGCCGGATCCGGTTCCGGCGGGTTTTTGCATATTCCCGGCAAATAGATTAAAATATACATAATGACCATCGGGAGCGAGGCTCCCTTGATTCAGCAACGAGAGGAACAGGAGGAACAGATCATGCGTGAAATCGACGTCAAAAAAGTGACCGATGCCGTTGCGAAATGCTGCATCGACTCGTGCTACTACCTGCCGGCGGGCGTGCTGTCCAAATTGGAACAGGCGGAAACGAAGGAAGAATCCCCGCTGGGACGCCAGGTTCTGGACACCATCATCGAAAATGCCCGGCTGGCGACGAAGAAGGCCGTGCCCATGTGCCAGGATACCGGCCTGACGGTGGTCTACATCGATATCGGCCAGGATGTCCACTTTACGGGCGGCGACCTGTGGGATGCCATCAACAAGGGCGTGGCCCAGGGCTATACGGACGGTTACCTGCGTAAATCGTCCGTCGACGACCCGATTTTCGAACGCAAGAACACGAAGGACAACACGCCGGCCATCATCCATTGCCGCATCGTGCCGGGCGACAAGGTGCGCCTCGTCGTCCTTCCGAAAGGCTGCGGCAGCGAGAACATGTCCCAGCTGCGCATGCTGAAACCGGCCGACGGCCTGGAAGGCATCATCAACTTCGTGCTGGAAGCCGTCAAGACGGCCGGCCCGAATCCGTGCCCGCCCGTTACGGTCGGCGTAGGGGTCGGCGGCAATGCGGAAAAGGCCGCGGAGCTGGCGAAATACGCCCTGGCCCGCAATATCGGCGAACACAATGCCAACCCGAAATATGCCGAGCTGGAAGACAAACTGCTGGAACTGGTCAATAAGACCGGTGTCGGCCCGGCCGGCCTGGGCGGTACGACGACGGCCCTGGCCGTGAACATCGAATACGCCCCGACCCATATCGGCGGACTGCCCTGCGCGGTCATCTTCAACTGCCACGCGGCACGCCGTGCGGAAGCGGTACTTTGAGAAGGGGGTAGACCATTATGGCGGAAATCAAGAACATTACGACGCCCTTGACGGAAGAGATTGTGAAAAACCTGCACGCCGGCGATTTCGTGCGCATCACGGGACCCATCTACACGGCCCGCGACGCGGCGCACAAGCGGATGTACGAAGCGCTGCAGCGCGGCGAAAAGCTGCCCTTCGACGTTAAAGACCAGGTCATTTATTATGTAGGGCCCACGCCGGCCAAACCCGGTGAAATCGTGGGCAGCGCCGGCCCGACGACGAGCGGCCGCATGGACAAATACACGCCTACCATGATTGAACAGGGCATGAAGGGCATGATCGGCAAAGGCCTGCGCAACGATGCCGTTGTGGAAGCCTGCAAAAAGCATCATGCCGTCTATTTCGTCGCCATCGGCGGCACGGCGGCGGTCATTTCCCAGTCCATCCGCAGTGAGACCATGATCGCCTACGAAGATCTGGGCCCGGAAGCCATCCGCCGCTACGAAGTGGTCGATTTTCCGGCCATCGTGGGCATCGACATCGAAGGGAACGATGTCTACAAGATCGAGCAGGCCAAGTACGACAAGCTGAAATAAGGCCTGCGGCGCACAAATTCAAAAAGGAAGCAAGGTTTTAGAGACATGCATCAGGCAGAAAAATATGCGAAGGAAATCGTGGAGGAATTGAGCCACAACGGCTACCTGAACGAGTTCATGCAGAAAAAGAAGGACCAGGAGGCCGTCAAGGACATCGCGGCGAGCCTCAAACGGATGGAGGAGAACCTGCTGGCACCCCAGCGCATCCATCTGCGGGGTTACTCGGTGCCCCTGGGCGCCCTGGCCCTGTATCACTATATGCGCGAGGAGCTGGCCCTGCTCAAGCAGGCCTTCGACGAGAAGAACGCCGCCTGGGCCGACCTGACGGACCTGCAGCGCGAAAACATGGAACAGCGCTTCCGCATCGTCAACGAGCGGCAGCAGGAACTGGCAGACAGCCTCATCCGGCGCAACGTGGCGGACCAGCTGGAAAAGCGCGTGGACGCCGCCAAGGCCTACCAGGCCCTGCGGGACGACGGATTCATCCCCCTGCACCTGGACGAGATCACCATGGGCAAGATCTTCAACACCCTGGCCATGCAGGCCTTCCTGGACCGGTTCAACCTGATTTTCCAGGGCATTGCCGAGCCCGTCAACAGCGATACATCGGACAAGATCCTGAAAGAGATCTTCGCCCCGTTCTGGAAGCAGTACCACGACGGCCTGCTGTTCCTCATGAACGACGGCAGCGAAAAACTGCCCGATACCGATACGGCAAAGCACTAAGGAGCAACCATGCGCACCTATCCGAAATTCTACATCACGAAAAAGGCCGAACGGACCGTCCGCCCCGGCCATCCCTGGGTGTACGGCGAAGAAGTGACGAAAGTCGAAGGGACCTATGAAAACGGCGACCTGGTCGACGTGGTGAACCAGAAAGGCAAATACCTGGGCACGGGCTTCGTGAACGACCATTCCAAAATCCGCGTCCGCATCCTGTCCAACAACACGAACGACAAATTCGACGCCGCCTTCTGGGAACGCCGTTTCCAGTATGCCTTCGCCTACCGCCGCACGGTCATGCCCGGCAAGGACTTCCGCTGCTGCCGCCTCGTCTTCGGCGAAGCGGACCAGTTCCCGGGATTGACGGTCGACCGTTACAACGACATCCTCGTGACCCAGACGCTGTCGCTGGGCATCGAGGTGCGGAAAGATGTCCTGTTCCCGCTCATGGTCAAAGTCCTGCGGGACATGGGCGAAACCGTGTCCGGCATCTACGAGCGCAACGATGTCAAGATCCGGGCCCTCGAAGGCCTGGAGCAGGGCAAGGGCTGGTATCCCCTGGCCGGGGAGCCCGTGCCGGCGTCGTGCATCACGACCATTGACGAAAACGGCATCCTCTACGATGTGGACGTGGAAAACGGCCAGAAGACGGGCTTCTTCCTGGACCAGAAATACAACCGCCAGTCCGTGGCGCGCATCGCCAAAGGCAAGCATGTCCTGGACTGCTTCACCCATACGGGTTCCTTCGCCCTCAACGCGGCCAAAGGCGGCGCGGCCCATGTGACCGCCGTCGACGTGAGTGCCGAAGCCTGCAAAATGGCGCGGATCAACGCGGAAAAGAACGGCGTGGCCGACGTCATGGACGTGCGGCAGGCCGATGTCTTCGCCCTGCTGGACGAATTGGAAGCGGCCCATTGCAAGGACTACGACTTCATCATCCTCGACCCGCCGGCCTTCACGAAATCGCGCAAGACCGTGCGCAATGCCACGGGCGGGTACAAGGACATCAACAAGAAGGCCATGAAGCTGCTGCCCCGCGGCGGTTACCTGGCCACCTGTTCCTGCTCCCATTTCATGACGGAGGAACTGTTCATCGAAATGCTGCATGACGCGGCGCAGGAAGCGGGCGTCTCCCTCCGCCAGGTGGAAGTGCGCCAGCAGGCGCCGGACCATCCCGTGCTGTGGAACGTGCCCGAAACGTTCTATTTGAAGTTCTTCATTTTCCAGGTCGTCTGAACACTGCCGCGGACAGGCGGAAAATCCTTCCTGCTTGTAACAAAAAGTTTGCAGAACGGACAGGCTGCGGCAGGTATAATGAAACTGTAAAGCCAGTCAATTATACAAAGGAGCCTGTATCATGAAACAAAATGGCATAGGCCGCCTGGGCACCGTCCTGGCAGCCTTCTTTACCGCGTTCCTGGTCCTGGCGGCCCAGCCTGCCCAGGCCAAAGGCGGCGATAATTATCAGGAAGCGCTGACCGCGGTCACGACCGTGGCCGACGGTTTCTACAAAGTGCAGCTCACGGATCCCGTGGAGGTGTTCCACAAACGCCTGTCCGGGAAACACAAACAGTGGCGGACCGTTCAGGAAACACCGCAGCGCATCGAGCTGGACGAAGTCGTGAACATCACGACGCAGCCCGTCGTGGCCCATGTGGATGAAAAGGTGTACGCCGGCCTGCACAACGGAAAAATCCAGAGCCTGGAATACCTGTTCCAGACGGACGACGAGGCCATCGCGCAGTCCCTCATGAAGAACGCCGTCACGAACCTGACGGCCCTCTTCGGACAGCCCCGCAACGGCGCCCCGTCCGTGCAGAGTTTCCAGACCAAAACCAAACAGCTCCAGTACCGCTTCACCAGCTTCGACTGGGAGCAGGGCGACATGCACGTCCAGCTCAACGAATCGTACCGCAACCCGGCCCTGGTCAAGGGCCCGGACGGAAAGCCGTACCGCGCGTACTACATTTCCGTGCGGCGCTGGCTGATGAATCCGGAGGCACTGGACGAAGTATCTGCCGCGACGGCCGGCAATAACGGCGGCGGGGCGGAGAAAACCGGGGGAACGGACCGGCGTGTTTTGTCCACCCCGACAACGAGGAGGAGTACGTCCCGATGAATCCCCAACAATGCCTCGAAACCCTGCGGACCATCTTCAAGGACTGCGGGTTCGCGAATTTCTGCGGCATGCAGATTGACGAAACGGAGTGCGGCCGCGCGCTGCTGCACATGGACATGGATTCCGACAAGGGAAACATGGCCGGCTACCTGCACGGCGGCGCCATGGAAGCCCTCATCGACAACGCGGCCGGCGCGGTGTGCCTGACCATAGGGGCCCACGTCGTCACGCTCCATTCCGACGTTTCCTACATCAAGGGCGTGCCGCTCAAGACCATGCCGCGCATCTTTGCCGAAGCCCGCATCATGAAGGCGACGCACCACATGATCTTCGTCGACGTCGTCGTCCGGTCAGGCAAGGAGGAACTGCTGGCCCGTGGCAACATGGTCATGTTCCGTAACGGCACGGACACGCGCATCCCGGAAAAATGGTGACGGCGCTGCCGGCTGTGGGTAAAAATTGAAATGGTATAAAAGCGGACCTGTATCACCGACAAGGTGACGCAGGTCCGTTGTTTTTTCCCAAAATGGCAGCCTGTCATAGAACTGCCCGAATAGGGACACACCATAGACATATTTTAGGAGTATGCTTCGGGGAAACAAGGAAAGGAAGCATACAGCAATGAACAGAAAAATTACCGCAAAAATCGCCTGTGCCCTGGCGCTGACGGCCATCCTGTCCGGGACGGCTTGGGCGGCCGAAACGACGCAGGGAACGCAGAATCAGATGCAGGAAACGATGGTTTCCCTGACAGGGCAGTCTTTCCAGGAACGGCCTCCCATGGGCCCGCCTCCCGGCAATCCGCCCATGGGGCAGCCCCCGCAGGGAAAAGGCCCGATGCAGGCACCGCCCGGCGGCTTCGGCGCCCGGCAGTTCACGCAGGGAACGGCCGCCACGAACCTCAAGTCCAAAACCGCCGTGACAGGGAAGACCTACCGTTCCGCCAAGGATTCGGAAAATGCCCTGCGCGTGACGGGAGCCGACGTGACGCTGGACGACGTGCAGATTGAGAAGACAGCCGGCAAGGCCTCCAATACGGAAGCCGGCGATTTCTGGGGTGAAAACGCGGCCTTCCTCGCCACGGACAAAGCCCAGGTGACGATCCGCAATGCGAAGGTCCATTCGTCCGCGCGGAACGGCAACGGCGTCTTCAGCTACGGCAAAGGCACCAAAGTGACCATTTCCGATTCCGTCATCGAGACGACGGGGAACAACTCCGGCGGCATCCAGACGACGGGCGGCGGCACGACCTGCGCCGCCAACCTGCAGATCCACACGACGGGCAATTCGGCAGCCTCCATCCGGTCAGACCGGGGCGGCGGCACCGTCGTGGTGGACGGCGGTACCTATAAGACGGAAGGTTACGGCTCTCCCGCCATCTATTCCACGGCGGACATTACCGTCAAGAACGCCGTGCTGGACGCCGCGAATTCCGAAGCAGCCGTCATCGAAGGGAAGAACGCCATCCATCTGGAAAACTGCACGGCCTCGGGCCGCATGAGCGCTTCCCGGCCCATGCCCGGGCGCAGCGGCACGCAGAACATAACGGAAGAGAACATCCATACGGTCATGATCTACCAGTCCATGTCCGGAGACGCGGAGCAGGGCAAGTCGCACTTTTCCATGCAGGGCGGCTCCCTGACGGGGCACGCCGGTGATTTGATTTATGTGACCAACACGTCCTGCGACATCGTGCTGGACAAGGTGCAGCTGGTTCAGGACGATGCAGCGAAGAACCTGCTCCTGGTGGCCGGAAACAGCGCCGTGCGCGGCTGGGGGACGGCCGGCAAAAACGGCGGCACGGCCGACGTGACGCTGAAGGACATGACCCTGCAGGGCAATCTGACCGTCGATACGGTATCCCGGATGACCCTGACCCTGGCGGGCCATACGAAGCTCGATGGCACCATCCGCATCGTGGAAAATGCGGAAAAAGGCAAGGCCGTCCCGGAGAATGCCGTCGTCACCTTGAAGGCGGGCAGCACGTGGAACCTGACGGACGATGCCAGCGTGACCAGCCTGACCGTCGAACCGGGCGCCGCGGTGAACCGTAACGGCCACCGCATCACCCTGGCCGATGGGACGGAATGGAACGGCTGAAAAGAAAATACGGAACAGAAGCGCAAGTCACAGCCATGTGGCTTGCGTTTTTTTGTCCGGCAGTTTTACTTATCCACATGGAATGTGGATAAGTAGGGCCAAAAAGGGGAGTCGTACCAGCATTTTGCAAAAAAAAACCAAAAAACGGCAAATCTGTGGATAACTTTTTGTAATTTTCGGAAAACTACCCTATCTTTTCTCCCTCTTGTCTGGTATCGTGATACATGGAAAAGGCAAAAGGAGGTGAGACACATTGCGGCAGTTCCGATGGCGGGCCCGCAGCGCCGCCGGTAAAAACTGTTCCGGAGAAATATTTGCGGACTCGGAGCAGGAAGTAGCTGACTTCGTCCGTGCGAACTACGGCTATGTCATCGGAATCGAAAAGGTGAAGCGGTCTTCCTGGAAGGATCCCGCCTTTTTTGCCGGCAAGACGATCAAACACAAAGAAAGGGCCAAATTCTTTCAGCAGCTCTACACGCTGCTGGAAGCAGGAATTTCCATTGCACAGGCATTGGATATGATGAGTTCCGGACCGAACGTAAAGCTCTGTGATGTTTCCCGCCGTCTGAGTGCGGGTCTGAAGAAGGGCCTTCCGCTTTCCGGCGCCATGCAGAAACAGACGCGCGCCTTTCCCCCCCAAAGTGTCGCCGTTGTGGAAGCTGGTGAGCTGGGTGGCGAATTGAATGCAGTGCTGAAGGCGTTGGCTGCGTATTACAGGCGACAAGACAAATTATGTAAATATGTACGCGGTATTCTGGCGTATCCTGCTTTTCTGATAGTTGTCTCCTGCGTGACAATCGTCTTTTTCAGCGTGGAACTGCTCCCGATGTTCACGACCCTGTACGCATCCCTGGGTGTTCCGGAAACACGGCTTTTGCGGAATCTTCTTTTCCTGAAGCGATTGATAGGGCAGCACTTTCTGGCTCTTGCGGCCGTCCTGATCGTTTCCGGAAAAGTCTTATATCAAAAACGGAAGGAACTCGTATCCCTGGTTTTCAGACTGCCGGGTATCCACGGGCTGCGCCGCTCCTATCTGGAAGTGCGGTTCGTGAAGATGCTGGCCCTGCTCCTGCGGAGCGGTATCGCGCTCCCGGAAGCCATCCGCCTCGCGGTGAGGACGGTGGAAGACGGGGAGATGCGGCTGCAGGCGGACCGGTTTGCCGATGGTATCCTCCACGGCCTCGGAATCGCCGCGTCAGCAACCCAGGCAGGCAATCTGTTCAGCCAGGTGACATTGGAGTTCCTCCGCATTGGGGAGAACTCAGGCAACTTGTCCCAAATGCTGTCGGAAGCGGCAGAAATCCGTGAGCAGGAACTCATGCAGAGGATCCGGGAACTCAAAACCATTTTGGAGCCGCTCCTGGTTATGATCATTGCAACGGTGGTCTTCGCGGCCATCGCCGTCATGGTATCGCCGTTGTTCTCGGTCATGACGCAGATGCCGGCGTATCAATGAGACCGGAGGGATATTTTGTTGCAGAATATCAAACACAAGTTGGTTCGTTCCTCGCGAACGAAAAAGAAGAACGGCGGCTTCACGCTGATTGAAGTCATTGCCGTAACGGTTATCCTGGGCGTGCTGGCCACCATGCTCATCCCGTCCATTGACGGCGCAGGTGCCAAGGCCCGGGACGCCAAGTTGAAGAATGACCTGATGACCGCCGACCAGGCCGTCGCCCTGTACAAGCTGGATAAGGGCACCCTGCCGACGAATCTGAAAGCCCTGTTCCCGGTATATCTGAAGAACAGTGACCTGAAGGATGCCAAGAACAACGACTTGGTGTTCCATGATAATAAGGACGGAACCTATTTCATTCAAGGCCAGAATTCTGCCGGCAAGGAAATCAAGTCTAACGAAATCCAGTCAGGTACGACAAACGAATCCGGCAAAACTCCCCCGCAGGACGGGGAACAGACGCCTGGTAATCCCTGACGGCAGGCCATTCACACAACGACATTGAAGTGATTGCAAAATGATGTCAGAAAAACAAGACGGGAGGGGAGGCTACCTCCTGCTGGAAGCGCTGCTCGGCGTGACCGTCGTCACCCTGTTCGCGGGTCTGCTGACCCTGGGGTACGGCGGCCTGGTACGCCACGTGGCGAGGCTGCAGCTCGAAACGGTAACGAACGGATTCGTACTCGATTTGCAGCAGATCCGGGCGGACAGCATCTTCCGGTCCCGTCCGGCCAGGGAATCCACAAGCATCTACCTGTACAAAGACAACAGACATGGTTATCGGATTTTACGGGGTACGAACGAGGTGCGGCGGAAAGACTTCCTGGCCGATTACGGCACGGCGGTATATTTTGCTGCCATGCCGTTTCAGGAAATCCGGTTTACGACCCTGGGATCCCCGCGCAGTACCGGCATCTTCACGCTGGCCGTCAAGGGGTTCCCCGGGCTGAAGAAACAAGTGGAAATCCAGCCCGTTACAGGACGGATCAAGGTAACGGACGGATAAGGAGCGGCTGCGGTATGTATATGCCTGGACAAAGGAAAGAAGGAAACCGCGGTTTTGTGCTGCTGACGCTGCTGCCGGTCACGGCGGCGCTGATGCTGCTGACCGCTTCCGTGCTGACCTGTCTGTACCGCACGACGCAGGCCATGATATGGCACAATGAACTGACGCAGTGTTTTTCCGTTTTAACGTATCCGCAGATGCCCGGGGAAGGGAAGGGTCCACTGCCTCCCCCCGGGTACACGGTCACCGTGGAAAAACGGGAAGCGGGCCCGCATCTCCTGCAGGTCCGCCTGGTCCGGGACGCAAAGGGCAGGGTGGCCGCCAGCCGCATGGAATTTGTGGCGCCGCCGTGACTGCCTGCTGCGGAAAGGGAGGAAGAATGAGGAAAGAAAGAACCGGTTTCATCCTGCTTCAATTACAGCTCGTGCTGTTCCTCCTTTTACTGCTGCCCTGCGTGGTCCTGGCCCATTTCCAGTCCCTGGTACGGAGCGGGTCCCTCCTATTGTCGGACCTGCGGCTGTACAGGGCCGCACGCTATTCACTCAGTCTGGTAAAAAGCGAACTATCCGACCAGAGCGTGCAGGTCTTCCTGTATGGCGATCCGGAACGGGACGGTTCTTCGATGACGCTGCAATGCCACCAGTCGAACGGACACACCATGGTCAGTTTCTATGTAAAGCGGGGCGTCCTGTATCGCGGCATCCGGAAGTTCGGGAAGGATATCGGAATCGTCCCGAATTCGGATACGGATGTCCTGGTTAAAAATTGGAAACTGCACAAACTGTCGGACAGGGAAGTGGAAGTCGTGCTGACCCTGGAAGACCGGGCCTGCGGGCGCCGGCGTACCTTCCGCGAAGTCCTCGCTTCCCTGAACGGGACGGTTGTACAGGTTTCCTGAAAAGTCCGGTATCCGTTCCCCGCGGAACGGGCCGGCCGGTTGTAACGGTTTTATCGGGATCTCCCTGCTTGTGGCATGCCTGATCCTCAGCGTGGTACCCCTCTCCCTGGCACTCATGCTGCGGGACGAAGGGCGCGCCTGGCAGGAGGTCCTTTACCGGGAACAGCTGGAAGTGATTGCCAATTCCCTGATGCTGCGGGAGCTGGCGAGGGAAAAGACGGAACCATTGACGGACTTGAGACTGCCCCTGGGGTCACTGTACCCGGGCAGCAGGAAAGTCGGAGCGTATACCAGAGTCCAACGGTATCCGCCCCTGGGACTTCGTCTTTTGCATGCATCTGCGGCGGATGCCGACGGGAACGCATATACGGTACATCACCTGTTGATGCGCGTTCCGGAACTTATCTGCCGACAGGCTTCCCAGGCACCGCTGACGGTGCGGGGGAGTGTATCAGGCGCGGAGACGCTCGCGAAAAATGGCGTGCTGTATGCAAGCTCATGTGGTGCGTCCTTTCCGGAATTCAAGGTCGATTCGTTCCGGAACTGGGTCGAGGGCGGCTTTACGTCCGGTAATGACATGGCAAAAGACGGGATCCCGATGCGCAGGATGTACGTCATCCGGGACCGTTTCACTTTGAAACGGAACGGAATCGTGACCGGTACAGGCATACTGGTCTTTCAACGGACGGGCATCTTCCAGGACCATATCGAGTTCCCCGACCGGGTCGTCATCATCGCCGGCGAGGATCTCGTCCTCGGAGAGGAAGTCCATTTCGCGAAAGCCCTCATCCTTTGTGAGGGAACTGTGTATATCCGGAACGGCGCGTCCGTGAACGGTGCCGTTTTTGCCAACCGCGTCGTCGTACAGGGCGATACGGTGAAGATAACGAAGGATACGGACGTAGTCCGCCCTTTTTCAACAATCCTCTTCAGGCGGTGTTGAACTGCCTCTTTCAGTATTACGCAAAATTTTTTTCTTCAGGAGTTTTTATAGTATTTCTTTTTGTTTAAAGCAGTCTGCCGTCCTGCCGGCGCACGGCCGATTCCGCGTTTCGGCGTGTGCCGCGCGGCACCGGCGGATTGTCGGGATTTTTCCCGAACATAGCGATTTTCCCAATTTCTTGGTGCAGATGTTAATCAATAACCTCCATATTTTGAATGTCGTAATTGCCCGGCCCGTGCGCGGACCGGGCCTTTTTGCGACGGCAATTCTTCCGGCATGTAATGTGATAAAACATATGTTACAGAAATAAAAAGAAAAAAGAGAGAGCATTTGTTACAATAGGTTTAACCCAAAACCAAAAAATAACAAGGAGGC
>ONAN01000044.1 GCA_900315805.1 uncultured Selenomonadales bacterium
CTTAGCCACAATCTGGGCCATTTCATAACGGGTCATGAGGCGGTCGCCCTTGAAGGTCGTGTCGCCGTAACCGTCGATGACGCCGGCAGCAGCCAGTTTGGCGACGGAGTCATAAGCCCAGTGACCGGCAGGTACATCGGAGAACGGATTGGCTGCATACGCAGAAGCCGTTACGCCCAGAGCCATAGCCATGGCCAGTACTAAAGATTTTTTCATCGTGTTTTCCTCCTTTGTCAGAAAACGTTTTATTTATTACAAAACGTCCCCCAGGAGAACCACTCTTACAGCTCCATCTTTCTGGTGCGAGTTGCCTAGTTTCCTCTACCCGGATGTCACTATCCAATGATTCTTCTTTCGTACGTTTCGTAATATCGGAGAAAACCGCAGGCAGAAAAGTATATTGCGTTTTATGCACAACTTGACGCTTCCTGCTTGCTTTACTTAAATTTTAGCATGGCGGTATGTTTTTACAAATTCCGATTCGGTATAGACAATCGCAATTCAATACCCTAAAAGTTTTTCAAATTCCCAGGCAGTCCTTGTATTGTTCGTTTCTACAAAGTATCGAAATCTGTATGGCAGACTGGGCAGCCGGTTCGATGAATCATAAAAGGGAGGGCCTGCCGAAGCAGTCCCTCCTGATTGATGAATATGGAATTTTCCCTGCGACAGGTACGATTAGAAGCGCAGCTGGAATTCGGACCAGATGGTCTTTACCTTGTTGCCGGAATCTTCCTTGCTCTTCAGGTCGTAGTACTGGACACTGGCCATCATGTTCTTGGCAACCGTGTAGGAAGCAGCTACCTGATACCCCTTAAAGCCGTCGGATGCAAGGCCGGTTTCGTACAGGTCGGCACTCATGGTGTGCATCTGGGCGGACATGGCCGGCTGGTCGTAGTAGACGGCCTGGAACCCGAAGGAGCCGGGTTTCTTGTAATCAGCACCCCACAGATCCAATACGGCGTACCAGCCGTTGTCGTTGTCTTCTGCATTGGTATGCAGATAGCCGCCGGTCAGGGCAACGTCATCGGTGATGTTGAATTTCAGGCCGGCATTGGTGATTTTGGCCTTGTCTTCATTGAACATCACTTTACCGGCATCGTCGCTGCTGACATACCGGCTGCTGTTTTCATGCTTGAAGGAGACTTCCGTGTAGCCGGCAAAGATATCTGTCGCATGGCCCAGGGCCGTGTTGACATTGATGCCCCAAGCCTTGTCGCTCGGATCATCGTCCGTGTTGTCAAAGGCCTCGGTCACTTTGCCGTAGAAGCCGCTGACCTGGAACTTGTCGCCAAAAGTGGCCTGAACGCCATCCAGCAGGTCATCGTACACCATGCCATCGGCCAGCCACAGGTCCTGGCGGCCGGCACTGATATCGACACCACCCAGGCGACCAGTTAAGTAAGCGTGATTCATCTTGACGTCTTCGTCTTCGCCAGTGTAATCGTTGGCATATTCTTTGTTATCATTGTTGATATGATTACCGTCTTTATGGAAGTACTGGTTGTTTTCCACACGGGCCACATAATCCCAGTTGTCATTCACTTTACCCGTGAAGATCAGACGGGTACGCAGGCGGGCTTTGGAATACTTGGACAGATCCGCCCCGTCCTTGTCGAATTTCTGGTGTTCATAGCTGTAACGGATCTGGCCGGTGATCTTCACATTGTCGGATTTCTTTTCCAGCGCCGCCACACGGACGCCCAAGGCATCCAGCTCGTCCGCAAATTCAGCGGCCAGCTTGTCCACGTTGGCACCCTTTGCCATCGCCTTGGCGACAATCTGCGCCATTTCGTAGCGGGTCATCAGGCGGTCGCCTTTGAAGGTCGTGTCGCCGTAGCCGTCGATAACGCCGGCAGCAGCCAGTTTTGCGATGCTGTCATACGCCCAGTGGCCGGCAGGTACATCGGAGAACGGGTTGGCGGCGTAAGCAGAAGCCGTTACGCCCAGGGCCAAAGCCATGGCCAGTACTAAAGATTTCTTCATGGTGGATTTCTCCCCTCTCAAATTTTTTATTACAAAATCATTGCTGGGGAATCCGTTTCCGAACCCACCCGTTTGGCGCGAGTTGCCTAGTTTCCTCTGCCCGGATTGGTACCGGTCCCTTTTTTCTGTTGCAACGATTTCATAATACGGGACTAAAAGACTAAAAGTTCACAGACTGTACACAATCTGAACTTTTATGGTGTTCATTATATCATAATCCGGACATATAGCAAGATATATGCAGTAAAATATAATTATTATGCTTTTTTGTTACTACCATCCTGTTGAAATGTAACAAAATTTACTTTACCATGTGTTGAAACCCCTTCGTATCGATAAATCTTATTAAAAAATGAAAATTTCTTATGTATTTCCATGCACTTTTTCCCGTTTTGCCATAATTCGGTGACAACTCTTCCCTGTTCCCGTGATATAATAGGTAACAAAATAAACCGCCTGCACCGTACCATCGCCATGAACGGCGCTGCGGCGCGGTACATCGCATCAGGAGAAAAGGGATGGGAAAATGATGGGAACTATGTGGAAAAGAAGCCTGTTGTCCAAAGTGTCGGTACTGACGGCGGCACTGGCTGTGACGACGGGCACGGCGGTCATTGCGCGGCCGGCTTATGCCACGGACTGGGGGTCCGCCGCCGTCGCCATCTTCGAAGTGGGGGCCCAGTATGCCTACCTGAGCCGCCAGGTGCATTACCTGGACAATGAAGGCCGGCACGAGTACATGGACCAGATCAAGGATAAATACGGCGTCAACGGGGATCCGGCGGCCAACGCCATGCTGGACCGCCTTATGGGCCGCCTGAGCGCGTCCATCGCGGCGCAGGAACCCAAATCCACCATCGGCACGCAGCCTTATGAATACTTCGTCAACAACGAGCGGTCCTTCAACGCCTTCTGCACGCTGGGCCACAACGTGAGCGTCAACATCGGCGCGTTCCAGAAGCTGAACTACAATGAAGACGAAATGGCCTTCGTCCTCGGCCACGAACTGGCCCACGGCGAAAAGCACCATCCGGCCAGGGGCGTGACCCGCGGCCTGCCCGTTTCCCTGATTGCGGCCCTGTATGCCAGCCAGAACCCGAACGCGGCATCCTACATCGGCGCCACCCTGCTGAATGCCGTCGGTACGGCCAAACTGGTGACGAAGCCCATGGAATCGCAGGCCGACAAGCTCGGCTTCGACTATGCCGTCGGCGCCGGCTACAACATCGGCGGCGGCGCGGCCCTGTGGCAGCGCATCGTGGAACGCAACGGCAACGGCGGCGGCGGATTCGGCGAACTGTTCAACGACCATCCGCGCAGCATCTCGCGCCGCGACACGTACAGCAAGTGTATCACGAAATGGAGCAACAACAAGGTCAAAGTCGATGCCGGCACGGGCGAAGTGCTGATTCACGGCAAACCCTTCCTGACGCCGGAGGACACGGATTCCATGAGCGGCAAGGAACGGGCCTACCTGATTGCCGGCAACCTGGCCGCCGTGTTCCACAACCCGGACAAGGAACCGGGCGCCGTATCCACCAGCGGCAATGTCCTGATGGTCGGCAGGCAGCCGGTCATGACCTGGGACGGGGTATCCGATCCCGCCGCCGCGCAGGCCCGCCTGACCATCCTGCTGCAGGACAAAGGCCGTGGCGGGGAAGACAAGGATTCCGTTAAAAAAGAAGCCCGAGAGAAAAAGGGGGAAAAAGATAAAAAGGCTGCCCGCGAGGAACGTGTAAAAGCAGAAAAGGCAGGCAAAGAAGCGGCAAAGTGAACGGCCGCAGGAGCAGAAAAGAAGCCGTACTACGGGGAAGAACTTCCGGCAGTACGGCTTTTTCTCATTCCCGGACCGCGTTTGTAAAAGGAACCGTCAGCACCGCAGTTCACAGGATGTTTTCAATTTATCTGCCGTACGGCGGCTCTGCAGACGGTTTTGACAAAAAACCGAACCAATTTGACCACAGTTTTGCAACAACAAAACTCTATACTGAAGCCAGTAAAACGGAATGCGGGAATTTCCCGTAATCCTGCTGTGGAACACGATTCGGCACAGGAAGGCCGGAGGCCGGTCCACGAAGTAAGTAAAGGAGTTGTTTTATATGAAGAAGAACACTGGCTTATTCCTGGCTGCCGTTGCAGCCGCCCTCATTTCCGTCCATGCCGGCCTGCCCGGCCAGGCAGAAGCGGCAGAATCCGCCGCTTTTTCCGCTCCCAAAATGTCCGCCGCCGTCGCGCCGGACCGTACCTCCCTCCTGCCGGCGGGCCAGGCCGTAACACTGGACAGCAGGGACAAGGACAAGTTCCGGAAACCGCCGAAAAAGGACGGCGAATTCCGGAAACCGCCGAAAGAGAACCGGGACAGCCGGAAATACCGCAAGCCGCCCAAAAAGTCGGATAACGAATACCGGAAACCGCCAAAAAAGGAAGCAAAGAAGTACAAGAAGGATAACAAGCAAGAAAACCGCCGTTACCATAAGATGGCGAAACCCAACCGCAGCCCCCGGGCCTGGCATGCCGGCTGGTAAGGCATCCGGGATACACTGGCAAGCGAAAACCCCTGTGACGGTTTTTCCTGCAATAGGCGCGCGCAAGCGCGGCGCCGCAGGAAAAACCTTGTCACAGGGGTTATTTTTACGTTGGGAGTGTACGGCCCTGTTTGTTACCTGGTTTTACGTCCATGGGTGTAAGTCGGCAGCAGCTTCGGCGACAGCGTCTCCGTATGGATGCCGGCCGCCTCGCGTTCTGCAGCGAAAGCGGCCACGTGGTCCAGGCTGAGGGCGCCATGGGTCACGGTCTTCGCCCGGGCCGCCGCCTTTTCGCCGGCGATGCGGCCGAAGACGATGATGTCGAGCAGGCTGTTGCCCATGAGGCGGTTCGTGCCGTGGATGCCGCCTACGGCTTCGCCGGCCACGAAGAGGCCCGGGATTTCCGTCTCGGCGTCCTTGTTGATCAGGATGCCGCCGTTCTGGTAGTGCAGCGTCGGATAGACGAGGATCGGCTCCTTGCGGAGGTCGATGCCGAATTTCTGGTACATGCGCAGCATGCCGGGAATGCGTTTTTCAATGGTCCCTGCGCCGTGCAGCATGTCGATCATGGGCGTGTCGAGCCACAGGGCGACGCCGTCCAGGGCTTTGACGCCGTTGCCGCGGGCCGTGCATTCGCGGATGATGGAGGCCGCCGCTACATCGCGCGTTTCCAGGGGGTTCATGAAGGCCACGCCCTTGCTGTTGACGAGCTGGGCGCCGACGGAGCGCACTTTTTCCGTCACCAGGGCGCCGTAAATCTGGGCCGGGAAAGCGACGCCCGTAGGATGGTACTGGATGGCATCCGCATAAATCAGGCGGGCACCGGCGCGGTAGGCCAGCACGAGTCCGTCCGCCGTGGCGCCGTAATGGTTCGACGTGGGGAATCCCTGGTAATGCAGGCGTCCTGCGCCGCCCGTGGCGAGGATGACCGTCCTGGCCCGGACCACGAGCAGTTCGTTGCTGTCCAGGTCCAGCAGCACGGCGCCGGCCGCTTTGCCTTCAGTATCCTTGATGAGCTCGATGGCCGGCGCATAGTCCAGCACGGGGATTCCCAGGTTCTGCACCTCGTCGCGCAGCACGCGCATGATTTCCGCCCCCGTCACATCCTTGCAGGCATGCATGCGCTTGCGCGACGTGCCGCCGCCGTGGGTCGTGACCATGGTGCCGTCCGCTTCCTTGTCGAACAGCACGCCCAGGCGGCTCAGCCATTCGATGGCCAGGGGCCCGTTTTCAACCAGCTCTTCCAGCAGGTCGGGAATATTCTTGTAATGACCGCCGCCCATGGCGTCCAGATAATGGGTCACCGGCGAATCGTTGGCCTTGTCCGCGGCCTGGATGCCGCCTTCGGCCATCATGGTGTTGGCTTCGCCCATGCGCAGTTTCGTCACGACCAGGACCCCGGCCCCGCCGTTATGGGCCTCAATGGCCGCTGCCGCGCCGGCGCCGCCTCCGCCGATGACGAGGACGTCCGTCTCATAGTCGATGCGCCCCAGGTCCACCTTGACGCCTTCCAGGCGGCTTTTGCCCTCCAGGAGGACCGCCAGTTCGTTCGGCACCTTGGAGCCCTTGCTGGGACCCGTCGACAGGACCGTGAAGCCTTTGGCGCTGTAGTCGGGGTGGAACTCCTTCAGCAGTTTGTCCTTCTCTTCCGCCGAAAAACGGGGCAGTTCCTTGTGCAGCCGTTCCGCGCGGGTAGCTTCCACCAGTTTCATGGAATCCAGCATTTCCTGCGTAAATGTGCTCATCTTCTTACCCCCTTATTTCTCGATGACGCGGGCATTGTACATCGTCTGCAGCGCTTCGGCGGGCAGGGCCTTCAGCTTCGCCAGGTCCGCGTCGAATCTGCCGCTTTTGATTTCGGCCACGCGCTCTTCCAGATGCGCGCAGGGCGGCTCGATGTATTTCGCCGTCAGGCGCCGCGCCAGGAGGCCGACGGCGCTGTGCGTGATCTGGGCCGGGCAGCGGGAAGCGCAGATGTTGCAGCACACGCAGTCAAAGGACAGTTCGGCGCACTTTTTGTAGTCCCCGCGCTGGGCGGCGGCAATGTACTGCATCACGTTCAGTCCCTGGGGGCATCCCTTGGTACAGGTGTTGCAGCCGATGCAGCTGTAGATTTCGGGATACAGGTGGCCGACGATGTTCTCGTCCCGGGACAGCTCGTCCACGTTGTAGCGGCGCTTGTTCACCGGATACGATTCGAGACGGCCGACGCACATGCCTTCTTCCACTTTGGTCTGGCAGGCCAGGGCCACCTTGATTTCCGTTTTCCCCAGCATGCGGTACACCACGGCGCAGGCGCCGCAGAAACCGCTCCGGCAGCCGCAGCCGCGGATCAGCTTGAAGCCGGCGTACTCCATGGCATCCATGATGGTGAGGGATGCCGGCACGGTATATCGTTTACCCAGCAGGGTGACATGTACCATTTCTTCCATGGGAAATCCTCCTCTTGCTCCGGATCAGTATTCGTCCGGCATATCGTCCAGCTCGTCGCACGTAAAGACGGGACCGTCCTTGCAGACGTACTTTTTGCCGATGTTGCAGCGGCCGCATTTGCCGATGCCGCATTTCATGCGCAGCTCCAGCGTCGTATCATGATGGGCGGCCCGCACAGGCAGACCGTCTTGTCCGGCGTAAAGGCCAGGTCCTTGAGGAATGCCGGCACAAAGCCTACATTCCCCGTCCAGCCGTCTTCCGGGCGGTCAATGGTAAGATGTACCCGTACGTCCGGATGGTGCGGCCAGTCCTCCGTCAATTCGCCGTACTTCACAAAATCCTCTTTGCTGCGCGCGCCGTAGACGACGTCGATGGTGCCGTAGTCACCGCGGTTGTCCAGCATGTAGTTGATGACGCTGCGCAGGGGCGCCATGCCGATGCCGCCGCCGATGAAGAGCATATCCTTGCCCTTCAGGCGCCCTTCCACGGGGAAATGGTTGCCGAAGGGCCCGCGCACGGCGATTTCCTGCCCTTCCACCATGTTCTCGTCCAGAAAGTCCGTGATGCGGCCCGTCCGCTTGATGCTGAACTCCATGAAGTCCTTGTTCGTCGGCGACGACGTAATCGAAAAGATCGCTTCGCCGAGGCCCGGTACGGAGAGGAAGGCGCATTGCCCGGGCATATGCTCGAACAGTTTGCCGCCGCCGGCGTAATCACGCCCACGACGGGGATCATGCGGTCCTTGTTGATCATTTCGACCCCTCCTTTGCCGTGTCCGCCATGGCGGCCGTCAGTGCCCGTTCCACCTTCACGATGTTCAGGTTCACGGGGCACGCCTTCAGGCAGCGCCCGCAGCCGACGCAGGCGAAAGTGCCCTCGTGGTCTTCGGGGAAATAGACGAGTTTATGCATGTAACGCTGGCGGAAGCGCTCGAGCCGGCCTTTGCGCGGATTGCCGTGGGGCATCTGCGTAAAGTCGCGGTCCATGCAGCTGTCCCAGCAGCGGTACCGTTCCGTATCGAAGGGGCCCGTCTTCTCATCGCGCACGTCGAAGCAGTGGCACGTGGGACACACGTAGGTGCAGGTGCAGCAGCCGAGGCACGTCGGCGCCAGCTTTTCCCACACCGGGCTGTGGAACGCCGGCAGTTCCTGCGCCGCCAGGCGTTCGTCGAAGTGCAGGCCGTTGAGCGGCAGCTGCGCCCACCGTTCCTGCAGCGCCGCTGCCTGCTGTGCCACGGCGGCGGGTTCCTCCCCCGCGTCCGTGAAAGGCACGCTGCCGCCGAGGGCGTCCGTCAGGGCCTTGCCCTTTTCCGTGCGGGCGTCCCAGTAGAGGCAGCCGTCCGCCGCCCACGTGTCCACATCGGCACCGGGATGGGCCGGGTCGATGCCGAAGGTGCGGCAGAAGCAGGTCTCTTCCGGCTCGCTGCAGCCCAGGCCGATGATGGTCAGGCTGTCGCGGCGGGCCTTGTAGTATTCGTCCTGCGGATCCTGCAGGAACACTTTATCGAGGACCTCGAAGCCCCGGATATCGCAGGCCCGCACGCCGAAGGCGATGACCTTGTCCTGCGGCAGGGGGGCTGCCTGCAAATCGAGCCTGCGTCCTTCCTGGTGGAACTTCAGTAAGGTTTCCACCTGGGGAAACAGGACATCTTTCGGGGCCTTTACGGTGTAGTTTTCCAAGTCCGGTTCGCCCGCGCTGCCGTCGGCGGCGTACCAGGCGAAGTCCGTCCGCCCGCCGCGGCGGAAGGGGGCGTACACCCTGCCCTCGCGCGAGAGGGCGGCCAGCAGCTTGTCCAGGTCCGTCAAGTTCAGCTTAAGCATGGTCGTCCCTCCTGTCGTCGTTCTGCGTCACCGTGTCCGGGTCGGGGTCGCCGGGCCGGAAGGTGAACTGCGGCGCCGCTGTTTCGGCGTCTTCCCCGGGCTGGTACGGCCCGAAGTAGGTGTTGATGTCTTTGGCAAATTTGCCGTTCAAAAGGTCCAGACGGATTCCTTCGGGGCACACGCGCCCGCATTCGCCGCAGCCCGTGCACCGGCCCGCCACGTGGAAGGCGCGGATGACATGGAACATGGCTTCCTGCGAGGCGTCGGCGTAGGCCTTGCCGTCGGCGCCGCTGCCGGGATGGTCGAAAATGCACTGTTCGCAGCTGCAGGCCGGGCACACGTCGCGGCAGGTGTTGCAGCGGATGCACCGCGACAGCTCCTGCTGCCAGAAGGCAAAGCGCGCTTCCGGCGTCATGGCCTCGATGGCCTCCACCTCGGCGAACCGGTCGGCCGGTGCCTGCGGCACCGCCTGTTTCGTGCCGATTTCCTCGTCGGCGATCTTGTAGTCATTGCCCTTGCAGGCCAGGCACTTGCGGAGCAGTACATCGGCCTTGTGCAGGGTCACCGTGCCGCCGGCGCAGGTCACAACCACGTCGTCTCCCCGGTCTTCGATGGCCAGGATGCCGCGGCAGCCCGCCGCGCGGATCTTCCTGATGTCCAGCATGCCGCCGCAGGGCGTCCCGATGGCATGGACCAGGTCCCGCCGGATGCGGTGGTCCTTGAGCAGCTGGTTGACGCCATAGGTGTCACAGGGTTTCAGGAACACGGCGGCCTTTTTCCCCGCCCGGGAGGTCTGGATCAGGTATTTGGCCAGGTTGGCCGGGCAGAAGCAGTCATACGTCAACTCCTGCAGTTCCTCGTTCGTGTGGAAGACGGCCGTGGCGTGGTCGTAGGGAAACTCCCCTTTCCGCCAGGCCAGGACGCAGTCCGCCGTACCGTCCTGCAGCAGGGCGGCTGCCTTCACCCGCATCAATTCCTCTATTTTCTGCATCGCATATCCCTCAGTTTCACATTCTCACCCAAGGACGCAATATGCGCCGTAAAATCGTTCATGACTTCCGCGAACCGCGCGCCTTCCGAGGCGGAGACCCAGGCCACGCGCAGGCGGTCTTTGGCCACGCCCAGGTAGTCGAGCATGCTCATGAGCAGCGTCAGGCGGCGGCGGGTATAGTAGTTGCCCGTCATGTAGTGGCAGTCGCCGGGATGGCAGCCGCAGAGGATGACGCCGTCGGCGCCTTTCTGGAAGGCCCGCAGCACGAACAGGGGGTTCACCCGTCCGGAGCAGGGCACCTTGATGATCTTCACATTGGCCGGATAGTGTTTGCGCGCCGTCCCGGCCCCGTCGGCCCCGGCGTAGCTGCACCAGTTGCAGCAGAAGGCCACGATTTTCGGTTCGAAGGATTTCGTTTCCGGCGCGGCGGTCTTTCCATCTTCGTTTACCAGCATAGGGCATCCACCTCCGCCATGATTTCCTGATTCGAGAAGCCTTTCAGGTCCATCGCGCCCGACGGGCAGGCGACGGTGCAGGCGCCGCAGCCCTGGCAGAGGGCCTCGTTGACCACTGCCACGGAACGCTGTTCCTTTTTACCTTCCAGGGTGATGACGGTCTTCTCCACGGCCTCGATGGCGCCGTAGGGGCAGACCTTGACGCAGGACTGGCAGCCGCTGCACACCGCTTCGTTGCAGCGGGCCGTGCAGGGATTCGTCAGCAGCTTGTCCTTCGAGAGCAGGCCGATGGCCTTGACGGCCGCCGCCCCTGCCTGGGAAACCGTTTCGGGTATATCCTTCGGTCCCTGGCACATGCCCGACAGGAAGATGCCTGCCGTGGGGCTTTCCACGGGCCGCAGTTTCGGATGGGCTTCCACGTAGAAGCCGTCGTTGTCGATGCTGGCCGTCACCAGGCCCGCAATTTTGCGCGCGTCCGGCGACGCCGTCACGGCTGCCGCCAGGACGATCAGGTCCGGTTCCATTTCCAGCTGGCGGCCGCTGTTCAGGTCGGACGCCGTCAGGTGCAGCGTGCCGTCCTTGTGCACGTCGACTTTGCCGACGAGGCCGCGGATATAGTGGACGCCGTATTCCTCGACGGCGCGGCGCTGGAACTCGTCAAAGCCTTTGCCGGGCGTACGCACGTCGATGTAGAACACGGTCACGTCCGTATCGGGATATTTTTCCCGGATATACATGGCATGCTTGGCGTTGTACATACAGCAGATCTTGGAGCAGTACGTTTTGCCCCGGCCCGAAGTGTCGCGCGAGCCGACGCAGCTCACGATGACGACCTTTTTCGGCTGCCTGCCCGTCGAGGGGCACACCAGGTGGCCTTCCGTCGGGCCGCCGGCGTTGGTCAGCCGCTCCAGCTGGAGCGATGTGATGATGTCTTTGCTGCGTCCCCAGCCGAGGTCGCCGAAATGCTTCAGGTCGAGCAGGTCGAAGCCCGTCGCCAGCACGATGGCGCCGTACTGTTCCGTCACGATCTCGTCCTGCTGCGTGTAGTCGATGGCCTTGTTCGGGCACACGAGGGAGCACACGCCGCACTTGCCCGTCTGGAACTTGAGGCAGTGCGCCCGGTCGATGACGGGCACCTTGGGGATGGCCTGGGCGAAGGGGATGTAGATGGCCCCGCGCTTGCGCAGACCGGCATCGAACTCGCTGTCGGCCTTGCGGGACGGGCACTTGGTGGTGCAGATGCCGCAGCCGCTGCAGATGTCGGCTTTGACGCTGCGCGCCTTTTTGCGGATGTCGACCTCGAACTGGCCGACAAAGCCGCGGACCTCTTCCACCTCGCTGTACGTGAAGATGCGGATGTTGGGATGCTGGGCCGCGTCCACCATTTTCGGGGTCAGGATGCAGGCCGAGCAGTCCAGGGTCGGGAAGGTCTTGTCCAGCTGGGCCATTTTGCCGCCGATGGACGGTTCCTTTTCGACGATGTCCACTTTATACCCCGCGTCGGCGATATCGAGGGCCGTTTCGATGCCCGCGATGCCGCCGCCGATGACGAGGGCCCGTTTCACGACGGTGCTCTCGCCCGGCTGGAGGGGCGTGTCCAGTTGAACTTTGGCCACGGCCGCCTTCATGAGGGCGATGGCCTTCCGGGTCGCCTGTTCCTTGTCCTTCAGGATCCAGGCGCACTGCTCGCGGATGTTCGCGATTTCCACCTGGTAGGGATTGACGCCGCACCGTTCCGCGCAGGCGCGGAAGGTCTTTTCATGCATACGGGGCGAGCAGGAGCACACGACGATGCGGTTGAGCCCGTATTGCCGCACGGAGTCGGCAATGAGCTGCTGGCCCTGTTCGGAACACATGTATTTATAATCGGCGGCAAAAGCCACACCGGGGATTCCTTTCGCGGCGGCAACGACACGGGCGACGTCGACGGTGGCGGCAATGTTACTGCCGCACCAGCATACAAATACGCCTATCTTTTGCACGATCGTTTCCTCCTGTCATTTGCTGAACTTGCGGTAAGCGGCGACAATGGCCTGCTGCGGCATACCGGGGTCCAGTTTCGCTACATCTTCCGCCGTCAGGACCGGCGCGCCGGCCGGACGGATGGACAGCAGCCGGGCCGCTTCCATGACACCGGCCGGATTGAGGCCCCGCGGGCAGCGCGTCTCGCAGGCAAAGCACGAGAGGCAGTCCCACGGGGAGCCGGCGGCCAGCACGACGGACGCGCGGCCGTTCTTCAGTTCCCACATCATGCGGCTCGGCACCAGGTCCATGTGTTTCGCCATGGGGCAGTTGGCCGTGCAGCGGCCGCACTGGATGCAGCGTTTCACGTCCGTGTCCGCCAGTTCGAGAAGCTGGGCCGTCAGGTCCGCTTCCTTTTCGGGCGTCAGGCGGACGGCGCTGCGCAAGTCCTTGTTCGGTTCCTTTCCGGTCATTGCGCGTCACCTCCCGTCGTAAGGCCCAGGGCCTGGGCCAATAGTTCCGTAAAGTACGTGACGGGGACCTGCTGTTCCGCCGCCGCGTTGTGGATCAGGTTATAGGAGCACAGCGGGCAGGCCGTGAGCAGCTCTTCCGCCTCGCCGTCCCTGGCGCTGGTCAGAATGCGTCCCACCATTTCTTTGCAGTAGTCCCGGTTGGTCACGGCCAGATAGCTGCCGCAGCACTCGTTGCGCATGTCGTACACGACGGGCGTGGCGCCGAGGGCGCGGATGAAATCTTCGAGGATCGTCGGGGACTCGGGGTCGTCCAGGGCCATCACCTTGCCCGGCCGCAGGAGCATGCAGCCGTAGTAGGCGCCGATGCGCCGGCCCGTCAGGGGATGGGTCACGAGGGACGCCAGGCGGTCCCAGCCCACGTGGTCCCGCAGCACTTCCAGGAAGTGGAGCACCTTGGTTTCCCCTTCATAGGGCTTTTCCAGGGCCAGATAGTTGTTGATTTTGTCCCGGACAGGGTAAACGTTAGCCATATCGTCGTTCACCCGTTTTAAAACATGGTAGCAGGCACTGCACAGGGCGACCAGGGTGCCGCCGTTGTCGCGGGCCGCCGTCAGGGCACGCACGGCCGCCAGGCGTTCGCCGACCGCGTCGGGAGCCTGGGGATAGACGGCGCCGCAGCACTGCCACTCCGGCAGTTCCACCAGGGGGAAGCCCAGCTTTTCGGCGCACAGCCGCGCCGTCCGGTCCAGGGCCCGGGCATTGGTGGACAGGGTACAGCCCGGGTAGTAATTGTAGATCATGGTAACACCTCTTTATGATTCCAGCGCGTTTGCCGCGTCATTTCTTTTTGAACTTGACTTTCCGGACCAGGTTCCCCTGGCTCTTGAGCCACATGGAGACGCCCTGTTCGCCGTACACCTCGGCGCTCACCCAGACGCCTTCGCCATTCTTGTCCTGCTTGACGACGCGGGCCGTCGGCAGGCGGTCGAGCACTGCCTCCAGGGCCGACGAGGCACACCAGAAGGAGACCTCCGTCAAATCACCCGTGAACATGAACTGGACGCGTTTGCGGAACTCGCCTTCCTTGAAGCGTTTCGCATACGGCGCCTCGAAATGGCGTCCCACGGGGCGGAACGAGACGATGCGGTCCAGGCGGTAGCCGATGGGGAATTTCTGCTTGATCTGCTTGCGCGTCGCCACCTCGTCCTGTTCGTCGAAATAGGCGATGACGTAGAAGTAGTAGCTGTCGGAAAGGATGCCAACGGGTTTCACGAGCCGGCGCACCGTCTGGCCGTCCGTATGGCGCCGGTACTCCATCTCGACGACCTGCTGCTGGGCCACCATGCGCCCCATTTCCCAGAGGCGGTGGATCAGTTCCTGGTGGTGCCGCGGCTCCACGTACAGGGCCTGTTCGTTCAGGATCAGGTCGTGCATGCGTTTCCGGTCGCTCAGGGGGAAGCAGCAGTCCTCCAGCTTCTTGAGCAGCGTGTCCAGTTCCTTCTTCGTCAGGGAGCGGCTTTCGAACAGTATCTTCGCGATGGTGTAGGCTTCGCTGCTCGTGAAGGAAGACACGATGGGCGGCTGGATGGTGATGGTGCCATCGTCCTTATTGAAGGCCAGCGTGCGGTCCAGGCCCCACTCGGGCCGCTCTTCGGCCAGCAGGTCGCGGATATCCCGGAAATCGCGCTGTATCGTCCGTTCCGAAACGCCGAAGC
>ONAN01000008.1 GCA_900315805.1 uncultured Selenomonadales bacterium
ACAGCCAAGACATCCCTAGCATTCAGAAGCCCAAACCAGGTTGTAACAGAGTATTTCTCAAATTCAAGAGTGTAACACATGTCTTGACAACCAAGAGAACTAACTCCTTGTTTAGGCGGGTGTTTCTTGACACCCGCCCTTTTTTTTGATACTATTATTGGGAATTCGTATCAATAAGAATAAAATAACTTTTGGCTTTATATGCTTATAAAGTTGAAGTTAAACCATCATTGTATCAATTTTTCAGGAGGCGTTTTCAATGAATATTTTTGCTGCCGGACTTGATTATTTCATCAAAGGCGGTCCTGTCATGTATCCCCTGCTGCTGTGCTCCATTGCAGCCATTGCGATTTCCGTGGAGCGCTATCTCTTTTTTAAGAAGGCGGACAGCGGGCATGATTTTACGAAGTCTTTCTGCCGCGATATAGAAAACGATGACTGGGTTTCCGCTAAAGCTCTGGCGGATAATACACAGGGCGAAATCGCCAAACTGGCAACCATCGTCATGGCTCGCCACGGCCGGTTCGAACGGTTGGAAGGATTCATTTCCGCCCGGGCGGAACGGGCCCTGGATAAATTTGAGAACCATCTGAACTACCTGAACGTCATTGTGACGCTGGCTCCCGTGCTGGGCCTGCTGGGCACCGTGACGGGCATGATCGGGTCCTTCAACAACTTCAATCAGCGCCTCGACAACCCGCTGGCTGTAACGGCAGGTATCGGCGAAGCCCTGATTACGACGGTCTTCGGTCTGTGCATCTCCATCGTCGCAATCCTGATGTACGCCTATTTTGAACGGCGCCTGAAAGGCATTTCCATGGATTTGGAGGAAATGAGCAACACGCTGCTCGAAGCCATTGCCAAAAACCTGGATAAGGCACAGGAAGGGCGGATCAGCCATGATTAAATTACGCAAAAGGGGAAACCGGTCGCCGGAAATCATGCTGAGCCCCATGATCGACATGATGTTCCTGCTCCTGATTTTCTTCATTGTCAGTACCATGTACATGAGCGAACTGCGGACAATCCCCGTCAAACTGCCGGTGGCGACGCAGACCGTTACCCAGAGCGTCGTCAAATTCAGCGTCACCATCAAGGACGACGGCGCTTACTGGCTGGGGGACAAAGTAATCGGGGAAGCGCAGCTCATCCAGCAGGCACGCAAGGAAATGAAGGAGAACAAGGATTTCGCCGTCGTCATCCGGGCTGATGAAAATGTTCCATACAAAGCCGTCATCCATCTCCTGGATGAATTTAAGAAGGCCGGCATCATCCGTGTCGGACTTGCTACGGATAAGGAAGCAAAGAAATGATAAATGAAGATGGGAAAAAGGGACTTGCCGTTTCCCTCGTCTTCCATATTTTCTGCTTTGCCCTGGTGGGAGCCGTGGCCTTATATTCCTACCATACGCCTGCCAAAGAAACCATCTACGACGTGGCCCTTATGAGCGGCGGTGGCGACGCGGCCCCCCTGGAAGACCAGGCAGAACCGGAAGAACCGGACGAGGACGAAGAGGAAGAGGAGGAAGAAGTCCAGCCTGCTCCGGACGACATTACGGAAGAAAGAACCGTCGTCCGGCGGGAACATCATAAATCACATAAAAAATCGCAATCCTCAGTTCACCGCGCAGCCGGCGGTACGGGAAGCGGAACCAGTGACGGACTTGGTTCGGGCGGTTCCGGCGGCGGGGAAGGTGCCGGTGTAGGACCGGCCAGCGATTCCATTCAGGCGCCGGCCGTGGCTCCCCGGGTTACACGTTCCCGTTCGCCGGAGTATCCGTCTTCTGCCCGTAACAATGGCATTGAAGGCACGGCAGTGGTGCGCTTTTTGATTGGGAAGGACGGCGGCGTCGAAGATCTGACCCTGGCCCGTTCTTCGGGAAATGGCTCCCTGGATCAGGCTGCACTGAATGCGGCACGCGGGTTCCGTTTCCGCCCCGGCCTGGACGGATACGGCAGGCCGGTGCGTTGTTATGCCTATCAACCCTTTGCGTTCCGGCTGCGCTGACAGGGATTTCCTGCAGTGCGGAAGAGAGAGACAAGGAAGAATAGGGTAAGTTCATACTATAATTTTATTTATTGAAAGGGGCTTGAAATGATGAAAAAATCTACAAAAATTGTATCTGCCGGTGCGCTCATGACACTGCTTATTGCAGGGTCGGCAGCAGCAGCCCCGGCGAATACGGCTGCCCAGAACGGCGATGCCCTGCAGCAGTTCACGCTGGATCAGGTTGTGGTTACGGCAACCCGTGATGAGCGCCGCGATGTCGACGTTCCTGCCAGTACCGAAGTACTGAATCGCGAAGATATCCGTAAGACCGGCGGCAAAAACCTTGCCATGGTGCTGCAGAAACTGCCTGGCGTAACGTATAAGTCCTTCGGACCGGCCGGCGCTTCCATGGGTACCATGATTAACGAAGCCATCATCCGCGGTGTGGATAACGGCACGCTGGTCCTTGTCAACGGCAACCCGATCAACTGGCGCGGTAAATATAATCTGGAGTCCATCAGCGCCGACGATATCGAGCGCATTGAAATGGTGAAGGGCGGCGGTTCCGTACTCTATGGCTCCGAAGGTATGGGCGGCGTTATCAACATCATTACGAAAAAAACCGCTGACAATTATGTCAAGGCCGGCATCGGCAATTTCGGACGGAAAACGTTCGGCGCCAACGTCGGCACGAATAAATTCCAGGTCTCCTACGATGAAGAAAAATGGGATAATACGTTGAACCGTATATCTGTCTCCACGCTTACCTCTAAAAATAAGGAAATCGGCAAGACGCAGACCAAGGTAAACAATATCCGCCGTCAGAATGTCGGGTTCAACTATAATGCGAATGACCACCTGAGTTTCAATTACCATTATTTTGAAACGAAGGCCAACTATCTCCGCGAAGTGCTGGAATCCAATAAGAAGGCCATGAAGGTCGGCGATAATTTTAATAATCGCGAATACACGACAAAACAGCACATGGCGGAAATGCTGTACAACGACAAGAATTATAAAGGCAGCCTGTACTTTGTCACGGGTACGGTAGAATCCCGTGGAAATACGTATTTTACTTCGTCGGGATCTGCTGTGAAACCGACCAGTTCCTCTTACCTTTACAATACCCGCGAAAAGAACCGCACCATCGGGGCCGACATCCAGCGCAACTGGAAAATCGGGGAGAAGGCAAAAGCAATCCTGGGCTTTGACTACAAGCGGGAAAATTACCAGAGCCTGTATACGCATACCACAAAAAAGGATTCCGATTATTCCCGTAATATCTTCGGCCTTTTTGGTCAATGGGACCAAAAGTTTGATGACAAAAACTCCTTCATCGTCAGCGGTCGTGAAACATGGACGACGGACGCCAACAACGGCATGAACTACAGCAACTTCAGTGCTGCAGGCCAGTTCATCCATAAGCTGGACGAAGATGACAGTCTGTATGCCAGTGTCGCCCAGTCCTTCATCCTTCCGACGTTTGCCCAGATGTATTCTTCCAGCTACCAGGCAATTCCCAACCCTGCCTTGAAACCGCAAAAAGGGATCAACTACGAAATCGGCTGGAAACGCATTGCCGGTGCCCACAACTGGAAAGCCGCCCTGTACCGGGTGCAGATTAAGGACAACATTACGGCAACGTGGAAAAATGATGAATACCAATACAAGAACGAAGATTTCAGAAACTACGGGTTTGAATTCGGGGATACGGTGAAGTCCAAAGGCGCCTGGTCCTACAACTGGGCGGTCAACCTGCAGAATCCGAAGAGCAAGAGTACTTCGAAGGGCTATTGGGACAACAAGTATGGCAAGTATCAGCTGACCGGCGGTGTCGGCTACACCATGGGCAAATTTGACGCCAATCTCAGTGGCAGCTTCTTGGGGGACCGTGTCCGCACTCCGTCGACCAGTCATTCCTATGACGAGCGGCCTTATTTCCTGACCACGCTGACTGCCAACTACAAACCGGACAAACATAACGATATCAGCCTGGTGATCGATAACCTGCTGGACCGCGATGATGTCATCAGCCACAGTGCGTCGGCTTATTACGCAACGCCTTGCAACTTCCTTGTGGAATACAAGTACAGATTCTGATGTTTGGCACTTGGGGGGAGAAGAATATTCTCCCCCCTTTTGTGGTTTTACCGCGTTTTAAGGATGTTTTTTCAGGTGAACCTATGCGTCTCAGGTATATTCTGCTTGCGGTACTGCTTTTTGTCTGGTCGTGGCCGGGCTGTGCCCATTCTGCCCTGGCTGCCTGCAGACTGGACGCAGTCTTCCCGTACAGCATGGATCATCGGAAAATTGAACAGGTGCAGGGGCTGAGTACGGTGCCGCTCTATCTGGATCTGGTCTGCACGGATGATCCGGAAGCACAGACCGCCGTCCTTTCGGTAACGGCGCCGGATGGGTTCGAACTGCTTCCCAAAGAAGGGTGGCAGATTGCCCCGGACCGGCGCAGGGGCCGGGGCGTCTGGCACATGGACGCCGGTTATGGCCGCTCTTTCGATTTGCTCTATGTCCGGGCCCTGGAAGGAACGACGGCCGGCGACAAGGAAATCCGGATCCATCTTTCCCTGACAGGCAGCGGGCCGGCGGAGTCGGACCGCACCGTGTCCTTCCGGTATGTGCCGGCGGACAGGGAAGATGTAAAAACGGCCGGTACTTCGCCGCCGCCGGAAGGGAAGGCGGCCGGACGGGGGACCGGAAAAAGGAATGCAGGCCGTTTCAATTGGTATATCCAGTCGGTCACGCTGCCCGTGGACAACCAGGGCAAGCGGGATGACCGTTCGCCGGAAGGCGTTCTGTATGTCCGGGATACGCTGCTGGAGAACTTCCGTAACCGGATGACAGGGGAAAAAAACAATGGCTACAGTGTCATTTTCACCCACCCGGCTGCCCATTTCCTGCTGGATATGCGGAATCCGCAGCAGGATATCCGGCTGCTCCGGGTCCGGGCCCAATTGTATGATCAAGACGGGCATCCGGTTCCGGGAATGATGACGGCGGGACGTTCGGACCATGAATCGGGAGAAGGATGGGCCGGTGAAACGGGAAACGGGGAGGGCACGACGGCCCTTATTTCCCTGGACGGCCGCAAAATGCAGGCCTTCATCCTGCCCTTGTATGTCGATCCCCTGCAGGCAGTGGAAGGGGATTACCGCCTGCGCCTCACGGTCGAAGGCAATGGCCAGCAAAAAGTGACGGAAATTCCCGTGACGCTGGATAAAAAGCACAGCCTGGGCCTGCTGGCCGTCGGATTTTCCTTTATCTGTCTGCTGCTGACCCTCTTTTACCTGCGGGATACGGTGCACTGCATCCGGACCATCGGAGCCAGGGGTGCCATTACGGTCGCCTTGTTTGCCGCTGTTTCTTTCGGCGGGGTCACGGTTCCGACGACGCTGCTAGGCGATGTCGTTCATGCCCTGCTGGGACCCTTTTCCACCTTTTTGACCGGCCTTCTGAGCGGCGTGATGCAGTACCTTCTGATTCTGGCCCTTCTGATGCTGTACCGGAAGCCGGGTGTGACGGCCCTGCTGTTTTTGCTGAAGTTCTTTTTGAACGGCATCTTTTTCGGCCGCTTCACCCCCTTGGGAATCCTGAGCATGGCTGTGTACATCGCCGTGTTGGAAACGCTGCTGCGCTGTAGCGGTTTCTACCGTCCGGAAAAGACCAGCCGGGGCCATGTGCTGGCAGTCGTCATCCTTTTGGGCCTGGGGGATGCCCTCATCGGATTTGTCAATTTGGAACAGATGATGTTCTTTTACCGTTTGTACTATGCGGACTGGTACATCATCCTCTACATGCTTGTCAACGGTGTGCTGTACAGCAGTATTGGCGGCTGGCTGGGATACCGTACGGGAGAAAAACTGCAGCAGATTGCCGGGGAATAACAATGCAGGAAAGGAGAAGTCAGGAAATGCAACATCCATGTTCTGCCGGAAAGCGTCCGATGCTGGAATTGCGCGACGTCTCCTTTCGCTATAAAGGGCGGCCGTGCGATACGCTGCGCCATGTCAGCCTGTCCCTGGAATCCGGGGAAATGCTCCTTCTGGCCGGGCGCAGCGGCTGCGGCAAATCGACGCTCATCAAGGTTGTCAGCGGCCTTGCAGCGGGAGAAGGAGAGGACCGGCGGGACGGCATCATCCTTTGGAATGGCGAGGATATGACGGACTGGCCTCCGGAAAAGATCGGCCTTCTGGCCGGTACGGTCTATCAGACGCCGGATGATCAGCTGTTTGCCATGACCGTGGAGGATGAAGTGGGGTTCGCCCTGGAAAACCAGGGAGAGGATCCGGCCGTCGTCCGCGGCCGGGTGAAGGAGATACTTGGCCTGACCGGCCTGGCGGGCCTGGAAAAGCGGGGAATTCACCAGCTTTCCGGCGGCCAGCGCCAGCGCATGGCCCTGGCGTCCGTGTTAATCACCAAACCGCGTCTGCTCATACTGGATGAACCGGTGAGCCAGATGAACCCCCAGGGGGTGCGGGACTTTATGGAGCTCCTGCTCCGTCTCAACCGGGAAGAAGGCATCGCCATCCTGATGATAGAGCACCGCGTCAATGAGCTGGCCCGCTATTTCCAACGCCTGGCAATCATGCAGGAAGGGCGGATTGTGTACGACGGCCCGCTCCAGGCGGCCTGGACGTTCCTGACCGGCCGCGGGGACCTGGGCCTCCGGGAGCCGCAGTGCGTCAAATTGGGACGGATCCTGGGACTGCCGGAACTTTCTACGGATGTGGCAAAGACCGTGCAGGAAATCAAAGCGTACTGCCCTCCGCCTGCAGCGGGCGCGGGAGTGCGGCCGGAAAGGGCGGCGCAAACTCCGTCTCCCCCCGTGGTGGCGGCGGAGAACGTCTGCTTCCGCTATCCGGGGATGACGGACGATGTGCTGCAAGAGGTTTCCTTTTCCCTGCATAGAGGGGAAATCGTCGCCCTGATGGGCTGCAACGGGGCAGGCAAATCCACGCTGCTCAACCTGCTGGGAGGCTTGACCGAACCCTCGGCGGGGCGGCTGCTGTTCGCCGGAAGTCCCCGGAACCGGCAGCGGGTTTCCACGGGGTATTTACTGCAGGAACCGGATCTGATGCTTCTCGCCGGTACGGTCTGGGAAGAGTTGAAATGGAAAAATGATACCCTGACAGATGCCGAAGCGGAAGCCCTGCTTCGGCGGCTCCATCTGGAACAGTGCCGGGACGACTTTCCCCTGGCACTCAGCAAGGGACAGCGGCTGCGCATCGTACTGGGTTCCTTTTTTGCCTGGCATCCGGAACTGCTCCTGCTGGACGAGCCTACGACGGGCCAGGATGAAGCCAGCCTGCAGGAAATCACGGCTCTGCTGCGGCGCTACCGGGACACCGGCGGCACGGTGCTGCTGTGTACCCACGATGTGGAGCTTGCTTCCCGGCTGGCGGATCAAGTCCTGCTTTTGAGCCGGGGCCGCGTGCTGGCCTACGGAACGGCATCCGCCGTCCTGTCGCGTCAGAATCTGCTCGCGGCAGGCGGGCTTGTGGCCCCGCCGGTTCTTGCTGTGTCCGGGGCGTTGAAAATCCCGCCCTGCATTACCGTGGAGGAGGTGTGTCATTATGTCGGCCCGGCAACTTTGGGAAGGAACTGACGCCAAACCGTGGATCCGGAATCTGAACGGACGCACGAAACTCGTCTTTTTGTTCCTTTATGCCGTCCTCATGATTACCATTGACAATCCCCGTACACTGTACATCCTGTTCCTTTTTACACTCTTACTCCATGGCCTGGCAGGAACTTCCTTTTCCAAGTGGCGTGTCCTCATCATCCTGATTTTGCTGGGCCTTTGGGGCTCTATGCTGAGCCAGGCCCTGTTTTTCGCCAGGACGCCGAGGACGCCCCTTCTCGTCCTGATTGCACCGGGTACACCCTTTTTCGGCCCTCTGACGGGAGGACTGTATATTTACCGCGAAGGTATTATTTACGGTGCAGTCCAGGGGCTGCGTGCCGTGAGCATGCTCTCCCTGGGAATGCTGGTCTGCTGGACCAGCGACCCGCGTCAGCTCCTGAACGGAATGCTCGCATGGCACCTGTCTCCCCAGGTTGCCTTCATGCTCGTAACGGCCATCCGGTTTCTGCCGGTCCTGGCCGCGGAAACGGAAGAAATCATGATTGCCCTGCGGCTGCGGGACCAAAAGGCAAAGGGCCCCTTTTTGGCAATCCGGCATCTTCCTTATGTGGCCAAGCCGCTTCTGGCCCGCTGTCTGCGGCGCTCCCAGACACTGGCCCTTTCCGTGGTGAGCCGCGGGTTCTTTTCGGATAAGGCGGCCCGGCGGCGCCAACAGTGGGAAGGAAGGGAACGCTGGTTCTGCCTGGCGTTCCTTCTGGTCACGCTGGCCGTGCTCTTCAGCAAAGTCAGTTTCCTGTTATCCGAACAGGGACTCTACGCCGGCTCACTGCGCGGGTTTTACGATTTTTCGAGTCTCTATCTGTAAGGCGGGGGTTGCGATTCATGAAGCACGTTAAAGATATCATCCTGGGAGTTGTTTTCCTGGCTTCGTGCCTCTGCCTTTTCTGGCTGACCGGGAACCGCACGCCCTGGGTATTGCGGGACAGCGGCGGAGAAGGCGGGATTACGGCCTATCTGGGCGATGTGCCGGTGCAGAACTACGACCGCATGGGGTTCACCGGTGCCCGGATTGCCTTTGCGAAAAAGGAGGACGCCTGGCTGGTGGGAACGGACCGGGGCGAACTGTTTCTGTTCGACCGGCAGGGGGAGCAGCGCTGGAAGCGGTCCCTGGGAACCGGACGGCTCGTTTCCCTGACCGTTTCCCCGGAGGGGGACATGGCCTATGTCGGCGAATCCAGCGCGGATGGCTTTTATTACGCCATCGCCGTCCGGACGGGAGATATCCTGTACCGGTATAAAGGAGCCGATCTGATCGGGACCGACCCTTCCAACCGGTCCTTCCCGGCCGCCGTGCATATCGCGGTGGATGGCGAGGGAAACCAGTACGTCAATTTCTACCGGTTCCTCATTGACAAAGCCGGAAACCGCAGCTATACGGGGCGCATGATTTCTCTGGACAAGTCCGGCCGGCAGCGTTGGGCCTTTCCGGCACAGGAAGCCATAGACAGCTGGATTAACTGGTGCGATGTCAGCCCCGCGGGGGAACGCGTTGTGCTGGCGACATCGGCCTACGATTTCCGGCCGGAAATGAAATACAAGGACACGCTGTATTTTCTGGACAAGAAGACGGGCAGGCTGCTGGATTCCGTGTTCCTCAATCCTGTTGAGCCGTTTGACAACACCGTGATGCGCTGCAGCCCGAACTTTGGCGCTGACGGGAAACATCTGGCCGGTATGTCCAGCGATGGCCGCGCCTTCTATCTGGATGATACGGGAAAAGTTCTCTGGTGGCGCTTTTTGTCAAAACCCGCCAAAGTGGACGGATACTGGCTCAATGCCTCCGGACGGGATGGCTATGTCCTGCCGGAAGGCGTGTTTTTTACGACCATCAACACGTTCAACCGGGAAAACTGGCAGCTGCCAACGCCGGTTACGCACCCCGGCGACAACAGTCTGTTCGCCTTTTCCCCGGAAGGGCGGTTCCTGTATCAGGTCCGGGCCGGCGGAACCATGGCCGCCCTGACTTTTGCCAAGGGGGTGGCCGCCGTCGCCATCGGCCGCAACGTGCGGACCCACGATTACAAAGTCCACGGTGCCCAGATCCTTCGTCTGCGGGATGGGAAAGTGCTTGCTTCCTTTACGACAGAAGGACCCTGTGAAGCAGTGGGCATAAGTGCCGACGGCCGGCAGATGGCTGCCGTCGAGGCACCGGCCCTGACGCCGGACGGGCGCATCCTGGGCGCTTACCGCCTGCATCTTTGGAATTGGTAAGGAGGGAAAAGAAAATGACGTTTCCAGTTAAACGATGGGCCGGATACGTTTTCGGCTTCATCCTCTTCTATGCTCCCTTTGCGTTGTTCCAGCGGGGAATCGGATATCTGCTGACAGGAAAATGGATGCGGCTCTCCATCCATACCCTGTGTCTGCGCATTCCCACGGAACACCTGTTGGACGGGCGCTTTGGGGAGTACGGACTGATCAGTGTGGTCAGCACGCTGATCTTATTCGCGGCAGCCTTTTTCTTTGGCCCCGTCTTTTGCGGAAAACTATGCCCCGCCGGTGCGTTTTCGGAACTGATCAGTAAGATTGTGCCGGAGCGGTTTCAGATTTCGTGGGGGAAATACACGGAAATCGCCCCCATCCGGTACGGCATGCTGGCGGGATACCTGCTGGTGCCGTTTTCCGGTGAAATCCTGGCCTGCAACTACTGCAATTACTTCGTTTTCGACCTTCTGGCCAACCAGATGACGCGGGGCTATTATGTCGCCTTCAGTACCAGTCTGCTGCTGACCGGCTTTTTATGGCTCGTGGTCTTCGGCCTTTTTACCAAAGGCGGGCGCGGCTTCTGTAACTTTTTATGTCCCGTCGGCGCCATCCAAAGCATCATCCACTACGCTGCCAGCAAACTGCCGTTCACCTGGTGCCGCAAGGTGGATACCGGACGCTGCATCGGCTGCAGTAAATGCGTACACAGCTGTCCTGTGGATGCCATGCGGCTTGTCGATCACAAGGCAAGCCCCTGCCTGCACAATTGCATCGAATGCGGCGTATGCAGCGCTGTATGTCCCGTCCATGCCGTCCATTACGGAAGAGGTGACCATCATGAAAAATAAAGTCCTGAACTTTCTGCTGGCCATGGGAATTCCCCTTTCCTCGCTGACAACCCTGCAAAGCAGCGGCTGTACCGGCGTCTGCGGAAACTGCAGCTTCAACTGCACTCCGGGCATCTTTATGCTGCTGATCCTGGCAGGGAAATTCCTCTATCAAAAAGGACGAAGCGAGGTATGCCATCATGGATAAGAAATGGATCCGGCGCGCCGTACTCTTTCTGCTGGCTGTCGCCATCGTTTTCGGTTCCATCGGGTTTAAGCGGTATAACCAGCACGAACGCGCGATGGAAAAATACGTGCTGCACGAGGGCAAGACGATTACGAAAGTCGTGGACCTGGGCCGCCAGGGCGTATTGAAAAACCTGGTGAACCCCCATCTGTTCTCGATATACGGTTCCGTCCAGACAGACGGCAACGTGCCGCTGCGTTGTGTCGGCGAATCCGATTCGATGCAGATGATGCTGTCCCAGGGCACGAAGAAAGGAATCTGGGACGAACTCAAACCGACGGATGTGTTGCGAAAAACCCGTGGTACGCGCGTTGCTTTGAATGTGGAGATCAAGGTGCCCCGGGAGGCCTTGAAAAAACACGATGTAGCACAGGGACGTCTCAAATTTTACCGGGGAGACGAGCTGTATGCGACAGTTGTGCTGCAGGTGATAAACAGTGGGGTAAAGCAGTAACCGGAACGGGGACCCGGGGAGAAGTATCGATATAGATCATTCAAATTGTTTACGCTAAATAAGGATTAACATTTTACCAGGAGGACTTCATGAAAAAAGTTTTATCGTTTCTGATTTTGGGCACACTGTTTTGTATGAATCTGGCTATTGCTGCACCGAAAACGGAATCAGTCCCGGAAAAACCGATGGACTGGAGCATCAGCATGAATGCCGATGGCACGGATCAGGCTCCCCAGGGGCCGCAATGGTCCCTCATCCTGGAAAACGATATCGGGGTCTACGCATACGATATGGGCTCCCTTACCTTTGGAACGAGCAACGGCAGGGAAGACCGGAACCTGGTGCAGACCACGGTGAAGACGGTATTCACCAACGAAGACCTGTTGAAGAAGATGAACAAGGGGTTCGCAAAAAAACTGACGAAAAAAGAGAAGACGCAGTACTGCCTGCTGCAGATGGAGTTCAATTTGGCGGAAAAGACCTACACAGTACATCAAATGGATGTGTACGGCAGCAAAGGGACGCTGCTGGAAACGAAGGCTGACGAAGGGAAGTGGCAGCCTGTACCGGAAAAATCCTTTGCCGAGGCGATGCTGGAAATCTGTTCCCAGGCAGCCGCGGCAACACCTGCAAAGTAACAAAAGCTGTTGCGCATGACAAAAAGGCCGGCCGCCGTGCAAGCTGCACGGGGCCGGTCTTTCGTTTCATCCTTCAGGGTAATCCGTCATAGGGAAGGGGCGGCGCCTTGAAGCACGATATATCGGATTGTCTGTTGCGCAAATTTACTCGACGCCTTCGTTGACGCGGACACGTTCGATGGTCGGTTTGCCGTGGCGGTCGTGGCGGATGACGTCAATCCGGATGTACTTGAGTTCCGGCGAGAATTCCTTGACCAGGTTGCTCAGTTCCGGATCGTTTGCGTTCATGCCTTTCTGGACGATACGGTAAACCATGGTGGCGAACTCGTAACGGCTCATCATGCGGTCACCCTTGAATTCACCGTCCGGATAACCTTCCAGGATACCGTTCCCCGCCAGTTTCGTGATGTACTCGTAAGCCCAGTGGTTTTCAGCGACATCGGGGAAGAGGGCGCTCTTTTCCGGATCGATGGCCATGCCGTGGATGTTCTTGAGACGTTCGATTTCCGCGCTCTGCTGCGCCATGACCTTGCGCATGTCGCGGATTTCCTTGGCCATGGCGACACGGGACGTGGAAACGTGGTTCTTCTGGCCGAGTTTGAAGGTGACGCCGGCATTGACCATGTTTTCACCGCCGCCCATGGAGCCGCCGACGCTGAGCATGACGTCTTCCGTCGGGCGATAGAAGGCGCCGATGGCCACGGCATTGGCACCGGCGTAGTTGCCGTACCCGCCTGCGAAGTCCCACTTGTCATCGGGGTCGAAATCAACCGGATGCAGGCCGGCCAGTGCCGCCGCGTTGGCGCCGGCGTGGCTGATGCGGTTGTTCAGGCTGCCCATTTTGCCGTAAATGTCACCGAGGGAGACGCTGATGGCGTCTTTCAACTGGGATACGTTGACGGCATCCGTGTTTGCCGTTCCAGCTGCTACGTTGTGGATCTGGTTGCCGCCCATGTCGACGTTGCCGCCGTGGTTGACGGTCAGGTTGGTCGTCGTCGTGTTTTCCGTATTCACGGAGTGCAGATTCTTCAGATCCTTGCTCAGCTTGACGGTCATGGTCTTGTTCGAATTGGTGGAGATGACGCCGATGTTGTTGTCCGTCAGATTATCTGCCGATTCGCCGCCGATGATGTTCATATAGCCGTCGGACCCGACGTCGACCTGCGTATTGGAAACGGAAGCGTCATAGTTATCTCCGCGGAAATGATGGGCCCGCGTTGCATAGTAGAGTTGGGAACCATTTACTGCATCCGTGCTATCTTTTCCGATTTTGCCTGCAGCCACGTTTTGGATGCGGCGATAGATTGGGTGATTTTTGTCAGCAGAACCGACCGTGACCACACCGGAAGCAGTGGAACCAGCAAAGGTGGCCGCAGTGGAAGAACCGTTGAGATAATAATGTTCTCCCTCATAGGCTCCGACGCCGGCCGTCGTATCGTCAGCTGCCGCCTTAGCGGAGCTTTTGCTGCCGATATAGGCGGAATTGCCTACTGTGGCATTGACATGACTGCCTAGAATCTGAATATCGGAGAACTGACTCTTTTTGTTGACTTCCGAAGCATCGACGGTATTGTCGTTGCCGACTACAGTGATATTTCCGAGATCCTTGACACCGGCATTGGTATTACGGCCTTTCACCGTATTGTTATAGCCCTGGATAGTGACTCCCGAAAGGGTACCCGCCATAGCGTTTACCGAACTGCCGGATACGGTATTGCCGGAACCGCTGATATTTACTTTGGAAATAGAGAAGCCATCGTTGACCTGATCGATTGTATTCGAGTTGCCGGTCATATAAATATCGTTTAATTTTCCTACGGCATTGGTCTTGTCGTTATTGATGGCCTTGATATTGTTCCCCTTGCCGAAAATTCCGGAATCGGACAAATGGGATTTAGTGCCCTCACCAGCTGTATTATCAGTACCTACCACATACGTAGTGCCTGTATGTACCTGGTTTCCCTCACCGACAGCGATGGAGTTGGCGCCTTCAATCATGGCATTGGAACCGATGGCAATGGAATCGACGGCCCCACTTTTTGCGGACGTTTTGTTGCCGAGTGCAATGGATCCGTTGCCGGCAGCCATCGCTGTGGTACCACCTGCAATGGCATTATCCCCAGCGGTTTCCGCATAGTAGCCAATGGCAATGGACTTGATTCCCTGCTTTGTGGGATCCTGATTAACCTGGTTATAGTTCGTTGCCCGCGTACCAATGGCAATGGAATCCGTGGTTTGTGCCAGACTGCCGGAACCGATGGATACAGAACGATCGCCGTTAGCCTCGGTCTGATGAAGCGTATCCGACGCTTCGCCAGATTTTAAGGGTCCCTTGGCCCCAATAGCAACGCTTCCTTGTCCTGTGGCCTTGACATTGTTGCCTACAGCCAGGCTGTCGTCCCCCTGCGCCGACGCATCCGGGCCAATAGCCATTGCGTTTTTGTTGTTAGCCGAGGCTCCCGTATTGTCCTTATTTCCACTACCGGTGTTTTCGTTGGTACTAACCGAGAAATATTTTTTGGACAAGTTTTGGATACCCTCCTCAAGACTTGCAAACTTGGTATCTACATAGGACTGGCTTACACCGCCAGAAGTTCCTGAACCGGAAGTTTGAATCGTGTCTTTCAGCAGTTTCAGCTGGCGTACGGTCACCGCGTCACTGTCCGCGGAACCATCTGCCACGTTGCTGATGCGGCGGAGATTGTCCGCAGTCCCTACCGAAATATATGTCATCGGCGCTGTCAGTTCCGTCAAATAGCTTTTCCCCTGTGGAGTCTCTACAGCGGAGGAACCGGCACCGATGGCAATATTTCCATATTTTGCAATGGTATTGTAACCAAAAGCAATGCTGTGGGAACTATCCGTTGTATTTCCCTCAATACCGGCCACCGCATTTTCACCAAACGCCATGGAATACGTCCCATACGCTTTGGCATTGCGTCCTATAGCCGTCGCATCGCTTACGGCTTTGGAATTGGCCCCGATGGCTGTCGCGTACTGAATCGAAGGAATGGATCCATACTCGGAATAATCATTGGCCTGATAACCAATGGAAACGTTATATCCATTCTGCGGATTAATGTCAGCTCCCTCGGTTTTAAACCCTTGCCCTGCTTCACTGCCGATAGCCACGTTATAATTGCTGTGCACATTCTGCCCCGCTTTGCTCCCGACAGCCACGTTATTCGAACCGATTACACCCTTTCCGGCTTCTACACCGATAGCAATTAAGTTGCCATCTACATCGGCCCGTTTTTGATTAGAGTATACACCAGCCGACTTACCGATGGAAATATCGCCAATGGAATTGGAAGCGGCCGCATTCCCGATGGCTATGCTGTCTTCTGCCTTGCCGCTTGCGCTTTCGCCTATTGCCATAGCCTTAGTTCCCGCTTTAGAAGTGGTTCCAATGGCAATACTCTGCTTTTCCGAAGACGCATTATATCCTAATGCAATGGCCAGCGTGTTCGTCGTTTTGGCTCCCGAGCCAATGGAAATGGAACGAATAGCGTTTCTTTCCACAGAAGCATTATACCCGATAGCCAATGCTTCATTAGCGTTAACCCCGTTAGAAGCACCTCTGTTAACGACTGCGCCCGAACCGATGGCCAGTGCATTATTGGAGGCGTAGACTATAGCCCCGGTACCGATAGCCATACTGTCGGTGCTGGCATCCGTACCACCACCGGAGGCCGGAATATTCTGTACCATAGCATTCTTGCCGATGGCAATGGCCCCATTGCCGCGGGCACTGGATTTTGTCCCTACGGCAATAGAATCCACGCCGCCTATATTGGATGCCCCATCGGATCCTTCATCGGCTCCCATATCCGGCGTCGTACCCGTGATAGCTCCCTGGCCAATGGCGATACCGCGTTTCGAAGTACCTTTCGTTTCCGCTCCGTCACCGATGGCAATGCTCTGTTCGGCTCCGTTATTTGCCTTGGCGTTCGGGCCGATGGCAATGGACTCGTCCGCGGCGGCCTGCGCTTCTTTGTCGGTGCTGCTGCCTTTCACCTTGACATACTTCACATTTCCCGGTGCCACAAGGTTGCCGGAACCGTCCGTTGTATAGCCAAGGGAACTTTTCAAATTATCGATGCTTGTCTTGTTTTTTGCAATATTGCTCTTATTGTCAGCAATATCGGATTTATTGGTGGCAATGTCCGCCTTGTTGGCCGCAATGTCATTTTTATTGGTTTCTATATTGGTCTTATTGGTATCGATCTGGCTCTGCAGGTTCGCATCTGCATTGGTACGATCCGTTTTTTCCTGGTTCAGGTCCGTTTTGTCGGCCTTTTTCTCAATATTGGTCTTATTGGTTTCAATATTGGTTTTGTTAGTTTCGATGGCTGTCTTGTTGGATGCAATATTCGTCTTGTTTGTGTTTATATTGGTTGTATTGGTGGCAATATTGCTCTTATTAGTATTGATGTCTGTCTTATTGGACGCAATATTCGTCGTGTTTGTGGCGATGTTCGTCGTGTTGGCAGCCACCTGCTGTTCCAACGTTACGGCCTGTGCGACGGGGAGCGGGGAAGCCCAGCTCAACCCGGCCAGGATGGCCAATGTAAGTGCAGCGGATTTGGAGATCCGGTGGCGCAGGGAAGCAGCCCGCGTGAATCCGCCGGCGATTTCCGATACGACCTCGTACAAACCCTTCTTCTTGTTGTAGATGACCTTATAGACCTTATTCATAATTGTACCCCCTTGTGTTATTTTTCCCTTCCTTTCCATTCCCCTTGCAGTTTTCCTGATTCCCGGCCTGATAAGGCAGGCGGACAGGACTGCTGCAGGATGCCGGATGACACGGAACCGGTGTCTCTCTATGTTGTTCGTGCAACCCAGCTTGTGATGGAATCGTAGCAACACCTCCTCAACATATAAAAAATCGTTATCTGTTTTATTTTTTGATTTTATATGTTAAACAATAATGTATATTACAAATTTATTATAGCATAAAGTGCGGGAAATAGGAACGGCGGATGCCGTAAAATGGCCGTTTCACAACGATAAGTTTTCTTTCTGACTCGTTCAATTTTGTAAATATTTTAGCAGTGTAAATGGACATATTGCCAATACAATTTTTTACGTCTGGCAGGCGGATTTGCGGACGGACCGGCCGGTCTTTTTTTATGGCCCGAAATATGGTATGATTTATTGTAGTATATTTGTAGGAAAAACAAGATCCGGGGCCTGTTCCGCGGGTTCCCGGGGTGGGAGGTGGCCTGTTTGTTAGGCGCAATCATCGGTGATGTGGCAGGGTCCCGCTTCGAGTGGGACAACCACCGTGACAAGGAGTTCGACCTGTTTGCTTTCGGCTGTGAGCCGACGGATGACAGCATCATGACGCTGGCGGTGGCCCGGGCTCTGCTGGAAACGAGGGAAGACCGTTCGCAGCTGGTACCCTGCGTTATCCGGCAGATGCAGCACATGGGGCGCCGCTATCCGAACGCGGGGTACGGAGCCCGCTTCGAGCAGTGGCTCGATGCGAAGGATCCCAAACCGTACAACAGCTACGGCAACGGGGCGGCCATGCGGGTCAGTGCCTGCGCCCAGGCGGCAGCGTCCCTGGCGGAGGCGAAACAGCTGGCGGCCGATGTGACCGCCGTGACGCACAACCATCCCGAGGGCATGAAGGGTGCCGAGGCTGTTACGGTCGCCATTTTCCTGGCCCGGGAAGGGAAGTCGAAGGAAGCCATCCGCAAAGCCATCGAAGACGGATATTACAAACTTGACTTCAAACTGGACGAAATCCGGGATTCCTATCAGTTCGACGAAACCTGCCAGGGGTCCGTGCCCCAGGCGCTGGAGGCCTTCTTCGAAGGCACCGGTTTCGAGGACACCATCCGCAATGCCATCTCCATCGGCGGCGACAGCGACACCATCGCGGCCATCGCCGGCAGCGTGGCCGAGGCGTACTACGGCGTTCCCGACGAGGTGCGGCAGGCGGTCCTGCCGTATCTGGATACGGAAATGCGGCGCATCGTGGCGGATTTTGAGGCTGCGTATCCTTTGCGGAAGTCCCGGTGAGGGTACATCGGCCTGATGAAACGGAGGGATTGGATATGAAGCGGTGCTGGAAGGCGCTGGCGCTGGCGGCCGTGTTCTGGACGACCGTGACCATGTCGGCCTATACGCCCTACGAGACGGGCAGCCGCCGGACGGCGAGCGGCGAGGACGCGGTGGAAGGTTATACGTGCGCGGCCAATTTCGTGCCCATCGGCAGCCTGATCATCTATAACGGCGTCACGTACCATGTGCAGGACCGGATGAACCCGTCCCACAGCCGGCACGTGGACATCTTTATGGAATCCCACGCGCGGGCGCTGGAGTTCGGCCGGTTCCAGGCCGAAGTGCAGGTCATCACGCCCTGAGGCGCGGCGGGGAAGACCGAAATTTACTATCCCAGGGGGATTTTCCAATGGAACCCCCCCTTTTTTGTTATGTTTTGAACAGAAATGCCAAAAATTTTGTGTAAGTTTTTTAAATGTACATCTTTTTTGTAAAATCCTTTGACATTTCCTGAAATAAGCCTTAACATTGTAACAAGTTATCCACACTGTAATTCAGCAGGCTTAATCCGTTTTGCTATATTTTGCCTTGTTGTGGTGTAAAACGGACGGATCTGCGGGAATTCCAATTTATTTTTTACCTACTAACAAGGAGGAACTCATCATGCAATTCAAAAAGGCAATCGTATCTCTTGTAGCACTGTCACTTCTCGCTCTGGGCGCCGCCGGCTGCGGCGGCGGGGATAAGAAGGCGGAGGCGCCGAAGGACAACGGCAAGAAGGTCGTCCTGAAGGTCGGCGCGACACCGGTGCCCCATGCGGAAATCCTGAACTTCGTCAAACCGCAGCTCGCCAAAGAGGGCGTGGACCTGCAGATCGTGGAGTTCACGGACTACGTGAAGCCGAACCTGTCCCTGGCCGACAAGGAGCTGGACGCCAACTATTTCCAGCATATTCCGTATCTGGAAAAGTTCGCCAAGGACCGCAACCTGAAACTGGTTGTCCTGGCCAAGGTCCACATTGAGCCCATGGGCGTGTATTCCCGCAAGATCAAGGACCTGAAGGATGTCAAGGACGGCGCCAAGGTCGGTATCCCGAACGACCCGACGAACGGCGGCCGCGCGCTGGTGCTCCTGGAAAAGGCCGGTCTCCTGAAGCTGAAGGAAGGCAAGGACATTACGGCGACGAAACAGGATATCGTTTCCAATCCGAAACACCTGAACATTGTGGAAGCCGAAGCGGCTATGCTGCCCCGTTCCCTGGATGATTGCGATATCGCCGTGATCAACTCCAACTTCGCCATGGAAGCGAAATTGAACCCCGTCAAGGATTCCCTGTTCATTGAAAAGGATTCGCCGTATGCCAACGTCGTAGCGATCCGCGAAGGCGATGACAAGCGTCCGGAACTGCAGAAACTGGCGAAAGCCCTGACGACTCCGGAAGTCAAGAAGTTCATCGAAGACAAGTACAAAGGTGCCGTTGTACCGGCATTCTGAGGCATAAAAAAACGCCTGTCCCATTTGCTTGGGACAGGCTTTTTGTTTGCGCCGACGGCTTATTTTTCGGTTTCGTGGTTATACCATTTCGGGTCGCTGAAGTATTCCTTCGTCTTGGCCCGGACCTGCGGCCACAGGATGGCGAGGGCGATCATGTTCGGGATGACGACGAGGCCCATGGCCACGTCCTGCAGGCTCCAGACGACGGTGATCTTCGTCGTGGCGCCGACGATGCACAGGAACGGGAAGATGTAGCGGATCTTGCTGGTGACAGCTTCGCCGAAGGCATAGGTGAAGCTCTTGGCGGCGTTCCACCACTGGCCCATGAGGGTCGTGAAGCAGAAGATCAGGAGGGCGAAGGTGCCGGCGTGTTTCAGCGGCGCCCAGACCGTGCCGAAGGATTCCAGTGCCATGACCGTTGCCGGACGGCCGGAGGTGTACATCCCCGTGGTGCCGACGACGAAGGCCGTGATGGAGCAGATGATGATGGTGTCGATGAAGACTTCGGCTACGCCCGTGATGCCTTCGTCAACGGGATGCGGCACGATGGAGCAGCCGTGTGCGAACGGCGCCGTGCCTTCGCCGGCTTCGTTGGAGTACATGCCGCGGGAAATGCCGTACTGCATGGCTTTGGCGATGACGTAGCCGCCGGTGCCGCCGGCGGCGGCGTCAAAGGACCAGGCCTGCGTGAAGATGGTGTAGATGACGTTCGGCAGTTCCGTGATGTTGAGCAGGATGACGATGATGCCGATGACGATGTAGAAGATCGACATGGCGGGAACCAGGTTCATGGCGATGTTGGCCAGGCGTTTCAGGCCGCCCAGGGTGATGGACATGAGCAGTACGATGAGGACGATGCCCGTCAGGTAGGTCGGTACGCCGTAGTTGCTGTTCAGGATGCCGGCGATGGTGTTGGACTGCACCAGGTTGGCGCCCATCATCTTGATGCACATGAGGATGGCGATGACCACGCCCAGCCAGGGCAGCTTCAGGCCGTCGCGGATGTAGTACATGGGGCCGGAAAGCAGGTTGCCCTGCTCGTCTTTGCCACGGTACAGCTGCGACAGCACGATTTCGCCGTATTTCAGGGCCTCGCCGAAGAAGGCGGCGACCCACATCCAGAAGACGGCGCCCATGCCGCCGGAGACGATGGCCGTGGCGACACCGACGACGTTGCCGCCGCCCACGTTGCCGGCCAGGGTGACCATCATGGCCTTGAAGGTCGAAATGGAGCCGTTGCCTTTATCGACCTTGCGGGTCTTGAAGGCGTCTACCAGGGTCCGCTTCATGATGAACTTGAAGTGGCGGATCTGGATGAACCCGTTCGTAACGGTGTACAAGATGCCCAGGGCGAGCAGGACGAAGACGAGCCAGCGGCCCCAGAGCCAGGAGTTGATGAAGGCGAGGATCTGTTCCAGTGAATCTAACATTATGCTTCTCCTTTCAATACGCGGGCGACCATGTCAGGGAAGTTGCCGATGACGATGTCGATTCCCTTTTGCAGCATGTCGCGCGCTGCTTCTTCCGTGTTGACCGTGAAGGTGTTGATGCGCAGGTGGTGGGCTTTCAGGTCGGCCACCACGGCGTCGCTCAGGCTGCCCCAGTAGGGATGGTAGCACTGTACGCCGAGTCCCTCCGCGTAAGCGCCCGGGTTGTACACCCAGGATTCTTCGAGCAGGCCGTACACCAGGTCCGGTGCCAGCGCCTGCATGCGTTTGACGCTGTAATGGTTGAAGCTGGAAATGATGACTTTCTGCTCCAGATGGTACTTGCGGATGAGGCCGAGGACCTTCCGTTCCAGATCCGGGTAGTCATAGACCCCGTTCTTCAATTCGATGTTGGTGCCCGACGGCTGTTCCGCCGCCCACTCGCAGTATTCCTCGAAAGTGGGAATGCGGTGTACCTGTTCGGCTTCCTTGAATTGGTAAGATGCATCGAGCTGCCGGATTTCCGCCAATGAAAAGTCCCGTACAAATCCCGTTCCGTCCGTCGTGCGGTCTACCCGCTCATCGTGGATGACGACCATTTCGCCGTCCCGCGTGAGCTGGACGTCGAGTTCCACGCCGTCCGCCCCCGCTTCCAGGGCTTTGCGGAACGCGGTCATGGTATTTTCCGGATACCGGCCGCTGAAGCCCCTGTGCCCGTAGTTCAGCATAAAGTTTCCTCCTATTCCCTAATGTAAAATTTACGTAAAACATGCAGGCAGTTTACGTAAAAATGTGAAAATTATATGAACAATTATAGCACAGGAATACCGTGTCCGCTATGCTTTTTTATGTGGTGCCGGAAGATTCGTCTGCGCCGGTGGGAAAGGGCCTGGAGCGATAGGGAAAAAGCGGCGGGAAAAGGCGAAAAAACGTTTGCAGGAACATATGTTCGTGTTATAATGAACACAGATGCAGCAAGGCGGCAAAAGGGAGGGAGCGCCATGGATGTCATGGAGAAGCTGAAGATTCTGGCGGACGCGGCGAAATACGACGCGGCCTGCACGTCCAGCGGTGTGAACCGCAAGGGCGGCGGGGCCGTTATGGGTTCGTCGCGGGCCTGCGGCATCTGTCACAGCTTTGCCGGGGACGGGCGCTGCATCAGCCTCCTCAAGGTCCTGCTGACCAACCGCTGCTGCTACGATTGCGAGTATTGCGTGAACCGCCGTTCCCGCGTGGCGGAACGGACGGCGTTCGAGCCGCAGGAGCTGGCGGACCTGACCTGGCAGTTCTACCGGCGCAACTATATCGAGGGCCTGTTCCTCAGTTCCGCCGTGTGGCGTTCGCCGGACTATACGTGCGAACAGATGCTGCGCGTCCTGGAACTGCTGCGCCGCGGGTACGGCTTCGGCGGCTATATCCATGTCAAAGTCATTCCCGGGGCGGATCCGCTGCTCATCGAAAAGCTGGGCTTTCTGGCGGACCGCATCAGCGTCAACATCGAACTGCCGTCTGCGGCCAGCCTGCAGAAGCTGGCGCCGGACAAGCACAAGGAAAACCTGCTGGGACCCATGCGGCAGATCCGCAATCTGGTGGCGGAAAACCAGAGCGGATACGGCCGTTTCAAGGGTATCCAGCCTGTGGGGAACAATGCGGCGGGGCTGTTGCAGGGGAATCGTCCCGCTTTTGCCGGCGGCGGTGCCGTACCTGTACAGGCCGGCACCCTGCCCGCGCGGCCGCGGCGCCGCCGTGGCCGGACGCCGCAGTTTGCACCGGCGGGGCAGAGCACGCAGATGATCATCGGCGCGAGCCCCGAATCAGACCGGCAGATTCTGCGCCTGACGGAACAGCTGTACCATGCCTATGATTTGAAGCGCGTCTTTTATTCGGCCTACGTGCCGGTCGTGAACAGCGACTTGCTGCCTGCGGCGGACACACCGCCGCCGTTGTGGCGCGAACACCGGTTGTACCAGGCGGACTGGCTCCTGCGCTTTTACGGTTTCCGGGCCGACGAGCTTCTGACCGAAACGGATCCGCAGCTCCATCCCTATCTGGATCCCAAGTGCCGCTGGGCCCTGCGCCACCCGGAGTTCTTTCCCCTCGAAGTGAACCGGGCTTCGTATGATGGCTTGCTGCGCGTGCCGGGCCTGGGCGTGGAGAGCGCCCTGCGCATCGTGCGGGCCCGTAAGTTTGCGGCCCTGTCGTGGGACGGCCTGAAGAACATCGGCGTCGTCCTGAAACGGGCGCGCTACTTTCTCGTGTGTAAGGGGAAACGCTATCCGCACTTGTCGCGGGACCGGAACGTGTTCCTGGCCGATATGATGTCCGCCCGCGAGCGGAGCCTGTTCCGGAAGCGGGAGAGGGACATCGTCCAGCCGTCGCTCTTTGAGGATGCCGCTCTTCCGGCGGATGCGGCCGTGCCGTGCCTTACGGACCGGCAGAAGGAGGAACTGGCCGCGCTGCCGATTCCCGTGTTTGCGTAATGTGTTGTTGGAGGGTGCCATGTCGGACCGCAGTTTCATTTTAAAGGAACATGACAGGACGAACACCATGCGCCGGAGCCGGCAGGCACCGCTGCCGCCCTGCGTGCCCGGGCTGGGCTATGTCTACGACGGAACCTGGGAGGGGTGGCTCTGCTGCGTGTTCCGCAGTTATGTGGACCGCGAGATTCCCGAGCGGATTACGGGGCCCGGCCAGCCGGACGGCGCCGGGCTTTTCGGCAGCCGGGAAATCACGACGGACGAAGGGCAGGCGGCCCGCGTTTTGGCAGGGATGCGGGAGAAGCTGGGCGCGTCTTTCGTGCAGACCCTGCAGCGGGCTTTCCTGACCTGCCTGCCGGACCGGGAATGGTACATGCTGCTCGTGACCCGCAAGGCGTTCCGCTATGGCACGCAAGTCCTGTATTACGAAGATGACGAGGCGGTACACCGGCTCCGCGGCGCCCTGACGCGGCTTGGCAGCGAAATCGACAAGTGGTGAGGGTTCGTGCGCTTCAGCGACATCCACGGCGTCCTGGTGTCCGTCATCGGGCCGAAGAACTGCCTGCTGCCATTTTTGGCGCCCCACTTCTGCGACCGCTATCCCCGGGAGCGTTTCCTGATTTTCGACGAGGTACATCGTATGGCCCTGGTGCACCGGCCGGGCGAGGCGGCCATCATTCCCATGGACCGCTTCCGCATGGCGGATCCGGGACCGGAAGAAGTCTATTACCGTTCCCTGTGGAAACAGTATTACGAGGCCATCGAAATCCGTCCGCGGCATAATGAGACGTGCCGCATGACCCACATGCCCAAGCGTTATTGGAAGTATTTGACGGAATTTATGGCCACGGCACATATTGCGGCTTTGCCCCAAAAGTAATACAATCAAGATATGATTTAATCGTTTGATTAAACCGGCGCGTTTTGCGCCGTCTTGGGGACGGATCATCCGTCCTGTCTATAGGAAGGGATATAGTATGACAGGGTTCCATCATAAAATACGGGACTTTTTCCGGGGCCGCAGCCTGCGCAGCGGCCTTCGGGTGGCGTTGGGCGCCGTCCTGGCTTTTGTTGTCGTGTTCTTCATCCTGGTGGAAGTGGCGAGCCACGGCATCGCCCACATTTTCAACCAGCAAATGAAGAAACAGGATATGCTGCGCGGCACCGTGACGGTGGAACAGGTCTATATGGACCTGCTGGGACATGTCAAATTCGTGGGCCTGGTCTGGAAAGACCCGAACGGGGAGACGATCCTGGAGGCTCCCGACGGCAGCTTCAAGCTGCGTCTGTGGGACGTGGCAATGCGTCGCTTCAAATCGACGACGGTACAGCAGCTGACGCTGAACAAGGCCCGTGTCGCCGTGCGGTTCACGCGGGACATGAACGTCGATTTCGTGCACATCAAGGATCCGAATGCGGCGTCCAAACCGAAAAAGAAGAAGGAGCGCAAGACCTTTGAACAGCGTGTGCGCAACTTCAACCGGGACAACCGCAAAATCCGGGCGAACATCGTCCTGAACGACTGCGAGGTCGAAGTGCGCTATCTGCGCCGGGACTATGTGCTCAACAATGTCAATCTGGAGATGGATCTCAATACGGCGGACCGGACGAAGCTGACCGTCACGTGCGGCGAATTCGGCGGCACCATGGTCGGCTGCGGCATGACCATCGACGGCGTGGTGGACTTCAACCACGAAATTCCCGAAATGAACGTCGATTTCGCGGTTCGCGGCGTCGATCCTTCTTCTTTGGGCTTCGGCATGAACGTCCACGACAAAATGACCCTGGTGGCCAAGGCCCTGGGCCCGGTCACGCAGCCGACGGCGACGGGCACGGTGCGCATGGACGAGCTCAATATTCCGCCCATGGAGTTCCGGAACGTCATCGGCGACATCAGTTACCGCAGCGGCGAAGTGACGTTTTCCAATGTGACGGCCAAGGTCTTCAATGGCGACCTGAAGGCCCGCGGCTGGTACAATGTGGATACGCGGCAGTACAAGATTTACGGGCACGGGACGGATCTGGACACGCGCGTCGCCCTGAAGGACATCAATTTTTATTGCCTCGTGGCACTGGACATGGCCCTGGAATGTGACGGCAACCCGCGCAACACGCTGACCTACGGCGTATTTAAATCGGGACCGGGCCGCTATGCCTTAGTGCCTTTCGATTATCTTTCGGGCCGTTTCAGCAACCAGCGCCGCAAACTTGATTTTTACGATGTCGTCATCGCCATGCCCCTGGGGCAGGTCAAGACCGATGTCCTGCGCATCCACAACGGCAAAATGATGCTGGATTATGTGACCCTGGTGGATCCGACGACGGGCCGTAAATCGGAAGTCGTCCGCCGCGATGTGGACGAAGCCAATCCGACCGGTATCAAAGAGAACATCGAACGCATCAGGAAATCGTTGAAATATATGAAAGGGGACGCCTGAAGAAGCTGCTGAAACAGCGGAATACAGGGGGACTTTTACGGAGGAACGGAATGGGTAACCTGGATTTGTATTGCATCCCTGCCGGCGGCAGCGGCACAGACCTGCTGCTGGAGGAAGCGGCCAAAAAAGAATATGGCACGACCTTGTTCGTGACATCGTCCCGCGAACTGGTCAACAAGGCGCGCGGACGCAATGTCAACGCGGCCAATTTCGAATACCTGGTCAACGAGGTACTGCGGCGCCTGGGACCGGACAACGAACGGCGGCAGCTGATCAGCCGCAAGACGCAGGAACTGATTGTGGAAAAGCTGCTGGCGGACCTGTTGAAGCAGGACGACGGGGAGGCGGCCTATTTCAAGGCCCTGGCCGGGGAAAAAAGCTTCCTGACGGCCCTGGTGTCCCTCATCAGCCAGCTGGGCCGGGCGCACGTGACGCCGGAACAGCTGCGGACCGCCTTCGCCAACTGGGATACGAAGGGGGAAACAGGCCTGCAGCGGTCCCGGGAAATGCGCCAAAAGGATGCGGCCGTCTGCGCCGTCTATGAGGCGTACTGCGCGTACATGCAGGGAAAACACGGCAGGCACGGCGAAATGCACCTGTATGACCTGGAAATGCTGTACGGGAAAGCGCTGGCCGTCCTGGAGTCGCTGTCGGAAGCGGACGCCGCGGCAAAACTGCCCTGGAACGATATCTATTTCGCCGGATTCTATCAGTTTGACGGCCTTTCCCGGGAGATCATCCTGGCCCTCCAGCGGTTGTGCCACGTCGTCGTCGCCCTGCCGGGCGAGCGGGTGCCGGCCGGCGAAGACTACCGCCGCAGCGTCTTTGCGTCCGCGGAAGATTCTTTTGCGGATCTGAGCGGCAAAAGCGGGTCTCCGGAATACGTGTCTTCTCTCCAGGGCGGTCGGGAACCGGCCCTGGATTTTCTGTTGCAGCATTTCCGCCTCTCCCTCAAGGACAGCGAAAAAGTTTCCGGCGGCGATGCCGTCCGGATTTGGAAGGCCGCCGATGCCCTGACGGAACTGCGGCTGGTGCTGCGTGATGTGAAGCAATCCATCCTGGCCGGCACGGAGCCGCAGCAGATAGCCATCGTTGTGCGCCGCCTTGCAGCCTACGGGGGGCTGCGCCGGGGCTGCGATGCCTACGGTATTCCGGCGCGTTTTCCGAAAACGGCGGCTCTGGCTGCTTCTCCGGTCCTGAACTACGCCAAGGCGTTTCTGACCAGCCTGGACGGGACGGGGCGCAGACAGGCGCAGGCCCTGACCTGGTTCCTGCTCCTGCCTGTTCAGGCGCAGCTGTGGAAAATCGACGCAGGAGCCGTAAAGGGACGGACGCAGGGCCGCTACGATACGGATGCCGCTGCCTTGTTTGACGATCTGGTGCTGCCGGAAGAAGCGGAGTGGCTGCGTGCCCTTTGGCAGACGGGACGGTCTGCCCGGACGGTGGAAACGTACTGCGGCCTGATCCGCAGTCTCTTTGACGAGGCGCGCTGGCTGCCTCAGGCCGGCCGCTTATATAAAGAAGGCGGGATTACCCTGGAATCCTTCCAGAACCTGACCGGCGGATGCCGGGCTATGGGGGAGGCCCTGGACCATATCCGGAATGACTACGAGAGCTGCGGAAGCCTGCAGCGGAAGATGGCACCATCGGATTTTTCGACCCTGCTGGCGGAAACGGCGGCAGAGCTGCAGATTACGCTGCAGAGCGGGAAAAAGGACGGCGTCGTCATCCTCGAAGCATCGAACCTGGAAGAGCAGGCCTATGACAAGGTCTATGTCCTGGGCATGCTGGAAGGCGTGTTCCCGTACATGAAGCAGGAAAACTGGATTTACAGCGACCAGGAACGGCTGGACCTGAAGGCCATGGGCATCGACCTGCCCGGCACGGCCCAATCCCGTAACGACGATGTGCATTTCTTTTTGTCAGCCTGCGCGGCGGCGCGCAAACAGCTGACCTTTACGTATTACCAGGACGAGCGGCAGTGCCCCTCTCCGTATCTGGCCGAAGTGCGGGACCTGTTCACGGATCTGCCGCAGCCCCGTGAGGAAATGGCGGTTCCTGCTGCGCCTGACGCCGCTTTATGTCCGGCGGAACTGGAACTGGCGGAAGCTCTGGCGGGCTGCCCGGTGCCGGATCTGGATCCTGCCCGGGGAACCCTTTCGGACGATGCCCTGCGGCAGCGTGTGAAAGACGTCATCGGCAGCCGGTTCAGTGCCACGAAACTGGAAACCTATGCGAAGTGTCCGTTCAAGTTTCTGGCTCAATATGTCTGGAGTATGCCTGATGAAAGGGCGGTTGACGAAGAACTCAACGCCGCGGACGCCGGTTCCCTTATCCATTCGACCCTGCAGCGCTTTGTCCAGAAGCACCTGGGGGAACGGAACCGGGATGACGAAGGCAACGGCCTGGACATTGAGCAGGAAGATGCCCTGTGGCAGGAACTGGACGGTATTTTCAGGGAGCAGTGTGCGAAACTGGAACACAGCGGCAAGGTCTATGACGGTCCCTTCTGGAGAGCCCAGAAGGAGAGACGGCGGAAGGCCCTGCAGGCCTGGCTCCACATGGAACTGGGAATTCGGGTGAACGGGTACGGAAGAACGTCTAAAAATAATCCTTCCAACTTTTATTTTGTGCCGGTCGGTACGGAAATTGACTTTACCAAGACCCCCGTTTCCTTGCCGACGGAGGCTGGCGTCATCGAATTGCAGGGCAAGATTGATCGGGCCGATGTGACCGTGCCGTTAGAGGCATGGATGAAGATACCAAAGATGGTCTATCTGACGGATTACAAGACCGGCTCGGTGCCGAAGAATGATGATTTCCTGAACAAGAACCTGCAGATGCCGGTTTATCTGTACGCGGCACAACATCTGCTGCAGGATAAGGAAAAAGATTTTTACAAGCAGACGAATGCAGTGGCCGGAACCGGTCAGCCTGATATCTGTGGCGGCGGTTATTATAAAGTAAAGGCGGATGGTTGCAGCCGCACCATCAACTTCATATATGGGAACTGCAAGGATATCAAGATTAAAAGGGCCCAAAACTTAGGAAAAATCTGGTCGGCGGAGGGAACGGAGCAAGAGGTCACTATTACCGATTTTGACACACTGGAAAAAGAACTGGCCAGATCCGTCGGCAATATCGTGAAAGCCATGGACGAGGGGCAGTTCCGTCCTGCACCGCAAGACAAGTGCAACCAGTATTGCCCGGCAGCGGATATCTGCCGTTTCAAAGTGTATGAAAAAGGGAGAAAATGACGATGGTACAGACTGAAGCGCCCCGTCTGACGGAAGAACAGCAGAAAGCCGTCGATATCCTGGACCGGAATGTGGCCGTATCGGCCGGTGCGGGAAGCGGAAAGACGCAGGTGCTGACCAGACGGTTCATCCATATCCTGGAAACCGGGCTGACCGATGCCGGGAAACGGATTTCCACCCATCAGATCCTGGCCATCACCTTTACGGAAAAAGCGGCAGCGGAAATACGGGACCGCATCCGCCAGCTGCTGCAAGAACAGTTTCAGAAAGCCCGGAGCCCGGAAGAATCCGGGTTCTGGCGGGACCGCCTGCAGGAGCTGCCCCAGGCTCAGATTGGCACCATCCACAGCCTGTGCAGTTCCATTCTCCGTATGAATCCCCTGGAAAGCGGCGTGGATCCGGCGTTCCGGATTTTGACGAACCCCGATCTGGAACGGTTTTTGGCCGAATCGACCCAGGATTTCCTGCGGATGGAACTCGCAGGAAACCGGAAGGAACCGGATTATCATCCGGAACAGCTTGCTGCTGAATATGGTGTCAGCAACCTGACAGACTTTTTGACGGATTGGTTTGCCGACGGCGACATGCCTGACGAAACAGACTGGGAGAAGAGCCTCGGCGAGGCCCAGGGCAGGGAGAAGGAAGTTTGTCTGGCCTGGAAAAAGCTGTTGGCGCGTTTTCATGCCTACATGGTCCGGCAGAAGCGGGATCTCCATGTCCTGACCTTCAATGACCTGGAACGCGAAGCAGTCCGTCTGCTGGATGGAAACAAGGCCTTGTGCCGCCGCTATGCCCGCAAATACCGGTATATCATGGTCGACGAATTCCAGGACACGAATCCCTGGCAGAAAGCTTTGATTTATCTGCTGGCCGGCGGCAGAAAGGATAAACTGGAAGGGAACCGGCTGTTCGTCGTAGGTGATGCCAAGCAGTCCATTTACCGTTTCCGAGGTGCCGATGTATCCGTCTTTGCCAAGGTTCAGCAGGACATCGTAGACCCGGAAGACCCGGAAGAAGAATCGCAGCGGCCGGACAAGCGGCGCCAGGGGGAACGTATCTCCCTGGCGGTGAACTTCCGGTCCGGTGCGCCCATTCTGCGTTTCTGCAATACATTTTTCCGCGAAGTCTTCGGGCGGCCTGCTGGGGAGGGGGAAACCGCCATTCCTTTCGAGGAGCAGCTGCTTCCGGCCGCACGGGGTGGGAAAGAAACGGAACCTTTCCTGTCGCAGATACCGCAGCTGTTCTGGGTCAAGGGAATGGAATCACTTGGTGCCCAATTATGCGAAGCCGGCATCATAGCCCGGGAATTGAAGAAGCTCCACGAGGAGGAGCACATTCCGTACGAAAAGATGGCCATCCTGATGCGCAAAATGACAAATTCCGGCCTGCTGGTGGAAACACTGCGCGATGCCGGCGTGCCGGTCAACGTGGTTGACGGCCGTAACTTTTACGACCGCCAGGACGTGCGCGACCTGATGAACCTGTTCTTTTTTGTGGTGGATCCTCTGGCGGATGAGCCGCTGCTCGGATTGCTCCGTTCCCCTTACTTTGCCGTGGACGACGAAATCCTGACCGCGTTGTGCCTGGATTCAAGGGACTACCGTAGAGACGGCGGCTGCTTATGGAGCTTTCTCAACAAGGAACTGGCAGGCGGCATCTGTCGGGATGACCGGCTGGCGGCCGCTGTTCCGAAACTGACGCGTCTGCAGGCCGGTGCTATGCTGCTGAACCTGCCCCAGTTCCTGGAATTGATGGAACGGGCGCTGCAGCCGGAACGAGTGCTGGCTGCCCAGGAAAACGGCGTGGAGAAACTGGCGAATTACTGGAAATTCCGCAGCCTGGCGTTTGCCTTTGCCGAGGAACAGGGAGGGGCCGTGGCCGAATATGCGGACCGGCTGCGTTTCCTGCGCGACAACTATAAAAAGGAGGCATCCGCCACGGCAGCAGCGGAGGACGCTGTTTCCGTCATGACAATCCATAAATCCAAGGGCCTGGAATTTCCTGTCGTGGTCATCCCGTTCTTGGAAAGCGGAGATAAGCCTGAATATATAATTGCTGCCTATCAGCATGGAAAAGGATTTGGTTTTAAATATAAAGCGGATCCGTTTGCTAAAGATATGAAAGAAACAGGTCTCTTGACAACTCTTGGCGAGATGGAAAAAGCGCAGAAGAACGCCGAGAAGGACCGCCTCCTCTACGTAGCGATGACCCGTGCGGAAAAGCGGTTGATCCTGACAGGTTACGTGAGGATGAAAAACGAAAATGATCTGTATAGCACCCAGCCGCGCTGGGTGGCACAGCTGCATGGATCGGATAATACGGCCAAGGCATGGCAGGACGGCGGGGAACCGGTGGCCCGGGTGGAGGAAAAGGACTTAGAGGTCTGGGAACAGGAATTGAAGGCGGAACGGTCTGCCACTGCGGGAACAGCCGCAGATGCCGCGCCGGCTGCATCCCGGCCGCCGGAAGCTGCCCTGGCGCCGCTGCCCGGTTACGAGGAGACGGCCGTGACGGAGTTCACGCCGTCCTCCCTGCAGGATTACGAATATTGTCAGCGTCAATACTATTACAAGAACATCGCCCGCATCGTGCCGTTGGAAGAGGACGCCGCAGGGGCTGCGGCTGCGCCGGAAACAGGTCATGCCGCAACAGCCCTGAAGCCCGTGGATTTGGGTCATGTGGTACACCGTACGCTGGAATTGATTGCCCGGGCCCGCATGGACGGGCACGAACCGGATGAGGCGGAACGCCGGGAACTGTACCGGCAGGCCGTGCTGGAAAGTGTCCCCGGAGACAGTTTCCCGGATAAACTGGCCGCGTCGGAAGCCGCCGGGGTACCGGAGATGCTGCGGCAGTATCTGGCCGGGAGCCTGTATCAGTCCTTCGCCGGCCGGCAGGTGCTGGCGGAATATCCCATCCGTCTGCCTTTCTTCTCGGAAAAGGGCCACACGTTCTACGTGACGGGCGTCATGGATGCCGTGGCCGAACGGGCCGACGGGAACGTGGAAATCGTCGACTATAAGACGGGGACGCCGCCGCGGGAAGACGGGGACGCGGCCCTCAAGCCGGGCTACGCCTATCAGCTCGCCCTGTACTGGTTTGCCGCGGATACGCTGCTGCAGCAGGCTGCCCGGAAAAACGGGGACGCGGCTGCCCCGCTTAAAGTTGCCAAAGCGTCGCTGCACTACATCCGGACTGCCCGGGAGGTGGCCCTGGATTCGGCGGAAAAGAAGGACGCCTGGCTGGACGAAGCGCGCCGGCTTTGCCGCGAGATTTACGCGAAGCGGACGGAACAGGATTTCCGCCGGACGGATACGGAACGGGCCTGCCTGCATTGTCCGTTCCGGTACATGTGCCGCGAGTCGTGAGAAAACCTGTACCTCTTATCTTAAATATGGTACAATGAATCTGCATAAAGTAAGGAGTTGAGAACGATGAGCGTATCGGATGAAACCATGATGTTTAAAAAGAAACGGGAAAAGGCACCGGTGGCGCAGACCATCGTCGAAGTGTGCGAGGCGCTGGAGGCCCGTGGATATGATCCGAAGGACCAGCTGGCAGGCTATCTGCTGTCCGGCGATCCCACCTATATCACCAGTTATCAGGACGCCAGGAACAAGATCCGCCAGTACGAGCGGTATGAACTGGTGGAAGCGCTGCTGGACCACTATCTGGCAGCCATCCGGCCGAAAAAATGAGGATTATGGCACTGGACTTGGGCAGCAGGACGATCGGCGTGGCCGTCAGTGACCTGACGGAAACCATAGCGAACGGCGTCGAGACCATCCGGCGGACATCGCCGGAACGGGATTTCCAGCGGATCGGGGAACTGATCCGGGAACACGAGGCCGGCACAATCGTCCTGGGGTATCCCAAGAATATGAATGGTACCATCGGGGAGCGGGCGAAACTTTCGGAAGCGTTTGCGGAAGAACTGCGAACCCGCTTTTCTGATGTCTCCGTCGTGCTGTGGGATGAGCGGCTTTCGACGGTGGCGGCGGAACGCGTCCTGATTGACGCGGACCTGCGCCGCAAAAAGCGCCGCAAGGTCATCGATATGATGGCGGCGGTCGTCATCCTGCAAAACTATCTGGACAGCCGGAGCCACGTCCGGGTATGAGAATTTGACATGACAGGTGATCGGATTGGAAGGAATTTCTAGCAAAAAGAAGGTCGTCATGGGCATCGCCCTGGTGGTCCTCATCGGCATCGCGCTGCTCATCAAGGTTGGCGGCGGCGCGGCAGCCAAGCTGGCGGAACAGATGCTGGCACATCAGAATATCGTGGACGGGGAGATTACGTACGAACACATCGGCGCCGGCATGGCGGGCGATGTGGAAATCCGCGACCTGACCTGGAAGGCACCGAACGGCACGGTCAAGGCAGAAGTACCTTTGGTCACGCTGTCCGTCAATTTCTTCGATGTCCTGCGCAAGGGCGCCGGCACGGGTTCCGTGTCCAATGTCGTCCTCAATAAGCCTCATTTCTACGGGGTCTATGAGGAAGGCAAGGGCCTGGATATCCTCGACCTGGTCCGCTTCGCCCACCGCAAAGGCGTGCCGAACGAACGGGAAGGCACCATTGTACCCACAAAGTTCCGCGGCCTGGTGGAAATCAAGGATGGCCTGCTGGACCTGGAGTCCAACGGCAAAAAGGTGAATTTCACGAAAATAAGCACCCAGAGTGCTTTCAAACAATATCCGCTGATCCGTTCGAGCGCGACGGCCCGCAAGGATGACTGCGACCTGGTGGTCAACATGGACTACAAGGATGGCGCGGCCAAAGTAACGGGCGAAGCGAAGAACACGGCCGCGGCGGATCTGCTGGCCCTTTATCCGGACCTGAAGCAGATCACCCTGACGGATGGTACTGTTCCGAGCATGAAGCTGGCGGCGTCGAAGGACGACAAGGGCTGGCACATGCAGCTGGACGGCCGGGCGGAGAAACTGGCCGGCAAAGTGTTCGGCTGGGACCTGACGGAAGGCGTGGCAGAGTTCACGGCTACCCGTGACGAAGCGCTGATCCGCAAGCTGGACGCCAAAGTGAACGGCATGCCGGTCTCGGTACAGGGCAAGATTACGAGCGGGCGCGGGACACCGCTGCCCCCCGGTTTCGACCTGACCTTCAAATCGGATGCGTTCCGTACGCAGGCCGTCAGCGAGGGCATGGTCCTGCATAACGCGGCCCTGAAGGTCGTGGGCCGTGTGAGCGGCAGTGCCCTGGAACCGAAGCTGGATGGTTCCTTCACGTCGGACAAGGTGCAGGCCGGCCTGCTGCCGCTGACGCAGGTCAAGGGCGGCTTCGAACTGAACGCGGGTAAACTGGTCCTGAAGGATACGGAGGCAAAACTGGCCGGCGGCAATGTTTCCGTCGACGGATTCGTGGGCATGGAGAACCGGGATTACCAGTTCCGTGTCCGTGCGTCCCAGGTCGACGCGGCCATGCTGACGCAGAACAAGCTGACGGGCCTTCTGACCATCCGGGTCAACCTGCTGGGCCGTAACACGGCGGATTCCTGCGAAGGGGCGGGTTTCTTCTCCCTGCCGGCAAAGGGCCGTTTCTTCTATGATGCCAACGGCAAGGAAGCCAGCGGCGAAGTACGCCTGCTGCAGGGCGACATCCTCGTCAAGGATGCCGTCATGACGACGCGTAATGCCCAGATGAAGCTGGGCCGCAATAAATACGCCATTGAGGTGGTTCCCCAGGACGATTCCTATGCGGAAATCCGCCTTGGCGACGTAATCAGTTCCTCCTGGTTCTGACCGGCGGAACGGAGCGGTTCCGGTCGTGATTGACAGGGCCGTGCTCTTGTATTAAAATTGACAGGTATTTGTTTCCTTAAAGGAAAAATCCGAACGACGAGGTGGAAAAAATGGCAAAAGACGAAGAAATCCTGGATGTTGTCGAGGAAGAAGACAACGACGCAATCGAAACGCTGGAATACACGGATGAAAAGGGCAACGACCATTGCTTCGTGGTGGAAGAGAAATTCAACGTCGGCAGCGATGTCTTCGTGGCCATGTTTGAAGTCGACCCCGCCGTGTTCTTTGACGAAGACGCGGAGGAACACGAACACGAACATCAGCACGGAGAGGGTGCGGAAGGCTGTGGCTGCGGCCATGACCACCACCATGAACCGGAAGAGGAAGAAGAGTTCGAACCGGATAATGTGATCATCGCCAAAATGGTGGAAACCGAAGATGGCGATGTGGATATCGAAGTTCCGACCGACGAAGAATTCGCCAAAGCAAAGGCAGTATATGAAAAACTGGCCGGCGGGGAAGACGCCGACTAAGGAACCGTTCAATCACGGGAGGCTTTCAGGTGTTCAACTTTAAATTGCCCGGGTTTCCGTTCCGGAAGGAGCAGCCGGACGGAGACGGACCGCAAAAGGACGGGCAGCCGGACGGGGGCGGCCAGCGCAAAAGGCTGCTTCCGTTTGTTGTTGCGTCCGTTCTGGCACTGGCCCTGTTCTTTTACTGGCTGCTGTATTTTACGGGCAACAACACGGAATACGCAAAGGGTCACCGCTATCTGGTGACGATCAAGCCGGGTATGACCACATCCGACATTGCGGACCTGCTTCATAAGAAGCATCTGGTGAAGACGCCGGAAGCGTTCCGCATGGAGGCGCGGCTGCGCGGCCTGGCCGGCAAGCTGGAAGCGGGGCAGTACGAAATCGAGGGCGGCATGTCCAACCGCGAAATCGTCAGCATCCTTTCCAAGGGTCAGACCTATGTGGTGAAGTTCACCGTTCCCGAAGGGTTCAACGTCGTGAAGACGGCGAAAAAGCTCGAGGCAGAAGGCCTGGGCAGCGCCGACAAGTTCATGGAGGCGGCCCGGAACTACACGCCCTATCCTTATATGGAGACGGATAACCCGAACGTCGTCTATAAGGCGGAAGGGTTCATTTATCCTGCCACGTACAGCCTGCAGCCCGGTATGTCGGAAAAGGACATCCTGGCGGAGATGGTGAAGACCTTCAACGGCGAAATGAACAAGGCCGATGTGCCGGAAGCGGTGAAGGCCCAGGACTTGAAGCTGCGGGATGTGGTGACGCTGGCTTCCATGGTGGAACTGGAAGCCGTGTTCAAAGACGAACAGCCGCGTATTGCGAGCGTCTTCCTGCGCCGCCTGCACATCTTCATGCCGATTCAGTCGGATACGACCATCCAGTATATCCTGGGGACGCAGAAGGAAGAGGTCACCATTGCGGACACGAAGATCCGCAATCCTTACAACACGTACATTTATCCGGGCCTGCCGCCGGGACCTATCGGGTCGCCGAGCATGAGCGCCATCCAGGCCGTGCTCCATCCGGAAGATTCGGATTATCTGTATTTTGTAGCGGAAAAGGACGGACACCATCGTTTCACCCGTACCTACCAGGAACACCTGCAGGCCATTGAAGACATCCATGGTCCGCAGAACAAGAACTAAACGGAACGAGGAGGCTCCCCGCAGCCGGAACGACAGCAACCGGTCGTCCTGCGCCGGGGAGCCCTTTATACGCCGGGCCTGTCCCGCTTCAGCGGCGGGCAGGGATTCCGGCCGTGCAACAGGGAGATGCGTATGCGGAAGATTGTGAAACCGGAGCTGCTGGCACCGGCCGGCAGCATGGAAAAACTGAAGATGGCCCTGCTCTACGGGGCGGATGCGGTCTATCTGGGCGGCAAGGCCTTCGGCCTGCGCGCCTTCGCGTCCAACTTTACGCAGGAAGAATTGCAGGAAGCCGTGCGCCTGGCCCATTCCCTGGGGCGCAAGGTCTATGTGACGGTGAACATTTTCGCCCACAACGGGGACCTGGAAGCCCTGCCGGATTATCTGAAGAGCCTGCAGGAGTGCGGCGTCGACGCCCTCCTGATTTCCGACCTGGGCGTCTGGTCCGTGGCCCGCAGGGCCGTACCGGACATGCCGCTCCACGTGAGTACCCAGGCGAACACGACGAACTGGGCCGCCGTCCGCGCCTGGGAAGGGCTCGGCGCGAGCCGCGTCGTCCTGGCGCGGGAACTGTCCCTGCAGGAAATTGCCGAAATCGGGGCGAAAACCGAGGCGGAACTGGAAGTCTTCGTCCATGGTGCCATGTGCATCTCCTATTCGGGACGCTGCTGGCTGAGCAGCTACCTGACGGGACGGGACGGGAACCGCGGCGCCTGCGCCCAGATCTGCCGCTGGGAGTTCGGCATGGTCCACAAGGAACACCCCGGCGAAGTCTTTGAGGCCGCCGAGGACGAACACGGCACGTACATCCTGAACTCCAAGGACCTGTGCCTGCTCCCGTACCTGCCGGACCTGATGCGCGCCGGCGTGTGCAGCTTCAAAATCGAAGGCCGCATGAAGAGCGCCCATTACGCCGCCTCCGTCGTCAGCGTCTACCGGCGGGCCATCGACGCCTGCTGGAAGGACCCGGACCATTACCGGGTCGACCCGGCCTGGACGGAAGAGCTGGAAAAGGTGTCCCACCGCCCCTATACGACAGGGTTTGCGGTCCAGCGGCCCGGTACATCGGCCCAGGAATATGCCACGTCCAAATATATACAGAGCGAAGAGTTCACGGGCCTGGTGCGAGGCTGGAAGGACGGCCGCCTGACGGTGGAGCAGCGCAATAAGATGTCCGCCGGCGAGGAACTGGAAATTTTCCGTCCGGACGGCTCCTTGTCGTCCCTTACCCTGCGGGATCTGCGCGATGCGGACGGCCTGCCCATCGACAGCACGCCCCATGCGCAGCAGGTCTTTACCTGTGCCTGCAGCGAGGAGCTGCCGCCCTACACCATCCTGCGCCGAAAAATTTGAGATTGTTTTTGCGCAAACGTCCTTTTTATGGTAGAATATTGCCGTGCAATTTATATTGGCTGAAATGGCATTATGTTTGCATACAGAAAGTTGAGGAATGCAATGGAACGCTTGGGCAAGATTTATAAATTCCTGCGCGGCCGGCAACTCGACTGCGTCCTGGTCAAGGATGTTCCGACCATCCGCTACCTGACCGGGTTTACCGGGGATTCCAGCCTGCTCTACGTAGATGAACGGGTCGCCGTCCTCGTGACGGACGGACGGTATACGGAACAGGCGCGCCAGCAGCTGAAGCTCTGCCATGTACAGGAGTACAAGGCGACTTCGGATCATGCCATCTGGGATGCCGCGGCCGCCCTCATCGGGGACAAGCGGCGCATCGGCTTCGACGGCGATTTCTATTCCTTTACGGAAGGAACGCTCCTGAAGAGCCTGCTGCCGGCATCGGCTGAACTGGTCAACCTGGATCTGCGCCCCATGCGCATGGTCAAGGACGAACGGGAATTGAAGAGCCTCTGGCAGGCCTTCAAGATTGCCGACGCGGCCCTTGAACGTCTGCTCAAGGAACTGCACAGCGGCATGTCGGAAAAGGAAGCGGCTGCCCGGCTGGAGTATTACATGCGCAGCCTGGGTTCGGAAGGCGTTTCCTTTGACACCATCGTGGCATCGGGATACCGTTCCGCACTGCCGCACGGGGCCCCGTCCGACAAGAAGCTGGAAGTCGGGGATTTCGTCACGTTCGACTACGGCGCGACGTACGGCGGCTACCATTCCGATACGACCCGCACGGTCGTCATGGGCATGGCCAATTCGTGGCACCGCGAAATCTACGCGGTGGTCGAAGAAGCCCATTACCGGGGCATCAAGAATGCCAAACCGGGCATGACCGGCAGGGAACTGGACGCCCTGATCCGCGACTATATCGCGTCGCGGGGCTACGGCAAGTACTTCAACCACGGCCTGGGCCACGGCGTGGGCCTGGAAATCCATGAACTGCCGAACATCAACACGCGCGGCGACATCGTGCTGGAACCGGGCATGGTCTTCAGCATCGAGCCCGGCATCTACATACCGGGGAAAGGCGGCGTGCGCATCGAGGACACGGTCGTATTGACCGACGAAGGCGCCAAGAGCCTGACGGGCCTGAAGGACAACCTCCTGGAGATTGTCTGACGTGCCGTCCTGTTACATCGTTATCTTTAAAATTTTTATATATCCACTTAGGAAACTTTAGGAGGTTTTTGTATGGTATCCACCAACGAATTCAAAACGGGTCTGACTGTCACCATCGACAACGATCCCTGGCAGGTTGTAGAATTCCAGCATGTAAAGCCGGGCAAGGGCGCTGCCTTCGTCCGTGCCAAGATGCGCAACCTGGCAACGGGCGCCGTCGTAGAACGCACCTTCAACGCAGGCGAACGTCTCCCGAACGCGACGATTGACCGCCGCGACATGCAGTATCTGTATCAGGAAGGCGACAACTATGTCTTCATGGACAACGAAACCTATGAACAGCTGGAACTGAACAAGGAACAGCTGGGCAACGGCATCAATTTCCTGAAAGAAAACATGGATGTCAAAGTTACGAGCTTCGAAGGCCGTATCCTGGGCGTCGAACTGCCGAACACGGTTGAACTGGTCGTTGTAGAAACCGAACCGGGCATCCGCGGCGATACCGCTACGGGCGGCAACAAACCGGCCAAGATGGACACGGGCTACGTCGTCAAGGTTCCCCTGTTCATCAACGAAGGGGATCATCTGCTGATCGATACCCGCTCCGGCGAATATATCCAGCGCGCATAAGAAGTCACGGCAAAGCACTCCGGAAATGATCCGGGGTGCTTTTTTTGTATAAAGTCACGGCCTTTACACATGGACAAATACCGTTCCCCACGTGACACAAAGGTATCGTTTCCGTTAAAAGGAAGTGGGACATCATCGCAATGTTACGATTCCCAAAAGTCCCTGCCGGAGCGCGTAAAAAGCTGGCAATGAACCATGTCTCATGGTATAATAATTCATAGATTGTATATTGGAAATAATGGCATACTGTTTGTCTGACAGCAGGCCGTTTTCTTTGGCAGGCCCCCTTTACGGAAGGGCGGCCGCCGCGACCCGGGAGGTGTGATATGACGGAAGATGTGAACCGGGAAAAAGACAAGCTGACTCCGGAAACGGGGGACGCCGAGGAAAAGAAGACTCCGGCGGCTCCGGCCGACGACAGCGAGGAAGAGGTCGGCTATATCGAGGTGGCGGATGAAGTCATCGCCATCGTGGCCAGCCTGGCGGCCCTCGATGTCCCCGGCGTGGTGGACATGAGCACGGGCTTCCGGGAAGGCCTCAGCAATTTCCTCGGCAAGAAGAGCCCCGCCAGGGGCGTCCGCGTGAAGGTGACGGGCCATACGTGCCGCATCGCCATCTATGTGATCATGGAGTACGGCTGCAACATTCCGGAAGTGGCCATGAAGCTGCAGAAGAAGGTAAAAGCTGCCGTGGACGACATGACGGAGTACGACGCGGAGTTCGTCGACGTCCATGTGGAAGGCGTGAAACGCCGCGAAAAGAGCGCCCTGGAACTCAGCCTGGACACGCCGGAGGAGGAAACCCCGCCGGACAACCTGAACGACCTGGTGTTCCGCTGAACCAGCTCCGGCCGGTATATGGCGGCCGGAACAATCCGACAATGAGGAGTGACATATATGGGAATTCCTGATAGGATCATTTTGACATTATATACGTTTTTGATGGCCGTGTTCGCCCTGCTCATGATTGGGCTGAGCGTGTCGCTGCTGCCTGACGAGCCGCTGGTGCAGATGATTTCCAGCCTGCCCGGCGACTGGCGCTTCACCATTGCAGGCGCCATCATCTTCATCATCAGTATCCGCCTGCTGCTGGCAGGCCTGGGCGTGTTCGGCGGCACGAGCACCCTCGTCCTGTCGGAGACGGACCACGGCAAGACCCTTGTGTCCAAGCGGGCCCTGGAGGATTACATTGCCGATATCGCCCAGGAAGTGTATGGCATTTACCGCGTCAAGGTCGTCGTCACCATGGAAGACAAGACGACGATCAACGCCAATATCCATGCCTGCCTGGAGCCTGGCGTCAACGTGTTCGAGACGACGGAAGAAGTCAAGGACAACGTCAAGGAAACCATCAAGAAAGTGACGGGCCTGGACGTGAAGAGTATCGAGCTCTACTTTAAGAAGATCAAGAGCAGCGGGAAAGAGAAAGACTGATAAGGAGGCGCTGCGCTATGTGGAAAGATATCGTGGATGACATTTGGACGAACTACCGCGGCCGTTTCCTGTGCTCTTTGGCGGGCCTGATCATCAGTTCCCTCTTTTTGATTTTAGGGTTCTGGGCCACCTTGTTCGTGCTGCTGTTTGTAGGCGGCGGCTTTTTCATCGGTTACAAGATTGACAGAAAAGAAGACCTCGTGGAGTGGCTGGACCGCCTGCTTCCGCCGGGGTATCACAGATAAGGGAGGCTGAATCATGATCCGCAGAACAGCAAGGGAGATCGTATTACAGAGTTTGTTTCAGATGGACTTTACGGACGCCAAGCCCGAAGAAGCCCTGGAAATCGCGTTAGAAGTGCAGAATGAGGACGAAGGTGCCAAAAATCCCGCGGCACACCGCGCGGAGGTGGCCAAGGCACTGCCTTACGCCCGCACCGTACTGGAAGGGACGGAGGCCAATCTGGAGGCCATCGACGGCCTCATTGCGAAGTACGCCATCAACTGGGACGTGAAGCGCATGCCCGGCATCGACCGGAACATTTTGCGCCTGGCCATCTATGAAATGTGCTTCGCCGAGGAGAAGGTGCCGGTCAACATCGCCGTCAACGAGGCGGTGGAACTGGCGAAGGAATTCGGTTCCGACGCGTCGTCGCGTTTCGTGAACGGCGTCCTCGGCAAGATGATGCGGGATCAGCAGGGCTGACGATATGACGAATCATGCGGATACAGACAGGGACAGCACGGCGGTGGAAGAAGTCTACCTGGGCATCGACACGAGCTGCTACACGACGTCGGTGATGTTCATGGACCGGCAGGGCCGGGCCGTTTCGGAGGCGCGGCGCATCCTGAAGGTGAAGCCGGGTCATTGCGGCCTGCAGCAGTCGGAGATGGTGTACCAGCACACGCGCAACCTGCCGGACCTGATGGAGCAGGCTGCGCAGGGACATACGTTCCGCCTGCTCGGCATCGGGGTGTCGTCCCGGCCGCGTCCCCTGGTGGATTCCTATATGCCGGCCTTTCTGGCCGGACACGGTCTGGCCCGTTCCCTGGCGGCCCTATACCGGGTTCCCCTGTGGGAGATCAGTCATCAGGAAAATCATCTGGAAGCGGCGCTCTGGTCGGCCGGCGGCCCCCGGGCGGACCGGTTCCTGTTTTTGCATGCGTCGGGCGGCACGACGGACCTGCTCCTGGCGGAGCACGTGGACGGCCGCTATCGACTGACGCCGGTCGGTACGAGTATTGACCTGCACGCAGGGCAGTTCGTGGACCGCATCGGCGTGGCCCTGGGACTGCAGTTCCCGGCCGGCCCGGCACTGGAACAGCTGGCGGCGCGGCATACGGAAATTCCGGAGCTGCCCGTGGCCGTACACGGTACGGAAGTCAGCCTGTCGGGCCCCTGCACGGCGGCCCTGCGGGCCCTGGACAAGGGCATGGCACCGGCCGATCTGGCTGCCGGTGTCCAATATGTGCTGGGCGAAACGTTCGTGCGCATGATCCGCAACGGGGCGGCCCGGTACGGCGTGGACGAAGTCCTGCTGGCCGGCGGCGTCGCGTCCAACGGATGGATCCGCGGCCATGTGACGGAAAAACTGGCGAAACGGCGCATCCGCACCTGGTTCGCCGAAGCCCGTTACAGCTGCGACAATCCCGCTGGCTGCGCGGCCTATGCCGTGCGCCACGGTGAAGGAGACAATTAATGTATAACAAGAGCAGAAAAGGGTACGGACAATATTTTTCCAGCCTTTTTTCCACTCCGCCGGAAGAAACGGTGGAACAGCCTGCTGCGTCTGCCGGGTCCGCAACGGACCATGACACGGACGGCGGTGCGGAGTATGGAACGGACGGTTTTGCGTCTGGTGATGCTGCCGGCGTGGCGGAAAACGGGCTTTCGCGGAATAGTGCGCCCGTGAAGGTGTACTCCGTCCGGCAGGTCAACCAGCTGGTGGACCAGACCCTGAAAGCCAATCCGGGCCTGTCCCGCATTTCGGTTCAGGGCGAAGTGAGTAATTTCAAGGTGTCCTCCGGCGGACACTGGTTCTTCACGTTGAAACAGCAGGCTCCGGATGGCCTCTTCAAGCTGGACTGCCTCGCGTTCCGCTATCAGACGCGGGCTCTGCAGCAGCCGGTCAACGGTAAGAGCTATGTCGTCTTCGGCGATATCAATGTCTACGTTCCCGGCGGCCAATACCGCCTGCTCGTGTCCAAGCTGTATTACAGCGGGGCGGGCGCGCAGGCCGAGGCGCGGGAACGGTTGAAACGGAAGCTCCAGGCCGAGGGGTACATGGACGACAAGGCCAAGGCGGCCAAGTGGCACCTGCCCCTGCTGCCGGAGCGGGTCGGTATCGTGACATCGCCGACGAGCGCGGCGGTACGGGATATCATCCGCATCTCCCGGGAACGGCTGCCCGGCGTGCGCCTGCTCCTGTATCCTGTCCAGGTACAGGGCGACAAGGCACCGGAACAGATTGCCCGGGCCATTGAGTTCATGAACAGGCACCGCCTGGCCGACGTGCTCATCGTCGGACGGGGCGGCGGCAGCAAGGAAGACCTGTGGGCCTTCAATGAAGAGCGTGTGGCCCGCGCCATTGCCACTTCGGCCATTCCCGTGGTCACCTGCATCGGCCATTCCATCGACATGACCGTGTCGGATTTCGTGGCCCTGCGCGAAACGGCGACGCCGACCGACGCCGCCCGCGTCGTGGTGCCGGACCGGCAGGAGGAGGCACGCCGGGTGCGGAACCTGTGGAAACGCATGGCCGGCGTAGTGCAGAACCAGCTGGACAACGGAAGCATCCGGTACAGGAACTGCCGCAAGTCGAAATACCTGCAGGATCCGGAGACGCTGCTGGACCGGCCGGCGGAACGGCTGGACAGGGCCTGCATGATTCTGCAGCAAAGCCTGCCGGAGCGGGTGCATGCCTATGACCTGCGCCTGGAGAAGGCGCGCCAGACCCTGCGACACAGCGATATCATCTGGCAGGGACTGGAGGCGCGGCTGGCCGTGGTGCTGGCCCGTATGCCGAGGGGCGAAAGCCTGCTGGACGGCCCGGCCCGGCAGACCGGTGCTTTGACGGACCGGATGGCACGAGCCATCGCAGCCTGCCTCACCGGCAAAACGCAGACCCTGCAGTTGCAGGCGGCCCGGCTGAACGGTGTGAGTCCCCTGGCGGTCCTGGGCCGCGGGTATTCCCTGACGCGCAACGGCGAGGGGAAACTCGTGAAAACGGCGGACGACGTCCGGTGGGGCGATGTCCTGCAAACGGAAGTCAGCGACGGGGTGATTGAATCCGTCGTACAGGATATAAAGAAGACGAGGTAAAAAACATGGCGTTGAAAAAGATTCCCAAGAACATCAAATTCGAAGAAGCACTGGCCGACCTGGAAGCGACGGTGGACAAGCTGGAAAGCGGCGAACTGCCGCTGGAAGAGGCTATCGAGCAGTTCAAGTACGGCACGGAGCTGAGCCAGATCTGCCTGGAGAAACTGAACCGCGCCAAGGCGGAAGTCGCGAAACTGAAGCCTGAAGCGGCCGCCCAGGACAAGGTGGAGACCGAGGAATTCGGGGAATTCGAACAGGAAACCCTTTCCGGCGACGGGACGGAAGACTAACGGAGGATGACGATGGCTTTTGATTTTGAGCAGTATTATGACAGCCGCAAAAAGCTGGTCAACAATTTTCTGGAAAAACGGATGGAGAAGCGGGGCATCTCGAATGTGGACGATGCCATGAAGTACAGCCTGCTGGCCGGCGGCAAGCGGCTGCGCCCCATTCTCCTGATGGCGACGGCCGACGCCTTGGGCGCGAACGGGTACGATTACCTGCCTGCGGCCTGCGCCCTGGAAATGATCCACACGTATTCGCTGATTCACGACGACCTGCCCTGTATGGACAACGACGATTACCGCCGGGGCCGCCTGACGAACCACAAGGTCTTCGGCGAGGCCATGGCGCTCCTGGCCGGTGACGGCCTGCTGACGCTGGCTTTCGAGGTCATGTCGGAACAGCGCAACGTGAAACCGTCCACGCTGGTCGAAGTGATCCACGAGACGGCCATGTGCGCGGGCAACTTCGGCATGGTCGGCGGCCAGGCCCTGGACCTGGAGGCGGAAGGGAAGAAGATTTCCGCCAAGGAACTGAAGACGCTGCACGAAGGCAAGACCGGCGCCATGTTCATTGCGGCCATCCGCGGCGGCGCCCATCTGGCCGGGGCGACAGACGAACAGCTCCTGGCCCTGACGCATTTTGCCGAACTGATCGGCCTGGCCTTCCAGATTGAGGACGATATCCTCGATGTGACGGGCACCCAGGAGGAACTGGGCAAACCAATCGGCAGCGACGACAAGAATGAGAAATCGACCTATGTCACCCTCTACGGCCTGGACAAGGCCCGGGAGATGTCCGAGCAGACGACGCAGGAAGCCCTGCAGTGCCTCGACATGTTCGGGGAAAAGGCGGAAGCCCTGCGCGAACTGGCCAAAATGATGTGCCACCGCCGGAACTGACGGCCTGGCATGTTGAACGGAAACGACGAGAGAGAAGAGAGTCGGTAAGGAAAGGAGCAGGCGGCGCGGCTGCGCCGTCTATACAGATCAATGAGTGATTACAGGATTCTGGACCGGGTGAACAGCCCGAAGGACCTGCGGGGCCTTACGCTGCCGGAACTGAAGGAGCTGTCGGAGGAAATCCGGCAGTTCATCATCCGGGTCGTGTCCAAGAACGGCGGCCATCTGGCGCCGAACCTGGGTGTGGTGGAGCTGACGCTGGCGCTGCACCGGGTGTATGACTGCCCGACCGACAAGATCATCTTCGATGTGGGCCACCAGGCCTATATCCACAAGATCCTGACAGGGCGGAAGGACCGGTTCGACACCATCCGCACGTATCAGGGCCTGAGCGGGTTCCCGAAGTTGACGGAAAGCCCTTACGATGCCTTTGGCGTAGGGCATTCCAGTACATCTATTTCCGCGGCGGACGGCATCGCGGCCGCCCGTGACCTGCAGGGTAAGGATTTCAACGTGGCCGCCGTCATCGGCGACGGCGCCATGACGGGCGGCATGTCCTTCGAGGCGCTGAACCACGTGGGTGACACGAAGCGGCGCATGGTCATCGTCCTGAACGACAACGAGATGTCCATTTCGAAGAACGTGGGCGCCATGTCGCGCTATCTGTATGAGCTGCGGACGGGCGACACGTACACGAAACTGAAGGGCGATCTGGAGAACTGGCTGTCCGGCCTGGAACACGGCGACGAAGTGCTCGAAGCCATCGACCGCGTCAAGACCGGCGTCAAGTACCTGGTGGCGCCGGAATCCATTTTCGAGCATATGGGCATCAAATATTTCGGCCCCATCGACGGCCACGACCTGGAGAGCCTGCTGGATGTCCTGGCCACGGCCCGGAAGGAAAAGGGACCGGTCCTGGTCCATGTGATGACCGTCAAGGGCAAAGGATACGGACCGGCGGAGAAGAGCCCGAACAAGTTCCACGGCACGGGGCCCTTCGACATCGCCACCGGCGCCAAGCTGCCCGGTTCGAGCACGGCACCGAAGTACACGGATGTGTTCGGCAAGACCCTGATCGAGCTGGCGGAAAAGGACAAATCCATCGTCGCGATTACGGCGGCCATGCCGGACGGAACGGGGACGGAGGCCTTCAAGGAGCGCTTCCCGGACCGCTTTTTCGATGTCGGCATCGCGGAGCAGCATGCCGTCACCTTTGCGGCAGGCCTGGCCACGCAGGGCATCAAGCCTGTGGCGGCCATCTATTCGACCTTCATGCAGCGCGCTTATGACCAGATTGTTCACGACGTGTGCCTGCAGAAACTGCCGGTGAAATTGTGCATGGACCGGGCGGGGCTGGTCGGGGACGACGGACCGACGCACCACGGCGTGTTTGACTATGCCTACCTGCTGCCGCTGCCGAACATGGTCATCATGGCGCCGAAAGATGAAGACGAGCTGCGCCATATGCTGAAGACGGCCATGACCTATCAGGACGGGCCCATCGCCATGCGCTATCCCCGCGGCAACGGCATCGGCGTGGATTGCAGCGCACCGCTGCACACGCTGCCCATCGGCAAGGCGGAACTTCTGTCCGAAGGACGGGATGTTTCCCTGTGGGCCATCGGCAGCATGGTTCCCGCGGCCGTGCGCGTGGCGGATGCCCTGCGCCAGAAGGGGATTGACGCGGGCGTGGTGAACATGCGCTTTGCCAAACCTCTCGACGCGGAACTGCTGGAACAGGAAGCGCGGCGCACGCGCTGCCTCGTCACGCTGGAAGAAGGCGTCCTGAAGGGCGGCGTCGGCGATGCCGTCCTGGAAACGCTGAACGCGAAGGATCTGCTGCAGACCGTACGGGTGCTGCGCATCGGCATCCCCGACGAATTCGTACCCCACGGCGACCGGAAGCTGCTGCTCCGGGACATCGGCATGGATGACGAGACGATGACGGCCCGCATTGCCGCCTTCGTACAGCCGTCGCAGGACGGGGAAGGCAGGTCCGAATAATCATGGCGGAAACGAAAAAGAAGAAGGTCCGGTTGGATGCCTACCTGACGGAGCAAGGCCTTTTCGAAAGCCGTGCGAAGGCGCAGGCGGCCATCATGGCCGGGCAGATCCTGGTAGACGAACAGAAGATAGATAAACCGGGCACACCGGTCCGGGAAGGCGCGAAGATCCGCATCATCGGGGAAAAACTCCGCTACGTGAGCCGCGGCGGCCTGAAACTGGAAAAGGCCCTGCAGGTCTTTCCCATCTCCGTGGAAGGCAAGGTCATGGCGGATATCGGCGCCTCGACGGGCGGGTTCACGGACTGTGCCCTGCAGAACGGGGCGGCCCGTGTCTACGCCGTTGACGTTGGCTACGGCCAATTGGCGTGGAAGCTGCGCAACGACCCGCGCGTCGTCAACATGGAACGCACGAATGCGCGCCTGCTGGACGAAACGAGCCTGCCGGAAAAGGTGGGCGCCGCTTCCATCGATGTGGCCTTCATTTCCCTGGACAAGATTCTGCCGGCGGTCCATAAGATCCTGGCGCCGGGCGGTTTTGTTCTGGCCCTTGTCAAGCCGCAGTTCGAGGCGGGCAAGGAACACATCGGCAAAAAAGGCGTGGTGCGCGACCCCGCAGTGCACCGGGAGGTCCTGCACCGGGTCATCGCCTTTGCCAAAGCGGAAGGATTCGGCATCGGCGGCCTGGAATTTTCGCCGGTCAAAGGGCCGGAAGGAAATATCGAATACCTGCTGTATCTGACGACGGGACCCGATGACGCGGTTTCACCGGAAGCCATCGACGCCCTCGTGTCCCAGTCGCACGCCGAACTGGATAAGTAAGGGGAGGGACGCTGAGATGAAGAAGATTTGTCTGGGCTTGTTCCCGAACATGAAGATCGGGAAGGTCAAGGAAGCCTTCCCGGCCATCTTGCGGGACTGCGATGCCAACGGCATCGAAGTGCGCCTGCCGCGGAATCTGGCCGCCGCGTACGGCAAGGAAGAAGCGGGGGAGGGTCCCCATGCGTTCGATGCCGCCGTGTCCCTGGGCGGCGACGGCACGTTCCTGCGTATGGCACGCGACATGGTGCTGCGGGATATTCCCGTTTTCGGCATCAATTTCGGCCACCTCGGTTTCCTGGCGGAAGTCGATTCCGACCGGGCGCAGGAATCCCTGCGGTCGCTGAGTGCCGGCCGTTTCAAGGAGGAACGGCGCCATCTGCTGCAGATGGAGGTCGTCCGGGCCGACGGGTCGCGGGAAGGGCGCACGGAGCTGGCCATCAACGAGTTCGTGGCGGCCCGCGACAACTTGTCGACCATCAACCACGTGGGGCTCTGGATCAACCATAAGCCTTCGGGCCATTACGCGGCCGACGGCCTGGTCATTTCCACGGCCACAGGATCGACGGCGTACTCCCTTTCTGCGGGAGGGCCGCTGGTCGAACCGGGCCTGGACGTGATGATCATCACGCCAATCGCCTGCCATAACCTGAGTTCGAGGCCTCTGGTCATACCGGCTTCGGAACTGGTCCAGCTGCAGCTGCTGCCGGAAAACCTGTCCGACATGGTCATTTCGGCCGACGGCCTGCCCCTTTGCCCGCTGCGGCAGGGGGAACGGGCGGAAATCACCCGGAGCAGCCGGACGATGCGGCTCATCCGTCTGACGGACCGCGATTATTACGAGACGTGGCAGGAAAAGCTGATCCGCAACATGTAAGAAGGAGATAAACATGAAGAGTCTGAGACAGGCAAAGATCAAGGAGATCATCGAAGCGAACAACATCGAAACCCAGGAGGAACTGGCCAACGCCCTGGAGAAGGAAGGCTTTTCCGTCACGCAGGCGACGGTATCCCGCGACATCAAGGAAATGATGCTCGTGAAGGTGCCGAACGCCCAGGGGACCTACAGCTACGCTTATCCGAAGGAACACGGCCACATCATGACGCAGGACCGGCTGGAACGGACGTTCCGCGATTCCGTCATCAGCCTCAAGGTGGGGGGCAACATGGCGGTGCTGCACACCATGCCCAGTACGGCCGATGCCGTGGCGTACGTGATCGACTACATGAAGTGGCCCGAAGTGCTGGGTACCGTGGCCGGCGACGACACCATCTTCTGCGTGCTCGACAAACCGGAGAGCGCGGCAACCTTTGCGTCGCATTTCAACTTCAAGGGCCGCTGAGCGGCCGTCCGGCCCGGTGGCCGGAGAGATGGCTGAGTTAAAGGACGTTGAGCTACATGCTTCAATCGCTGCAAGTTCATAATTTTGCATTAATAGAGGACGCGGAGGTCGAATTCACGCCGGGCTTCAATATCTTTACCGGCGAGACGGGCGCCGGCAAGTCCATCCTGATTGACGCCTTCGGCATCGTGCTGGGCGGGCGCGCGTCGACTTCCTTCATCCGTTCGGGAACGGAAGAGTTCCGCGTGCAGGCCGTGTTCGACACGGAAGGCGACGAACGGGTGGCGGCCGTGCTGCGCGAACAGGACATTGACGAAGAGGACAGCCTCTTCCTGAAACGCGTCCTGACGACGGCCGGCAAAAGCCGCAGCAGCATCAACGGCGTACCTGTTCCGCTGGCGGTGCTGAAACAGGTGAGCCGCCTGCTGGTGGACATCCACGGGCAGCACGAAAACCAGTCCCTTTTGCGGCCGAAGATGCCGTTGCATCTTACGGATGCTTACGGCGGCAGGGAAAGCGCGAAGGCGCGTGCCGCCTATGACTCCGCCTACGCCCGCTATGTGGAGGCACAGGAGGTCCTGGCCGGCCTGGAGAGCAAGGGCGGCGAGCGGGAACGCCTCATGGACCGCCTGCAGTGGGAAATCAACGAAATCGAGGAGGCCGGGGTCACGCCCGGCGAAGAGGACCGGCTGAAGGACGAGGTCCGGCTCCTGCAGAACGGCGATAAGGTCAGACAGGCCCTGGGCCGCGCCTACGAATTGCTGGACGCGGAGAAGGGGGCCCTGGATTTATTGGCGGACTGCCGGGGCGAGGCGGAAACGGCGCTGCGTTTCGATACGGCGCTGCAGGGCGTCTACGACGGGCTCGACAGTGCCTGGATCGCGGCGGACGACGCCAAGAGCCGCCTCCGGGATTACCTGGAAAGCCACGATTTCGACGAGGAGCGGCTGGGCCGCGTACAGGACCGGCTGGACCTGCTGTACAAGCTGCAGAAAAAGTACGGGCAGGGCGAGGAGAACGTCCTGGCCTATCTGGCGGATGCCAAGGGACAGTATGCGGTGCTCCAGGATCTGGACGGGCGCATCGAGGCGGCCCGCCGGGAACTGAAACAGGTGACGCGGACCCTGCAGGAAGCCGCCGCGGCCCTGACCCGGGTGCGTACGAAGGAGGCCGCGGCCCTGTGCGACGCCGTGACGGTGCATATGCGCGACCTGGCCATGCCCGAAGGGCGCTTCGTCATCGAATGCACGGAGAAGGAAGACTTCGGGCCCGACGGAAAGGACAACCTGCGCTTCCTCTTTTCGGCCAACCGGGGCGAACCGCTGCAGCCGCTGGCCCAGGTGGCGTCGGGCGGCGAGCTGAGCCGTCTGGCCCTGGCCCTGAAGACCGTCCTGATCCACACGACGGGCGTCCGCACGATGGTCTTTGATGAAATCGACACGGGCGTCGGCGGCGTGACGGCCCAGAAGATGGCCGAAAAGCTGGCCCTCATCGCCCAGGAGAACCAGGTGCTGTGCATCACGCACCTGCCCCAGATTGCGTCCTTCGCGGACCATCAGATCCGCATCCGCAAAGAGGCGGAGGGCAAACGCACGGTGACGCATCTGCAGGTCCTGACGCCGGAAGAGCGCGTACAGGAAATCATGCGGATGGCCACGGGCGCCCACGTCAGCAAATCGGCGGAGACGAACGCGCGGGAACTGCTGGCGGAAGCGGAGGCCTTCAAGCGCAAGGCCCGGGCCGCCGCCAAGAAACGGAAAGGATGATCCATGTGAAGAAGATGCACGATCCCGACCTGGAGGAAACCAGGCTGGACAGCAAGCCGGCCTTTGCAGGCCGCATGCTGAAGGTCTTTGTCGATACGGCGAAGCTGCCGAACGGGCGCACGTCGACGCGCGAACTCGTCCGCCATCCCGGCGCGGCGGCCGTCGTGGCCGTGCTGCCCGACGGACGGGTGCTGCTGGAGCGGCAGTACCGTTACGCCCTGGGCACGGTGATGTACGAAGTCCCCGCGGGCAAACTCGACCCGGGGGAGGAGCCGGAGCACTGCGCGCGCCGCGAACTGTCCGAGGAAACGGGTTATGAGGCGGACCATTGGGAATACCTGACGACCATCGCCACGACGCCGGGTTTCACGGACGAAGTGATTCATCTGTACCTGGCTACGGGCCTGCACAAGTTCGCGCAGCACTTGGACCCGGACGAAGTCATCAAGATGGACGCCCTGACGCCGGATGAAATCCGCAAGGCCGTGGCGGACGGCACCCTGTACGATGCCAAATCCCTGGCCGCGCTGGGCTTTCTGGCCCTGCTGAAGAAGTTCTGAGCCGGGGAACGGTCAACACGGGAAAAAGCATAAAACTGTAACAGTGTTTACAGTTTTGCCGAAACCGCAATTTCCGGGCCCTGGAAAGCAGGAAAATGCGTATATATAGCGAATTGAGTAATTGTGAAAATCTGTAACAAGGGAGGAATCACCTTATGAAAGCGTATACAGGCGATAAGATCAGAAACGTGGCCATTGTGGGTCATGGTGGAGCCGGAACGACATCCGTCACGGAAGCACTGCTCTACCGGTCCGGAGCCATCGACCGGATGTGCAAAGTGGAGGATGGAGCTACCACCACGGACTTTGAGCCGGAAGAAATCAAACGCAAAGTGTCCGTCAACGCCACCCTTGCTCCGGTGGAATGGCGTGATTCGAAGATCAACTTCATCGACACCCCGGGCTTCGCTGATTTCGTGGCCGAAGTGAAAGGCGCCTTCCGCGCCGTGGACAGCGCCCTGATCGTCGTCAGCGCGACGGCCGGCGTACAGGTCGGCACGGAACAGTGCTGGAAACTGGCGGAAGAAGCACATCTGCCGCGCATCATCCTGGTCAACAAGATGGACCGCGAAAACGCGGACTTCGACAGCATCCTGGATAACCTGCGCAGCAAGTTCGGCAAAAAGGTGCTGCCGCTGGAACTGCCCCTGGGCAAGGAAGAAAACTTCGAAGGCATCATCGACTGCGTCCGTATGAAGGCCTACCGCAAGAACGGCAACGGCTCCGACGAAATCGAGATTCCGGATGAATATAAGGATTATGCCGCCGACATGCACGAAAAGATGGTCGAAGCGGCTGTGGAAGCCGACGATGACTGCATGATGCGGTATCTGGACGGCGAAACCATCAGCGACGAAGAAATCCGCAAATGCCTGATCAAGGGCATCCGCCAGGCCATCATCTTCCCGATGATCTGCTGCAGCGCGGCCAAGAACATCGGCCTGGGCCGTACGATGAACGCCATCATCGACTACACCTATCCGGCCATCCTGAACGACTTCAAGGTGACGGATGTGGCGACGGGCAAGGAAGAGACCCGCGACGCCGGCGCCCCCATGGCCGCCCTGGTCTTCAAGACCATGTCCGACCCGTTCGTCGGCCGCCTGAGCTTCATCCGCGTGTTCTCCGGCAGCATCAAGGCCGACAGCACGGTCTACAATGCCAGCCGTGAAAAGGACGAACGCGTTGCTTCCGTCTTCACGATGCGCGGCAAGACCCAGATCCCGATGAAGGAAATCACCGCCGGCGATATCGGCGTTACCTCTAAATTGCAGTTCACCGCAACGGGCGATACCCTGAGCGACAAGAACGACCCCGTCCTGTTCGCTCCGATTGAATTCCCGCTGCCCATGTACACCCGCGCCATCACCGCCAAGAAGAAGGGCGAAGAAGACAAGGTCATGAACGCGCTGAACCGCCTGATGGACGAAGATCCGACCATCATCGTGACGCGCAACCCCGTGACGAAGGAAACCCTGATCAGCGGCATGGGCGACCAGCACATCGAAATCATCATGGAACGCATGAAGCGTAAATTCGGTGTGGAAGCCGACCTCAAGGCGCCGATCATCGAATACCGCGAAACCATCCGCGGCAAGGCGCATGTCCAGGGCAAACACAAGAAACAGTCCGGCGGCCACGGCCAGTATGGCGATGTCGTCATCGATATGGAACCCCTGCCTCCGGGAAGCGGTTTCGAATTCGTCGACAAGATCTTCGGCGGCGCCGTACCGCGCCAGTATATCCCGGCTGTTGAAAAGGGCATGACCGAATGCATGCAGCACGGCGTGCTGGCCGGCTATCCGGTCGTGGATGTCCGCATCACCCTGGTCGATGGTTCCTACCATCCGGTCGATTCTTCGGAAATGGCCTTCAAGACCGCTTCCAGCATCGCCTTCAAGAAAGCGATGGAAGAAGCCAAACCGGTCCTTATGGAACCCTATTACAACCTGTACGTGACCTGCGAAGAAGGCATGATGGGCGACGTCATCGGCGACCTGAACTCCAAGCGCGGCCGTATCCTCGGCATGCAGAGCCTGGATGACGGCCTGAGCCGTGTGGAAGCCCAGGTTCCGTACGCGGAAATCACGGAATACGCCGTGGATCTGCGTGCCCTGACCCAGGGCATGGGCACCTTCGAAATGAAGTTCGATCATTACGAGGATGTACCGGCCAAGATGGCGGAAAAGATCATTGCCGACGCCAAAGCCCGCGATGAAAAATAAACAGTGACAGACGAAGCCGTACGGCGGAACGTTTCCACCGTACGGCTATTTTGTATGGTATTCACCGGTGAGAAATGATATAATTACTATATTGAGTTCTACATCCATCTTATTCAATCCCTGGAGGTCAAAAAATGGAAAACATCCAAACGAAATGTGTACAGACGCTGCGCTTCCTGGCAGCCGACGAAGTTGAAAAGGCGAATTCCGGCCATCCCGGCCTGCCCCTTGGTACGGCGCCGCTTATGTATACGTTCTGGGACAAGTTCATGAAGTACAATCCGGCGGACCCGAACTGGTTCAACCGCGACCGCTTCATCCTGTCCCCCGGCCATGGTTCCGCCCTGCTGTATGCCATGCTCTATCTGGCAGGATACGGCCTGACGCTGGACGAACTGAAGGAATTCCGTCAGTGGGGCAGCCGCACGCCCGGTCATCCGGAATACGGCGTAACGCCCGGTGTGGACTTGTCCACGGGACCTCTGGGCCACGGCCTGTCCATGGGCGTCGGCTTCGCCATTGCCGAAACCATGCTGGCAGCCAAATACAATAAACCGGATTTCCCGATTGTCGATCATTACACCTACGGCATCGTATCGGACGGCGACCTGATGGAAGGCGCCGCTTCCGAAGCGGCTTCCCTGGCCGGCACGCTGGGCCTGGGCAAGATCATCTACATGTACGATGACAACAAGATCACCATCGAAGGAACCACGGACATCGCTTTCACGGAAGACGTGGAGACCCGTTTCCGCGCCTACCACTGGCAGGTGCTGCGCGTCGACAGCTCCGAAGACCTGGACGGCCTGGCCGCCGCGGTGGAAGAAGCGAAGAAGGATACGGAACACCCGAGCCTGATCATCGTCCGCACGCACATCGGCTTCGGCAGCCCGAAACAGGACAGCCCGTCCGCACACGGCGAACCGCTGGGTGAAGAAGCCCTGCGCGCCACGAAGGAAAAGGCCGGCTGGGACCCGGACAAGACCTTCGTCGTACCGCCCGAAGTGAAAGTGCATTTTGAAGAAAAACTGCCGGCCTGCGCCAAGGCGGAAGCCGACTGGGAAGATATGCTGAAACGCTACGGCGCCGCTTATCCGGAACTGGTCCAGGATTTCCTGGCCGCCCTGTCCGGCAAGCGCTCCGTCGACCTGGCCTCCCTCATGGACCTGTTCAAGGAAAAGGAAGCCATTGCGACGCGCGGTGCCTCCGGCGATGTACTCCAGAAACTGGCGGAACTGCTGCCGGAACTGGTTGGCGGCAGCGCCGACCTCGGTCCTTCCAATAAGACCGTGATGAAGGCCTGCGGCTATTACAGCAAGGACGACCGGGCAGGCCGCAACCTGCATTTCGGTGTCCGCGAACACGGCATGGGCTGCGTTGTGAACGGCCTGGCCCTGCACGGCGGCCTCATTCCGTTCGGCGCCACCTTCCTCGTCTTCTCGGACTTCATGCGTCCGACCATCCGCATGGCTTCCCTCATGGGCATCCAGTCCATCTTCGTGCTGACCCATGACAGCGTCGCCGTCGGCGAAGACGGCCCGACGCACCAGCCTGTGGAACAGGTCATGAGCCTGCGCCTGATTCCGAACAACACCGTTTTCCGTCCTGCCGACGCCCTTGAAACGGCGGCAGCCTGGAAATACGCCATTGAACATAAGGACGGCCCGACGGAACTGTGCCTGTCCCGTCAGAACCTGCCGGTCCTGAACGCATACCGGCCCGCCGTGGAAGCCGGCGCCCTGAAGGGCGGCTACGTGCTGAGCCCGGCGAAAGACCTGGCCAAGGCTGTCGTGATTGCCACGGGTTCCGAAGTGAAGATCGCCCTGGAAGCACAGCAGCTGCTGGCTGACGAAGGCATCGACGTTTCGGTCGTCTCCATGCCTTCCATGGAAGTGTTCGAAGCGCAGAGCGACGCCTACAAAGACAGCGTCCTGCCGAAATATGTGCCGACCTTCGCCGTGGAAGCCGGTGTCACCCTGGGCTGGGCCCGCTACACGGGCAGCGAAAAGCGCGTCCTGGGCATCAACCGCTTCGGTGCATCCGCACCGGGCGGCGTCGTCATGGAACATTTCGGCCTGACGGGCAGGAACGTGGCGGAAATGGTCAAGGCCAACCTGTAAGGCCAGCCTGCAGGGCCCGCCTGGAACGGGCCGCAGTAGCAACACAACAAAAGGCAGGCTGCAAGGCCTGCCTTTTTCATCGGGACACGCAGTTTCCCGTCCCGGGATTTTAAGCTGGAGTGATTGTATATGAAACACTTGTTGACCATCGCCGGCAGTGACAGCAGCGGCGGCGCGGGAATCCAGGCGGACCTGAAGACCTTCGCGGCCCACGGCACGTTCGGCATGAGCGTCATTACGGCCGTCACGGCCCAGAACACTTGCGGCGTGACGAAGGTGCAGGACATCGATCCGGATATCATTACGGCCCAGATGGATGCCGTCTTCGAAGATATCCGCGTCGATGCCGTCAAGATCGGCATGGTGTCCCGCACGGAAAGCATCCGCGCCATTGCGGCGGGATTGCGGAAATGGAAACCGGCCATCGTCGTATTGGACCCCGTCATGGTTTCCAAGAGCGGCTACGACCTGCTTCACCCCGAAGCCTGCCAGACCCTGATCGACGAGCTGCTGCCCCTAGCGACACTGGTGACACCGAACCTGCCGGAGGCGGAAAAGATCTGCAGCTTCCGCATTGAGACGGAGCCGGATATGGAACAGGCCGCGAAGGCCATTACGGAATTCGGGGCCCGGGCCGTGCTGGTGAAGGGCGGCCATCTGACGACGGACTGTTCCGACGATTACCTGTTCGACGGCAGCAAGGGCGTCTGGATTTCCGGTGCGCGGGTTCCGTCCCGCCATACCCACGGGACGGGGTGCACGCTGTCCAGCGCGCTGGCGGCGGACCTGGCCCGCGGCATGACCCTGGATCAGGCCGTCCGGGCCGCCAAGGCCTATGTGACGACGGCCATTGAGAACGGTATCGCCCTGGGCCACGGCACAGGCCCGACCCACCATTTCGTGGAACTGTATAAGAAAGCGGGGATTTTTGAATCATGAACATGAAAGGCGATTTTAAGACCATCATCGAAGATATACTGGGCACGAAGCCGGTCATCCACCATATCACGAACTATGTGACGGCCCGGGACTGTGCTGATGCGGCCCTGGCTGCCGGCGCTTCGCCGGTCATGGCCGACGAGGAAGACGAAGTGGCGGATTTCACTGCCGACGCGGATGTGCTCGTCCTCAATCTGGGCACCTTCAACCACCGCACCATGGCCTCCATGGAACTGGCAGCCAAAACGGCGCAGGAAAACCGGGTGCCGGTCGTCCTGGATCCGGTCGGCGTCATGAGCAGCCGCCTGCGTCTGCAGTTTGCGGAAAAACTTCTGGAAGCGGGGTATATCACGGTAGTGCGCGGCAACTTCAGTGAGTGCAGCGCCCTCCTGCATGCTGGCGAGGAGGACGGGGACCGGGATAACGGCGGTCATGGCGTGGACAGCGCGGCCGCCCAGAACCAGGCGGAAACGTTCAAACTGGTGCGGGACTGCGCCGCCCGGTACGGCTGCATCTTCATCGTGAGCGGTGCCACGGACTGCGTGAGCGACGGCAAGCGGGCCGTCGTGCTCAACGGCGGCAATCCGCTCATGACCTCCATCACGGGGGCGGGCTGCATGGCGACGACCATCGTCGCTGCCTGCGTCGCCGTGGCCGATGACAAAATGGAAGGTGCCATTCTGGGCATGATCATCATGGGCCAGGCGGCGGAACTTTCGGCAGGCCTCCTCGAAAAGAAGGACGGCCCGGGGATGTTCAAGGTGCGCCTGATTGACTGCATCTACCATGTGGTCCACAAATGGAACTTGATCCAGGATAACCTGAACCCCACGCGGGAAAATTAAGGAGGACGCCATGAAACAGGAGTTGGATTTACGTCTCTACCTGGTTACGGAAGAATCGTGCCTGCAGCACGGCGTGACCCTGATGGATGCCGTGGAGCAGGCCCTGCAGGCCGGCGTCACCCTGGTGCAGTACCGGGAAAAGGGCGGTGCCGGCGGCATGATGTTCGAAAAGGCGAAGGCCTTGACGGAACTGTGCCACCGTTACCACGTGCCCCTCATCGTCGATGACCGCCTCGACGTGGCCCTGGCGGCCGGTGCGGACGGGGTGCATCTGGGCCAGAGCGACCTGCCCTGCGCGGAAGCCCGCCGGATTGCCGGCCCGGACTTCATCATCGGCGTGTCCGCCCATAACGCGGAAGAAGCGGCCAAGGCCGAAGCGGACGGTGCGGACTACCTGGGCTGCGGCGCCGTGTTCCCGACGCAGACGAAGAAAGGCGTCAAACCGACGGGCATCAACCACCTGCGTTCCATCCGGGCGGCTGTGCATATTCCCTTTGTCGGCATCGGCGGCATCAAGCCCGAGCATTACAAGGCCATACGGGCCACCGGCGCGGACGGCGTCGCCGTCGTCACGGCCATCCTGGGCGCCGACGACATTGCGGCGGCTGTGGAAAAGTTCGTCAAACAGTTTTAAAATCAAACTCAACATTGCGTTTGGACCGGCTGCTGCGGCGGCCGGTCTTTCTGTTTCCGCGCCCGTTCCGTTTCGTTTTCCAGCAGCTTCGTATCGTAGATGGCAGGCGAGCGGCCCGCTTCCGTCAGATAGGGTGTGAGCAGGATGATGACTTCCGTCTTGTTCCGGCTGCGGTACCGGTATTTGAACAGTTCACCCAGGATGGGGATCTTGGACAACAGCGGAATCTGCTCGAGACGGCGCTGTTCTTCTTCGCTGACGAGGCCGCCGATGGCCAGGGTTTCCCCGTTGCGCATGCGCACGGTCGTATCGGCCGAGCGGCTGTTGATACGGTAGTTCTTCAATTCGCCGACGAGGACCGGCGTGCTGACTTCCGTGTGGACCTGCGACGTGATGAGGCCGTCTTTGCCGATGACGGGCAGGTAGGTCAGCTTGATGCCGGCGTCCACATATTCCGTGCTGTACGTGGATTCGCCGTCCTGCCGTTTTTCCGTCACGACCGGAATGTGGCTGCCGATGAAGATGCTCGCTTCCTTGCCGGGCAGGGTGATGAGGCTCGGCGTGGCCAGAATTTTGGCTTTGCCGGATGTCACGAGGGCGCGCAGCGTGGTCCGGAAGCGGAACTCCGCCCGCGTCGAGGACCAGAAGCGGAAATGTCCCGGATAGCCGGAGTCGGAAGAGCCGCCTCCGGAATCGCCGGAATCGTCCCCGCCCGTGTCAGCGAAGCGGGGAATGACATCCCAGTTCCATTGCACGCCCAGGTCCTTTTCCGCGGAGCGGTTGACGGAAAGGATCGTTGCCCGGAGCGTCACCTGGCGGCCCGGCACGTCGAGCCGCCGGATCAGCCCCTGGAGACGCTGTTTTTCTGCCGCTGTGCCGGAGAAGAGCAGGGCGTTGCTGACTGCGCTGAGGGCCAGTTTTCCCCGGATGCCCAGGTCTTGGAGAGACTTGTGCAGGTCCGCCGCGCTGATGTAGTCCAACGGGAAGACGGCAAAAAGTTCCGCCTCCCGGGAGCGGCCCGGCGGGGGCGGCTGTACCGGAAGGGGCGGTTTTCCGGGAGGGACGGTCCCTTGACGGGCCCCCGGCCGGGGGACATCGTCCCGGACCGGAGCGGGCAAATCCAGCCGGAAGGGGTCGCGCAGCGGCCCCCGGGACAGGGGAGAGGACGGGCCGGCTGTGTAGCTGCCGCCTTCGGCCGGCCGTGCCGCCGCGGCGGTGGCGCAGAGGACCGGCGGCAGGCGGCGTCCCCGGAGGACTGCCGGATCCGTAAAAAGGGCATAAAAAAGCGCTCTTGTCCCACCGAGGAAGGACAGGAGGAGAACGACCGCCGTAAGGCAGAGGATCCGTATGAATTTTTGCTGTGTGATTTGAAAGGACTTGGAGAACAACGCACGCTCCTCCCTGAAGGTGCGTACGCGGTATCCGTTCCTGCTTGCGTTCCGATATCAGGTTCAGTATACAGCATTTCCGGAATCTAAGGAAGTAAAAATTTCTAAAAATTCGAAAGTTTCATTGTTATTTCACATTCTGTATGATACGATGAATGGGAATGGCAGGATTGCTGCCGGAGGAGGTGCTTATTTGCTGACCTACAACCTGAAAATCGAAGAATCCCCTATCCTGCGTCTGCTGGATTCCATCATCGACGGAGCCCTTTCCCGCAAGGCGAGCGACATCCATTGCGAGCCCGGGGAGGAAGGGACACGGGTCCGCTACCGGATCGATGGCGTGCTGCAGCAGGCACAGGTCGTGCCGTCGTTCCGGCATCAGCCGCTGGTCTCCATGGTCAAGCTGCTGGGCGGCATGGACATTGCCGAAAAAAGGATACCCCAGGACGGGCGTGCGTATGTGGAAAAGGAAGGCATACGGACGCCTTTGCGTGTTTCCACGCTGCCCACCATTGCAGGGGAAAAGGTCGTCCTCCGGATCCTGTCGGCCGACATGGGGCAGGCCGACCTGGACCGCATGGGCTGGGGCGCGGACAGCCTGGCGCGCTACCGGCGCCTGTACCACGGCAGCTACGGCCTCGTCCTGGTCACGGGGCCGACGGGCAGCGGCAAGACGACGACCCTGTATGCGACCCTGGCGGAACTGAACCAGCCGGAAAAGAACATCATCACCCTCGAAGACCCCGTCGAGTACCGCATGGAAGGTATCAGCCAGGTCGCGGTCAACCGCAAGGCGGGCCTGACCTTCGTGACGGGCCTGCGGTCCATCCTGCGGCAGGACAATGGTAGCTCAATTCCAATACAA
>ONAN01000030.1 GCA_900315805.1 uncultured Selenomonadales bacterium
CTTTGTTGATGATTTCTCCAAAACCATTTTAACATGAAGCTTCACTATGGATTTTTATTTTTTGATTAACTGTTCAAGTTCATTTTACAACTGACCGAAAAATTGGGTACAACGTTGACCGGGTATCATATTCACAATAATACCGATGCGAAAAAGAATCTTCCGTCCGGGTATGCCATTGGCGCCAATACGTATGCACGCACCGGATCCATCCAGATTGGGGATCATACGCTGGAAAAGAACAATATCGCCATCGGGGATACAACGGCTAAGCAGCTGCGTCAGTTCGGCGTAGCGTCAACGACGTTGGGAACCAATTCCTATACTGGCGGCGGATATGCCACGACAATCGGCAGCTATAATGTCCAGTCGAGCCAGTATGAAGCAAGAGACTTTTGGGATACTTTGGGTAACTCGACTAAGAACGCCTTTGCAACGGTAGTCGGTACGCTGAATTCCAATGAATCGATGCAAGGCGGTCTTTATTCCGGTGTGTCCAACGTCATTACGGGTACAGCGAATAAGGTGACGAAGAGCAACGGGTCCATTGTGCTGGGTGCAGGCAATACGGTATCGGGTTCCTATGAATCCGGCATCTACAATCCCAGCAATAAGAATTTCAAAACCGTTACGGAGATGCAGGGTGCATTCATCGACGGTATCCGGAAGCAAGGCAGTGGCGGCGCGGTTATGGTTATCGGCGGCGGCAACCAGGTGACGGACACCAAACGGTCCCAAATCCTTGGCGTGAACAATAAAATCGATAAAGGCGAATATGTATTCCTTGACGGTTTCAATACGACAGTTACGGATTCCACCCACGCTACTACGCTAGGGTTCCAAGATAAGCTGAATGGCGTTCAAGACAGCCAGGTCATCGGGGACAAACGCAAACTGACCAAAGTCAGCAATTCCGTTATTGTTGGGTCCGCAGAAGACGAAACGGAACTGAACGTGAGCAAAGCCACGGTTCTCGGTTACAATGCCAATGTCGGCAAGGAAGGCGGCGTGGCCCTTGGCTATGGTTCCATTGCGAATACGGAGGCCGGCATCACCGGCTGGGCTCCGGCTGGCGTGACAATCGGCGGCGGCAATGCCTGGAAATCCACGGCAGGGGCCGTTTCCGTGGGGGATGTTGCAAAGGGCATCACCCGCCAGATTACGGGCGTGGCAGCCGGTACGGAAATGACCGATGCCGTCAACGTGGCCCAGCTCCGGGCAGTGGCTGAAAAAGCCGGCACCGGATCTGGTGCCGTCAACATCAAGGCCGGGGACGGTATCAAGCTCGTGAAAGGGGACGACGGCACCTATACCATCAGTGCCAACCTGAAAGGCAAAAATACAGGCACTAACGAAGTCGTTATCACGACGGATGCGGAAGAAGAACAGCACGGACCGCGGTATGCCACGGCGCGAGGCGATGGCAGCATCGATAACGGGAACCCGCTGAACATCCGTACCTATACCACCATCAGCGATCAGGACGGTACTAAGACCAGGTTTAGTGACACCGATGTGTTGAAAGTGGTCGGCGATGGCACGAACCTGATCACCAAGGCGGACGGTACAGAGCTGAAGATTCAGATGAATCCCGACATCCAGGTGGACAGTGTCACCATCAAAAATGGCGGTCCGACCATCAATAACGGCGGCATCGACATGCACAACCATAAAATCACGAACGTGGCGGACGGCGAAGTGGCCCCCGGCTCCAAGGATGCCGTCAACGGCGGGCAGCTGTACGAATACACGAACGGCATGAACAACCGCATCAGCCGGCTGGATACGAAAATCAACCGGGTCGGTGCCAGCTCGGCCGCCATGGCGTCCCTCCATCCGCTGGACTTCGACCCCGATGACAAGCTTTCCTTTGCCGCCGGTTTCGGCAATTACCGGGATGCGAACGGTCTGGCCGTCGGTGCCTTCTACCGCCCGACAGAACGCGTCATGTACAACGTGAGCGGCAGCTTCGGCAACGGCGAGAACATGATCGGTACCGGTGTCAGCTTCAAACTGGGCCGGACATCGGAAGTGACCAAAGCCATGAAGACGGAAACCATTCAGACCCTCCGTTCCCAGGTGGCAGCCCAGCAGGCCCAGCTTGATGCCCAGAACAAGAAGATTGCGGCCCTCGAGGCCATGGTCCGGCAGCTGGCCGCGGCCAAATAAATACGATTCTTAAGTGAAATAGCGGCGCCCTTTCCGGCATATCGCAGCGGATATGCCCCGGAAAGGGCGTTTTGTTTTTCTGATTATAGCAAGTTAACGCGGTACTCCTTACCGTTTGGTGCCGGAAATCATCTGTTGGGAAAATTTTTGTTGTCCCGGCGGCGCCGCGACAGATATAATGAATGAAAATATGGTATAGTATAAGTATAATTATCCGGTAAACAGGGGAGAACGGGAGAATTATCGAACGTATTCAATGGTTAGTTATCAGGAGGTAATGATGCTTGTACTGAATCCATTCCACCGTCTGCACCTTTCCCGCTGGCTGTGCGCCGCAACGCTTGCCGCCGGCCTGACCGCCCTGCCCGTGTCCTTTGCGGCAGCGGCGGATACAGTGACATCGCGCCCCTTTGAGATTGTGGAACTGTCCGGCCAGTACGGCCGCAACACCAAGGGGTTTGTCTGCAAGATCGTCTATCCCTGGGTGATGAGCGCGCAGCGTTCCGAGGCGGCCGAGGAGATTTCGGAAGAGTTGTCGGAGCGGGCGTGGAAGTTCGCCCAGAACTACGTTTCCCGGCGCAGCAAGCCTGACGCGGGCAATGAGTCGAACGACCTGGGCTACGAGGTCAAATGCAACAATGGGCAGTATCTCAGCCTGAACCTGTACCACTATTATTATGCGGAACATGCGGCGCATCCGCTGTATGGCAAGGACGGGCTCACGTTCAACGCGGAAACGGGAAAGCTGCTGAAGTGGAAGGACCTGGTCCGTCCGGCCGATAAAGAGGCCTTTACGCTGGCGGCCATCAATCAGAAGCTGCTGACCAGCAAGTATGCGATGAACGACGCTTTCTATCCCGATTTCCACGGGCTGAAGAAGCTGCCGCAGAATTATTACGTAGACGAGCAGGGCTATATCCACTTCATGTTCATGCCCTATGAAATCGGTCCGTATGCGTCGGGCCTGATTGACCTGAACATGGAGAAAAAGGCGAAGGACCTGTAAGGAAAAGGATGATGCCGGGCAATCCGGCAGCGAAAGGAGTCTGCCATGGGCAAAAAGATTACGGACAAAGTGACGTGGGTGGGGAAAATCGACTGGGAGCTGGTCTTTTTCCACGGACACGAATTGTCTACCCACCGCGGGTCTTCCTACAATGCCTATCTGATCCGCGACAAGAAGGTGGCGCTGATCGATACGGCCTGGAAGCCCTATGACAAGGAATTCGTCGACAACCTGAAGAAGGAAATCGACCTGAAACAGATTGACTACATCGTCATGGACCACAACGAAATCGACCACAGCGGCGCCCTGCCGGCGCTGATGGCCGAAATTCCCGACACGCCGGTGTACTGCACCAAAAAGGGCGAGGCGATCCTGCGCGGCATGTACCACCAGGACTGGAACTTCGTCAACGTGAAGACCGGCGATGTACTGGACCTGGGCGAAACGCAGCTGCACTTTATCGAAGCCCCCATGCTGCACTGGCCGGACACCATGTTTTCCTACCTGACGGGCGAGGACATCTTATTCAGTACGGATGCCTTCGGCCAGCACTTTGCGTCGGAAGAACTGTTCGACGACACGTGCGATCTGGACGCGGCCCTGCGCGAAGCCATGAAATATTACGCCAACATCGTGATGACGTATAATCCGATGGTGACGCGCAAACTGAAAGAAGTCCTGGCGCTGAACCTGCCGCTCAAGATGATCTGTCCGAGCCACGGCATCATCTGGCGCAAAGATCCGGGCCGGATCCTGAAACTGTATGCGGACTGGGCGGCCGATTACCAGGAAAACCAGATCACCGTGATTTACGACACCATGTGGAATTCGACGCGCCACATGGCCGAAGCCATCGTGAAGGGCATCGAGGAAGCCGACCCGTCGGTGGTGGTGAAGGTCTGCAACTGCGCCAAGACGGATAAGAGCGATATCGTGACGGAAGTCATGAAGTCGAAGGCCATCGTCGTCGGTTCGCCGACCATCAACTACGGCGTGTCCTACTATACGGCCGGCATCCTGGAGCTGATCCACGGCTGCAAGTTCAAGAAGAAGAAGGCTGCGGCCTTCGGCAGCTACGGCTGGAGCGGCGAGGCGGCGAAAGAGATTACGGAATCGCTGCAGAAATCCGGTTTCACCATGGTCAACGACGGCCTGCGCATGATGTGGAATCCCGATGAGGAACACCTGGCGCAGTGCGATCAGTTCGGCCGTGATTTTGCGGCAGCGGTGAAGGAATAAGGCTTGCATTTATGTGGTGGATAGTATAAGCTGATTGTTAGTGGTCCCGTAGAGAAATGGCAACCAGACGAGGGGCCCTACAAGGATGTTACAAAGGAGAGAGTAACAATGGCTAAGATTCCCCACAGACTGTATTTGACGGAAGACCAGATGCCGACGGCCTGGTACAACCTGCGCGCCGACATGAAGGAAAAACCGGACCCCATGCTGAATCCTGCCACGGGCAAACCGTGCGTGGAAGAAGACCTGTATCCGGTGTTCTGCAAAAAGCTGGCCCATCAGGAACTGGACAACGACACGCGCTTCGTCGACATTCCGGGCGCCGTGCTGGACATGTACAAGAACTACCGTCCGTCGCCGCTATGCCGGGCCTACAATTTGGAAAAGGCCCTGGACACGCCGGCCAGGATCTACTATAAATTCGAAGGCAACAACACGTCGGGCAGCCATAAGCTGAACAGCGCCATCGCCCAGGCCTACTATGCCAAGGAGCAGGGCCTGAACGGCGTGACGACGGAGACCGGCGCCGGCCAGTGGGGCACGGCCCTGTCGGAAGCCTGCGCCTATTTCGGCCTGCCCCTGACCGTGTTCATGGTCAAGGCCTCGTACCAGCAGAAACCCTTCCGCAAGGCCATTATGCACACCTTCGGAGCCGAAGTCATCGCCAGCCCCAGTGACACGACCGATGCAGGCCGCAAGCTGCTGGCCGAAGACCCGGCGAACCCGGGCAGCCTGGGCTGCGCCATTTCCGAAGCAGTCGAACGGGCCGTCAAGGGCGACAACGTGCGCTATGTGCTGGGTTCCGTGCTGAACCAGGTCCTGCTGCACCAGTCCATCATCGGGCTGGAAAGCGCCCAGGCCATGGAAATGCTCGGGGAATATCCGGACGTCGTCGTCGGCTGCGCCGGCGGCGGTTCCAATCTGGGCGGCCTCATCGCCCCCTTCGCCCGCGACAAGATCCAGGGCAAGGCCAACCCGCGCCTCGTGGCCGTGGAACCGGCTTCGTGCCCGTCCCTGACCCGCGGCCGTTACGCCTACGACTTCTGCGACACGGGCAAAATCACGCCCATGGCACGCATGTATACCCTGGGCTGCACCTTTACGCCGTCCCCGATCCACGCCGGCGGCCTGCGCTACCACGGCATGGCCCCGATTCTGTCCAAGCTGTATCATGACGGCTACATGGAAGCGGAATCGGTCACGCAGACCAAGGTCTTCGACGCCGCCACCCTGTTCGCACGCCAGGAAAGCATCCTGCCCGCTCCCGAATCGGCGCACGCCATCTGGGGTGCCATCCAGGAAGCCCTGCGCTGCAAAGAGGAAGGCCGCTCGGAAACGATCCTCTTCGGCCTGACCGGCACGGGCTTCTTCGACATGACGGCTTACGAATCCTACACGGCCGGCACGATGCACGACTATATCCCCACGGATGAGGAACTGCACAAGAGCATGGACAAGCTCCCGAAGATTCCGGGAATCCAGGACTGAGAACCCGAACATAAAATAACAGGCAGGGATGTTTCCCTGGGCGCTGCCCGCTTCGCTCGGACAACCGCCCTTGGGAGAACAATCCCTGCCTTTTCGTTTATGCGGTTTTACATTGCATCCGTATCGAACAGCAGCGTAACGGGTCCGTCATTGACGGATGCAACCAGCATGTCGGCGCCGAATTCGCCGTGCTGCGGCGGAAAGCCGGCGTCGGCGCAAAAGCCGAGGAACTTTTCGTACAGGTCCCGGGCAAGATCCGGGGCAGCGGCGTGGGAAAAGCCGGGCCGGCGGCTCTTGAGGTCCGCGTACAGCGTGAACTGGGAGACGACGAGGAGCGACCCCTGGACCTGCTCCAGGCTCTTGTTCATTTTGCCGTTTTCGTCCTCGAACACGCGGAGACGGCAGATTTTGTCCGCCAGTTTCCGGGCCGTTTCCTCCGTATCGCCGGGGCCGACGCCGAGCAGGACCAAAAAGCCCTGTCCGATCTGTCCGTTTACTTTGCCGCCGATGGTGACGGAGGCATCTTTCACTCTGGTTACGACTGCGCGCATAAGGCATGCTCCTTTCCTTGGTATGTGCCGGGTGTATGACTGTCTATCAGAAACAAGCATAACACAGCGGCGCGATTCGTGCTATAATTTTTACGCAAACGGTTGTATAGCAAAGGAGAGATACGATGTATAATCTGTTCCATCGGAAATGGTTCCACGTGGCGCTGGCGGGCGTAGTGCTGGCAGGCGGCGTGGCACTCTGGAATGTCCTTGCCTGCACGCGGTGCCGTGCCCAGGCGGCAGGCCAGGGCGGGACGGCTGCGGCGGCCCCGGTGACCCTGATGCCGGCGCCTGTGCCGATTTCCGACTATCCCAAGTCGGACCCGGCGGGCCTGAACCTGTTCCTGCGCTGGCACAAGGTACGCGACGATGTAGCCTACGAACTGCGCCTTATGCAGGACGGCAAGGTGTTCTTTTCCTCGCAGCATATTTATGTGAACGGCTACAATGTGATTCTGCCGGCCGATTTCAAGGGGAATTCCTTCGAGTGGCAGGTGCGGGCCCTGAACCTGGATTTGCAGCCGACGACGGAGTTTTCGCAGCCGCGGCGGGTTTATGTGGACCCGAAAGTGAAACCGGTCCTTTACCCGATTCCCATGAACGGCCGCAACCTGCTGGAAGACACGGACCTGGGCGCCAAGGCGGGCCTGTCCAAAAAGAACGGGGCCTACGTGCCGGCCCGGGCAAAGAATGTGCCAGCCGGCCCGGTGGCGCCCGAAGTGTACCCGCACCACAATGGCACGACGGCCATCAACCAGGTGTATAAGTGGATCCGCGTGAACGGCGGGGAAAAGTACGAAATCGAAGTGCTGAATTCCCTGCCCACATCCGATGCGGAACCGGCGCCGGCGGAAAAGGTGATTGAGCGGGCCTACAGCACCCACTTCGACCTGTACGATCCGCAGAAGCAGGTATCGACGCAGCCCATGTACTGGCGCGTACGGGCCCTGGACGCGCAGGGTAACCCCCTCGGCGTGTTCTGCCCGCCCCAGCAGTTTGAAACGAATCCCCTGAAACACTATACGGTAGGCACCCTGGGCGACAGCATCACCCACGGCGGCGGCAGCGTGTCCGGCGCACCGTCAGACTGGGAGTACGACTACCAGTCCTACCTGAAATTCGACACCATCAACCTGGGCCAGAGCGGCGACACGAGCGCAGCGACGCTGGCGCGGTTCGACGACGATGTCCTGCCCTTCCATCCGGAATATCTAATCATCATGACCGGGTCCAACAGTCTGCGTGCTTCCTATTCGGCCGGCTCTATCATCGACGATTTGGACGCCATCCGCCGGAAATGCGTACAGAACGGCATCAAACCGGTCTTCCTGACCATTCCGCCCATCAATCCGGACAACATTGCCAAAGCCTTCAACGAGCCGACGGATCCGTCGTGGATGTCGAAACTGGCGAAGATCAACGCCTACATCCGCACGCAGCCCCATATCGAGTTGTACACCAAGTTCACGGAAAACCAGCCCCTGCCGACGAGCCTCGCCATCGACGGCCTGCACGTGGGCGTCGAAGGAAAACGGCTCATGGCCGAGGCCATCAACGAGCAGTGGGACGATGTACTGGCCCGCTATTACGGCAAATAAGCGCGCGGCGCGGCCGCGTTTCTGGTACAATGGACACACATACAGGAAAGGAGGGACGACATGTCGGTATATGCCATCGGGGACCTGCATTTTTCCGGAATGCCGCCCCAAAAACCCATGGATATTTTCGGCGAACACTGGCGGGACCACCGGGACAAGGTGATCCGCAACTGGACCGCCACGGTGACACCCGATGACTGGGTGGTGCTGTGCGGCGACCTGTCATGGGGCATGAAGCTGTCTGACGCCCTGCCCGACCTGGAGGCCATTGCGGCCCTGCCGGGACACAAAGCCGTGATTGAAGGCAACCATGACTACTGGTGGAGTTCCGTCAAGAAAATGACGGAAGCCACGAAAGGGGCCTTCACCTTCCTGCGCAACAGCTTCCAGCCTTTGGAAACGGAAGCGGGAACCGCGGCCCTCTGCGGCAGCCGGGGCTGGATCCTGCCGGGCTGCGAAAATTTCGACCCCGCCAAGGACCAGAAAATCCTGGACCACGAAGTGCTGCGCGTGCGCACATCCCTCGAAGCGGCGCGGGAAGCAGGGTACAGTGACATCATTTTGGCCCTGCACTATCCGCCCTTTTACGCACCGGACGAAGCCTCGCCGTTTTACGACCTGATTGAAGAATTCGGCGTACGGCGCTGCGTCTTCGGCCATATCCACGGTGAAGAAGGCGCCGGCCTGGTCTTTCAGGGACAGCGCGGCGGCTGCACATTCCGCCTGGTCTCCTGCGATACGAACGGGTTTACGCCGGTCCGGATCGGGTAACCCGCAAAAAAATGAAAAAGTTGTTGACAAGGGTTTCCCATTCAGTTATAATTATCTTGCTGTTGAAAAACAGTACATGACTCCGTAGCTCAGCTGGATAGAGCGTTTGGCTACGAACCAAAAGGTCGAGTGTTCGAATCACTCCGGGGCCACCATGAAAAATACGGGTTCTGCGAAAGCAGGACCCGTTATTTTTTTGCTTTGTTTCAAAGACTATAGGGACGATTGGAAACGGGCTGGCGCATCCTGAATACTGCCTGCTTTAAGAAAGTCTTCAGAAGGCTTATAATATAAGTGGTAATTTTGGAGAAGAGGCGATTGGATATGAAAAGATATGGGGTTTCCAAACGCTTAAAAATGCTGGTGCTGCTGCAGCTCCTGACGGCGGTGCCGTTTGCATTTTCGGAACCACAGGCAGAGGCTTCTTATTTGAACCCAAGTTCCGAAGTGGTTAAGATTGGCGGTGAATATCGCTTGGGGAACGATTCGTTCGCCAATCTGGACGGCGCCGGACAAGACGGAAAGACGATTGCGGCCGAAGCCACGTCGGATGTTACGGTGCTGGAAGGGCATCCCAGAAATTATACAATCGGAATGGCACATGGGGCTAAAAATAATACGATTCGTCTGGATATGCAGGGACATAATTTTTCGATAAGCGGCAATTATGTCATTATCGGTATACTGGATGAAAGAAATCAGACAAAGAATAACGTCATTCAGATTCAGAATGCAAATCATATCAACCTGCATACAGGACATGCTGGCACCAACAAAATCATGAATTCCGGATATGATGGCGAGCTCGTCCTGGAAGGCAATTCGCTGACGCTATCCAGTAAGGATTCGCAGCCCAACTATTTTCCCGGTTTTGTGACAAACCGGGGCAGCATTTCGAGAGTCGATATAAAAGGAGATATTACCGTCGATGTAAATTCTATCGGCGTGGCTGTAAACCAGAAGGCTGATGCGCTGTTTGAAAGCCGTGATGGTTCGATTACGGTGAATGCTGCCGCATCTGCTGTCAAAGCGCGTACAGAAGGACAGCAGCGGTTTAAAGCTGCAAAGAATATCAAACTGTGGACGTGGGATACAGCACCTTCCAGTCCTACCTTTATGAATAAAGATGTCGTGTATGCCAGCGGCAGCGCGCTTGTTGAGATGAATGCGGGAGCGGACGTCGATGTGGTAAATACCATTCATTATGACGGAACAGCGGTCATCCATAATGACGGCGGCACGATTACTTCTGAAAGCGGCGGCACTACTACGATTACCGGTGAAATGGGAAGCGGCATCCTTAGCGATAAAGGAACTATCGAACTTACGGCAGCGCGCGGCATCCGCATTGGCGGCGATGCCCTGGACGGCCACGGCAATGCCGTGCACGGCGCTTTGGAAACAGGCATTGATGCAACCGGCGGTACGGTGACGCTGCATTCTGACGCAACGGTCCTGGGTTCCAAGGCGGTACAGTCGACGGGCGGCACGGTGACCTTCGAAAAAGGAGCAATCCTTACGGGAACGGAAGGGGCGCTTATGGTTTCTAACGGCGGACTCCTTTCGGCAATGGACACGGGGACGGCCAAACAGGTCACGGGCCCGGTGCAGTCCGAAGGGGACGGCAGCAAGGCAGAAGCCGTCTTTGCCACGGATGATTCCTATCTGAACGGCGATGCGGCGGCGAAAGACAAAGGTACCGTCGATTTGACGTTTGCCGGCGGCGCGGTGTGGAACGGAAAGGCGTCCGCCTACGAGGGGACGGAGGCAGGAACGCTGCAGGTTTCCCTGAACGATGAAGCCCTGTGGAACATGGCGGCGTCTTCCCATATTACGCTGCTCTCAGGGGAAGGCGGCACGGTCCGTTTCCGCAACGGAGGGGACGCCTTGGAAGCCGATACGGTGACGGGCTCCCACACCTACGCCATGGACCTGGATTACCGGAACCACGATGCCAGCGATATGCTCTATGCCGTGAACGGGACGTCGGATAAGCAGAAACTGCATATCAAGAATATTTCGGCACTCAACCACCAGATGAAGGAAGGGGATGCGGTCCGCTTCGCCACGGTGCGGAATGCCGGCGGCGGCTTTCAGGAAGGAACCCGCTATTATGCCTCGAACGGTGTCTATAACGACGCGCTGATCGTCAATTACCGGAAAATCAGTGAAGACCCGGCGGCAGCGGAAAACTACGACGGCGGGAACAAACCGTCCGAGGATACGGCAGCCGATTTATACGGCGGCGAGGAAGGCACGAATATCTACCTCGTCAAAAAGGAGAAGGTGGAAATCGACCAGGGTGCCCATACGCCCAAGAAGGCGGCGGACATCGTCTGGCGGTATGTGAACGACCTCGACACGTTCACGAACCGGACGGGCGAAACGCAGTATTTCACGTCCGGGGCAGACCAGGGCGGATGGCTCCGTTTCAAGTACCGCAATCTGGGCATTGACGGTGCCGGCGAGGTGGACGGCAACACGTACGAGCTGGGGTATACCGCCGTTGTCCGCCAGGACGCCGAATACAAGCACCGGTTCGGGGCCGCGCTGGCGTACGGCAAGGAAACGGGCCGCTTTGAAGGATACGGCGGCGACCTTGAGGTGCGGGACATGACCGCGGCGCTGTACGACACCCAGGAATTTTATCCGGCTGCGGAAACGATGGCCCGGAAACCGGCCTGGAAGCAGGGAACGCACAGTTACTGGGACAATTATCTGAAGTTCCACCATGTCCGGACCCAGTACAGTGCCGTGGACCGGCATTCGGAAATGCGCTACGACGGAAAGTACAGCCAGAATGTGGTGAACCTGTCGACGGAATACGGGCGGGAGAACAAGCTGGACGAATCGTGGTCCTGGGTACCCCAGACCCAGCTGCAGTTCTCGTATGTAGGCGGGTACGCGTATGAGGATTCCGAAGGAATCCATGTTTCTGCCGACCACAGCTGGAGCCTCGTCGGGCGGCTGGGTTTCGACCTGGTGAAGCACCTGGATCCGCGGCAGGACAGCAAACTGTACGTAAAGGCAAGCCTGCTGCATGAATTTTTGGAGGGCTATGATATCTGCTCCCGTTCGTTCAGCAGCGAGGGCTATGACAGCGGCATCTACCGCAGTGAAGAGAGCCAGAAGGGCACCTGGGGTGCCATCGGCCTCGGCTGCAGCATAAAGAGCGGCAAGGAGCAGTATCTGTATCTCGATGCCGAGCGGTACATAGGCCACGACTTCAGCCGGACCTATAACGTCCGGGCCGGAATCAACTGGCGTTTCTGATTTGGCACATAAAAAAGGGCTGGCGTAAGCCAGCCCTTTTGTTTTGTCCTTATAACGGTTTATAACGGTTTGTCGTAGGCGATTTTCACGCTGTTGTCGAACCAGATGGTACCGCGGTACGTGAAGCCGTTTTTATCCAGGATGTGCTTCATTTTGTGGTTATCGTCGTCGGTGTCGACGCGGAAGGAACGGACGCCCTTCTGGCGGCTCAGCTCTTCCACGAGGCGGAAGACGGCGCTGCTGCTGCCCTTGCCCCGCATGCCGGCGGAGAAGGCCATGCGGTGTACCACCACGTAAGGCTCTGCCGTGCCCCACGTGCCCTTCAGGTGCGCGTAAGCCGGCTCGCCGTCGTAGTCGATGCACAGGTAGCCAATCTTGCGGCCGTCCTCTTCGGCGAAATATCCTTTGTGATTGCGGATGTCCGCCCGGATGCAGTCTTCGTCCGGGTAGCCGTTCTGCCACTGGTCGACGCGGCAGTCATGCAGGTACTTTTTGGCGTCGTTGATCATCTGCATGGCCGTTGCAAAATCGTTTTCCTGAGCTAATACAAGTTTCATTGCTGTCCTTCCTTTCTATACATCCGCGCCGCTGCGTCCTTATTTCCGGGGCAGGCAGAGGGCGACGGCCTTGCGCAGTTCCTCAATGCCTTCGGGCGTCGTGGCCCAGCTCGAGGCAAAGCGCACCACCGCGTGGTTTTCGTCGTAGGGTTCCCAGAATTCGAAGCCCACGTAGTCGGACAATTTCTGTATTGCTTCGTTTTCCAGGATGACGAACTGCTGGTTCGTCGGGGAATCCATGAAGAAGCTGCAGCCGGCCTCTTCGAAAATCTTCCGGATTTCCCGCGCCATGTCGATGGCATGGCGGCCGATGCGGAAATAGAGGTCATTTTCCAGCAGGGCCGCAAACTGGACGCCGATCAGGCGGCCCTTGGCGGACAGGGCCCCGTGCTGCTTGATGCGGGTCAGGAAGTGTTTGGGTTCCACGCCGCGCGGGAAGACGATGGCTTCGCCGCTCAGGGCGCCTACCTTTGTGCCGCCGATGTAGAAGACGTCGCAGAGTTCATCGAGCAGAGGCAGGGTGACATCGGTGTCGTAAGCCGCCAGGCCGTAGCCGAGGCGCGCCCCGTCCAGATAGAGGGGCATGTGGTGCTTGTGGCAGACTTCGGAGAGTTCCCGCAGTTCCTGCGCCGTGTACAGCGTGCCGTATTCCGTGGGATGGGAAACGTACACCATGCCGGGGAAGACCATGTGCTCGTGGTTCGGGTCGGCATAGAAGGCCTTTACGAAAGCGTCCACGTCAGCCGCCGCGAGTTTTCCGTCGTGCCGCGCGGACGGGAGGGCCAGGACCTTGTGACCGGAAAATTCGATGGCGCCCGCTTCGTGCACGTTCACATGGCCGGTCAGGGCTGCCACGACCCCTTCGTAGGGCTGCAGCACCGTGTCGATGACCAGCTGGTTGGCCTGCGTGCCGCCGGTCACAAAGTGGACCGTCGCCGCGTCATCCCGGCAGAGCTGCCGGATCTTTTCCGTGGCCTTTTGGGTGAACGGATCCGCGCCGTAGCCGGGGGCCTGTACCATATTGGTCCGGGAGAGTGCCTTCAGGACATCTTCGTGGCATCCTTCCAGGTAATCGCAAGCAAAAGAATACATAAATCTTTTCCTCCTTCAATGAGCAGTCGTCAGAGCGGCCGGTAATACAGAAGCATGGAGAGCCATACGGTCTTCGTACCCGCGTTGGCGTAGGAGTGGGGGACATCGGCCAGGAAATGGATGGAATCGCCTTCCGTCAGTTCCGCTGTTTCCTGTCCGGCCGTGATGCGGACTTTGCCGGAAAACACGGTGATGTATTCCTCCGTACCGGGCATATGGGGCTGGGCCTCCAGGTGGCCGCCGCGGTCGATGCGGATGCGGTAGGTTTCAAAGAGCCGGTCTTCCGCAAAGGGGAAGGCGGGATAGTTAAAATATTTCCCGTTTCCGCCCTTCAATGCCTGGACATCGTCCGCGCGGATGATGTGATAGGGCGCGCTGTGGTCTTCCATGAGGGATGTGAACTTGACTTTGTAGCCTGCCGCTATCTTCCATAACACGGATATGGTCGGATTGACATCGCCTTTTTCGATGGAAGAGAGCATGCTCCGGGACACGCCGGTCAGGCGCGACGCTTCTTCGAGCGTAAGCTGTTTCTTGGTGCGGATTTCCTTCAGGTTTTCCGCAATGCTTTGAATGTTCATGATGAGCTCCTGCCGGACAACCGGCATTTCGTTATGAAATGGATTTTTAGAAAAATGCATTTCCGATATATCGGAAAAATCCTGTATATCGGATTTAAGTCCATTATAAAGACATACAGGGCCGGTGTCAAGAGGATTTTGCAACGGGACCGCTGTCGGAAGGCAGCGGGCTTTTTGTTTGCTGCTGAGCAGGAGACCAGGTTCTTTTGCTTGTGACATGTCCTGTCCAGGTAATTCGATATAATAAATTTAAAGTTGGATTTCGTTTTATAGGGGATAAAAAATTAAGAATGGGAGGAACAGTAATGAAAAACAAAAAGGGAAAAATTCTGTCAATCGTTCTGAGTGCTGCGGTCTTTGCTGCACCTTTTGTAGCAGCTGCACCTGCGTACGCAGATCCGCAGTTGGAACAGATTCATCCTCAGAAGGAAACGGCCACAACGGAAAATGGGGAGCCGTTGTCTTTTAAGGAACGTCTGAAAGCAAAAATGGCGCAGGAAGAAATCTCGAAAATGCCTCCTGGAGAAGCGTATATTCCAGGTGGTACACAATTAAATGTTGAATTGGTTACAGCATTGCATTCTAAAACGACAAGAACTGGCGATGTAGTTCATCTCAAAATGATGGATAACTTAATTTTGAACGATGTCATTGTGGTCCCTGCCGGGGCAGAAGTGGAAGGAAAAGTGACTGAGGCTACCAGTTCTGGCTTTTTCGGTAGAGCTGGTAAGCTGATTTTTAGTATTGATAAAGTACGCACCATCAATGGTGTGGATATTCCGTTGGAATACATGGGAAAAATACAGGCAGGATCTGACGGTGGGGCGATTGCTGTTACAGCTGTGGTCTCTCTTCTGGGCGGATTTCTTATGAAAGGGAAAAATGTCTCTATTCCAGCAGGAACGAAATTTGCGGCGAAAGTGAAGAACGATACGGATTTGAAAACCAGTTTAAAGGATTTGAAAGAAGCTATGAATCCGGATAAACCTCACGGTGTTTCTATTTCAATCCAATAATTCCAATCGAAAGACCGCTGTCGGAAGGCAGCGGTCTTTTTGTTTGGGGTTTTAAAATGGCTGAAATCATGTTAAAATGAAACAAATTTTTGTGTTGCAGGAGGATTTTCACCATGCGGACTTATAACCCCGTCACTCCCGAAGTCATCGCGAAACTGAAAGCCATTGCGGGCGATAAATATGTCAAAACCGATAAAGATATCCTGATGCAGTATCAGACGGATTACGAATCGAACCCGCGGTATTTCCACATGCCCGAGGCGGCGGTTATGCCGGCCAACCCGGCGGAAATCGCGGCCATCGTGAAGCTGGCGAACGAATTCGAGTTCCCCATCACGGTGCGCGGCGGCGGCACGAGCCTGGCGGACGGAGCCATTCCGGTCTGCGGCGGCGTGGTGCTCTGCATGGAGCGTCTCAACAAGATCCTCGATGTCGATGAGGAAGGCATGTATTTGACGGCGGAAGCCGGCGTGCGTACCATCGACCTGCAGAACGAGGCGAAAAAGCACGGCTTCCTCTATGCCGGCGATCCGTCGAGTTCCGAAAGTTCCCTTATCGGCGGCAACATGGCGACCAACGCAGGCGGCCTGAAGGCTGTGCGCTACGGTGTGACCCGCAACCAGGTCTATTCCCTGGAGATCGTGACGCCGACGGGCGAAATCACGACGGTGGGCGCCAATCTGAAGAAATGCACGACCGGCTACTGCCTGGACCAGCTCATCATCGGCAGTGAAGGCACGCTGGGCATCGTGACGAAGGTGACGGTGAAACTCATTCCGCTGCCGCCGTACCGCTTCGACATCTTAGCCGTCTATACGGACCCCGTGCAGGCGCTGAACATGGTGCCGAAGCTGCTCAAGGCCGGTGTCAATCCGACGAGCCTCGAGTACATGGACAATTCCTATGTGCGCGGCACGGCGGATTACTGCAAATACAACGATGTCCCTCATTACGAGGACGGCATCTACGTCATCATCACGGTGGAGACCTATACGGAAGACGAGGTCGACACGAAGATGGAGACGGTCAGCGAAATCTGCGAGGAATCGGGCGCCGTCGATGTGCTGGAAGCCGACGACCGCATCTGGAATATGCGGCGCAACTGCCAGACTTCGGTAGAGCTCATCAGCAGCGTGTCCTTGACGGATGACGTGGTCGTGCCGGTGAACCGCATCGGCAAGGCCATTCAGAAGGTCATGGAAATCGGGGAAAAGTATCCTTTCGAGGTCAAGATCAACGCCCACATAGGCGACGGCAACATGCATATCGTGCTGTGCAAGGTCAACATGACCGATGAGGAATGGGACCGCAACGTGGAAGCGTTCCACCAGGAAGTATACCGCTATGCTTACAGTGTCGGCGGCCGCCTGGCGGGCGAGCACGGCATCGGCGCCAAGAAACTGAAATACATGGAAGAGTTCACGCCCAAAGGGGAACTGGCCATCATGAAGACCATCAAGCGGGCCATGGACCCCAAGGATATCCTGAATCCGGGCAAGGTGTTCGACATCTGACGCCCGGCTGCGGAAAACGGCACAAAAAGAAGGAGCTGCGTTCAACCTTGTCCGGTTGACACAGCTCCTTTTTGTGTTGGCGGAATGCGCCAGCGCGGTCCGGTCCGTCAGGGATCAGTTCGCGGAGGTGATGGTTCCGTGGAATTTGTCTTCGATGAATTTCTTGATGGCGTCGGATTTATAGATGGCGACGATCTTCTTGAATTCCGGGCGGTCCTTGTCCTGCTCGCGGGCTGCGAGGACCATGACGGCCAGGGGTTCGTCCTTCTTTTCCCAGAAGAGGCCCTGTTTCTTGACATCGATGCCGGAACTGAGCACGTAGTTCATGGTGATGGTGGCTAGGTCGACGTCGTCCAGGCTGCGGGGCAGCTGTGCTGCTTCCAGTTCCTTGAATTTCAGGTGTTTCGGATTTTCCACGACATCTTTCGGCGTCGCTTTGTAGCCGACCCCGTCCTTCAGCTTGATGAGTCCGGCCTGCTGCAGCAGCAGTAAGCCGCGGCCGCCGTTGGTCGGGTCATTGGGGATGGCGACGGTGGCGCCGTCGGGGACGGCCTTCAGGTCGTGTACCTTATTGCTGATGATGCCCTGGCGGATGAGGATCGTATTGCCGATGGGGACCAGCTTGGTGTTGTTCTGTTTGTTGAAGTTGTTCAGGAACGGTACGTGCTGGTAGGCGTTCAGGTCCAGGTTGCCTTCGGCCAGAGCCTTGTCAGGCGTGATGTAGTCCGTGAATTCGACGACTTTCACGTCCAGACCCTGTTTCTTGGCTTCCGCCGCTACGGCGTGGACCACTTCAGCATGGGCGCCGGCCGTGGCGCCGATTTTGATGACTTTGCCGCCGCCGTCCGGGGCGGCCGCCTTTTTGTCACCGCCGCCGCAACCGGCGGCACCGAGGGCCAGGATGGTCAGGGCTACGAGGGATACGATGGTTTTTCTGAGTTCCATTTGACATTCCTCCTTGTTAGTGAGTCAGATAAAGTGTTTGCGTTCCCGCACAATCCGCTCCGCTCCACAACAAGGCGAAATATGGCGAAAGCGGTTATGCCGTGAAATCCATGCGATTTGGGAACTTGTTCCCATGGTAATTGGTTTCTCCGTTCCTGTCAAAGGATTTTTCAATTTTTACGGAAAGAAACAAAAATGGAAGAAAAACTTACTGTTTTGTGTAAATAGTGTTACAAAAGACATCTCTTACCGGCCGGGTGACCGGACGGAATGGCGGCGGAGGAACGTGCCGGGACGGATGCTGGTGTAATGTGATAAAACATATGTTACAGAAATAAAAAGAAAAAAGAGAGAGCATTTGTTACAATAGGTTTAACCCAAAACCAAAAAATAACAAGGAGGC
>ONAN01000005.1 GCA_900315805.1 uncultured Selenomonadales bacterium
CGATTCCGACACCAAGAACAAGACCATCTGGTCCGAATTCCAGCTGCGCTTCTAATCTGTGACCGTATCAGTTGACAGATTAAGTCAGTCAATCAAGAGGGACTGTTCCGACAGTCCCTCTTTTTGGGTTCTTTGTCAAATGTTGGGGTGAGCCAAACCCAAAGTGTTTTTACGAACCAGGCAACGCGGTTGCTTGGCTCTTCTTTTTCAGTGCCGCATAGAGTATCCGGTTCCGAAACCTTCTAAAGTTACGCATTCCAAAAGCCACCCTCTTAATCGTCTTAATCAGATTGTTACAGCCTTCAGTAAATCCGTTGGAATAAGGCTGGATGACCGCCTGGATAATGGCCTCCTTCCAATCCTTAAAGGATTTCAGGACGCCGCGAAAAGAGTATAAGTTGTATCCTGCCGCCATGGCCAGCCATCTTTCCAACGCCTTCCTGGCCCCCCATTCCGTCTTTTCCCCCATCACCTTGTAGAACTCCTCTTTGAGGATATAGGCATGGCGTAATTCATCAGACTGGGCAAGTATGTAACGCAACTTTACCAGTTCATAGTCCCGGAGTTTCAATCCTCGTTTTTGTAAAATTCGTCTGTTCCGCTTCAGAAAGGGAGATGTCTTTGGAAACTGGTGCTGCAAATCCTTCCGGATCCGTTCCATGGCCCACAACACCAGCCGTTGCACGTGGAACCTGTCCACCACCAGAGTCGCGGCGGGAAACAGGGCCTTGTAGATGGCTCGGAACAGGTTGGACATGTCCATGACGACATAACGGACACGTTTCCGTTCCTCCCGCGGGAAACGTGTGAAATACCGGATAATGGACTCTGCATCCCGCCTCGGAAGGACATCCAGCAGTTTCTTATCCGCCACATCGGTAACGGCGACCTGGTATTTCTGCCCATGGGCGTTTCCTCGAAACTCGTCCATGGCGAGCACTTGGGGAAGGTGGTTCGGATGGGGGAAGTGAAGTTGGTCAAAGCAACGCGTGAGTGTAGGGGTCGAGACATGGAACTCTTCCGCGATATCCTTGAAACTCCGTTTCTTAAAGCAGGCCTCCATCAGCTGGGCCTGCAGATTCTTCGACCGGCGCTGGTATCGCATGACAAAGGGAACCACCTCATAGAAGGTACGGCCACAGGAAGGACAAACATACCGTCTCTTATGCAGCCGGACAAAAGCCGGTCGACCCAGGATATTCCCGATAGCGATCTGTTGCCAGCGGTAGTCCTTTATCTGGTCCGTCATCTTATGGCAGTACAGACAGGCAGTAGCCGTGCGTGGAAGCTCAACGGTAAACACCATGGAGCCGTTTTCCTCAACACAGCCAAGGATAGATTCCTCTTTGACATTTAAGCTAAACCCGATATAATAAGCAGTGGACATAGATCATCTTCCTTTCTATTAGGTTTGGCGATTTAATTGTAAGGTGTGGATGTTATCTATGTCCACTTTTTTTACAAAAAAACCGGGGTGAGGAAAGGTTACCTTTCCTCCTTTTTGTTTTACAACGGTGGATTTGGATTGTTTTTCAGGATGGGACCGAACTTAAAGAAAGTGTAAAGATTCCTTGAATTTGCTCATTTGGCACTGGAATTCACCCGGCAGGTATGATAAAATGAATTCATTGAAAAAGGCTTTCATGGCCGTGATGCAGGAGGAAAAACAATGAAAAAGATTTTAATGCTCATGATGGCGGTATTGTCCGTATTCTGCCTGACGACCGGATTTACCGGCCGGGCGGAAGCGGCGAAGGTTGCCGTAGTACCGATTCAGGTCAATGAAGAACTGGTGGAACGCCCCAGCGACTGGAACAGCTGGTATTGGGACATCATGGTGGACCGGTTCCATTACCCCGATTTCGAGCTGCTCGATGACGATACGGTTTCCAAGGTAGTGCCGGACATGGGTCTGGCATCTTTTGACAAGGCAACACTCATGACCGTTGCGTCCCAGACCGGGGCCGACATCGTGGTTGCCATGCGCATCGATAAAGTCCATGAAAAGTTCTACAACTTCCGTACGGAATCCATGATCGGGATGACCGTTAAAGGCCAGTTCGCTTCCTACAACGGCGTAACGGGCAAGTACTACGACAAGAAGATCAATTACTACGATGAGACGGAAGACGTTTATCTGACCAAGACCGACTGGCAGGCCCGTTGGATGCAGTCCAACCTGAACCGCTATATCAACCGCACCATCGAAACGAACTGAAGCGCACGGCGCGGCAGTATGATGTTTGGGGGCAGCCCGCTGGGGCTGTCCTTTTTTTGTGTTTCCCCATCCTGTTTTTCGGGCTCATTTCCCCCATTTTGGACTATCTTTTTTTGCGTGGATTTGCTATAATGATATGGCATTATTTTAGGATAGTGTGTACTGTGAAAAGGTATGCCCGTTTGGCGTGTTTTCCGCCGGACGGCAGCTTGGGATATGGAGGGACTTTGGTGAAAACATCGGAATCAAGGGAAATCTGCCGGGAGACGACGCATCGTGCCCGGGGGAAGATGGCGGCGGCCTATACGGTGCTGCTGCTCATCTGCGTGAGCTGGGCCTACGAGGGCTTCCAGTTCCGTGCGACAGGGCACGTCAGTACGCTGGGCGTGGGAATGAACCTGCTGTGGCTGGGCCTCTGGATCTGGAAGGTCTTCTACCGGTATGAGGTCATCCTGCGCAAGACACAGCTGGAAATCGTGACCATCGGCCTGTGGCGCCAGGGCCGCTATATCGTGGACCTGTCGAAGACCGAGAGCTTTGCCCAGCATTACCGCCACGACTTCTTCCGCCGCACCCGCATCGGCCACTATATCCACCGCTACAACATGGCGGACGAGAACCCGGCGCGTATTTTGGCGTTCCGTGAAGGAAAGGGGCTGGCGGCGGTCATCTTCTGCTGCAGCGACGAGTTCCTGCGGGAGCTGCGCCGCCTGATGCCGGACAAGTATCTGGAGTTCTGATTGCAAGGGGGTTTCAAAAATGCAGTTTGTTGATTTTACGGCGGTGGATCCCCAGGCCATCTTGCTGCGCCTGCTCATCGTCTTTACATTCTCGTTCCTCGTCATCATCGCCGCGGCCCGCATCATCGGGTCCGAGAACAAGGCCCGCTGGTTCAAGCGCCGTACCAAGTACACGTTCTTCAACCGCCGCGGCGTGTTCGGTGAGTATATGAATTTCGGCTATCCCCGCACGTGGCAGGGTCTGATTGCGGCCCTCATCATGTACGGCATCATTTTCGGCGTGGGAATCTGGTACATCATGATCCATCCCTACGCCTGACGGCTTTCCCCGGAAAGGAGTCTCAACGTGATTAAAGGCACGGTCATATCGAGAAAAGGCGAGCGCGCCAAGGTGCGCATCAATTTCAAGGAAACGGATGAACGGGGCCTGCGCGCCTATGTGGACTGCTGGAACCCGATCAGCGCCCATCCCGGCGATAATGTCACCATCGAATACCGCAAGGTCGACGAGCGGAAGGCGAAGATCTTCATGATTTCCCTGCCTATCCTGTGCGTTGTGGCGGGGTTCGTGTTCGGCTATTCCATTGCCAACTATTTCGAGATGGATTTCTGGTATTATCCGTTCATCGTGGGCAGCGTCATCGTCTGGAGTTTTGTGGCGTTCAACTATCTGCGCATTTTCAGGCGCGATGCCCTGAGCAGCCAGGAACAGCTGACGGTTGCGTCCATCGATCCGGTGGAATTTGTGGTGAACGACGACGACAGTACGGACGGCGATGCGAAGAACACCAAGTCCTTCCTGTACAGCGGCCGCTGAGTGAGGCAGGTGCGGTGATGAAGGTATTGCTGGCTTCGGCTTCCCCGCGGCGGCGGGATTTAATCCGCCAGATTGGCTGGGAAGCGGAAATCCGCCCGGTGGATTTCCCGGAAACGAAAAACGGCACGCCGCACGACGTGTGCCTGTACAATGCCCGCGGCAAGGCGGCGGAAGCTGCCCTGCGTTACGGCGACGACTGCCCGGTTGTGGCGGCCGATACGATTGTGACGTTTGACGGGCGGGTGCTGGGCAAGCCGCGCGATGCCGCTGACGCGGTGCGCATGCTGCGGTCCCTTTCGGGCCGCGTGCACGAGGTCATGACCGGCGTATCCGTGCGCTTCCATGGCAAGGAACGGGCTGCCGTCGCGACGACGGTGGTGGAGTTCCGCATGCTGACGGAGGCGGAAATCGCGGCCTATGTGGCCACGGGGGAACCGCTGGACAAGGCCGGTGCTTACGGCATCCAGGGGAAGGGCGCCGTGCTGGTGGAACGCATCGACGGGTCGTATGATAATGTGGTCGGCCTGCCGCTGACCCTGGTCTATACGATGCTGCGGGACCTGGGGGCCCTGCAGGCGGACTGAGTACCGCAAAACAGGTTCAAACGGTGTAACAAAGGAGTGTGATGGCTTGACGAATTTCAAAATGCGGGAACTGTGTAAAACGGACCGGCCGCGGGAGCGGCTCTGCGCACTGGGGGCCCAGGCCCTGACCAATGCGGAACTGCTGGCCATTTTAATCGGCAGCGGCACGAAAGAGAAATCGGCTTTGAAAATAGCCGAGGAACTGACGGTCCATGAACGATTGTACCGCGAAGTCGCCCGCTGGCGGCGCGTGCAGGATTTCAGCCAGATCAAAGGCTTGGGAACGGCCCGGTCGGCGCGGATTCTGGCGGCGCTGGAGCTGGGCAAACGTGTAGCTTGCGCATCAGCTGTTGAGTCGGAGTGTATTGACTCTCCCGAAGCAGGAGCTCAGTATCTGATGGGCAGACTAAGGAATGAAACCCACGAGCGGTTTCTGGTTCTGCTTTTAAACACGAAGAACCGTGTCATTCAAACCGAACAGATTGCCGAAGGTTCGCTGAACAGCGCCATCGTGCACCCGCGCGAGGTGTTCGCCCCGGCCATTACGGCCCATGCCGCGAGCATTTTGGTGGCCCATAACCATCCGTCGGGGGACCCGGCGCCCAGCCGCGAAGACCGCAGCCTGACGCGCGTCCTGACGCAGACCGGGGAAATCATGGGGATACCCGTGCTGGACCACCTGGTCATCGGTGACGGATGCTATTACAGTTTCAAGGAACACGGTGATTTGTGAAGTCCTTTATGATTTGATGAGGTGTGAAAAAGGATGTTCAACTTTTTACGGAATTTCTCCCATGACCTGGGCATCGACCTGGGAACGGCGAATACATTGGTACACTGCAAGGGCAAAGGCATCATCATCCATGAGCCGTCCGTCGTGGCAGTGGACAGCGAAACGAACGAAGTGCTGGAAATCGGCGCGGAAGCCAAGGCCATGATCGGCCGTACGCCGGGCAACATCGTTGCCATCCGTCCCATGAAGGACGGCGTCATCGCTGATTTCGACATCACCCAGTCCATGCTGAAGTATTTCATTCACCGGGCCCTGGGCCGGCATACGTTCCTGCGCCCCCGTATCGTCATCGGCGTGCCGAGCGGCGTCACGGAAGTGGAGAAGCGTGCCGTGGTGGACGCGGCCATCCAGGCCGGCGCCCGCGAAGCCTACCTGATTGAGGAACCCATGGCTGCCGCCATCGGCGCGGGCCTGCCGGTGCAGGAAGCGACGGGCAGCATGGTCGTCGATATCGGCGGCGGTACGTGCGAAGTCGCCGTCATTTCCCTCGGCGGCATCGTCGTCTCCCGTTCCATCCGCACGGGCGGCGATGCCATTGACGACGCGATTGCCCGCTACATCCGCAAGACCTTCAGCCTGCTCATTGGCGAGCGTACGGCGGAAGAAATCAAGATCAAGATCGGGACGGCCAAGTTCGTGGAAAATCCGGAAACGATGGAGATCCGCGGCCGCGACATGGTGAGCGGCCTGCCGAAGAACCTGGTCATCAATGCGAACCAGATCTGCACGGGCATCGAGGAGCCGGTGGCTGCCATCGTGGAAGCGGTGCGCAGCACGCTGGAGAAGACGCCGCCTGAACTGGCGTCGGACATCATCGACCATGGCATCGTCATGACCGGCGGCTCGTCCCTGCTGCGCAATCTGGACAACCTGCTGAGCGAGCAGACCCATATGCCGGTCTTCGTGAGCGACGATGCCCTGACCTGCGTCGTGCTGGGCACGGGCATCTGCGTCGAAAACATCGATCAGTACAAGAAAGGCTTTATGTCTTCCAACAGCAAACTGTAATACACATACTGAAATGCTATGAAGAAACAGCAATTTGTAGCCGTACTGGCCGCTTTGGCCGTGGTGGCCTGCATGGTGCTGGCTGTCAGCCAACGGTGGCGTTTCCCTCTGGTGAACCGCGCCGTCGGCACGGTGCTGCTGCCGTTCAATACGGCCGTCCTGTTCGTCCACGACAAGGTGGCGGAGTTTCAGGAATCGCAGCGCCTGAACAGTACGCTTCAGGCGGAAAACGCAACATTGAAGCAGCGCCTGCAGGAACTGGACAGTGCGGAGTACCGCATTGCCCGGCTGGAAGCGGAGAACGACCAGCTGCGCTCCCTGGTGGGGTACAAGCAGGCACACGGCGAGGAGAAACTTCTGCCGGCCCGTGTCGTGGGTTTCGACCTGGGCGACCTGCATGAATACTTTTTCCTGGATAAGGGATTCAGCGACGGCATCCGCGAGGATATGCTTGTCACGACGAGCGCCGGCCTGGCCGGTATCGTGGAAGAGGTCTACGACCATTACAGCCGGGTGCTCTACATTTCGAGCAGCCGGTCGCGCATCGGCGTGAAGGTGCAGCGTTACGGCTCCGACGCCGTCGGCGTGCTGGCGGGCCACGGCCCGAACAGCGCCAACCTGCAGATGCTGTATATCGGGCAGAACGCGGATATCCGCGAAGGGGACCTTATCGTCACCAACGGCCTGGGCGGCAAATACCCGGCCGGTGTCTATATCGGCAAGGTGCTGAAGGCGGGACCGGATCCCGTCGGCCTGCAGAAAACGGCGGAAATTGAACCGGCGGCCAACCTGCGCGTGCTGGACAAGGTCTTCGTCGTGCTGCATGTGGACGAAGCGTCGCTGCTCGCCAAGGAAATCCGCGAGGCGAAGGCGGCGGAAGAAGCGAATAAACCGAAAGCGGGAGGAATGGAATGAGAATGTGGTCGTGGCTGGTGACGGCTTTTGTCATCCTGATACTGCAGACTACTTCCATCGGTCTTTTCAGGGGCAGTCTGTTTTTTGACCTGCCCTTGATTTTTATTTATGCCCTTGCTTTGTTTTACGGTCCCCGCACGGGGCTGCTGGCCGGGCTGCTGTTCGGCCTGCTGCAGGACCTGTCGTCGCCGTCCGTGTTCGGCTTCTGCCTCCTGACGCGCGGCCTTATGGGGTACGGCATCGGCTGCATCAAGGAAATGATCTTCAAAAACAACTACGGGTACCACGTGCTCCTGGTCGGGGGCATCAGCGTGGCACTGCGTGTTCTGTACGCCGTGCCGGTGTTTTACCTGAGCGGCGCTGTCGCGGAGACGGCGGCACCCTATCTGTGGGAAAGCATCCGGTACTGCGTGGGCAACATGATCCTGACTGTCCCCGTGGAACTGCTCCTGTGGAAGCAGTTCAAGTGGCAGCAGGAAGAGGAACCGTCCTATGGAAAATAAACTTTCATCGGGCCGGCTCAAGATTCTGCTGGCCCTGTCCATCATCGCCTTCGTGATCCTGGTGGGGCGCATGGCGTGGCTGCAGCTGTACAATGGCCTTTATTACGGCGCCCAGGCGGACGGCAACCGCATGCGCAGCGCTATCCTCATGGCGCCGCGGGGCAAAATCTACGACTGCAACGGCGTCGTGCTGGCCGACAATACGCCGGCCTTCGTCCTGACCATCATGCCGGGCCACAAGCTGTCGGACGACGAAATCCGGCGGCTCGCTCCCATTTTGAGCATGACCGAGGAGGACATCCGCGCGAAAGTCGCGAAATCGAAGGAAACCTACGAGCCCGTGCCCATCAAGACGGAACTGACCATGAAGGAAGTCACGGTCCTGGAGGAGAATGCCAAGGACCTGCCCGGCGTGTCGCTGGATTCGCAGGCCATCCGCCGGTACGTGTATCCCGGCCTGGCTTCCCACGTGCTCGGGTACGTGGGGGAAATTTCGGAAGAACAGATGGCCAAGGGCCGTTACAAGGGGCTGCCCCAGGGCAGCATCGTCGGCAAGGACGGCCTGGAATGGGTCTACGACGGGGACCTGCGCGGCGTGAACGGCCGCAAGACCGAAGAGGTCGACGTGCGGGGCCGCGTGGTCCAGCAGCTGGCGGGGCAGCCGCCCCAGTCCGGCAAAAACCTGGTGCTGACCATTGACTACCGCCTGCAGAAGACCCTGGAAGACGCCATGGACCATCATCTGGCCGAACTGGGCGTACAGGCGGCAGCGGCCGTGGCCGTGGATCCCAATACGGGGGCCGTCAAGGCCCTGGCTTCGCGGCCGGACTTTGACTCGAACTGGTTCGTCGGCGGCATTTCGGCCAAGAACTGGAGCCGCATCAACGACAATCCCCATCATCCGCTGAACAACAAGGTCATCGACGGCGAATATCCTGCCGGTTCGACCTTCAAGGTCGTCACCGGTTCGGCGGGCCTGGAAACGCATAAGGTCGCGCCGGAGGAACTGATCTTCGACTCGGGCCGCCACTGGCTCATCGATATGCGCAATGCCGGCGGCGAAGCACTGGGCTGGCTGAATTTCCAGCGGGCCTTCGCCATGTCGGATAACGTGTACTTTTACGAAGTGGGCCGCCGCGTGGGCATCGACACGCTGGACGAGTATGCCCGCAAGTACGGCTTCGGCAAAAAGACGGGCATCACCCTGCCCGGCGAGGCGTCCGGCGTTGTCGCCAGTCCGGAGGTCAAGAAGAAGCTCCTGAAGGAAGACTGGTATCTGGGCGACACGTTCAACACGGCCATCGGCCAGGGCCTTACCCTGGTCACGCCCATCCAGCTGGCGCAGATGCTGTCGGCCGTGGCGGCGGGCGGCACCATCCATCCGCCCTATCTGGTGGACAAGATACTGAACAACGACGGTGCCACGGTCTCCGTGCCGGAGCGTCCCAAGGCGCGCAGCCTGGACATCAGCGACGACACGATCACGCGCATCCAGAACGGCCTCAAGGGCGTGACGCAGCCCGGCGGCACGGCGGCCTGGTTCTCGGGCCTGCCGCAGGCCATCGCCGGCAAGACCGGCACGGCGGAAAACCCGCACGGCCGCGACCACAGCTGGTTCATCGCCTACGCGCCGGCGGAGCGCCCGACCCTCGTCCTGGTCTGCATCGTGGAGCAGGGCGGTTTCGGCAGCACGGCGTCGGCACCCATCATCTACGAAGTCTTGAACAATTATCTGCTGGGGTATCCCAACCTGAAGCCCAAGGCCGAAGGGGACGGAAAACCCGCGGCACAGGGTAAGTGAAGCCGGTACGGCGTACCGGCAGTACGAGGTATCTACCTTGCAGCGCTATTTAAGAAACATGGACTGGATCCTGGTCCTGACGGTTGCGGCCCTCATGACCATCGGCATGATCCTGATCGGCAGCGCGACCCACGCGGACGCCGTCGCTTCGGGACAAAACCGCTTCGTCCTGCGCCAGGGCCTCTTCATTGGAATCAACATCGCCATCGTGATCTTCATGATGCGCATCGATTATCACTCGCTGACCGCCATTTCCAAGCAGCTCTACATCATCATGCTGGTCCTGCTGGTGGCGGTGGCCCTCTTCGGCCACACGAGCCTGGGGGCCCAGCGCTGGATCCGTATCGGTCCCATCACCTTCCAGCCCAGTGAATTTTCGAAGGCCCTCATGATCATCTGTCTGGCGGCCTTCCTGGACAAACAGCGGGAATACATGGACAGTATCAAGGATTATGCGGCCCCCATGGTCTTCGTCCTGGTACCGTTCGTGCTGGTCCTGCGGCAGCCAGACCTGGGCACGGCCCTCGTCTTTGCGGCCATTGCGTGCAGTATGTTCTGGGTCTGCGGCTTCAAAGTGAAGTGGATCGTCATCGCGGCGGCCATCGGCGCCTGCAGCGCGCCGCTCCTCTGGCACCTGCTTCATGAGTACCAGCGCAACCGGATCCGCGTCTTTTTGTATCCCGAACTGGACCCCTACGGCGCCGGCTACCACGTCATCCAGTCGAAAATCGCCATCGGCAGCGGCATGCTCTTCGGCAAAGGCTGGATGCAGGGCACCCAGAGCCAGCTGAGTTTCCTGCCCGAAAACCACACGGACTTCATCTTCGCCGTGGCCGGGGAGGAATTCGGCTTTATCGGCGTCACCATCATCCTGCTGCTCTACCTGGTCCTGATCTGGCGCGCCCTGAGCATCGCCCTCAACGCGGAAGACCGCTTCGGCCAGCTGCTGGCGACGGGCGTCACGGGCATGCTGCTCTTCCATGTCCTCGTCAACGTGGGCATGACGGCAGGCATCATGCCGGTCACGGGCGTACCGCTCCCGTTCCTCAGTTACGGCGTCAGTTCCCTCACGACGAACATGGTCATGGTGGGACTGCTGCTGAACATCCACATGCACCAGGCGAAACTGCAGTTCTGACAAGGGCCCCCGGCGGCACGATGTACTGTCCGTCCGGTTGCCAACGAAACGAAGGAGACATCTTACATGAAGAAAGAGTTAACGATAGATATGCTGGCGGCGGTGAAGCGGCCGGACCGCTACACGGGCGGGGAATTCGGCAGCATCGTCAAACAGGACGCCGAAGTGCGCATGGCCCTGGCTTTCCCCGATGTGTACGAGGTCGGTATGAGCTACCTGGGCTTCAAGATCCTCTACCACCTGGTGAACAAGATGGACGGCATCGCGGCGGAACGCGTGTACGCGCCCTGGGTAGACATGGAACAGCTCATGCGCGAGCGCGGCGTGGTCCTGACGACGCTGGAGACGAAGCAGGCTTTGTCGGAACTGGATGCCGTCGGATTCACCCTTCAGTATGAATTGTCCTATACGAACATCCTCAATATGCTGGACCTGGGCGGCGTGACCGTGCGCAAGGCCGAACGGCGCGACGACGAACCCATCGTCATGGTGGGCGGTCCCTGCGTGTTCAATCCGGAACCGCTGGCGGATTTTATCGACCTGGCCATCATCGGCGACGGCGAAGAGGCCCTGCCCGAAGTGCTCGAGGCCCTGCGCCAGTGGAAGCAGGAAGGCCGTCCCGGCGGCCGCAAAGGCTTTTTGCACCGCGCCCAGCAGATTCCCGGCATCTACGTGCCGGAATTTTATGAACCGGAATACAACGCGGACGGCACGCTGGCCCGCATGAAGGTGACGGACCCGGCGGCGCCGGCCTGCGTCGAAAAACGCGTCGTGGCGGACCTCAACAAGGTAGACTTCCCGACGGCACCCATCGTGCCTTTCGGCGAAATCGTCCACGACCGCATCATGCTCGAAGTGTTCCGTGGCTGCAGCCGCGGCTGCCGTTTCTGCCACGCCGGCATGGTCTACCGCCCCGTGCGGGAACGCCGGCCCGAAGTGCTGCGCGAGTTGGCCCACCGCCAGGTCGACAACACGGGCTACGACGAAATCTCCCTCGTGTCCCTGAGCACGGCGGATTATTCCTGCCTGCCCTGCTTCCTCGACACCATGATCGCCGACTTCAAGTCCCGCGACGTGAGCGTGTCCCTGCCGAGCCTGCGCATCGACGCCTTTTCCGTCGACATCGCGAAAAAGGTGCAGGTCGTGCGCAAGAGCGGCCTGACCTTCGCACCGGAGGCGGGGAGCCAGCGCATGCGCGACATCATCAACAAGGGCGTGACGGAAGAGGACCTGATGAATGCCGTCAGCGGCGCCTTCGAGAACGGCTGGAGCAAAGTCAAGCTGTACTTTATGATCGGCCTGCCCGGCGAAACGGACGACGATGTCCTGGCTATCGCCAAGCTGGCCCGCAAAGTGCAGTGGAAGTATAAGGAGATCACGGGCCACGGCGGCTGTCAGGTGACGGTCAGCGTCGCCTCCTTCGTGCCGAAGCCCTATACGGCGTTCCAGTGGGTCCCCCAGGACACGCTGGACGAAATCCGGCGCAAGCAGCGCCTTTTGATCGAGGCCCTGCGCGTCAAGAACATCACGTTCCAGTACCATGACAGCCAGACGAGCATCATGGAGGGCGTCTTCGCCCGCGGCGACCGCCGCCTGGGCAAGGCCCTGTACCTGGCTTGGAAGGCCGGTGAATCCTTCGACGGCTGGGGCGACCAGTTCAATTACGAGCGCTGGCAGCAGGCCCTGCAGGAGGCCGGTGTGGATCCGGACTTCTACAACCACCGCCTGCGCGGCGAAAAGGAAACGTTCCCGTGGGAACACCTGCAGCCCGGCGTGAGCCGTGCCTTTCTGGCACATGAATACGCCAAGGCGAAGGAACAGATGCTGACGAAGGACTGCCGCCAGGGAAAGTGCAACGGCTGCGGCATCTGCCAGAAACTGGGTGTTTCGATTATGGATTACAGCGGTCATGCCTACGACGCTTCCGCGGAACCGAAGTTCGTGCCTGTGGAGGAACGGACGGCGGCCGTGCGCAAAGCGCTGCGGGATGCGGCCGCGGCGGCCGGTTACGACCTGCTTGCGCCGAGCGTGGCACAGGTGGCGGCGGCAACGGCGTATAAGGCTGCCGGCACGGCGGCAGAGGGGGTGGCAGAATGAAACTGCGGTTCCGTATCACGAAGGACAAAGAGATCCGCTTCATTTCGCACCTGGAATACCTGCGTACCATCGGCCGCGCCTTCCGGCGCGCCAAGCTGCCCGTGGCCTATTCCCAGGGCTTCAACCCCCACATGAAGTTCTCCCTGGCGTCGGCCCTCGGCGTAGGCGTCGTGAGCCAGGCGGAATATGTGGAACTGGAATTGACGGAACCCATGGTGCCGGCCAAGGCGGCGGAAGCGTTCGCCAAGGCCCTGCCCCGGGGTATCCGCGTGCTGGATTACGATGCCGCCGATGACCACGCCCAGGCCCTTATGGCGGCGGCCGGCGGAGCGGGCTACCGCGTGACCGTGCCCTACGCCGGCAGCGTGGAGCAGGCCGAAGCGGCTGTGGAACAGTTCAACGCGGCGCCGGAGCTGTTTTTCGAAAAGGCGGCTCCCAAAGCGAAAAAGAAAGTCAAACGCATCGACGTGAAGCAGTATATTCCCCGCCTGGCCATGACCACGGCGGCGATTACGGGCGAAGCGGCACAGGACGCAAAGGCGCGGGGCGAAATCGCCCTGGTGTTCACCTTCGACATCCGCATCACGCCCAGCGGCAGCATGAAGGCCGTGGACCTGCTGAACACGCTGCGTGAAGCATACGGCCTCGACCTGCCCGTCGTCCGGGCGGACATCGAACGGCTGAGTTTGTACCGCGTCGGGCCGGACGGGGCGCACCTGCCCCTGCTCGACAACAAGGCCGTCTGCCACTGAGCGGCGGCTGCTATCCGGGAACCGGAAAGGAGGGACGGCCATGGCACAGCAGATCATCATCGGGAGTACGCCGGAAGAAGTGCGCATGGGCCTCGTCGAAGACGGGGTGCTGCAGGAATACCTGGTGGAACGGGCCATGTCGGCCCACCTGGTCGGGAGTATTTTCCTGGGCCGCGTGAGCAACATCGTACCGGGCATCCAGGCGGCGTTCGTGGACATCGGCCTGGAGCGCAATGCCTTTTTGTATCTCGGCGACAGCCACGACCTGACGGAGGGCATGTCCGTCATGGTGCAGATCACGAAGGACCCGCGCGGCACGAAGGGACCCACGGCCAGCCGGGAAATCACATTCCCCGGGCGCTATGTCGTCCTCTTCCCCCAGTCTGATTCCATCGGCATCTCGCGCAAAATCGGCGATGCGGCGGAACGGGACCGGCTGCACGCCATCGCGTCGCAATACCGGCCGGAACGGATGGGCATCGTGGTCCGCACGGCGGCGGAGGGCATCAGTGCCGATGTCATCGAGGCGGATATTGCGAGCCTTTTGTCGGAGTGGAAGATCGTCGAGACGAAGGCGAAGCTGGCGAAGGCGCCGGCTTTCCTGCACCGCGAACTGGATCTGTCCGTCCGCATCGTGCGGGATTACCTGAACAAGGACATCGACCGCATCGTCATCGACAGTCCCGATGCCTTCGGGCGCGTCAAGGCCCTGCTGGAGCGCCTGCCCCGCGCCCGCACGGACATGCTGGAACTGTACACCGGCGCGGAAGATGTATTTGCGGCCCGGGGGCTGGCGGACATCGTCGCGTCCCTGTCGGACCGGCGCGTGGACCTGCCGGGCGGCGGCTACCTGGTCATCGACCATGCCGAGGCCATGACGGTCATCGACGTCAACAGCGGCAGTTACAGCGGCAAGGAGAACCTGGAAGAGACCATCATGGAGATCAACCGCCAGGCGGCACGCGAGATTGCGCACCAGCTGCGGCTCCGCGATATCGGCGGCATCATCGTCGTCGATTTCATCGACATGCATTCCGAGGCGCACCAGAAGGAGATCCTGTCCCTGCTGGAGGAGGCCTTCCGGGGCGACCGCATGCGGCCCCGCATCCAGGACATCACGGTCCTGAACCTGGTGGAGATCACCCGCAAAAAGTCGCGGCAGAACCTGGAGGCCGTGCTTTATACGGACTGCCCCACGTGCAACGGCACGGGGCGCGTACAGTCGAAAGAGGCGATTGCGCTGGAAATCAAGCGGCGCATCCGCACCCTGCTGAAGAAGCAGGGCAGCACGAAGGACATCCTCGTCGTGGCCCATCCGCTGGAGGCGGAGTACCTGCAGCAGAACCTGGTCCGCGGCTGGAACCGCGAACTGGCGTGCCACGTGAAGGTGGAAAGCGATCCGTCGCTCCACGTGGAGGCCTTCATGATTTTGGACAATGGTTGAGAGAACGCTGGAATAAGGAGAGTTTACATGGATACGGACATGTTGCACTATATCGGGCACCGCCTGTACAATACGGAGCACCTGAAGGAAATGAAGCGCTATCTGGTGTTCCGCGCGCGCTGCCGCATGCATTCCGCCCTCATGGACGAGGTGCTCGGCTTTTTCACGGCCACGCCGGAACGGGCGGCCATGCTGAAAGGCACGCCGGCATTTGCGGAACAGGTGACCCGGGCCTTCTTCTATAAAGGGTCCGACTGGCAGGACCGCTGGGACCTGGTCCGCGGCCACGTGGAATTCATGGAGCGCCGCTTCAAACCGGAAGCGCTGCGCACGCTCTATGCGGACGTCGACGAGCGGACGAACACGGGCGGGCGCATCACCCTCTGGCAGGAGGAGTCGGACGGCAAGCCCCTGCACATGGACCTGTGGTTCAACGCGGGCCAGCGCAAGGAAGGCTGCCTGTCCCTGGTCCTGGAGCTGGAGGACGAGGCGCTGTACCAGATCATGTTCTGGTTCGGCAAAAGCCTGACGGATCCCGCGAAGGACGCCATCTGGGTCGGCGCCCTGCAGGGTACGCCCAACGGCAGCGCCGTCATCAAGCGGCTGACGAAGGAGTTTTTCGGCTACCGCACGAAGAACCTGATTTTCTACGGCCTGCGGAATCTGGCCCGCTGCCTGGGCATGGACGAGATTTACGCCGTGACGAACGAGGGCTATTACGCCATGAACCACGTGCGCCGCGACCGCAAGCTGAAGACGGATTTCGGGGCTTTCTGGAAGGAGTGCGAAGGCGTTCCCTGCGAGACGGACAGCCGCTTCTTCCGCCTGCCTGTGAAGGAGTACCGCAAGGACATGAGCGAACTGAAGCCTTCGAAGCGGGCGCAGCACCGGCGCCGTTTCGCGCGGCTCGATGCCATCGACGCGGCCTTCGACGGGAGCTGCAGCAAGTGGAAAAAGGAATAAGGAACGGAAACAGCGTGGACAAACCGGGATTTTTTAAAAAAATTGTGGTTTGTTCACGTTTTTTCACATTTTAAACACTAAATATGCTATAATATTTATATATTTGAGAAGGTGAGGAGGAAGCCCAAATGAAAAAACTCGTTTCGTTGATTGCAGCCCTCGTCGTCTGCCTCGGCCTCGCCACGACGGCTTTCGCCGAAGTGACGCATGTGGCTTCGGAGCAGCTGGACGCCATGGAGAACACCTTATACGGCACGCACCAGGAGAATTCCATGCTGGCCCGTATCCAGAGCCTGGAAGACGACCTGTACGGCCACGAGGACAACGGCCAGAACATCCTGGACCGCATCCAGACATCGTATGACTATGTGTGCGGCACCAATGGCGGCAACGGCAGTTTCCTGCAGCAGCTGAATGCGGTGGACAGCCGCTTTAACGCGCGCCTGACGGCCGGCCCGGCCAAGACCCGCATCGAGGAACTGGAAACGACGATTTACGGCGCGCCGAAGAGCGGTTCGCTGGAAGGACGCCTGGGCTCCCTCGTGGAAACGGCCTATACGGGCGGCCAGGTACCTGTGGAGAACACGGTCCTGCCGAAGGATTCCCTCGTGAAGATCGAATTCACGGCGCCCCTGTCCAGCAAGACGGCGCAGCCCGGTGACCCGGTCAGCTTCATGGTGGCCGACAATGTGTACGTCAATGACGTGCTGGTCCTGGCCAAAGGCGCTTCGGGCGTGGCCAAGGTGAAAGAAGTCAAGCAGCCCGGCAGCTTCGGCCGCGATGCCAAGATCAACGTGGAATTCAGCCATGTCTATGCCGTGGACGGCTCCACCGTTCCGGTCTACATCGGCAAGCTGGCCAAACAGCAGGCTAAGACGGCAGCCGGCGCAGCCGGTGCCAGCATCGGCGGCATGGTCGTTCTCGGACCCATCGGCGCCATCGGCGGTGCGTTCGTGACGGGCCAGTCCATCGTTATTCCGGAAGGTTCCACGACCTACGTGCAGGTCACGCAGGACCAGAACGTGAACGGCATCATCTACACCACGTCCGACAGCGACGCGGCGGCAACGGCGGGTGTCGACACGGGTGCTACGGATTCCGACGTGGCAGCTGCCAAATAAAATATTCTTAAACACGCCGTACCGGCGGGAGAAAAGGCTCTCCCGCCGGTATTTTTTTCTTGCAATTTATGTTATAATGTTGAATGGACTATTGTCCGACGAACCTGAATGGAAGACGGAGGTTTTCCCATGAATAAAAAGACAGCAGCTGCCATCCTGCTGGCAAGCCTGACGTTGACGACGCAGGCCTTTGCTTCGGATGACACGGTGGATGAATACAACCACTTTGACAAATACGCCAACCCGGGTACCCAGGCGGCACCGGTCATCGTCAATGACTGGAAACGGCCGGCCGGGGAAGAGGAGGAAGGCATCCTGGCGGAGAAGTCCGACGTCCAGCCCCGCAAAAAGGATGAAGCCGCGGAACGGCGCGCGGCGGCACGCAAGAGCGGCAAAACCGGGGAAGCGGCCCGGGAAGCTGCCGACCAGGCGCCGGAACAGACCTATGAAAACGGTGTCCTGTCCCGTACGAAACAGGGTACGGCGGCCAATTCGGAAACGCGTACGCTGCCGCTGACGATTACGGGCGACGAAGCGCAGTACGCCAACGGGTCGGGCGACTTCATCGTCACGGGCAACGTGAAGATGGTGCAGGGCACGCAGACCCTGTACACGACGAAGGCCGTGGGCAATGCCAAGACGGGCGACGTGTGGCTGCTGGAAGGCGGGACCCTGGTGGAACCCCTGAACCGCATGACCGGCCAGTGGGCCCATTACAACTTCAACACGGAGACTGGCGAAATCCGCCGTCTGGAAGGCAAGAGCCAGAAGGATTTCTACCGGGCGCCCCACGCGGTCATTGAAAACGGCATGATCGTCATCGACGAGGGCGGCACGACGACGCGCTGCCCGGCGGTCAAACACCCGCCCTGCCTTTCCGTGAAGGCGAAGACCATCACCATCGTACCGAACAAGCGGATTGTGGCCCGCGACGTGCAGGTCTTCCTCCGCGGCGTCCATGTCTATTCCCGCAAGACCTGGATCAACGATTTCACCCAGTCGACGGAACGTACCATGCCCCGTATCGGCTGGAACGACGATAAAGGCTTCTATGTGGCTCTCGATTACGAGACGCCGATCGGCAACCCCCTGCTGAAGAACCCGACGAAGTTCTACATGCACCAGATTTATTACAGCAAGTCCCATTACAAGCCTTACTACAGCCTGCGGCACGACCAGCCGGACTTTTACGTGCGCTTTAACGACGGCTGGATTTACGACAGCGATAACGACGACATCGACGAAGGCATCTGGCTGCACAAGAAGACCGACTGGGGTCTGTTCCTGAAGCCGCACCGCATCGCGAAAGGACTGCCCCTGAGCGTGTCCGGCCATATCACCCACGGTCTGTGGCGTTACAACGTGAACCGCTGGCAGAGCTGGCATACGGACAAGGTGATCATGGTGAACCATGACCGCATCTATCCGTTGGGCGGCAAAAAGCTGTACCTGGACCTGGCAGCCGGACGGCGGTGGGTCGACGAGAGCAACCCCGTCAGACAGCGGCGCTGGGGCAAGCATCTGAACTCCAACATCTACCAGGGCACGCTGGGCTACAACTTCTCGCCCAAGTGGAGCGTCTGGGAAACCTATCACGACGAACACAAGACGAGCTATAACTTCTCCCTGGGCCAGCCGGACTTTGCGAAGGAATGGCGCTCGGGTATTTCGTGGCGCCCCGATGACCACAACACCTTCACCATCGTGGACCGCTACAATTCGGACAAAGGCTCGTGGACGCACGGACACTATTCGACGACCTATATCTGGTCGCACCGGTTCTGCTGCTGGGTACTGTCCGGTGCCTACGAACAGAAACATTACGACGGCGGCGACAACGAATGGACGGTCAAACTGGACCTGCTGTTCTGGTAAGGGCCGCAGGCGGATCCGCCGGGAGCGGAATCCGTACAGGGAAAGGATGATTACGATTTGAACCAGCTTATCACAAAGCGGATGGAAGAACACCGGGAAGTACTGGAGCGCCTCATGGCGTCGGACCTGCCGGAAAAACTCGGACAGGCGGCGGACCTGGTGGAAAAGGCCCTGGCCGCGGGGCACAAGGTGCTGTTCTGCGGTAACGGCGGCAGTGCGGCCGACAGTCAGCATCTGGCGGCGGAATTCGTCGGCCGGTTCCAGAAGGAACGGCGCGGCCTGCCCGCCATCGCCCTGACGGTCGACACGTCGATCCTGACGGCTGTGGCCAACGATTACGGGTACGAAACGGTCTTCGCCCGCCAGGTACAGGCCCTGGGCGAAGCCGGCGACGTGCTGTTCGGCATTTCCACGTCGGGCAGCAGCAAGAATGTGCTGCTGGCCATTGAGGAAGCAAAAAAGAAGGGCATCGCCTGCGTCGGCATGACCGCCGAAGGCGGCGGCAAAATGGCCTCGGCCTGCGACATCTGCCTGGCCGTGCCTGCCAAAGTGACGGCCCGGGCCCAGGAAATGCATATCCTCATGGGCCATATCCTGTGTGAATTGGTGGATCACGAATGAATAACTTGGATTGTACGACCTTTGTAGCGGAAAAAATCCAGAACCTGCGCATCGCCGTCGTGGGGGACGTGATGGTGGACCGCTACTTTTACGGCGAAGTGAAGCGTATTTCCCCGGAAGCACCGGTTCCCGTGAACCATGTGCAGCAGATCAAGTCTGTATTGGGCGGCGCCGCCAATGTGGCAGCGAACCTGGCGGGCCTGGGCTGCCAGGTCTTCGTGGCCGGCGTGACGGGGGACGACGACAACCGCCGCATCCTGGACGGGCTGCTGGCGGACGCCCGCATTGATGCTTCGGGCCTGGTGAAGTCGCCGCACCGCTCCACCATTACGAAGATGCGCATCCTCGGCGCGCGGCAGCAGATGCTCCGCCTCGATTTCGAGGAAGTGGGCGATCTGGACCGTGCGGAAGCCGATGCGCTGAAACAATGGTTCCTCGACCGGGTGGAAAAGGGCCTCGACGGCATCGCCGTTTCGGACTACGCCAAAGGCGTCTGCTCCGACGACTTCTGCCAGTGGCTCATCCGCATGGCCCAGGTGCACAACATCCCCGTCCTGGTGGACCCGAAGGGGCCGCACTGGGAAAAGTACGACGGCTGCACCTTCATCACGCCGAACCTGAAGGAAATGTGCGAAGCCGCCGGGCAGACTGTTCCGAATGAAGACGGCCCGGTGCTGCAGCTGGCCTCCATGGCGCGGGAACGCTACCACATCGAGAATGTGGTCGTGACGCGCAGCGAAAAGGGCATGACCCTCGTGGGCGGCCACCGCACGGTCATCCACAGCCCCGCGACGGCCCTGGAAGTGTTCGATGTGTCCGGCGCCGGCGACACGGCGGCGGCCAGCCTTATCGCGGCGGCGGCCGGCGGGCTGTCCCTGCCGGAAGCGGTCTATATGGCCAACCGGGCTTCGGGCATCGTGGTCGGCAAGGTCGGCACCTATCCCGTGCACCGGGACGAGCTGCTGACGGACCTGCTGGCGGAAGAGCGGAAACTCGGCTACGGGTTCCGGCCCCTGTCCTGGAAGGAGATTTCCGATCTGGCTTCGATCTGGCGTAAAGGCGGCGAAAAAATCGTCTTTACGAACGGCTGCTTCGATATCCTCCACGTGGGACACGTGTCCTATCTGGAAAAGGCGGCCAAACTGGGCAAGCACCTCATCGTCGGCCTCAATTCCGACGACTCCGTGCGGCGCCTGAAGGGAGAGACGCGCCCCCTGGTCCACGAACTGGACCGGGCCCGCATCCTGGCCTCCCTGTCGTGCGTGGACGCCGTGGTCATCTTCCACGAAGACACGCCGACGAAACTGATCAAAATGATCCGGCCGGACATCCTCGTCAAGGGCGGCGACTACCGTCCTGACCAGGTGGCAGGCCGTGAATATGCCGGTAAAGTGGAAATCATCAAATTTGAAGAAGGATATTCGACGACGGGCCTGATTGAAAAGATCGCAGGCCTCGTGCGGGAGGGAAAATTATGATCATCGTAACCGGTGGTGCCGGATTCATCGGCAGTAACATCGTCAAAGGCCTGAACGAACGGGGCCGCGACGACATCCTCGTCGTGGACAACCTGACCAACATGGTGAAGTTCAAGAACATCCAGGCCCTGAAGGTCATGGACTACATGGACAAGGTCGCCTTCGGCGAAGCCCTGCAGGCAGGGAAATTCGACCACGAGAAGATCGACGTCATCTTCCACGAAGGCGCCTGCTCGGACACCATGGAATACAACGGCAAGTACATGATGGAAAACAACTTCGAATACACGAAGCGCCTGTTCCATTTCGCCACGGACCGCAAGATCCAGTTCATGTACGCTTCGTCCGCCTCGACCTACGGCAGCGGCAAGCACGGTTTCACGGAGAAACCGGAATGCGAAGAGGCGCTGAACGTCTACGCCTTCTCGAAACTGTTCTTCGACAACTATTTCCGCCGTTACGCAGCGAACCTGGAAAGCCAGGTCGTAGGCCTGCGCTATTTCAACGTATACGGCCCCCAGGAAAACCACAAGGGCAAAATGTCTTCCATGGCCTTCCAGATGTATAACCAGTTCAAGGCCGAAGGCAAAGTGAAGCTCTTCGGCGCCTACGAAGGCTACGGCCCGGGCGAACAGACCCGCGACTTCGTCTATGTGAAAGATGTCGTGAAGGTCAACTTCTTCTTCTGGGACCATCCGGAACTGTCGGGCATCTACAACTGCGGCACGGGGCACGCCCATCCGTTCAACACGGTGGCCAAGGCCGTGCTGAAGCATTTCGACGCTCCCCTGGAGAAACTCGAATACATCGATTTCCCGGAAGTGCTGAAAGGCAAGTACCAGAGCTACACCCAGGCCGACGACACGAAACTGCTGGCGGCCGGGTATGACGGCGGCTTCACGGATATCGAAAAGGCCGTCGGCGAATACTGCGACCTGCTGGACAAGACCGGCGGGTACTACACGAAGTTCTGAGGCGGCCATGAAGGAAAAAGGTGCGAAACTGTGCCTGTTCGACCGCGACGGCGTGCTGAACGTGGACAAGGCCTACCTGTACCGTCCCGAGGACGCCGAATGGATTCCCGGCAGCCGCGAAGCCGTGGCCTGGCTGAACCGTCAGGGCTACACCGTGGTCGTCGTGACGAACCAGAGCGGCGTGGCCCGCGGGTATTACACGGAAGACGACGTGCACCGCTTTCACGCGTGGATGGCAGGCGAATTCGCCAAGGCCGGCGCGAAGATCGACCGGTTCTATTATTGCCCCCACCTGAAAGAAGGCACGGTGGCGGCGTATGCCGTCGACTGCGAGTGCCGCAAGCCGAAACCGGGCATGGTGCTCGCGGCCCTGCGGGACTACGGCGCCGCCCCGGAAGACTGCTTCCTCGTGGGCGACAGCCCGCGCGATATCGAGGCAGCGCAGGCGGCCGGCGTGGCGGGGTACCTGTTTCAAGGCGGGAACCTGCTGGACTTTGTACAGTCCATCGACGCGGCGCGGCAAGGCAAAACGAAATAAGGATTTGGCATAGATGGAATACCGTAACATCCTCCTGATCAAAATGAGCTCATTGGGCGACGTATTGCATACGTTGCCCTTTGTTGCGGTTTTAAGGGACCGTTTCCCCAAAGCCCGCATCACCTGGCTCGTCCATCCGCAGTTCTCCGGGTTCGTGCCGGACCCGCCCATGGTGGACGAAGTGCTCTATTTTGACAAAAAGAAATTCAATAAGGCCGGCTGGGCGGAAAAGTGGCGCACGCTGAAGCAGCTGCGCGCCGCACTGCACGCCCGCCATTTCGACCTGGTCATCGACATGCAGGGCCTGGCCAAAAGCGCCCTGATGGCCCTTCTGAGCGGCTGCTCGAACCGCATCGGCTACTGCGAGATGCGCGAGGGAAGCGGCCTCGTGAGCCGCGCCATCAAAGGGGACCACGCTCATGACCACGTCATCGAGCGGTATCTCGACGTGGCCCGCTATCTGGGCTGTACGGTCGATGAAATCCGGTTCCCCATGCCGAATCTCGACAAGGAGTGGGAGAGCCTGCGGGGCAAATGCCCGCTGGACCTGACGCGGCCCTACGTGGTGTTCTGCCCGGGCGCCCGCTGGGAAACCAAAAAGTGGCCGGCGGAACATTACGCCGCCCTGGCCCGCCTGATTCTGGCCGACGGCCCCGGGGTCGTCCTGGCCGGCGGACCCGACGACAAGGAGCTGGGCGCGCGTATCGCCGCCCTGACGCCGGGCGTGACGGACCTGACGGGGCAGACCTCGCTGCGCGAACTGGGCGCCCTCATCAGCCACTGCGCCGTCTATATCAGCGGTGACACGGGCCCCCTGTTCATCGCGACGGCTTTTAAAAAGCCCCTCGTCGCCCTCTACGGGCCGACGAAGGCCGACCGCACGGGCCCCTACGGAAGCGACGCCTCGACCATCCTCATCGCCCCCGTGCCCTGTGCCGGGTGCCTGAAGAAACACTGCGGCGACTGGAAATGCATGCCGGCCCTCACGCCGGAGCGCGTGTTCCAGGAATATAAGCAAAAGATGACGGCCCTCCGGGCCGGGGAAAGGAAGTGAAGGACGTGGAACTCAACCGGAAACGGATCCTGGTGACATTCCTCATGCACCTGGGCGACCTGACGCTGACGACGCCCTTCATCCGCGCCCTGCGGCAGGCAGCGCCGGATTCCTACATCGCCATGCTCGTCGACGAAAAACTCAAGGATGTGGTGCTCCACAATCCCTGCCTCGACGAGGTCATCACCATCGATAAAAAAGGACGGGACAACCACCTGCTGTCCCTGATAGCCTGCGCCCATAAACTGAGCGGCATGCATTTCGACATCCTCATCAACCTGCACCCCAACGAGCGGTGCTCCTTCATCTGCGCCATGACGAAGGTGCCCGTCCGCGCGGGTACCACGAACTGGCTCTTCAAGCCCTGGTTCAAGCCCTATACGCCCCTGGACCGCACGAAACACGCGGCGGACATGTATCTCGACGTCCTCACCCAGCTGGGCGTGAAGAAGCTGCAGCACCACGGCCTGGAAATCTTCCCGGGCGAAGAAAACACGGAAACGGCCCGGAAGTTCTGGGAAGGGCAGGGGGTGAAACCGGAAGACAAACTGGTCGGCTTCAACATCGGCAGTGCCGTGGAAACGAAGCGCTGGGCCCCCGAACGGTTCGCCGACGTGGCGGACACCCTCGCGGAACGGGGCTACCGGCCGGTCTTTTTCGGCGGCACCATGGACCTGGACATGGTCCACGACGCCGTCAGCCACATGAAGACCCGTCCCATCATCGCGACGGGGGAATTCGGCATCGGCGAACTGGCGGCAGCCATGCGGCGCTGCAGCCTCATCGTGACGAACGACAGCGGCCCCATGCACGTGGCCATCAGCCAGCGGGTGCCCATCGTGGCCATGTACGGCCCGAGCCACCCGGACCTGTACGGTCCTTATACGGACAAAGCCACGATCGTGACGGCCATACCGCCCTGTCCGGGCTGTGCGGCCGGCATGAAGCATCACTGCGATGACAAGCGGTACAACATGCGCTGCATGAAGGATCTGACAGTCCAGCAGGTGCTGGACGCCTGCTTCCGCTGGATTCCGTCCCGGGCGGACGCGCTCCGGTAACGCGGAACGGAACCAAAACCATCAGGAGGAGTTTTTACATGAAACCTGCTACTCAGGTCGATGTCCAACAGTTCAAAAAGGTCTTCATCCTTTTCAACCGTTACTCCGGCAAACAGCTCTTTGCCACCACACCGGCCCGTATTTATGAAATCTACCGGCTCCTGCGGGAACACCTGCAGGCCCATGTGGAGATGCTCGACGTGCGTTATTTCGAGCAGATGCCGGAGCTGGCCCGCCGCGTGGTGGACGAACACTGCGACTGGGTCATCATCGCCGGCGGCGACGGGACCATCCGCGCCTTCGTTGAGGATATGCTGCGCCTAGACTACCATCCCTACATCAGCGTGTTCCCTGCCGGCACGGTCAATCTGATCGCCAAGGAAATGACGCTGCGCCGCGACCCCGTGCGCTGGGTCCGGCGGGCCCTGCGCGGCAACGTGTACGATTTCTACACGGCCTGGGCCAACGGCAACCTGTTCCTGACGGTCGCCAGCGTCGGCTTCGACTCCCTCGTCGTGGACAACGTCGGTTTCATGGAAAAGCGGCTTCTGAACAAGTTCGCCTACATTTTGACGGGGACGCAGACCCTGCGAAAGGAAGTCCTGTTCAACAACTGGAAATACGAATTCGAGGCCCGCTTCGACGACGAGGAGGAATGGCATCCCGCTTCCTCCATCATCGTCGGGAAGAGCCGTTATTACGCGGGACGGTACAACCTGTTCCCGGAGGCGGCCATCACGTCGCCGGACCTGCATGTGGCCCTGTTCCCCGGACGGACCCGTTCGGACCTGTTGAAATACGCCTCCCTCATCACGCTGGAAGGCCTGGGCCTGGACAAGGGCATTGTGCGCCGCGCGGCCCGGAAGGTGGAAATCCGCTGCCTGACGGACGACGGTGAGTTCCCGGTCGAACTGGACGGCGACGCCGTGACATCGACGCCGCTGAAAATCGTCATGGGCGAGAAACCCATGAAACTCATTCCCTGACTGTATCCCAGTTGAAATTTCCCTTTGAGAAAGGTGTTTAGTACATTGGATTGGAAGAAGCTTCTCGGCCGCACGGGCCGCATCGTACTGCTGGTGCTGTTCTGTGCCGCCGTGTTCTGGGCTGAAAACGAGCATGCCATCGCGCTGTTCAAAGGCATCGAACCGTTCCCCTTCGGGGATTACATGGAACGGCTCGTCAATGCCTTGCTGCGCGATGTTTTTGTGCTGCTTCTGGCCGGCCTGCTCTGGTTCCGACGCAAACGCATTCCGGACCGGCTCTGGCGCTACGAACCGGCCGTCGTCCTGGGCGTGCTCTACCTGGTCTTTGCCGGGTTCATCTGCAGCAAAATGGCCCTGGACCCCTTCTTCCTGACCACCATGGCCATTCCGGCCGGCCTGATGAACAACGTGGTCATCGTGCTCCTGGCGGGCATCTGGTTCCACCGCAACCCCATCCGCCGCAACGAGGTCATCTACTTCACAATCTACTACGTGTGCGCCGTCATCATGCTGACGGACATGATCTATTTCTGGCAGACGTCGATGCACGTGCAGAGCATCTTTTTCCGCAACTTCAACATCTATTCCATCGAAGGCGTCTTTTCGTCCTTCTCCAAGAAGGAGTGGGCAGGCATCGTGGCCTTCCTGGCCGTCATGTGGTTCGCCTTCCGCCTGCCGGGCCCGCGGCGCCACAAACCGAACACCCCCTGGGCCCTCATGGTCGTCCTGGGCTATACCATGGCCTTCAACCTGCTCTATTTCTCGGGCAGCCAGCTCGGCCTCTTCGCTCTGCATGAATCGGGCCTGTGGTCCGAGGAACAGGTGGAGAAGAGCCGCCGCGAATTCCGCGACATGCTCGTGACGCCCATTGTGCCGAACTTCGTCGGCAAGGCCGTCTTCAAAAAGGAGAAGAACCAGCTCCGGACGGCCCGCAAGACCCGCAAACTGACGGAAAAGGACAAGGACCTCATGTACCGCCTCGGCGTCATGCGCCACGAACCGTTCCAGGTGAACCGGAAACCGGCGTACGACCGCATCGTCCTCATCATTTTCGAGTCGGTGCACCGCGACTACCTGCACATCTACAACAAGAACATCCCCAAGGAAGCGACGCCCTACCTGGACGGCCTGGTCCGCACCTATCCCCATATCGACCATTATTATTCGTCGGCCATTCCGACGACGGAAGGCCTCAACGCCACGTTCCGTTCGCAGCTGCTCTTCGACGGCGACATCGACGGCCGCGACAAGCCGTCCTTGTTCCGCAGCCTGGCGCAGCACGGCTATGAAAGCTATTTCCAGAGCGCCTCGAGCCGCTATTACAACAGCGAATTCCGGGAGTACACGGAACAGTTCGGCATGACCCACTACGAAGCCCGCGAAGACCTGGAAAAGGCCGGCTACACGGGCGCCTCGGGCTGGGGCTTCCACAACGACCAGATGTACAAGCGCATGCTGGAGCAATTGAAGAAGCTCAAAGGGCAGCGGTTCATCTATGTCACGAAGACCCTCGACATGCACCAGCCGTACCCCTATTACGCGACCAAGTGGGAAGACACGCCGGAATCGTTCCGGAACAACCAGATCGTCACCATCCACGGCATGTACTGGGTGGACCAGACGCTGCAGCACTTCTTTTCCGAAGCGCTGAAGGAAGGCCTCTTCGACGAGCGGACCCTCTACATCGTCACGTCGGACCACAACCCCCATTCGGGCGGGGAATACACGAAACTCGTCGCCGACCCGAAGGACCGCCAGAGCATCGCGCCCATTCCGCTGATCTTCATCTCGAAGAACGTGGAACCCCTGCGCAGCCTGCGCTGCAGCACCTACGCCTCCCAGGTCGACCTGGCCCCGACGCTGCTGTGCCTCATGGGCATCCAGCCGCCGGCGCGCTTCATCGGCCGCAACCTGCTCCAGGACTACTACGAACCGGACAACGCCCTCGGCTTCTTCGGCGACAAGGCCTATTACTTCTCGCGGTCCCTGTCCTTCGTGGACAAGGTCGACGAACCCTATCCGGCCCACGATTACGAAGACAGCCTGGCCAACTTCGTCATGTACACCTATTACCGCAACGGCCTTCCCCTGAAGGACGACGCCAAGGAAAAACACTGACGGCGGCCCGGGCGGGCACGATGTCCCCTGCCGGCGCACCGGAAATTTTCCGGCGGGACAAGGTTTTGCGGCGATTGTGTAACCTATGAAACACAAGTGCTTCTTGACGTGTCCTGCCGGCAGGAGTACACTTTACATATGCAGCAAATATAAGGAAACAGGTGTAACCATCATGAGTATGACGCACAACGTCGCAACTGCATATGCCTTTACCTACGGCTATAGCTACTATTACGGCTATGGCTATTTTGGCGTGGCAAAATGCGACGTAGAAGCGCGTACCCCTGAAGCATAAGGCGACAGGTTTCCGGCAGTGCGGCCGGGCCTGGCGGACAGCCAATTCAGGCGGGCTCTTTTACGGAGCCCGCCTTTTTTGTTGCAGGAGCAATCAGTTACCAGGCAGAAACAAAAAGGACAAAGGAAAAGGAGAGAACCATCATGATCATCGTAATGAAACCCAACGCCCCCGTCGAGGAACGGGACAGAATCATCAACAGACTGCAGGAACGCGGCTACAAAGTCGACATCAGCGCCGGCAACCAGCGGACCATTTTAGGTATCATCGGCGATACGAGCGTGCTCAATCCCCATGACCTGATGGTCAACGACTGGATTGAGAAGGTCATGCGCGTGGAAGAACCGTTCAAACGCGCCAACCGGGCCTTCCATCCCGAAGACACCGTCGTTGATGTGGGCGGTGTCAAGATCGGCGGCCGGACCATCCAGGTCATGGCCGGTCCGTGCAGCGTGGAAAACCACGACCAGGTCGTGAGCATCGCGAAGTCCGTCAAGATGGCCGGTGCCCACCTGCTCCGCGGCGGCGCCTTCAAACCCCGCACCTCGCCGTACTCCTTCCAGGGCCTCGGCGCACCGGGCCTGGACCTGTTGAAGGAAGCCCGCGAAGAAACGGGCCTGCCGATTGTGACGGAAATCATGAGCGCCGATATGCTCGACCGTTTCGTGGAAGACGTGGACATGATCCAGGTCGGCGCCCGCAACATGCAGAACTACACCCTGCTCAAGGAGCTGGGCCGGACGCGCAAACCCATCCTGCTGAAACGCGGCCTGGCGGCCACGGTCCAGGAATGGCTCATGAGCGCCGAATATATCCTGGCCGAAGGCAACCCCAACGTGGTCCTGTGCGAACGGGGTATCCGCACCTTTGAAAACTATACGCGCAATACCCTGGACCTGAGCGCCGTGCTGGCGGCGAAAAAGCTGAGCCACCTGCCGGTCATCGTCGATCCGAGCCATGCGGCGGGCCTGTGGTGGATGGTGCCGCAGCTGGCCAAGGCCGCCGTGGCAGCCGGTGCGGACGGCCTGCTGATCGAAGTGCACAACGATCCGGAAAAAGCCCTGTGCGACGGGGCCCAGTCCCTGAAACCGGAACGGTTTGCCGAACTCATGGGCGAACTGAAGGGCATTGCCCGCATCATCGGGCGTGATATGTGAGGAGGCACGACATGAGCGGATCCTTTTCCGACCGTCCGGCGGACCCCGGTTTGTTCGGGAACCGTCCCCTGGAAGACCTGACGTTCGCCATCGTGGGCCTGGGTCTGATCGGCGGTTCCTATGCCAAGGCGCTGCGTAACCTGCGGGTGAAGCGCGTCCTGGGCGCGGACATCAGCCACGGCATCGCCCACGCGTGCCTGAACGCCAACATGATCGACGACATCGTGGAACCCGGCGGGGCCTCCCTGTCGGAGGCCGACGTGGTCATCTTCTGCATCTACCCGAGCGCCGTGGAAGCCTTTGTACGGGAACACCGGCAGGACTTCCGGCCGGGCATGCTCCTGACGGATGCGACCGGCGTCAAGGGACACCTGCCTGCGGCCATCCAGGCCATGCTGCCGGAAGGCTGCGAGTTCCTTTCGGGACACCCCATGGCGGGGCGCCAGGGCAGCGGCCTGGGCATGTCCGACGCGGCCATCTTCCGGAACGCGAACTATATTTTGGTGCCGACGGAGAAAAACACGAAGGCGGCCATCGCCTGGATGCAGGCTTTCGCCAAGGCCCTTGGCTGCGCCCGTACCGTGTCCGTCACCATGGAGGAACACGACCGCATCATTGCCTACACGAGCGACCTGCCGCACATAACGGCGGTTTCCCTCGTCAATAGTTCGTCGTATAATGAGAATACAAGGTATTTCATCGCCGGCGGGTTCCGGGACGCGACGCGCGTCGCCGACATCAACCCGGAACTGTGGAGCGACCTGTTCCTGGCCAACCGGGAAAACGTACTGGCGGAAATCGAGAAACTGCAGAAACAGCTCGACCGCTGGCACAAGGCCGTGGCTGACAATGACCGCGAGGCCCTCAAGGCCATTTTGAAAGAGGCGGGCCCGCGGCGCCGTCAATTGTATTGAGCGGCACGAAGACGGACAAACGAGGTGGAACGATGCGTAAGGTACAGGTTGCCCTGGGCAGCAGAAGTTATGACATTGAAATAGAGAAGGGCCTGCTGGCGCAGGTCGGCGCGAAGGTACACGCCCTGCTGCCGCAGGCGGAAACCGTCGCCGTCATCACCGATTCGAATGTGGGACCCCTTTACAGCGGCGCCTTGTGCAAGGGACTGACGGAAGCGGGCGTCAAGGCGCCCGTGCTGACGTTCCCCGCCGGCGAGGAAAGCAAGAACCTGACGACCCTGGGCCATTTGTATGAAGGCCTTGCAGAGGCCGGCGTCACCCGCAGCGACGCGGTCCTCGCCCTGGGCGGCGGCGTGACCGGCGACATGGCGGGCCTGGCAGCGGCCACGTTTTTACGGGGCGTGGCTTTCATCCAGGTGCCCACGTCGCTTCTGGCGGCGGTGGACAGCAGCGTCGGCGGCAAGGTGGCCGTAGATCTGCCCTGCGGCAAGAACCTCGTGGGAGCCTTTTTGCAGCCGAAAGCGGTCTACATCGACCCGGACCTGCTGCGGACCCTGCCGGCCCGGTTCCTGCACGACGGCATGGCCGAGGTGATCAAATACGGCTGCATTTTCGACGCGGACCTGTTCGAACGCCTGGGCCGGATCCATTCCGATGCGGAACTGCTGGACGCGGCGGACGACATCATCGAGCGCTGCTGCGCCCATAAGGCCCGTGTCGTGGAACACGATGAATTTGAAAAAGGGGAGCGCATGCTCCTTAACTTTGGCCACACCCTGGGCCACGCCGTGGAAAAGACCTTCCATTACGAGACCTATTCCCACGGGGAAGCCGTCGGCATCGGCATGGTGCTGCTCACGCGGCAGACGGAGCAGCTGGGCCTGACGGAACGGGGTACGGCGGACCGCATCGCGGCGCTGCTGCGGCAGTACAGCCTGCCGACGGATGTGAAGATGGCCTCTGCCGATTTCCTGCAGACCATCGCCATGGATAAAAAGAAGCGGGGCGACCACATCACGCTGATCGTGCTGCACGCCATCGGGGACAGCTTCCGCCACCCCGTCGCGTTCCGCGGCCTGGCGGCCTATCTGCCTAAGGAGGACTGACATGACGCGTTACCAAGTGATTCCGGCCCGCCTGCACGGCACGGTGCCGGTTCCCTCGTCCAAGAGCATGGGCCACCGCCTGTGCATCTGCGCCGGCCTGTCCGAAGGCACCTGCACGGTGGACAACATCGCCCTGTCGAAGGATATCGAGGCGACGAACCGCTGCCTGGCGGCCCTGGATGTCCCCATAGCGGAGGCGGAACCGGCCGCGGCGGGGCGCAAGGCCTTCACCTACGGAAAAGGCGGGGCCTGGAAACAGCTGGACGGCGCCCGCGCGGCGGACTGCGGGGAATCGGGCTCGACACTGCGCTTCTTCATTCCCCTGGCTGCCCTGACAGGCGTTCCGTTTACCTTTACGGGCCACGGGAAACTCGTATCCCGTCCGGAACAGCCCTATTACGATATTTTTGCTAAACAGGGACTGCCGTACCGGACGGGAACGGACGGTCATCTGCCCCTGACGGTGCATGGCCGCCTGCAGCCGGGAGATTACGTGCTTCCCGGCGACGTGAGTTCCCAGTTCGTGTCGGGCCTTTTGTTCGCCCTGCCGCTGCTGGACGGCGATTCGGACCTGACCATTGTGCCACCCCTGGAATCGGCGAGCTACATCGGCCTGACACTGCAGAGCATCCGCCGCTTCGGGATTACGGTGGAGCAGCAGGACGACCTGCATTACCATATTCCCGGCCGGCAGACCTACCGGGCTCCGGCGCCGCGTGTCGCCGTCGAAGGGGACTGGTCCCAGGCGGCTTTCTGGCTCGTGGCCGGCAGCCTCGGCGCCACGCCGGACGGCATCACCTGCGCCGGCCTGGACGGTTCTTCCGGGCAGGGCGACAAAGCTGTGCTTGCGATTCTGCGCCGCATGGGGGCGGACATTACGGAAAAGGACGGCTGTTACACGGCCCGTCCGGCCCGTCTGCACGGCACGGTCATCGATGCGTCGGACTGCCCGGACCTGGTGCCGGTCCTGTCCGTCGCGGCAGCGCTGGCCGACGGAGAGACACATATTGTCCATGCGGGCCGCCTGCGTCTCAAGGAATGCGACCGCCTGGCCGCCATGGCGGCGGAACTGGGCAAGTTGGGCGCCCGGGTGGACGAGGAGCCGGAAGGGCTGCGCATCCACGGCTGTCCTGACGGACTGGCCGGCGGCGCCGTGACGCAATCCTGGAACGACCACCGCGTGGCCATGAGCCTCGCCGTGGCTGCCCTGGGCTGCAAAGCACCCGTTGAAATCAGCGGCGGGGAGAGCGTGACGAAATCCTATCCCGGATTCTGGACGGATTACGGGGCGTTAGGTGGAAAATACAGGGGGATGGAGGAAGGAAAATGAGCGCAACATACGGAGAAACGGTCCGGCTGACCATTTTCGGCGAATCCCACGGCAAGGGCATCGGCCTCGTGCTGGACGGCGTGCCGGCGGGTACGCCTGTGGACGAGGACTTCATCCGTTCCGAAATGGCGCGGCGCGCGCCGGGACAGAACCTGATGTCGACGCAGCGCAAGGAGACGGACGCCTTTATCATCGAAAGCGGCGTCTTCGAAGGCCGGGCTGCCGGAACGCCGATCTGCGTGCTGATTCCCAACAGCGACCAGCATTCGAAGGATTATTCCATTTTGAAGGACACCATGCGTCCGGGCCATGCCGATTATGCCGGCAAGGTCAAGTACCGCGGTTACAATGACTACCGCGGCGGCGGACACTTTTCCGGCCGTCTGACGGCACCTCTCGTGTGGGCCGGCGCCCTGGCGAAGACGGTCCTGGCGAAGGAAGGCATCCTGATCGGTGCCCACATCGCCCGCCTGGCCGATGTGACGGACAAGGCCTTCGACCCCATGGGGGAGAAGGCGGAAACCCTGTTGGCCCTGCGGACGCACGTGCTGCCCACCCTGGACGCGGACGCGGCACCGCGCATGGAAGCCGCCGTCCTGGCTGCCCGGGAAGCCCTGGACAGCGTCGGCGGTGTGGTGGAGGTCATGGTCACGGGCCTGCCGGCCGGACTGGGGGATCCCTTCTTCGATTCCCTGGAAAGCCGCCTGGCCCACGCCCTCTTTTCCGTGCCGGCCGTGAAGGGCCTGGAGTTCGGCGACGGCTTCGGCATCGCCGCCCTGCGCGGCAGCCAGGCCAACGATGCCATGCATTACGAAGGCGGCACCGTGAAGACCCTGACCAACCATAACGGCGGCATCACCGGCGGCATCACGAACGGCATGCCCGTCGTGTTCCGCGCCGCCGTCAAACCGACGCCGTCCATCGCGCGCCCCCAGCGCACGGTGAACCTGGCGGAAGGACGCGATACGGTACTGGAAATCAAAGGCCGCCACGATCCCTGCATCGTGCCCCGTGCCGTGCCGGTCCTGGAGGCCGTGACGGCGTGGACGCTGTGGGACGTGCTGCTGTGCGGTCAGAGAGGAGACAGAGATACATTATGACGGAACCGGATTTGGAACAGCTGCGGGCGGAAATCGACCGGCTCGACAACACGCTGGTGGAGACACTGGAAGCGCGCTTCAACGCCGTGCGCCACGTGGCTGCCTATAAAGATGCCCGCAAGATGCCCGTCCTCGACCGGGAACGGGAACTCAAGGTCATCGCCAAGACCGTCGGGCGCCTGCACGACAAAGCCTATGCGCCCCAGCTGCAGGAGATCATGGAGAAGGTCATGGCCGTGAGCCGCAACCTGCAGATCGATATCCTGGCGGACAACATCCGCAAACGGGAGCAGGCCGGCGACCCCATCCGCGTAGGCTACCAGGGCGTGAAGGGCTCCTTCAGCCACCAGGCCCTGGAAGACTATTTCGCCGGCGTGCCGAAGGTCGAAATGAACTATGTCCATTTCGAGGATGTCGTCGTGGCCGTCAAGAACCACGAAATCAAGTACGGCGTCCTGCCCATTGAAAACTCGTCCACGGGCGGCATCACGGAAGTCTACGACCTGGTCCGCCGCTATGACTGCCACATCGTCGGCGAAAAAGGCATCAAGGTGGACCAGAACCTGCTTGCCTTGCCGGGCGCGGCACTGGAGGACATCCGCAAGGTCTATTCCCATCCCCAGGGCTTCGAGCAGTCCCGGGCCTTCTTCCGCAAACACCCGTCCATGGAGTTCGTGCCGTTCTTCAACACGGCGCGGAGCGCGAAGATGGTCGCCGAGAGCGGGGACAAGACCAAGGCCGCCATCGCGTCCAGGCAGGCGGCGAAACTCTACGGCCTGACGGTGCTGGCGGAAAACATCAACTACAACAATGCGAACACGACGCGGTTCATCATCATTGCCGACGAACCGGAACACCGTCCCGACGCGAACAAGATCACCGTGGTCATCGCCACGAAACACGAACCAGGTTCCCTGTACAAGGTCCTGGGACATTTTTATGCCTGCGGCCTGAACATGACGAACCTGGAGTCGCGTCCCATTGACGGGCGGTCGTGGGAGTACTTCTTCCATATCGACCTGACGGGCAACCTGGACGATCCCAAGGTGCGCCAGGGCCTGCAGGAAATTGCCGAACACAGTGCCTACTGCAAGATTCTGGGCAACTACGTGTCCGACGAAGATGTCATGTTGTGAGGTGCGCAAATGATCCGACTGGGTTTACTGGGGGCGAAGCTGGGCCACAGCATTTCGCCGCAGATTCACGAGGCCGTGGCGGACAAGCTGGGCCTGGAACTGACGTATGAGCGCATCGAGGTGCCGGCGGAAGCGCTGCCGGCCAAGGTGCGTGCCCTGCGGCAGTCCTACCGGGGCGTCAATGTGACGATTCCCCATAAAGTGGCCGTCATGAAGGAACTGGACTGGATTTCGCCCGAAGCGGCGGCCATCGGGGCCGTCAATACGGTTTTGTTCAAGCCGGACCGGGCCGAAGGGTACAATACGGACTATTTCGGGTTCTACCGCCTGCTGGAACACAACGGCCTTCTGCCGCGGGGCAAAAAGGTCTGCGTCCTCGGCACGGGCGGGGCCTCGCGGGCCATTCTGCAATGCCTGCAGGACGAAGGGGCGGCTTCCATCCATGTCATTTCGCGCCATCCGGAAACGGCGACGGATGACCTGCGCCGCCGTTTCGCCATGGCCGATTACGACCAGCTGCGCCAGATGGACGGCGACCTGCTCGTCAACTGCACGCCCGTGGGCATGTTCCCGAAAGTGGACGCGGCACCGGTGGATGCGGCCGTCATGGACCGTTTCGGCGCCGCCGTGGACATTGTCTACAACCCGGCGGAGACGCAGTTCATGAAACTGGCCCGGAGCCAGGGAAAAAAGGCCGTCAACGGGCTCTACATGCTCGTCGCGCAGGCCGTCAAGGCCGATGAAATCTGGCTGGGACGCACCCTCGACGCCGGCCTGATTGACGAAGTGGCTGCCCGCGTGCGCGGCTTATTGTGAGGTTACCATGAAGAACATTGTGTTGATCGGCATGCCCGGCTGCGGCAAAACGACCTTCGGGCGCTACCTGGCGGAGCTGCTGCAGATGGATTTCATCGACGCCGACCCGGAAATCGAAAAAGACACGGGCAAGACCATTCCGGAACTTTTCGCCGTCAGCGAGGACTGGTTCCGGCAATGCGAAACGGCGACGGTGCGGCGCCTGGCCAGACTGGAAGGAAAGGTACTCGCCATGGGCGGCGGCGTGATTCTGCGGCCGGAGAACATCCGCGCCTTGAAGGAGAACGGCGTCGTCATCTACCTGGACCGGCACCCCGATGACATCGTCAGCGACGTGGACATGGCCTACCGGCCTTTGCTGAAGGGCGGCACGGGGCGCGTCTATGAACTGTACGACCAGCGGCACCGGCTCTACGAAGAGGCCGCCGACATCACCGTCCCCAACAAGGGCACACGCAAAGATGTATTGAAAGCCCTGCTGGAAGCGGGACGCAAGATCAGGGAGGAATCGAAATGAAGAAGATCCTGGTATTGAACGGGCCGAACATCAACCTGCTCGGCATCCGCGAAAAGAACATTTACGGCAGCACGACTTACGCCGATCTGTGCCGTTACATTGAAGACACGGCGGCCAAACTGGGCCTGGACGTGGAAATCAAACAGAGCAACTCCGAAGGACAGCTCGTGACCTGGATCCAGGAATGCTACGGCACCAAAGACGGCATCATTATGAATCCCGGTGCCTACACGCACTACAGCATCGCCATCCTGGACGCCCTGAAAGGCGTGAACCTGCCTGCGGTGGAAGTGCATATCAGCAACATCCACCAGCGCGAGGAATTCCGGCACCACTGCGTGACCACGGCCGGCTGCACGGGTCAGATCTGCGGCCTGGGGCTGAAGGGGTATGCCTTGGCGCTGCAGTATTTTGCCGATTAATTTGTCCGAAAAATAAAGTCCCGCAACAGCTTTCCGTTCGTACGGAAAGTCTGACTGCGGGACTTTTGGGTTTCCTGCTTCCGCGGGGTTGGGGGTGCGGGAGCAGGGAGATCCGGGGGGTCAGTTTTCATTCGGAATATGGAAGACCATGCAATAGAGCACGGGCATGATGACCAAGGTGATCATGGTGGCCACGGTCAGGCCTGCGGCCATGGCGATGGCGAGGCCGCGCCAGAAGTCGCTGGGGAACATGGGGATGAGGCCCAGGACGGTGGTGAGGGCCGTCAGCATGATGGGACGGAAGCGGACGATGACCGAGCTCACGACGGCCTGGTAAGGCGTCATGCCGTCGGCCAGGTGCTGGTCGATCTGGTCCACAAGGACCGTGGAGTTACGGATGATGGTGCCGACGAGTGCCAGGGCGCCGATTTCGGCCATGACGCTCAGGGGCGTATTGAAGAGGAACAGGCCCAGGATGACGCCGATGAGGCCCAGGGGGGCCGTGCAGACGACGACGAAGAGCTTGCGGACATCTTTCAGCATGATCATGAGCAGTACCAGCATGATGACGAGCATGGCCGGCACCGGCTTCATGATGGATTCCGTCGCTTCGACGCTGTCTTCGGCGGAGCCGTCCTGCTCAATGGTCACGCCGCCGGGCAGGTTCTTGATGAGCGTCTTGGACTGGTCCAGGATTTCGTGGGTGACATCGTTGCCGGTGACGCCGGACACGATACCTGCGTTGACGGTGACGGTCGGTTTCAGGTTGCGGCGCCAGATCATGCCGTCTTCGTTGACATAGCTCAGGTGGGCCACCTGTTTCAGCTGGACGGCGCCTCTCGCCGTAGGAATGGCCAGGTTGCCGACTTCCTCGATGCTGGAGTGGTCGACGGGGTTCAGGCGGAAGACCATGTCGATGGCCTGGTCGCCTTCGTAGTACTGGCTCACGGTGTAACCGGAGATTTCCGCGTACAGGGCGGAGGAAACGGTTTTCCGTGTCAGGCCCATCTGGCGCAGTTTGTCGTCATCCAGTTCGACCTTGAGGGCCGGGGCCTTTTCCATCCAGTCGTAGCGGATCATGGTGATCTTCTTGTTGGCCATCATGACCTGTTTCAGCTTGTCCGCGTACTCCTTGGCCAAAGCGTCCGTCGGGGCGCTGACGCGGATCATGACGGGGTAGGGGCTCGGCGGGCCGAGCGGAATGGAGCGGGAATAGGTCTGGACCGTGGGGAACTGCTGTTCCACGATCTTCGTGATCTTCTTTTCCATGCGCTTGCGGGCGTCGATGTCCTTGGCGACGACGACGAGCTGGGCGTAATTGTTACGCGGCAGGACGGGGTCGAGGACGAGGACGAAACGGGGGCACGATTTGCCGACGTAGGTCGAGACGCTGGCGACATCTTTGTCTTTGAGGACGATGTCCGTCAGCTGTTTGGCCACTTTATCGCTGGCGGCGAGGCTGGATCCTTCGGGCAGGTTCAGTTCGACCAGCAGTTCCGGCCGCACGGAGGCGGGGAAGAATTCCTGTGTCAGTTTGGTGCCCAGCAGCAGGAAGGCGCAGAACACGGCGATGGCACCGGCGATGACGGTCTTGCGGTGTTCCAGGGCCCAGCGCAGCACTGTACGGAATTTCTTGTAGAATGGTTTCTGGTACAGAGGGTTGTCTTCGGGGGCGATCTTTTTGCCGGCCGCGGCCCCCTGGTTGGTCGGCACAATCCACTGGTAGGCCAGGGTCGGGGCGACGGTGGCGGCAATGAACCAGCTCGACATGAGGGTGACCGTGATGACGGCGAAGAGGCTGCCCGCGTATTCGCCGACGTTCGATTTGGCGAAGGCGATAGGCATGAAGCTGGAGCAGGTGATCATGGTGCCTGTCAGCAGCGGCTTGGAACAGCTTTCAAAGGCGAAGGAACAGGCTTTGATGCGGTCCCAGCCTTCGTTTATCTTGTTTTCTATCATCTCGACGACGACGACGGAGTCATCGACGAGCATGCCCAGCGCGATGACCAGGGCGCCCAGGGACACCTTGTGCAGGTCGATGCCGAGCAGGTACATGCCCACCATGCTGCACGTCAGTACCAGAGGAATGCAGCACGAAATGACGTAGCCGCTCTTGCGTCCCAGGGTCATGAGGCTGACGACGAGGACGATGGCGATGGCTTCCAGCAGGCTCTCCATGAAGTCATTGATGGAGTTCTTGACGACCTGGGGCTGGTTCAGGACCTGGCTGATCTCGAACCCGACCGGCAGTTTGCCGCGGATTTCCTTGATCTTCTTGTCCAGGTTTTCCCCGAGGCGCAGGTTGTTGCCGCCGTCGGTCATGGAGATGGCGATGCCGATGCAGGGCTTGCCGTTGAAATACATTTTCGGTTCCGCCGGATCCGCATAGCCGCGCTGGATGACGGCGATGTCGCCGAGGCGCATTACGCGGCCGTTGCCGCTGACCGGCAGGGATTCGATGTTCTTGACCGTGTCGGGAATGCCCGTGAGGCGCAGGTACGTGTTATGCGTGTCGTCGTGCTTCATGGCGGCCGGCGTCACGGACGTTTCCGCCGCAATCACGCGGGCCAGGTCGTCGACGCTCAGGCCCAGTTCCGACAGCTTCGTGTTGTCGACCTGGATATAGACTTTTTCGGGCTGCACGCCCAGCAGCTCGACCTTCTTGACGTCGGGAACCTGGACGAACATGTCCTTGATTTTGCTGGCCACGCGGCGCATTTCTTCGTACGAAAAACTATCCGATGTAATGGCATAGACGTTGCCAAAGACATCGTCGAAGTGGTCGTCGAAGTACGGCCCGTAGATGTCGGACGGCAGATTCCGCTTGTTGTCCGAAACCAGGTTGCGCACTTCCTGCCAGCGGGCCTTCATCTGTTCGCTGGAGGTCGAATTCTTCAGGAACACGTTGACGACGGACACACCGGGACGGGAGTAACTCGTCACATAGTCCACGTCGGGCACGGTCTGGGCGACTTTTTCGATTTTATCGGTCACCTGCATTTCCATCTGCTTGGCCGTGGCGCCGGGCCAGCTGGTCGAAATGACCATCTGCTTGACGGCGAAGTTCGGGTCTTCCTGCCGCCCCAGGGTGAAATAGGAAATGATACCCATGACGGCGACGAGGGCAGCGAAAAAGTAGACGACCTGCTTATGCTTGATGGACCATTCTGCCCAGTTGCTGCTCATTTGAATTCACTGCCTTCCAGTTGGACTTCTTCCCCTTCGGAAATCTTGTTGGCACCGCCCGTGACGACGATGTCCCCTTTGACAAGGCCGGAAGAGATCTTGACGTTGCTGCCTTCGTAACCGGCTACGGTGACGTCGGTCTTGACGGCTTTCCGGTCGCGTACGACCCAGACCTGGGGCTGGCTGCCCGTCTGGTAGATGGCGCTGGACGGAATGACGATGGCGCTTTCCACGCCCGTGTCCAGGGTCACTTTGGCTGTCATGCCCAGTTTGGCGGCATCGGGCCAGTTATCGACGGCAACGCGCACGCGGTACGTGCGGGTCACGCTGTCCGCCATGGAGGCGATTTCCGTGACCGTGCCGTGGGCCGTCACGTTGTTGAGGGCCCAGAAGGTGACCGTGGCGTCCATGCCGGGATGGACTTCGCCCAGACGGTTTTCCGGTACGTAGAACTGGATTTCCCGGTTGCCGGACTGGACGACCGTCGCCACCGGCGTGCCGGCGGACACGACCTGGCCCACTTCGCCGGACAGGGACGAAACACTGCCGTCGTGGTCGGACACGAGCTGCGTGTAGCCCATCTGGTTCTGTGCCTGGGTCAGGTTTGCCTCGGCGCTGCGGAGCGACGCTTCGGCCGCTTCGTACTGGGTCTTGTATTGGTCGCGCGTCATGGTGCTGACGGCGCCTTTTTCAAACAGGGATGCATAGCGGGCGTAGTTGTCCCGGGCCAGCTTGTAGTTCGACTGGGCCGAGTTGTAGGCGGCCTGGGCCGCGTTCAGGGACTGGCGTACGTCCTTCGGGTCGATTTCCATGAGCACCTGGCCGGCGCGGACCGTATCGCCTACATTGACGTTGCGGCGGATGATTTTGCCGGATACCTGGAAGGCCAGGCTGCTTTCGTATTTACCGCGCACCGTGCCGGGATAGACGGCCTTGTTGTCCGTCGAGGTTTCGCCGACGGTGATGGTGCGCACCACGGGAACCATGCGCTCGTCCTTGATGTCCGGGAACAGGGCGGCGTACACGCGCCAGAGGACGAACAATACGACGACGACCCCCAGTATGATATAATGAGTACGGGTCAGTTTGACCGACGGAAGTTTCATGGTTCCAGCTTCTCCTTTCCTGTCAGCAGCGACCGCAGATAGGTCATGTAGGTGCTGCGGACGCGCTCGAAATCGTTGGTGCCCTTCAGGCGCCGTTCATGCGGATTGTACTGATAGGTCATCAGGTAAAATGCCAGGATGGAGAGCAGGGTGAAGGCAGCGGCGTAATTATCCACGTCGGGCCGGATGGAACCGTCCGCCTTGGCCTGGTCGAAGAGCGCGGCCATATGGTCGTAGAACGCGTAGATGGCGGTGCCGAACTTCTGCTCGCTTTCCTTGGTCGGCATCAGCAGTTCGCGGTAGATGACGCGCATGCTTCTGTTATCCTGCAGATGGGTCTTCGCCTGCTCGTCCATGAGCTGCCGGATGCGCTGCAGCCCCGTCAGCCGGGAGTTGCGCGTCCGCAGGATGCTGTTGTTGAAGATATCGATCTGCGCTTTCAGGACGGCTTCGTACAGCTGGCGCTTGCCGCCGAAATGGTAGCTGATGAGCGCGCTGTTGACGTGTGCCGCCGCGGCAATCGTCTTGATGGAGACCGCTTCGTAGTTGTTTTCCGCAAACAGCTGCGTTGCCGCCTGCAGGATCTTTTCTGTTGTGTCCGGTCCCTGGACATCGTTCTTTGCCATTTGAATTTCCCCCCAACCCAAGATGTCTTGTCATGGCACGACACAAATAGTTCGTTTGACATTAATTAATCGTTTATTTAAAATTATTATATCACAGGTATGTTCGATGTAAAGGAGGTATTTCCATGAAAAAGAAATGGATTGCGGCTGCCGCTTTGTGCGGCTATCTGGCAGGCAGCGCCCTGCCGCTGGCGACGGTACAGGCCGGCGGCGTGCTGGGTACCATCGGGTCCGTCGTGAAGACCGGCGGCATCGTCTATCTGGTGGATACATACGCGGACCAGATCAACACGTTCATCAATAAACTGACGTCGAAATACCCCATCAGCCAGGAGTATGCCACGAAGGTCGTGCCCATCATCGCCGTAGGCACCAAGGGTTACGTGGGCGCGGCGCAGATCAGCGGTCCCGTTTCGAAGGTGGAGCAATGCAAGGGCGCCCTGGCCGTCGAAGGGGAGTTCCTGAACCGTACGTTCCGCATCCAGGCCCTGATTCCCGTTGATTCCCTCGACCCGTCGAACTGCACCCGCATCCAGGGCGTCGGCGTGAGCGCCAAGATCGATGTCGCCATCTGACGGGGCCTTTGCGCCGGGCGGACTGGTACATCTTTTTGAAAAAAAGGCGAAGAATCGCCCTGTTCTGTTTCAAAGGTGACACAACTGCCCTTTGACATTCCGTGCAAAGGGTCCTATAATTGCATGTATAAACGAAAAACACAATCCCGTGAAGGAGAAAAGTAGACCGTAGGTCGTTCAGGGAGACGGTGGTCAGTGCAAACCGTCCGGCCGCAGATCGAATTCCGCTCCGGAGGAGCCAGGGGTAACAACCTGGCCGGGCACCGGCCGATATACCGGAAATGAGGCCGGCAGGCAGCTGTCGGCGAACTAAGGTGGCACCACGTGGGCAGGCCGGGACGGTTCCCGGCGTTGATTCAGACGAATTGAGGCTCTCGTCCTTATCGGGACGGGAGCCTTTTTAGCTGCCCCGTCCTTCAGTGGTCCGGCGGGCAGACCGGCGGACGGAAATCGCGAGGAGGCAGCATATCATGTACAAAGTATTGGTAACGGAACGCATTTCGGACAAGGGTGTGGCAAAGCTCCAGGCCCAGCAGGATTTCCAGGTCGACGTGAAGCTGAACCTGCCGCGGGAAGAACTGCTGCAGATCATTCCGGATTACGACGCCATCGTCGTCCGTTCTGTCACGAAAATCAATGAGGAATTTTATGAACATGCCACGAACCTGAAGGTCGTGGGCCGCGCCGGCAACGGCGTCGACAACATTGAAATGGAAGGCGCCACGCAGCGCGGCATCATCGTCGTGAACACGCCGGAATCCAACATCATTTCGGCCTGCGAGCACACCATCGGCCTGCTGCTGGCTTCGTGCCGCAACACGGTGCGCGCCCATAAGATGATTGAGAGCCGCAAGTGGGACCGCGACGGCCTGAAGGGCATGGAACTGTACGGCAAGACGCTGGGCATCATCGGCCTCGGCCGTATCGGCGGCCTGTTGTCCACGCGTATGCAGGCGTTCGGCATGAAGATCATCGCCTATGATCCGTACATTGCCGATGCGCGCTTCAAGAAATACAACGCCCGCAAGTGCGAGACCCTGGACGAACTGCTGAAGGACGCCGATGTCATCAGCATCCATACGCCGAAGACCGAAGAGACCATGAACATGATCACCTACAAGGAATGGCTCAAGTGCAAGAAGGGCGTCCGCGTCGTGAACTGCGCCCGCGGCGGCCTGTACAATGAGCAGGACCTGGCCCGCGCCATCAAGGAAGGCATTGTGGCCAGCGCCGGTATCGACGTGCTCGTGGACGAACCGAAACCCATTTCCCCGCTGATCGACCTGCCGCAGTGTGTCCTGACGCCGCATCTGGGCGCCGACACGTACGAGGCACAGGACAACGTGGGCCTCGCCATTGCGGAAGAAGTCATTGCGGCCCTGCACGGCGAAATCGTGGCCAACGCCGTCAACCTGCCGGCCCTGCCGGCCAGCGAGCTGGACGCCGTGAAGGTGCAGATGACCCTGGCCGAGGACCTGGGCAAACTGTATTACCAGCTGCAGCATGAGGCCATCAACAAGGTGGAAGTCATCTACAGCGGCGCCATGGCCGAAATGGAGACGAACATGATCACCCGCGCCGTCCTCAAGGGCGTTTTCGAACCGGTCCTGAAGGAACGCGTCAATTACGTCAATGCCATGATCACGGCCAACGGCCGCGGCGTGGAAGTCGTGGAAAGCAAGGAATCCGGCACGGTCAACCTGCTCCGCGTCAACATCTACACGAAGAGCGGCAAGTTCACCGTGGCGGGCAATACGACGCCGGAAGGCGCCATCCGCATCAAGGATATCGACGGCTACCAGTTCGACTGCGAACCGGCACCGTACATGCTCGGCATCAACAACGTCGATAAACCGGGCATGATCGGCCGCATCGGCACGGTGCTCGGCGCGGAAAACGTCAACATCGGCAACATGCAGGTCAGCCGCAACGCCAAGAACGATGTGGCCATGATGCTCATGACCGTCGACAGCGCGGTCGATCCGACGACGCTGCACACAATCCAGGCTTTCGAAGGCATCACCAAGGCGGCCAATATCCGCATGTGACGGCAGCGCAAGGTATCCGGCCGGCCCCCCGGGGCCGGGTTGGGAAATACACAGTAAATTCACAAACTTTTCCGTGCATTTCCCGGCGGAATCTGTTATACTAAGCCTAGCAGTGTGAATCCCTACAAAAATCGTAGCCGATTCTGCCGCTGCGGTAAAACAGCCAAATGCGGGCTGTGCCCGGTGCACGGTCCTCATCAATATAACTCTCTTTCCCTTATAATCCTATATCTTGTTTTCTTTTCACGTGTCTGTGTTTCACGATGCAGGTACATACCGGCAGGTTTCTGCCGGTTTTTTTTTGCACGTTCCAAGGGTCCGGAACGGAGAATTTTGCGGCGGGACGGGAAATACATCTGCCCAAGGAGGGCGCCATATGATATAATTAGGTATAATTTTTTGTGCCGCCGTGGCACACCGCATACTGAGGGAGGTCCATCATGCAAGAGGGTATCTTAGAGAGGGTATTTCATTTGAAGGAAAACGGGACAACGGTCCGTACGGAACTGATGGCCGGTCTGACGACGTTCATGACCATGGCCTATATCCTGGCCGTCAACCCGTCGATTCTGAGCGTCACCGGCATGGATAAGGGGGCCCTGCTCACCGTCACGGCGCTGGCTTCGTGCCTGGCGACCCTGATGATGGCGGCCTTTGCCAACTATCCGTTCGCCTTGTCCGCCGGCATGGGCCTGAACGCCTATTTCGCCTTCACCGTCGTCAAGCAGATGGGCTATTCCTGGGAAATGGCCCTGGCCGCGGTCTTCGTGGAAGGCATCATCTTCATCGTCATGTCCCTGACCAATATCCGGCAGGCCATCTTCAACACGATTCCGTTGAGCATGAAGCAGGCCGTGTCCGTCGGCATCGGCTTGTTCATCGCCCTCATCGGCCTGTTCAACGCCCATGTCATCGTGGCGAACCCGGCGACGAAGATCGCCCTGTTCTCCTTTAAGCAGTCCCTGCTGGGCGGCACGTTCCACAGCGTCGGCATCACGGTCGTCCTGTCCCTGATCGGCATCCTGGCCACGGGCATCATGATGGCCAAGAACATCAAGGGCAATATCCTGTGGGGTATCCTGCTGACCTGGCTGCTGGGCGTCGTGTGCGAGCTGACGGGCCTCTATGTGCCCAACCCGAAACTGGGTATGTTCAGCGTGCTGCCGAACTTCTCCGCCGGCCTGGCTTCGTTCCTGCCGGCTGATCCGTCGCCGATCTTCCTGAAACTGGATCTGTCCCGGGTGGCGTCCCTGGATTTCCTGGTCGTCGTCCTGGCCTTCCTCTTCGTCGACCTCTTTGATACGCTGGGCACGCTGATGGGCGTTGCCTCGAAAGCCGACATGCTGCGTCCGGACGGGACCCTGCCCCGCATCAAGGGCGCCCTCATGGCCGATGCCTGCGGCACCGTGCTCGGCTCCCTCATGGGCACCAGCACCGTCACGACCTTCGTCGAAAGCGCCTCGGGCGTCAGCGAAGGCGGCCGCACGGGCCTGACGAGCGTCACCGTCGCCGTCCTCTTCTTCCTGTCCCTGTTCCTGTCGCCGATCTTCATGGCCATTCCGGCTTTCGCCACGGCTCCGGCCCTGGTCATCGTCGGATTCCTCATGGTTTCGTCCATCACGAAGATCGACTTCACGAATCTGACGGAAGCGATTCCGGCGTATATCTGCATCATCGCCATGCCGTTCGCTTACAGCATTTCCGAAGGCATCTCCTTCGGCATCATTTCCTACGCCATCATCAACACCCTCACGGGCCATGCCAAACGGGTGAGCCCGCTGATGTATGTTTTGGCGGTCATCTTCATCTGCAAGTACATCTTATTGTAACGAACGTTACACAAATAAATTTACACTTCATATTGACTTGTCAGCAAATATTTGCGATAATGTAACAGTAGTCCTGATGCATTGGGACAAAGAAAGGCGAAGAACGGAAATTGACCATCTTCGACCCGCCAAAGAGAGGAAGCGGCCGGTGCAAGCTTCCGCGGAGGGGTGGTCATCTGGGCCGGGAGCCGTGGCCGGGAACAGAGTACCGGCTGCCGTGGCAGCGCGTCAAGCAGTGCACAATGAAGTGATAAACCAGGGTGGTACCGCGAATTTTCGCCCCTGTCTGCAAGAGCAGGCAGGGGCGTTTTCTATGAGTGAACACAGGGCAGACGGACTGCCCGCAAGAGAAGGAGAGTGTATTGTTATGGGAATGACGATGACACAGAAGATTCTGGCCAACCATGTCGGCCGTCCTTTTGTGGAAGAAGGGGACCTGCTGGTCTCCCAGGTGGATCTGGTGCTGGCGAACGACATTACGGGACCGCCCGCCATCAACGTGTTCAATGAAATCGGAGTGCCGGTCTTCGACAAGGACAAAATCGCCCTGGTGCCGGACCATTTTTCGCCGTGCAAGGATATCAAGTCCGCCACGTTGTGCAAGCAGATGCGCGATTTCGCCCGCAAGCATCAGATTACGAACTATTTCGAAGTAGGCCGCATGGGCATCGAACACGCCCTGCTGCCGAACAAGGGCCTCGTCGCCCCCGGTGAGATCATCGTCGGCGCCGACTCCCACACCTGCACCTATGGTGCCCTGAACGCCCTGTCCACCGGCATGGGCCAGACCGATATCGGCTGCGCCATGGCCAGCGGCACGGCCTGGTTCAAAGTGCCTGCGGCCATCAAGGTCGAATTGACGGGTAAGATGCCCAAGTATGTCAAGGGCAAAGACCTGATCCTCACACTGATCGGCATGATCGGCGTCGACGGCGCCCGCTACCAGAGCCTGGAATTCACGGGACCCGGCGTTCACGAACTGGATATGTCCGACCGCTTCACCATCTGCAACATGGCCATCGAGGCCGGCGGCAAGAACGGCATCTTCCCCGTGGACGACAAGACGGAAGCCTTCCTGAAGGGCCGCGTCACCCGTCCGTGGAAAGCCGTGGAACCCGATCCGGACGCCCATTACGTGCGGACGGTCCGGATTGATTTGAGCAAACTGGTGCCGGTCACGGCCTATCCGCACCTGCCGGAAAACACGCACCCCGTCAGCGAATCCCATGACATCGTCATCGACCAGGTCGTCATCGGGTCCTGCACGAACGGCCGGCTGGAAGACCTGGCCCAGGCCGCCGAAGTGCTGAAGGACCATAAAGTTTGCGACCATGTGCGCTGCATCATCATCCCGGCCACGCAGGAAATTTACGAAGAGGCCATCCGCCTCGGCTATATCGACACCTTCATCAAGGCCAACGCGGCCGTTTCGACGCCGACGTGCGGTCCCTGCCTGGGCGGCTACATGGGCATCCTGGCGGCAGGCGAGCGCTGCGTTTCCACGACGAACCGCAATTTCCGCGGCCGCATGGGACACGTGGACAGCGAAGTCTACCTGGCCAGCCCCTACACCGCGGCGGCCAGCGCCGTGAAAGGCTATATCGCTTCGGCAGAGGAGGTGCTGGGAAAATGAGCAAGATCTGGCGTTATGGAGACCACGTGGACACGGATGTCATCATTCCGGCCCGCTATCTGAACATTGCAGACTTCAAGGAACTGGCGGAACACGCCATGGAAGATATCGATACCTCGTTCGCGCCGAACGTAAAACCCGGTGATGTCATCGTGGCCGGCAAGAACTTCGGCTGCGGCTCCTCCCGGGAGCACGCGCCCGTCGTCCTCAAGGTGAAGGGCGTCAAGTGCATCGTGGCGGACAGTTTCGCCCGTATCTTTTACCGCAATGCCATCAACATCGGCCTGCCGGTCCTGGAAATCGGGAACGAGGTCGAACAGATCGAGGCCGGCGACGATGTCGAAGTGGACACGCAGACCGGCACGGTCGTGGTGAAGAACAAGGGTATCACCATCAAGACGAAACCGCTGCCCGATTTCTGCCGCCATATCGGCGAGGCAGGCGGCCTGGTGAACTACGTCAAGAGCCAGTTGAAAAAGTAAGGGAGGATCCATTCATGAAGATTGTGTTGCTGCCGGGCGACGGAATTGGCCCGGAGATCATGGATGCCACGGTCAGCGTCATGGACGCGGCAGCCAAAAAGTTCGGCTTTACCCTGGAATACGATAAGCAGCTGCTGGGCGGCTGCGCCATCGACGCCTACGGCGACCCCTTTCCGGAAGTGACGGAAAAGGCTGCCCACGCGGCGGACGCCGTCATGCTCGGTGCCGTCGGCGGCCCGAAATGGGACCATGTGGACCCGTCCATCCGCCCCGAAAAAGGCCTGCTGCGCATCCGTAAATCCCTGGGTCTGTACTGCAACCTGCGTCCCATGAAGGTCAGCCGTTTCACGACCCACCTGTCCCCGCTGAAGGAGGACCGCGTGGCCGGCACGGACCTGCTCATCGTCCGCGAACTGACGGGCGGCATCTATTTCGGCACCCACAATGAGGCGGCCCTCGTGAACGGCGTGGAAACGGCGTCCGACGTGGACCTCTACACCCGTCCCGAAGTGGAACGCATTGCCCGCAAGGCCTTCGAAGCGGCGAAGAAGCGCCGCGGCAAGGTATCGTCCGTCGACAAGGCGAACGTGCTGGCCGAATCGCGCATGTGGCGCCGCATTGTGACGGAAATGCAGGAAAAGGACTATCCCGACGTGGAACTGAACCATTTTTACGTGGACAACTGCGCCATGCAGCTCGTCCTCAATCCCGCCCAGTTCGACGTCATTTTGACGAACAACATTTTCGGCGACATCTTATCCGATGAAGCGTCCGTCCTGGGCGGTTCCATCGGCCTCTTGCCCAGCGCCAGCCTCGGCGACGGCACGGGCCTCTACGAGCCGATTCACGGCAGTGCGCCGGATATCGCCGGGCAGGGCATCGCCAACCCGACGGGCACCATCCTGTCGGCGGCCATGATGTTCCGCTATTCCCTGGACAAACCGGAAGCGGCCGACGCCATCGAAGCGGCGGTCGACAAGGTCTATGCCGACGGGTTCCGCACGCCGGACCTGGCCGGTGCGGGCCTGACGAAGGTCAACACGGCGAAACTGGGCGAACTGGTGGCACAGGCGGTGCTGGACGCCAAATAGGGAATTGCCTTCCCACCCGGAAATGTATTACAATAGAATCAGGTACAGGCCCCCGGGCGATGTCCGGGGGCCTGTTTGATTGTACGAAGCGGCAGTTGTGTGCAGACCGCGGAAAGGAAGCAGACCGTCATGTCCAACCGGTTCCCACCGTATATTGTGCAGATCCTGTCGGCCCTGACGGCCGCGGGTTACGAAGCCTACGTCGTGGGCGGCGCCGTGCGGGACCTGCTTTCCGGCCAGACGCCGGGCGATTTCGATGTGACGACGTCCGCCCGGCCGGAACAGGTCTGCGAAATTGCCAGCCGCAAAGGCTGGAAGATCGTGGACAAGCTGGGCCAGAACATGGGCGTCGTCGTGGTCGTCGTGGACGGCCACGGCACCGAAGTGGCGACTTTCCGCGGCGAACGCTACAGCACGGACGTCCACCGGCCCGCCGAAGTCTGGTTCTGCGACAACCTGCGGGACGACCTGTCCCGCCGCGATTTTACGGTAAACGCCATGGCCATGGACCTGGACGGCCGGGTCTACGACTACTACGGCGGCCAGGAAGACCTGAAACGGCGCATTCTGCGCACTGTCGGCGACCCGCGCCGGCGCTACGCCGAAGACGCCCTGCGCATGTACCGGGCCTGCCGGTTCGTCGCCCAGCTCGACTTTACGTACGTAGAAGGCAGCGACACACCGGACGACGTGCGCTGGGACTACGATCCCGCCCGGTCCCTGGAAGACAACCTGCGCCGCGGCGCCGCCGAAGCGGCGGCCTTCGAAGCGGAGCACGGTACGCCCTATGGTTTCGGCATGCCCGGCACACCCTATTTTCTCCGCAAACGCTATGTGTTTGATACCTCGCGCTGTAAGGAACTCTCCCTGGAGCGGGTCCGGACGGAGCTGGAGAAGATGCTCACGTCCCGGGCGGCCGGCAAAGGCCTTATGCTGTACCTGGCCACCGGCCTGGCGGATTGCTCCTGCCGCGTCCGCGAGCGCGGGCAGGACACGTACGTGCCCGTCCTGCCGGAACTGCGCCACCTGGTCAATCTGCACCAGAACCCCCGCTACCATTGCTACGATGTCTGGGAACATACGCTGCAGGCCGTGGACAACGGCCCGCGCGACCTGATCCTGCGCTGGGCCCTGCTCCTGCACGATGTGGCCAAAGGCCTGCCCGGCGTGCGGGGCGTCAACAAGGAGGGGCAGCCCAGTGACCACGGCCACGAAAAGGAGAGCGCCAAACTGGCCCAGGGAATCTTCCCGCGCCTCGGCTACGCCCGTCCCTTCGTGAAACGCGCCGTGTGGCTCATTGCCAACCACATGCGCTTTGCCCCCATGCTTATCGCCAAAAAGAACACCCTGTACCGCTGGGTGCGCAGCGAAGCCGCCAGCGGCCGTTTCCGCAGCGAAGCCGAGCTCGCCGAAGCCTACGCCCAGGTAGCCGCCGTCTTCCTCGCCGACATGGGTGCTACCTGGTCCGGCATCCGCCACGACCCCGTCTTCGACGACGGCCGCGCCCTCGCCCGCGAGGTCGTGCACATCGCCGCCACCGAAGTGCCGGTCCACACCGGCGACCTGGCCCTTTCCGGAAAAGATGTCCAGGGACTTCTGCCTCCGCAAAGTCCCCTGACGGTGGGCGAAGCCCTGCAGTACCTGCTGCGGCGTGTGCAGAACGGCAGCGCTGCCAACGACGCGGAAGCCCTGAAAGAACTGCTCCGGCACAAACTGGACCGGGAGCTGCATAAAGGAGGAACCGGAGATGACCCACAAGCTTAAATACGTGGTCCTGCCCGTGGCCCTTGCCATGATTGTGACAGGCCTCAACATACTGCAGCATGCCGATGCGGAAGAAGCGGGCCCGCTGACGAGCTTGACCAACAGCATCATCGCCGTCCTGCAGCAGGATGGCGGCGGTGCCAATGCCGTCCTGCACCAGGCCGATGTGAAAGACTCGCCGTACTTCAAGCACGTCGATGTGTATCACCTCAAGAACGGCGGCTCCCTGACCATCCTGGAACAATACAAGACCACGCAGCAGCATACGGAATACACCTGCGGCCCGGCCGCGGCCTGGACCGTGATGACCCATTTCCTGGGTACGGCGCCGGACGACGAACTGGCCATCGCCAAAGTCATGAATACCCACACGGCGTCCATGAAGGATCCCGGCACCAACACGCGCAACATGTCCCGGTACTTTGAACAGAAAGGCTGGACCGTCCACAATGCCCTCAAGGACGGCTCGCCCAAGGACTTTGAAGCCTTCCGGGCCTTCGTCCTGAAAAACCTGAAGGCCGGCACGCCCATTATGGTGGAAAACATCGACTGGGGCGGCCACTGGCGCGTCATTATCGGCTATGACACCATGGGCGACGACAAGGATGCCAACGACGTCCTGATCCTCGCCGATCCCTACGATACCACGGACCACCTGCAGGACGGGTACAACCTCGTTTCCGCCGAGCGGTTCTACTACTCCTGGTTCGACGCCCACCTGTTCAAAAAAGGCGAACAGCAACGGCAGTGGGTGACGGCGGTGCCGCCGCGCCAGGAATGACCGGAAGTTCATCGATGCATAAAATAACCCCATGACACAGCAATCCGCATGGATTGCTGTCATGGGGTTTTTATGTTGGCCGGGCTTAAAGATTCCTTGACAACCCCTAAATAAACCTTAAACCACCGGCTGCATTTCCTTTCTCGCGAACTCCATGAACTTATCCAGCATGATCCACCGGTCGCGGTGCCGCTTGCAGCCGAAAGAGATGGTGTAGGAGGCGTCGGGCAGGCCGAAGATGCGGACGCGCCGCGCTTCACCGGGCTGCAGGAGCCGCGCGACGAGGTTGTCGGGACTGAACATGGCGCCTGTGCCGAGGACGCAGAGGGAAAGGAGCGTTTCCAGGTTGTTGGATTCGATGCGGATGTCCGGCTGGACGCCGCAGCGGGAGAACAGGCGGCGGGCGGTCTGGCCGGCGATGTTGGTATCGGCGTTGAGGAGCACGGGGCACTGCTGCAGGAAGGTCCGCCAGGCCGGTGTGTCGGAAACGGCCTTCGTTTCCAACCGGAGACCGGCTTCGGGAGCGCCTTTTTCCCACAGGGAGGCGGGGCAGACGAGGACGATCTTTTCCTTATAAAAAGGATGCAGTTCCAGGCCCGGGACGGATTTGCCGAAGAGGGCGATGGCCAGGTCGATCTGGCCGTCCAGGAGGCGCTGGCGCAGGTTCAGGTTCGAGCCTTCGGTCAAAAGGAAGCGGATGCGCGGGTACTGTTTCTGGAAGGCGGCCAATAGGTCGGGCAGGATGAGGCGTTCCCGGGTGGCGGCCGTGCCGATGCGGATTTCCCCGATTTCCTGGTCCGTCACGCCGGCCAGGGTCTGGCGCAGGCTGCGGTAGTCTTTCTGGATGGCGACGGCATAGCGGTAGAAGACCTGGCCGGCATAGGTCAGTTCCAGGGGCACGTGGCGCACGAAGAGGGGCGCGCCGACCTCTTTTTCCAGGGCGGCGATGTGGGCGCTCAGGGTCTGCTGCGTGATGTGCAGGCGCATGGCGGCGTGGGTGAAGTTGCGCTCTTCCGCCAGGGCCGTAAAGTAGTCCATTGTCAGGAAGTTCATGGTATGCCTTCTTTCGGAAAATTTCCGGATGCGGTGGTCCGGGACATCTTATACAATAAAAGCACTGTAATATAAACAAATTATAACAGTTTTATTTCGATAATGTAAAGCGGTATAATGAAGCTGCAAGGAAGGAGTGATCCTCATGAACAAAAGAACGGTGCAGCTGCTGTCCGGCCCGGTGCTGTTCGCGCTGACCATCGTGCTGCTGCGCGATTCCTTCGGCTTCAAGGGCGCCACGGCCCTGGCGACGGCGGTCTGGATGGCGGCGTGGTGGATTTTCCGGCCCGTCTCCATTTCCGTGACGTCGCTGCTGCCCATCGTCATCAACGCCTGGTTCGCCCTGGTGCCGAACAGCGTCGTCATCAGCAAGTATTTTTCGGAAATCGTGGTCCTGCTTCTGGGGTCGGACATGATCTGCATGACCTGGACCCTGACGGGGCTCGACAAGCGCGTGTCGGTCAAGGCGCTGTGCGCCATCGGGCCGTCCATGAAGCAGCAGATCTTCGTCTGGCTGCTGGCGTCGGCGGGCCTGTCCATTTTCCTGCCGAACGTGGTGGTGGCGGAAATCTTCTGCCCCATCGCCGTCGCCATGTTCCATTTCGTCGGGGAAAAGGATATCCAGAAGAGTATGCTCGCCGTGCCCATTTTCCTGGCCATCGGCTGGGGCTCCGGCTTCGGCGGTTTCGGGTCGCCCATCGGCAGCAGTGCCAACCTGGTGGCCATCAGCTACATTGAAAAGATGACGGGCCACGAGTTCATGTACCTGGACTGGGTCGTGCGGTTCCTGCCGATCCTGGCCTGCGTGTTCCTCCTGAACCTGTTCTTTTTGTGGCGTCTGAAACTGCCGGCGAAGGAACTGAACGGCAGCCGCGAATTCTTCCGTCAGACCTACGCGAAATTCGGCCCCATGAAGAAAGGGGAAAAAATCGCCCTGACGCTCTTCGTCCTGGCCACCATCCTGGCCTTTGCGCGGCCCCTGTTCGCGGGCATCCTGCCGGCCATGAAACCGGCTTACTGCTTCCTGCTGCTCGGCCTGTTGACCTTCGTCCTGAAGGATGAAAAGGGCCAGGTCATGCTGAACTGGAAATACGCCGAAAGCCACGCCATGTGGGGCATGTATTTCCTGTTCGCCAGCGGCATCGCCCTGGGCCAGATGATCATCCAGACCGGCGCTGTGGGCAGACTGGCGGTCCTCATCGCCGGCCTGCACCTGGACGGCGGCATCGGGACGCTCCTCGTGTTCGCGGCCTTTACGACCCTTATGGCCGAAATTTCGAGCAACACGGCGGCGGCATCCATCTCGATTCCCGTCGTGACGAGCATCTGCCAGGCCCTGTCCCTGAACCCCATTCCGTATGTGCTGTGCACCATCGTGGCCCAGAGCTGCGCCTACGTGCTGCCGGTCTCGACCCGCGCGATTCCCGTCTCCTTCGGCCTCGACGCGGGCGTCCAGATCCGGGAGGGCATCAAACTGACCCTCCTGAACGTCATCATGACGGCCCTTGTGTGCTATGCCTGCATGCGCTTCCTTCCGTATTTTTCCAGCCTGTAAGGCCCGATGTATCGGCCCGGCGGTCCGCAAATTTCGTTGCGGGCCGTCTTTTTTTGTTACACTTTTGTAACAATCTCGTACAAGATTTTTCACAAATGCAATGGCAAAGTTGCTATAATAAAATAGTAATGGACTAACAAGTCCGTCAGTTTTTACATCGAGGTAATCAAATTGCTTATGTGGAAGAAACTTGCATTGACGATGAGTGCCGCCTTTTTACTGCAGGCACCGGTGTCCCAGGCGTTCGCGGCGACGCTGGCTTCCGTGGAGGCCAACGTGACCGGCGACAGCGCGGCGGAAACGGTGGAACTGCAGGGCGACAAAATGCCCGGCGACAGCAACTATTACCAGCACCTGCTGGTGGTGGTGCGCAACGCCAAGGGCGATATGCTGGGAGTCTGGAACCCGGACCTGAACGGCGGGTACAACTGCCTGCTGCGCAGTGTGCCGTCCCGCAAGGCCATGGAAGCGGCCGACCGGAAAGCGGCGGCAAAGGACGAAGCGGCGTTGAAGGCGGCTGCCGGGAAGACGGCGGAAGATGCCGGCGCGGCGAAGAGCGGGGCCGCGGCGGAGGCGAAAGCCGAAGGGAAGGTCGAAGCGAAGGCCGGTGATACGGACGGGAAGGCGGCCAAACCGGCCCGCAAAAAGGGCGAAACCATGGTGTCGACCCGGAACGAGACGGATATGGATACGCTGATCCGGGAACGGCAAAAGGCCATGGAACGGTCGCAGCAGTCCCTGCTCGAGGATATGCAGGATATCATGACGGAAGAGCAGAAGGCCTTCCTGAAAGATATGATGAAGGACCAGCAGGCGTTCCAGGAACGCATGGACGCCATGGACAAGGAAATGGCCCGTCTGCAGGAGGAATCGCAGAAGGCCATGGACGAGCTCTTCGTCAAGGAACAAAAACAGATGCAGGCGAAGGACGACGGCTACGACCGCATCCTGCTCCTCGCGGGGCGGGGCGGCAAGGACGGCGCCGTGGACGGCCGCCTGCTCAACTTTACGCAGCCGAAGAAGGCGAAAGTGGAATTTACGGGCGTGGACAGTCTGGGCATCACCGCCGAGGCGGCCTACCTGCCGGATTACCGGTACCGCGTGACCGTGAAGATTCCCGGCCGCACCGTGACGTCGGCCCTGCAGTTTACGGGCCGGGCGGAGAACGTGCTGGGTGTATACGGCGACGACGGGAAGATTGCCCGCTCCTACCTGCATCCCCATGTGACGCCCATCAAGTCGCTGTCGGCCTGGCTCGGCCAGTTGTTTACGACGCAGGATGTGCTGGCGGCGGACAAGAAATCCGCCCTGGGCACGATCCGCGTGCGCTGGTCCGGCGGGGAAGACGGTTCCTGGACTCCGGCCGATGTGTCCTGGCAGCCCGCCCCCCGCAGCAAGGCGGAGTCGGCGGATATGCTGGTGCAGACCGCGGCAGCCGGTGACTGGCGCCTTTATCCGCAGACGGCCTGGGTCGGCGAACGGGTCATCCAGTGGCCCGTCGTGTCCGTGAGCGGCAATCCGGACGTGCAGAACCGTGTCAACAGCGTGCTGGACAGCTGGCTGCACGAAGGCCGTGCCGACGGGGAACGGTCGTACCAGGTGAAGTTCGCCGGCAAGAACCTGCTGTGCATCGAGGCCGGCCGGCGCCTGCCCGATGACGGCGTGGCCCGCCGTATCTTCAATTTCGATATGCGGACCGGGGCCGAAGTGTCCCTGGCGGACGCGTACGATATCCAGAACCCGGACTTCCGGAAAATCATCAACCTGACCGGCAAACCGAAAAACGCCTTCGAAACGGCGGAACCGGCGCACTGGTTCCGGGAAGGGAACCAGGTCGTGTTCACGGACCGGATCCTCGAAGCCGGTTTCCAGGATGAAGAAGCCATCCACCGTGCATCCGTCGACGAGGAAGACCTGGACAATTTCGTGAAGGACGCGGCGTTATTCGAATCCTGAGGAAGAACAAAATATTGATATGAAAGAAGGCGGAACCGGCGGTTCCGCCTTCTTTTTGGCTATATGTCAAAAAATGTGGCAAAACTGTAAAATATCCGCTAAACTGACTGTCCAGTCAGACTTTTTTAAAAATCGGAGAAAGTGAAAGAAAAACGGAGAATTTGAAGCATAAATGCGGATAATCTTGGTTGCGTTTTGCTCCTTTATCCAGTATAATTACCAATATGTCAATGTAGGGAATTATCGCCTCCGGCGCGTCCCTCATGATATAGCTTTCGATTCCGTACGGCGGGAATGAGGAGCCCGCCGCAGCGGTTTTCAATTCAGGGAGGACTGTTATATGCTAAGCATTCGGAACAGCAAGTGGAGCAAAGGAATTGCTGTGACACTGGCTCTTGCCGGCATGATGGCTTTCGCCGGCTGCGGACAGAAACAGCAGGCCAAGAGCAACGTGATACCTGTCAAATCCATGCAGGTCAAACGGCAGGACACGCCGGACACGCATGAGTTCACGGGCTTCGTAGAGGCCCAGCAGGAAGCCAAGATCACGGCGAACGTCTCCGGCCGCATTACGAGCAAGAATTTCAACGGCGGCGACTACGTGCAGGCCGGCCAGGTGTTGTTCACCATCGACCAGCGCACGTATCAGGCCAACGTGCTGAAGGCCCAGGCCGACCTGGCGAACGCCAAGTCGGAACTGATCCGCCTCAACCGCGATGCCGACCGCTATACCCAATTGTATAACCAGCATGCCGTTTCCAAGCAGACCTACGACAACGCCATCGCCCAGCGCGACCAGGCGCAGGCTTCGGTAGACGCCTACCAGGCCCTGTTGGAAAATGCCCGCATCAGCATGCACGATACGGAAGTCGTGGCGCCTTTCTCCGGCCGCATCGATACGAGCGACCTGGCAGTAGGCAACTATGTGACGGCCGGCCAGACCGTGCTCGCCACCATGAGCAACCTCGACCCGGTCCGCATCAAGTTCAGTATTTCTGAAAATGAATACCTGCAGCTGGCCAAGGCCTATTCCGAAAACGGCGTCAAATCGCTGGAAGACCTGAAACTGATCCTCTCCGACGGCACGGTCTACTCCGGCCGCGGCGTAGTGGACCAGGCCAACCGTGAAATCACGAGCGGCACGGGTACCCTGACCCTGAAGGCCCGTTACGACAACCCGAACCATATGCTCATGCCGGGCATGTTCGCCCGCGTCCAGGCCAATGCCGGCACCCTGCAGAACGCCATCCTGATTCCGCAGCGCGCCGTGAAGGAGATGCTGTATAAGAAATTCGTCTTCGTCATCGGCTCCGACAACAAGGTGGATATGAAGGAAGTCAAACTGGGCGCCCGCGTGGGACGGTTCTACATTGTGGAATCGGGCCTGGAAGGCAATGAAAACCTTGTCGTGGAAGGCGTGCAGAAGGTCAGCAAGGGTTCCGAAGTCAAGGCGACGCCCATGACGGAAGCCGATCTGGATACGACCGTCGACACGACCGGCGACAGTGCTTCTTCCGGCAGCAGCTCTTCCAGTAAATGACAGGAGGCAGTGTAAGTGGCTAAGTTTTTTATCGATCGGCCTATCTTCGCGATTGCCCTGTCCCTGATCATCGTCTTCACAGGCATCATTTCGGGGTTCAACCTGCCAATCGCGCAGTATCCGAATATCACCAAACCACAGATTGAAGTGTCGACGACGTACGTCGGCGCAAACTCGACGACGGTTGAGGAATCCATCGCCCAGGCCGTTGAACAGAAAGTCAACGGCGTCGAGAACATGCGCGACATGCGCTCTACGTCGACGAACACCGGCGGATACACCCTCGACGTCTACTTCAATCTGGAAAAGAACGGCGACATCGCGTCCGTCGAAGTCCAGAACCGTGTTGACCAGGCGAAGGCCTCCCTGCCTTCGGAAGTCACGAGTTACGGCATCACGACGACGAAGAAGTCGTCCCAGACGATCATGTATTTTACGCTGACGTCGCCGGGCGGCACCTATGATTCCATGTTCCTGAAAGCCTACGGTGCATCCAACGTCGTCGACCCCATCAAACGTGTCAAAGGCGTTTCGTCCGTTGATGAATACGGTCCGGAATACTCCATGCGTGTGGAACTGAAACCGGACCTGATGGCCAAGGAAGGCATCACCGTTTCCGATGTCCAGAGCGCCATCCAGTCCCAGAACATTCAGGCGCCTGTCGGCTCCATCGGTTCCCGCCCCACGACGAGCGAGCAGGAGTTCAAATACTCCGCCAGCGCCCAGGGCCGTCTGAAAACGCCGGAACAATTCGGCAACATCGTCGTCCGTGCAAGCAACGGCAGCATCCTGAAACTGAAGGAAATCGCCAACGTATACGAAGGCGCCCGTATGGACACGCCGATGTCCTACTTCCTGGACGAAGGCAAGGGCGGCGAATCCGTTACCTATCCTGTTTCGCTGACCACCGACGCCAACGCCCTCGATACGGTTTCGGAAATCCGTAAAGTGCTGGCCGACGCGGAAACCCGTTTTCCGCCGGACATGAAGCTGGTCATCGCCAGCGATAAGACCCAGTTCGTACGCGAATCCCTGACGAAAGTGGCCCACACCTTCGTGGAAGCCCTGATTCTGGTATTGATCGTCGTGTACATTTTCCTGGGCAACTTCCGCGCCACCATGGTGCCGATGCTGGCCATTCCTGTATCGCTGGTCGGTACCTTCGCGGCGTTCCAGGTCTTAGGTTTCTCCATTAACACGCTGTCCATGTTCGCCATGATCCTGGCCATCGGCCTGGTCGTCGACGACGCCATCGTCGTCGTCGAAGCGGTCGAACATCATATTCAGGATACGGGCCTGTCCCCGCGGGAAGCCACGTACCGGGCCATGAAGGAAGTTTCGGGCCCTGTCGTCGCCATCGCCTGCGTGCTGGCCGCCGTATTCGTCCCTATTTCGTTCATGAGCGGGTCCACGGGCCAGCTGTACAAACAGTTCGCCCTGACCATTTCCGTGTCCATGGCCCTGTCGGCCCTGGTCGCCCTGTCCCTTACGCCGGCCCTGTGCGCGAAACTGTTGAAGCCGCAGCACGCCGTCACGAGTGACGAAGCGAAAAAGGGCATCGTCGGCAAAGTCATCTACTACTTCAACGTCTGGTACAACAAGACGCTGGAAAAATACACGCGCCAGGTGCGCCGCTGCATTGAACATTCCAAGCTGATGATGCTCGGCCTCGTCGCCATCGTCGTCCTGGCCGGTGTCTTCTTCAAGATTACCCCGACGGGCTACGTGCCGGACGAAGACCAGGGCATGTTCCTGATTTCCTACAACATGCAGGAAGGCGCTTCGTCCAACCGCGGTATCCAGTCCATGATCGAATTGTCCCGTGACGTTGCCAAGATTGACGGCGTACGGTACGTAATGCCGGTCAACGGCTTCGATATCCTGACCATGGCGCAGAAATCCAGCGCCGGCATCCTGCCGGTCATGATGGAGGAATATGACAAACGCACCAATACGGTGTTCAACGCCATCAAATCCGTCTACGCCCTGGCTCCCAAGTACCCGGGCCTGAACATCATGGCCTTCCCGGAACCGGCCCTGCCGGGCCTGTCTTCCACGGGTTCCCTGTCCCTGTATGTCATGAACCTCGGCGGTGACGATGTCAACACCATGAACAACTACGCCAAGCAGTTCGTGGCCAAGGCCAACCAGCGTCCGGAAATCGGCGTAGCCTACACGACGTTCAACACGGATACGCCGGGTTACAAGTTTGTCGTAGACCGTGAAAAGGCGGAATCCCTGAATGTGCCCGTTTCGAGCGTGTTCACCACCCTCCAGGCCTTCCTGGGCGGCTCCGAAGTCAACGACTTCAACAACTTCGGCCGTACGTGGAAAGTCGTCGTCCAGGCCCAGCCTCAATACCGCGACGACGTCAAGAACATGCGTTTCTTCTTCGTCAAGAGCAACAATGGCGACATGGTGCCGCTGGATACGCTCGTCAAGGCGGATCCGGATATGACGGTTCCTTCCGTGTCCCGTTTCAATGGCGCCAGCGCCTTCAAGATCGCCGGTTCCCCGGCTGACGGATATTCCACCGGCCAGGCCATGGCCGCCCTGGAAGAAATCGCCAAAGAAGTGCTGCCGACGACCTACACCTACCAGTGGACGGACCAGAGCCGCGACGAACTGGAAGCCGGCAACCAGGCTTACGGCCTGTACGCCATTTCCATGGTCTTCGTCTTCCTGGTCCTGTGCGCCCTGTACGAAAGCTGGACGATCCCTATCGCCGTTATGCTTTCCGTACCGCCTGCAGTCCTCGGCTGCCTGGCTTCGCAGTATATCCGCGGCCAGAACAACGATATCTACATGCAGGTCGCTATGATCATGCTGATCGGCCTGGCGGCAAAGAACGCCATCCTGATCGTCGAATATGCGAAGATGAACCTGGAAAACGGCCAGGACGTGGTAACGGCAGCCGTCAATGCGGCTCACCTCCGTCTGCGCCCCATCCTGATGACGTCCTTCGCGTTCATCCTGGGCTGCGTGCCCCTGGCCATTGCAACCGGCCCGGGCGCCGGCTCCCGTGTATCCATGGGTAACGCCGTCGTCGGCGGCATGACCTTCAACACCTTCGTCGGTGTCTTCCTGATTCCGGTGTTGTTCGTCGTCGTCGAACGGTTCTTCAGCAAGACGCCGAAACCGAGGAATCCCTTCCGGCGCCGCAGAAATAAGGAAAACGAGTCAGCCACCCCGGCGGACTGACGCCTGAGGCGGCACGGCCGTGAAACCGTAAAATTACATTTTGTTCAAACTTTGCCTGACAAGATTGTGGTATCTTAATCTTGTCAGGCTTTTTTCTTTTCGTTACAATAAAACTATGTAATGGCAGGACAGAAGCTGTCAGGAAAGGAGTGGGCGGCCGGCCCGGAAGGGATGGCTGCCGTGCATACAGACATGGACGAACAAGGCAGGGAAACGGCCGGCACGCGCCAGAAACCGGTGGCGAGCCTCCGCTTCTTCAAAAATGTGTGGCTCTTGACGAAGAGCTACTGGCAGAGCGAGGAAAAGAAGCGCGCCTTTTTGCTGCTGGGGGCCATTATCGCCCTCACGCTGGGCGTGGTCTTCATGCTCGTACAGATCAACCAGTGGTACAACACGTTCTACAGCGCGCTGCAGAACTACGAAACGGAAAAGATATTCCACGAGCTCGTGCGCTTTTGCTGGCTGGCGTTCATCTACATCATACTGGCCGTGTACGCCTTCTACCTGCGGCAGGTCCTGGCCATCCGCTGGCGGCGCTGGCTGACAAACGCCTATATCGACCGCTGGATGGAGGACAAGACCTACTACCGCCTGCAGATGTTCGGGACGGCGACGGATAACCCGGACCAGCGTATCAGTGAAGACGTGCGCCTTTTCGTGGACTACACCCTGCAGTTCGGCATCGGCATCCTGAAGGCCCTGGTGACGTTCATTTCCTTCGTCTTCGTGCTCTACCAGCTGTCGGGGCCCCTCGATTTCCACGTCGGGTCCATGCCCGTCCACATTCCGGGCTACATGGTCTGGACGGCCCTGCTCTATTCGGGCATCGGCACGTGGCTGACCTGGAAGGTGGGCAACAAGCTGGTCGGCCTGAATTTCGTACAGCAACGTTTCGAAGCCGATTTCCGTTTCTCCATGATGCGCATGCGCGAAAACTGTGAGAGCGTGGCGTTCTATAACGGCGAGGAACACGAGCGGGGCATCTTCAAGAAGCGCTTCCGCCTGCTGCTGGACAACTTCTGGAGCATCATCCGGAAGCAGAAGCAGCTGATCTGGCTGAACAGCGGCTATTCGCAGATCGCCATCATCTTCCCCCTCGTCGTGGCCATGCCGCGTTTTCTGGCGCACGAAATCACCCTGGGCGGCCTCATGCAGATCGCCAGCGCCTTCGGGCGCGTGCAGGAATCCCTGTCCTACTTCGTCGACATGTACACGTCCATCGCCGAGTGGCAGGCCGTGGTCGAACGACTCACGGGCTTCGGGCAGCACATGGAGCAGGTGAAGGAGACGCACCGGCAGGACCAGCTCGTGCGGTCCGTCAGTGCCCGGGACGATGTAGAGGCTGAGGGGCTGGAAATCGACCTGCCCAACGGCACGCCGCTCATCCGCCCGGCGGACTTTACGCTGGAGCCGGGGCGCAATGTGCTCATCAAGGGCGTGTCGGGCAGCGGCAAGAGCACGCTCCTGCGCGTGCTGGCGGGCATCTGGCCCTTTACGAAGGGACGCCTGGCCATGCCGGACAGCACGGCCGTCATGTTCATCCCCCAGCGGCCCTACCTGCCTTTGGGGACCTTGAAGGAGGCCATCTTATACCCGGGCACGAAGGACCTGACGGATGCAGAGGTGCGGCAATATATGGAAACGTGCCGCATCGGCTACCTGGCGGAAAAACTGCACGTCGAGGCGGACTGGGGCCATGTCCTGTCCATCGGCGAACAGCAGCGCCTGGCTTTTGCGCGGGCCCTGATCTACCAGCCGCGGTGGCTCTTCCTCGACGAGGCGTCGTCCGCCCTGGACGAGGAGACGGAGGCCCACGTGTACGGCATGCTGCAGCAGCAGGCGCCGCGGACCACGCTGGTTTCGGTGGGGCACCGCAGTACACTGGCAAAGTATCATACAGACGTGTTATACTTAGATAAAACGACACAGACCCTGCGCCGACCCGTTCCGGCCCTTTGAGCCGCGGGAAGCAGGGAAATGCACAGCAAAGGAGACTGTAACGATGGCATTGGAAGAATTGAAGGCACAAGTGGAACAGAGCAAGAAACCCCGCGTCAAGGCGCAAATGTTCGATAAATTCATGGCGGACCACGAAGTGACGGGGTTCGTGAAACAGGAATACGACGACGAATTCCGCACGGTCGGCTACTACAGCAGCGTCACGGCCAATGACCAGAACTGCAAGGTCCAGGTCCTCATGAACGACGCGATTTACACGTATATCAAGATCCTGTGCGGCTACAAGGTCGTGAACACGGAAAACGAGGACAAGGTGCTCCAGTACCTGAACCGCCTGAACAACCGCGGCCTGGCCTACAAGTTCGTCGTGACGGCCGAAGGCAGCATCGAACTGGATATCTGCCTCATTGCCGACGAAATGCATTTCGACCCCCAGATGATTCTCGTCATGCTGCTCCAGGTCGGCGTACCGTACCTGGATGACGAACTGAAACGCCTGCCGGCAGTGGTCGGCACGGAACTGGATGTGAACGAACCGGGCCGCCGCGAGGCGGAAGAAGGCCCGGCCGGCACAACTCCCGAAAACTAAACTGTTGGAAAGGATCCCTACATGTCAAAAATCGGTTTAACGACGGAAGAAGCCCGGCGTTCCCTGGAGGCGCACGGCAATAACGCCCTGTCCACGCCGCCACGGGAAACGTTCTTCCGCAAGCTCCTGGGCAATTTCAACGACCCGATCATCCGCATCCTGCTCGTGGCCCTGTTGGTGAACGTCGTGTTCGTCTACATGGGCCAGGCGGATGTCCTGGAAACGATCGGCATTTTTGTTGCCATCCTGCTGGCGACCTTCGTTTCGACGTGGGCCGAGTACAGCAACGAGAACGCCTTCCGCAAGCTGCAGGAAGAGGCGAGCCGCATCACGTGCAAGGTCTGGCGTGACGGCGAGCCGGTGGAACTGCCCATCGACGATATCGTGACGGGCGACGCCGTGCAGCTCGAAGCGGGCGACAAAGTGGCCGTCGATGGCGTGCTGCTGTCCGGTTCGGTGAAGCTGGACCAGGCCGCCCTGAACGGCGAAAGCGAAGAAGCGGAAAAACAGCCGGCTCCGGCGGATTTCGCCTGGGGCACGGAAACGGATTTCCTGAATCCCTACCGCCTCTACCGCGGCTCCGTCGTGGTGGAAGGCCAGGGCCTGATGCGGGCGGAAAAGGTGGGCGACGCCTCCGTCTACGGGCAGCTGACGCAGGAGTTGAAGGAAGTCGACCGCGACAGCCCCCTGAAGGTCAAACTGAAGAACCTGGCCCACAAGATCAGCTATTTCGGCTACGCCGGTGCCGTGCTGATCTTCCTGGCCGTACTGCTCCATAAAATGATTCTGGCCGGCGGCTTCGCCCGCTATACGGCCAATCCGCCCGTCGTGTTCGGCGACATGCTCCAGGCCCTCATCCTGGCCATCATCATCATCGTCATGGCCGTCCCCGAAGGCCTGCCCCTGATGATCGCCATCGTGTCGTCCCTCAACATGAAGAAGATGCTGCGGGACCACGTGCTGGTCCGCAAACTGACGGGCATTGAGACGGCAGGCAGCCTGAACCTGCTCTTTACGGACAAGACGGGCACCATCACGAAGGGACAGCTCGAAGTCGTGGGCTTCCTGACGGGCGCCCTGGACGAATACGATGCCTTCGAGAAGCTGCCGGAAGCCCTGAAGGAATACACCTACGAAAACGTGGTTCAGAACACGTCGGCCGTGGTAACGGAAGGCAGCATCGTGGGCGGCAACATTACCGAACGGGCCCTGAACCGCTACATCGGCACGTACCGGTCTCCCTACAGTGGAACGCGGGTCCGCTTCGAACCGTTCAACAGCGCCAACAAATATTCCTTTGCCGTGGTCCGCGGGCATGCCGCCATGCCTGTCCACGGCGGCAAAGAGTACACCCTCATCAAGGGCGCGCCGGAAAAGCTGCTCCAGGCCTGCGATTTCTACTGGGACAAGGACGGGCAGCGCCAGCCCCTGACGGAGGCCATGAAGAAGACCCTGGACGGCCGCATGCTGGAACTGGCGGCCAAGGCCATCCGCATGCTGGCCCTGTGCACGTACGATGTGGCTGCCGCGGGGAACAAGGTTCCCGACGGCGGGCTGACCCTGACGGGCATCCTCGCCATCCGTGACGAAGTGCGGCCCGAAGCGGTGCAGGCCATCAGGCAGGTGAAACAGGCCGGCGTGCAGATCGTCATGATTACGGGCGACCGCAAGGAAACGGCCGTGGCCATTGCGAAAGACGCGGGCCTGCTGACGGACCCCCATGACCTGGTCTGGACGAGCCAGGACCTGGCCGCCATGAGCGACGAGGAAATCAAGCTGAGCCTGCGGCACCTGCGCGTCGTGTCACGCGCCCTGCCGATGGACAAGCTGCGCCTCGTCAACCTGGCCCAGCAGATGAACCTCGTCGTCGGCATGACCGGCGACGGCGTCAACGATTCGCCGGCCCTCAAGCGCGCCGACGTCGGCTTCGCCATGGGCAGCGGCACAGAAGTGGCCAAGGAGGCCGGGGACATCGTCATCCTGGACGACAATTTCTTGAGCATCAAGCAGGCCATCCTTTACGGCCGCACCATCTACAATTCCATCTGCAAGTTCATCACGTTCCAGCTGTCCATCAACTTTTCGGCGGTGCTGATCAACTTCATCGCGCCGTTCATCGGTATTGAAAAGCCCCTGACGATCATCCAGATCCTGTGGATCAACCTCGTCATGGACACCCTGGCGGCCCTTGCCTTCGGCGGGGAGCCGGCCCTGGAGAAATACATGGACGAGGCGCCGAAACAGCGCACGGCACCCCTTGTCTCCAAGTCCATGCTCGTGACGCTGACACTGGCCGGCCTGTGGATGACGGCCATGGCCATCCTCTTCTACAAGAGCCCGGCCGTGGACCATCTCTTCCGCAGCGCGCCGGACCATATCTACACCTATACGGGCTTTTTCTGCGCCTACATCTTCATGGCCGTGGCGAATGCCTTCAACGTGCGCAGCGACGGCCTGAACCTGCTGGACCATATCACGAAGAACCCGGCCTTCCTGTACGTGATGTCCCTCATCGTGGTCATCCAGGTGGCCCTGACCTGGTTCGGCGGGCGCGTGCTCCGTACGGCGCCGCTGAACAAAGAGGAATGGGGCGTCGTCATCGTGACGGCCTTGACCATCATCGTGGCCGACTGGGTGCGCAAGCTCATCCGGAATTTCCTGGCCTCCCATGACAAGCCGGATCTGGCCGATTAAAACCGAAAACGGACAAAAAAATTCCAAGCTGCACCCATCGGTTGCAGCTTGGATTTGTTTTGCGTTGAATTTGCGGGCCGCGGGGCTTAGACATCGTGCGGTTCCACGGGCTGTGGCAGGTGGGTGACGATGATTTCCTTGACGCGGTTCTGGTCGACCTTGCTGACTTCGACCTTCAGGTCCTGGTACGTGAAGGTGTCGCCCTTCTGGGGAATCTGGCCGAAGGAGTCGATGACCCAGCCGGCAATGGGCTGGTTTTCGAGACCGTATAGATCGAAGTCGAGGCGCATGTACTCGAACATGTCGCGCAGGCTGGCGTTGCGGGAGCTGGAGTCGCAGGACACCAGGTACTTGTGGCTGCCCAGCTTGTGGAACACGGACACGGCCGTGTCGTGCTCGTCCCAGATTTCGCCGACGAGTTCCTCGATGATGTCCTCGATGGTGACGATGCCGGCCACGCTGCCGTAGCTGTCGATGACGGCGGCCATCTGCAGTTTGTGGCGCTGCATGTTCTTGAGGACGACGGACACCTTGGTGGAGCGGTGCACGTAGCCGATGGGCTTGAGGATCGTCTTGAGCTTGAACTTCGGATCCTTCATGTAGGCGTTGTAGAAATCCTTGGAGTGGATCAGGCCGATGAGGTTGTTCTCCTCCAGATCGTACACGGGCAGGCGCGAGAAGGTGTGGGACGAGAAGAGCCGGTAGATTTCGGCGTTGCTGTCCGTAATGTTGCAGGCGATCATGTCGACGCGGGGCGTGAGGATTTCCTTGACGCGCACATCGTTGAATTCGATGGCGGCCTTGATCAGGTCCCCTTCGTCGCGGTCGATGGTGCCGCCCGACTGGACTTCGTCCACCATGACCTTGAGCTCCGCTTCCGTGATGCCCTGGGCCGGCTTCTTGCCGGCGATGCGGCGGCTCAGGGCCTTCTTCAGCTGGTTGAAGAAGAAGTTGACCGGCGTAAAGACGCGGGTCAGGAAAAGCAGGGCCGGGCAGGCCCACAGAAGAACCTTTTCGGGGAATTCCTTGGCGAGGCTCTTCGGCGAGATTTCGCCGAAAATCAAGATGACGACCGTCGTGACGATGGTCGACACGGTCACGCCTTTGGAGCCCATGAGCTGGATGAAGACCACCGTGGCGATGGACGCGGCAGCGATGTTGACGATGTTGTTGCCCACGAGGATCGTCGAGAGGACGGAATCGAAGTTGTCCAGCAGCTTCAGGCACAGCTGGGCCCGGGCGTCCCCTTTGCGGGCCATGTTTTTGAGGCGGATCTTGTTCACGCTCGTAAGGGACGTTTCGGCCGACGAAAAGAAGGCCGAACAGCACAGCAGCGCGAACAGGGCGATGATATAGACAGTAAGAGCAGCGTCTTCCATACAGATTTCCTTTCTTTTGATTACTTCCAGTATAAAGAAAACACCGGCTTTCGTCAATTGTCTGGAAAGATGTCAAATGTTACACTTTCCGCAAAAAAAGAGGAGGATTGTCCGTATCCGTTCCACAAAGAATTGACTTTCACATGTGAAATTGTTATACTAGGTTCATCAATTGAAAATCTTCACCGCATAAAGGCGATGACGGGAAAAAGATATGGCCTGCAGGGCTTCAGAGAACCGGTGGTTGGTGCAAACCGGCAGCGGCAGCCATATGGATGACTGGTCCCCGAGCTGCCTGCCTGAAACGGCTGCGTTTAGGGCAGGACGTATCGAACCGCGTTACTGGTAAAGGCCTTGTTGGAGGCTGAGAGGGCCGGGGAAACCCGGCTGAATAAGGGTGGTACAGCGTGGAATCTATCTCCCCGCCCCTTTTAGAGAGAAAAGGTGCGGGGAGTTTTTCATTGCGATTCTAAGGGCAAGAGAGTTAGCAAAGGGAGCAATCCCGAACAAGCAGGCAGAACCTGCGCCAGGAGTAAGGAGAGAGGAAAATGCATCAACCCGTCAAAAAGTACATTCCGTTTCATCAGATTCATCTGGAGCACCGGGACTGGCCGGACCACGTCATCGACAAGGCACCCGTATGGTGCAGCGTCGACCTGCGCGACGGCAACCAGGCCCTGGTGACACCCATGCAGAAGCACGAGAAGCTCCGCATGTTCAAGACGCTGATCGATATCGGCTTCAAGGAAATCGAAGTCGGGTTCCCGTCCGCGTCGGAAACGGAATACGACATCATCCGCACCCTGATTGAAAAGCACCTGGTGCCGGACGACGTGACGCTGCAGGTCCTCGTCCAGGCCCGCCCCGAGCTGATCAAAAAGACCTTCGAGGCCGTGAAGGGCGCCAAGAACGTCATCATCCATTTCTATAATTCCACGTCGACGCTGCAGCGCAAAATCGTGTTCCGCAAGGACATGGACGGTATCGTGGACATCGCCGTGGAAGGGGCGAAACTCATCCGCCGGCTGACGGAAGAAGAAGTGGCCCGCAGCGGCATGAACATCCGCTACGAATACTCGCCCGAAAGCTACACGGGCACGGAACAGGATTTCGCCGTCCGCATCTGCCACGAGGTCATGAAGGCCCTGGGCGCCACGAAGGAACGGCCCGTCATCATCAACCTGCCGGCGACGGTGGAAATGTGCACGCCGAACACCTACGCCGACCAGATCGAATATTTCATCAAGCACCTGCCGGACCGCGAAGCCGCCATCATCAGCCTCCATCCGCACAATGACCGCGGCACGGGCGTGGCCTGCGCCGAGCTGGGCCTGCTGGCCGGCGCGGAGCGCATCGAGGGCTGCCTCTTCGGCAACGGCGAGCGCACGGGCAACCTGGACATTGTCACCGTGGCTTTGAACATGTATACCCAGGGCGTCGATCCCAAACTGGATTTCCACGACATCTTATCCGTGGCAAAGGTCTACGAGGAATGCACCAAGATGACCATTCCGCCCCGCCAGCCGTACGCGGGCAAACTGGCCTTCACGGCCTTCTCCGGCTCCCATCAGGACGCCATCAAGAAGGGCTTCGACTTTATGCGCGACACGGGCTGCGAATACTGGGAAGTACCGTACCTGCCCATCAACCCGGCGGACATCAACCGCCAGTACGAACCGATTATCCGCATCAACAGCCAGTCCGGCAAGGGCGGCGCGGCCTTCGTCCTGGAACAGGCCAAGGGCTACCGCATGCCGAAAGCCATGCAGCCGGAATTCGGCGACGTCGTCAAAGCCGCGGCGGACGCCTACGGCGACGAGCTGGACGAACAGCAGATTGTGGACCTCTTCCAGCATGAGTTCATCGACTGCACGGGCAAATACAAACTGCTGGAACGCCGTTTCGACTACAGCGACGAAGATGCCCAGAAGGAAGCGAACCGCACGACCTTCACCGGCGAAATCGCCGTCGACGGCGTCGCCTGCGAAGTGGAAGGCGAGGGCAACGGCCCCATCGACGCCTTCTTCCAGGCCCTCAAACAGGTCGGCATCACGGGCTACAAGTTCATCGACTACGATGAACACGCCATCACGGGCGGTTCCAACTCGCGGGCCATCTGCTATATCCATCTGCAGAAACCCGACGGGGGCAGCATTTACGGCGTCGGCATCCACAACGGTATCGTCGTGGCCTCGCTGCTGGGCATCATCTGCGCCATCAACCGCGCCGAGAACCAGAAGGCCGGACGCCAGGTGTTCGTTCCGGAACGTAAAAAGTAAATACGCTAGAGGAATTATAATGTAAGAACTTGTAAATACAAAAGCATAGGGAAGGGAAAGAGGCAGATCCGGTCCGGACCGCGAAGATTTATCGCAGCCCGGACCGGATTTTTATGTGCGAAACCACGCATTGTAAAGACAAAATAAAGGAGTAGACGGATAGGGGATACGAAATGGGACATCGTTACAAAACTGGCATAACAAATAATAAAAATCCTTATTGATAGATATAAAGTTATTGGGTATAATCAGAGGCATGGGGATAAAAGGCTGGAAATCAAATAATTCACTTTGCTTTGCATTTTTGTGTTGGGGGCAACATACCTGGGAGGTACAAAAAATGCGAGACAACCGACATTATCTGATGAAAAAGGCTGCCTTGACAACGGCCATCTTTTTGAGTGTTTCCGGTGCAATGCCTTTCCTTCTGCCGCAGGCAGAAGCGGGTGATCCTGTGGAAGTGACGGATACGGCCAACGTGACATGGCGGACCACAGACGGCACCTACAACTTCAAAGACGGGCTGGAATTTATGTTTACAGGAACGGAAGAACCTAGCGAGGCAAATGGTGGTATTTCTGTTTATTCCCAGAAAAACAATGCCGAGCGGGTTATCAATGCAAAAGGGAATTTGAGCATTACCCAGAAAAATGGTAACGGAGTCAATTCGGGATTATCCAGTGCCGGTGCCTATGTGTTTGGCACCAAGAATGACAGCGAACAAATTACCCCGTCACAGGTCCGCTTTGAAGGCGATACCATTCGTCTGACCGGCTTATTCGACGGGACTCCCGACACTCGTAGTCATCCTGATACGTACGGATTATATGTAGAAGGATGGCGCGTTACCTATGCCGCTGACGAACGCAATGCCAGCGTGGTCTTCAACAACAAAAACACCTATCTTACGGCTTCTTATCAGTCTGCGACTGATGCTCCGGTTACAACGATGGCATATGCCTTGGATGTCCATCACGCCGCAGAAGCCGTGTTTAACAGCAATGCGTATCTTACGACGACGCTCAATGAACATGGCAATATCAACGGAACAGCGGTCAAGGTCAAAATAGGGAACGTCACTTTTAACGGCAAGGAAACCAAACTGCTGGTCACTTCCGAAAATAAAGTGAATGGCAGAATGTCATTATGGGGCGTAAATGCCCAGGGGCCTTATTTTGGAGACAGCAGTGTATCCGCAACTCCGTACGAACTGGTTCAGTTTAACAGTCCGACAACGGACATCACCGTAACAAGCAAAGGAAAGTCCGGTGCTGCCGGCGTGTATACCCAGCTCGGGGATGTCAACTTTACCAATAAAGTCAAGAACCTTTCTATTGATGTCAAGGCAACCGAAGCAGAGGGCGACAACAACCGCTTTGCAAGAGGATTGTTTGCCTGGAACTACGGTGCAGTCAACAATCATGCCGAAAATACCAGCATTACCAGCTATTCGGATGACCCCGCGGTAACCTGGTTGAAAAATAACGCATTATACGTATATGCAAACGGGCATATCAACATGGACGGCTCCCGCTTGGACATTCAGTCTCAAAGCAAACATAGAGATGTAGTCGCAATTTATGCTTATGGAAGCAAGTCTAATCTTGCTTCCGGGGGAGATAATGTCACGGTGCAGAAAGGAAATACCGTCAACCTGAATGCCGATCATATGACAATCACCGCTATCGGAAAAGACGATAAACCTTCCTATGCGGCGTTGGCTTCTGCCTCTACGGATACGGCGACCATCAATGTCAACAGTGACGATGCCGGCAGCGACCAGGGCAAGACGCTGAAAGTCGCGGGAAACGTTTATTCTTACGGCGGTAAATCTGCAGGCGCGGACGCATTGATCAACATGAACTTTACGAATTCCGCTTCTTCCCTGCATGGCTGGTCTTATTATTACAACCGGACCGGCGCTGGCATTTTGAATTTTAAATTCAACAATGGCGCGGTCTGGGAAATGACCGATAACTCCCGCGTTACCAATTTGGATGTGAACAACGGCGGTACCGTCGATATGCGTGCTGACGAGAACGGATACAGCACGCTGCACGCCAGGAACCTTACCGGCAGCGGCGGCACGTTCAAGGAAAACATCGATGTGCGCAGCATGGAAGCGGACCGCATCTACGTGCCCGGCAATTTTACCGGAACCCAGGAGTTGGACATCTACCAGAAAGACGACTACGTGCCGGGACGCGATACGAAGGAAGGCAACGGCCTGGTCCTTGCCACGGTCAACGGTGACGGTACTTTTACCAGCAAAGACCGGGAAGGCACGCTGTTCTACACGCGGTATGATCTGGCCCACAAAGACAGCGGCACCGACGGATATGAAACGGACTGGTATCTGGACCGGATGTACCATGTCGATCCGGAAGTAAAACCCACGCCGACGATTGAAGGCGGCACGGCATCCTACGGGGCGGCTTACCATACGTGGCGCACGGAGCTGGACAAGCTGCTGCAGCGCATGGGCGAACTGCGGCATAACGGTGAGAAGGAGAAGGGCGTCTGGGCCCGCATCAAGGGAACGGAAATCGGCCGCAACGGCCAGTTCGGTTTCGAAAACAAGTACCAGGTCTATGAACTGGGTTACGACGACATTGCCAAGCGCGATGACAAGGTAACAAGGTACGCGGGCTTCTCCCTGAGTTATATCGACGGTGACACGTCGTACCACCGGGGCAGCGGCGACCTGCATGGCGGCGCCTTCAGCGTGTACAGCACGGATATCCGCAAGAGCAAACATTACCTGGACCTGATTGCCAAGGTCGGCGTCTACAAGTCCGAATACACGGCCTATGGTTCCAACGGGGACCGGGTAAAGGGCGATTTCGACAACACGGGCGTCTCCCTCAGCGCGGAATACGGCCGCAAGAACGACCTGAAGCACCACTGGTACGTGGAGCCGCAGGCACAGCTGGTGCTGGGCTACTTTGACGGCGACAGCTACACGACAAGCAATGGCGTACGCGTCCACCAGGACGGCATCCACAGCGCCGTCGGCCGCATCGGCTTCAACCTGGGCAAGGATGTGGGACCGAAGAGCATCATCTACGCCAAGGCCAACCTGATGCACGAATTCGGCGGCAACGCGGGCGTCACGATGACCGATGCGAGCGGCCGGGTGCACATCGACCAGGACTACAGTGACACGTGGTTCACCTACGGCCTGGGCGCGGCCTTCCAGACGGGCAGGGAAACCCATTTCTATTGCGACGTGGAACGGAGCGCCGGCAGCGACTTCCACAAGGATTGGCAGTGGAACGTCGGATTCCGGTACAATTTCTGATACGGAACGAGAACCCTTTCAACGGGCTGTTGCGTTTGCAACGGCCCGTTTTGTCTTGGTACGGCCGTTCCTTTTCTTGCGGATTCACCCAAATTCATGTATACTGTATACAAGATAAGAAACAGAAATTTTCAAGCGTTCTATAGTTGCGATTTCCGGGGAGGACATTATGAACGACAGACCGGTACAGATTACGGAAACGGTACTGCGGGACGGGCATCAGTCCCTGACCGCGACACGGATGCGGATCGGGGATATGCTCCCGGTCCTGGATATCATGGACGAGGTCGGCTACCATGCCATCGAGGCGTGGGGTGGCGCGACCTTCGACGCGTGCCTGCGGTTCCTGGACGAAGACCCGTGGGAGCGGCTGCGCACGCTGCGGCGCCACCTGCGGAAAACGCCAATCCAGATGCTGCTGCGCGGCCAGAACCTGCTCGGGTATTCCCATTACGCCGACGACGTGGTGGAGGATTTCATCGGCCGCAGCGTCGAGAACGGCGTCACCATCATCCGCATCTTTGATGCCCTGAACGACGTCCGGAACCTGGAAACGGCCATGCGGGCCACGAAAAAGGAAGGGGCCGTTGCGCAGGGAACCCTGATTTACACGACGAGTCCCTACCACAAGACGGAGGACTTCGTCCGCATCGCCAAACAGCTGGAAGAGATGGGCGCCGACTCCATCTGCATCAAGGACATGGCCGGCCTGCTGCTGCCTTACACGGCGTACGAACTGGTCAAGGCCCTGAAGGCGGAGCTGAAGGTGCCGCTGGAACTGCACACCCATTGCACGACGGGCCTCGGCGAAATGACCTACCTGAAGGCCATCGAAGCCGGCGTGGATATCATCGACACGGCCATTTCCCCGTTCTCCGGCCTGACGAGCCAGCCCTGCACGGAATCCTTTGTGGCCGCCCTGCGCTCCACCCCGCGTGACACGGGCCTGGACGCGAAACTGCTGGGTCAGCTGGCCGCCCATTTCCGGAAAGTCCGCACGGACCTGGTGCAGATCTTCAACCTCAACGCGAACCTGAACATCAATCCGCAGGTGCTGGTCAGCCAGATTCCCGGCGGCATGATGTCCAACCTGATGAACCAGATGAAGCAGATCGGCATTGCCGACAAGATGGACGAAGTGCTGGAGGAAATGCCCCGCGTGCGTCAGGAACTGGGCTATCCGCCCCTGGTCACGCCGACGAGCCAGATTGTGGGCACCATGGCGGTGCTGAACGTCGCCTTGGGCCGCTATCGCATGGTTCCGCGGGAAGTCAAGGACCTGGTCCGCGGTAAATACGGCCGCACGCCCGGCCCCATCAAGTGGGAAATCAAGAAACGCATCCTCGGCGATGCCACCATCATCGACCACCGTCCGGCCGACGATATTCCGCCGCAAGTGGACGCCATGCGGGCCAAACTGGCCGTTCAGGGATTCCCCGATGCCAGTGAAGAAGACCTGTTGAGCTATATCATGTTCCCCGAAGTGGCACTGGATTTCTTCAAAAAACACCGCACGGAATAATGGGGCATAGCCCGTTGCCGGCGTGTACGGAATTATCCCGGTCTGTCGGCACAAACACGCCCTCTTTCGCAAAAACAAAACATGGTTACTGGAAACACGTTGGATTTGTATGAACCAACGTGTTTCGTCTTTCTATTAGAATGGATTCTTGTTTACAATGTCTCCTTCTTCTGCTATCATGGGCATTGGATTACGACGCATGGGTTGGATGTTTTGGGGAGCAACACGCGTGCAACGGAAATCGCGCCATGCGGCAAATGAACACAGGAGGAAATGCAAATGAGAAAATGGAAACTGTTCCAAAAACGGCTCTTGCCGGCCCTTGTATTGCCGGCTCTTCTGGCCGGCCCGTTCCAGACGGCGCTGGCGGGTGATGATATTGTTAAGGGTGAAGGAGCACAGGTAAAATACGATATTTCTCCTCAAAACGATGGTACGAATATCGCGGTCGGCAATAATGCTGTCGTATTTATCGGCGGCGGCACGCAGGAATCACTGCTGTCTTTTGGAGAAAAATTGGGTAGGTAAATTGCAAGTTGAATTTGAACACTCATAATCAAGAAACACACTCAATAGCATAAACTTCATCGAGGAATGCATCAAATAGTTCTGACGGTGTA
>ONAN01000003.1 GCA_900315805.1 uncultured Selenomonadales bacterium
CACAGCCAAGACATCCCTAGCATTCAGAAGCCCAAACCAGGTTGTAACAGAGTATTTCTCAAATTCAAGAGTGTAACACATGTCTTGACAACCAAGAGAGATATTGTACGTGCGGAAAGGATTTTTCGTTGAGTGAAACGGCCGGACATGTTACAATATAATATAAGACAAAAAAATCTACCGCCCTGCGGTTCACTCAAGGAGGGTTTATCATGAAGACTTGGAAGAAAGTGCTGATTTTCGGCGTCGTGTGCTATGCCGGTTATAAACTGGGCCAGAAATATCTCGAAGAAAATGATATGACCGCCCGCGATGTGCTGCACAAGGCGCAGACGAAGGCCAAGGACGCGGCCGGGAAGGCTGCGGCCAAAGCCAAGGCCATGAAGGCCGAACGGGATGCCCGCAAACAGGCGGAAAAAGAGGCGCAGCCGCCGAAGTCCGTCTATCCTTTCGGCGTGGAGAAGCGCGTGGAAATCGTCAAGCTCTACGACGACCTGACGGGCCTGTTCGACAACAAGCTGAATTACCCCGTGGAGAAGGAAGTCCGTTCGTACAGCGAAGAGGACGGCGTGCTCTATGTCTACGCCGACGACGCGGATTACGTGGTCAAGGATCCCTTCTTCATGACCGTCTACGTGAAGGATAAGGACAAGGCCGCCGCCAAGGCGCTGGAACTGGGCCATTACTATTCGGAAGCGGAAGTGGAAGTCCGGGTCTACGGCAGTGACACGGTCTATCCGCTGAAGGATGCCGCGGCAGAAGCGCAGGCGGAAGCTGCCGACGCGGAAGCGGAAGCGGCGGAAGGCACGGAAACCGTGGAGACGACGGCGGAACCTGCCGGGACGGAAAGCGCAGCCGGGGCAGAGGAACCGGCCGGGGCCGCGGAGGCCGCACCGGATGCAGCGGAAACGGCGGAAACAAAATAAGGCAGCAATACAGGACATTCGCAAAGCCATACGGCCGTGTTGGAACGGCTGTGTGGCTTTTTAAGGAGTTTGGCATATGATCATCGGAATCGGCTGTGACCTGGCGGAAACAAGGCGCATTGCCGCGGCACTGGAAAGGCCGGGCTTTGCGGAGCGGATCTTTACGAAGGAGGAACTCGCCCTGGCGGAAGATGCCCACCGGGTGGAGCATCTGGCCGCCCGCTTTGCCGCCAAGGAAGCTTTCCTGAAGGCCCTGGGAACGGGCCTGCGGGAAGGGCGCCTGACGGAAATCGGGGTCACGAAGGACTCCCTCGGCAAACCGGAACTTACCGTGACGGGACGGTTTGCGGAGCTGGCGGCGGAGCGCGGCGTAAGGCGCTTCCACGTCACCCTGAGCCATACGAAGGATACGGCCCTGGCCGTCGTGGTACTGGAAGGAGAGTAAAGCGTCATGCGGATCGTTTTGGCGGAAGAAATGCGGAACCTGGATCAGCGGGCCGAGACGCAGTACGGGCTGCCGGGCCTGCTGCTCATGGAAAACGCCGGCCATGCCGTGGCGGAAGCGGCCTGCGGCCTGCTGGACGGCTGCCGGGATAAGAAGGTCGTGATCCTCGCCGGCAAGGGCAACAACGGCGGCGACGGGTCCGGTGCCGGACGCTGGCTCGTCAACGGCGGCGCCCGGGTCTGCCTCGTCCTGACGGGAAAACCGGAAGAGCTGACGGGCAGCGCCTCGGACGAACTGCAGTACTACCTGTCCGCCGGCGGTTCCTTCCTGGCCTGGGACCCGGAAGACGCCGGACAGACCGAAACGGTGAAACGCGCCATCGCCCATGCGGACCTCGTCATCGACGCCCTGCTCGGCACGGGCTTTGCCGGCGAACTGCGCCCGGCCTTCCGCACGCTGTGCCAGGCCGTCAACGCCTCGGACGCCCGCGTGCTGGCCGTCGACATCCCGACCGGCGTGAACGCCGACGACGGACGCTGCGACCGCGATGCCGTCCGGGCCGACAGGACCGTGACCATGGCCCTCCCGAAACAGGGCCTGTACCTGTATCCCGGCGTCATCCACGCCGGCGAAGTGCAGACGGCGGACATCGGCATGCCGAAGCCCATGCTGTCCGAAGAGGAAGGAGACCGCTTCGTCATCACGAAGGACCTCGTGCGGGATCTGCTGCCCCTGCGTCCGAAAAACATGCATAAAGGGGCCGCCGGCCGGGTCACCCTGGCCGCCGGTTCGGAAGGATATATCGGCGCGGCGGCCCTGAGCGGTTTTGCCGCCGTCAAGGGCGGCGCCGGGCTGGTCACGCTGCTCACGCCGGCCAGCGCGCGGCCGCTGCTGGCGGTCAAACTGACGGAAGTCATGGTGAAGGGCCTGCCGCAGACGGAAGCGGGCGGGCTGTCGCCGGAAGCCGTCGACCTGCTGGTTGACGAAAGCAAGGACAGCAATGTCCTCGCCATCGGGCCGGGCCTCGGCACGTCGGAAGAAACGCAGACGGCCGTGCGCCAGGCATTGCTGGAAACACAGCTGCCCTGCGTCATCGACGCCGATGCCCTGACGGCGCTCCAGGGGCACGCGGACCTGCTGCTGCACATGGCGGCGGAAAAGGTCCTGACGCCCCATCCGGGAGAAATGGCGCGCCTCACGGGCTTGACGGTGGCCCAGATTGAAAAGGACCGCGTGGAAACGGCGAAGGCCTTTGCCCAGCAGTGGCAGTGCGTCCTCGTCCTGAAGGGCGTGCCGACGGTCGTGGCCGATCCGGACGGCACGGTGTACCTGAACCCGACGGGCAATCCCGCCATGGCCACGGGCGGCTGCGGCGATGTCCTGACGGGTCTTCTGGCAGCCCTCATGGCCCAGGGCATGCCGGCCATCGACGCGGCCGTATCCGCCGTATACCTGCACGGCCTGGCCGGGGACCTGGCCGCCGGCGGCAGCGTGGGCCTGGCGGCTTCGGAATTGTCAGCGAAACTGCCGGAAGCGCGTAAGCTCGTTCAGGGGGATTTGCGGACCGTGTTGTAAGATACATCGTATCCGCATGGAACGGGGTTGGAACCGGGGAAGATGTTTTACATTGGACAAAAGTTTGTGTTATAATTAAGTGTTACAATTCCAAGGGGATTGGGATTCCATCCCCTTTCAACCCTTAATCCTTTGAAGGAGGGAAGCAGCTTGCGCCGAAAGATTTTTGCGTTGTTTGTGCTGGCTGTCTGTCTGTTTGCGACGTTGACTGCTTCGGCGGCAGCAACCGTTACGGACGTCAATTGGGGCGTCAATCAATACAATGTGCTGCGTTTCGTCGTGGATCTGACGGAGTCGTCCCGGTACAATATCGACGTGGACGGAAACCAACTGTATATCCGTGTGCCCGGGGCCGGGCTGGGCAGCAAGGTGGCCCGCCGGAGCACCATCAAGAGCGATCTGGCTAAAAGCATGTCCGTGCAGCGGGACAACGGACGGGTGACCATCCGGGTGCCCATGCAGAAACGCATCCGCCGCAGCGAAGTGCACAGCTTCGTGCTGCGGAAGGACCCCCGTACGGGACGGCCGCCCCGCATCGTCGTCGATGTGAATTCGAACAAGAAGAGCGTCGCCTCGAAGAGTTACGGCGCGACGTCTGTAAACCGCCGTTCGACGCCGCTCAGCACGCAGGGCAGAAGCGGTTCGACCGCGTCTGTGCCGGCCTATACGAACTACAAGGTGGGCGGCGGCCTGAGCGGGAAGACCGTGACCCTCGATCCGGGCCACGGCGGCTCCGATCCCGGTGCCATCGGCCTGAAGGGCAACAAGGAAAAGACCTCGACCCTCGCCATTTCCAATTACCTGCGCAACTACCTGGAACAGGCCGGGGCGAAGGTGACCATGACGCGCACGACCGACGTGGACGTCTACGGACCGTACGCGTCGGGCCATGACGAACTGCAGGCGCGGTGCGATGTGGCGTCGCGCAGCAAGGCCGACATCTTTGTCAGCATCCACCACAACGCCAACAACAACCGGACCGTCGGCGGTCTGGCCACGTATTATTATCCCAAGACGAATTACGACGCACGGCTGGCCCGCTGCGTGCAGACCCGTATGGTGAACGCCACGCGGATGTACAATTACGGGACGCCGCAAGCCAACTTCTATGTCATCAAGCGGTCTTCCATGCCGGCCATCCTCTGTGAGGTCGGCTTCATCAGCAACCAGCGCGAGGAAGAGCTCATGAACACGCCCTGGTTCCAGAAGACCGTGGCCAAAGCGATCTGCGACGGCATCGCTGATTATTTCGGGAATTGAGGACAGGAGGGGTAACGATGTTTAAAAAACTGACAGTGTTACTGATGCTTGTCCTGACGGTCGTCCTGGCCGGCTGTGCCCAGACGGAGCACAAGACCGGCACGACGGGCAGCGTGACCGATGTGACCGGTTCGGGCACGTCGATCACGGAGAAACTGGACCCGAACCTGAAGCAGGTCGAACTGACGGTGTACCGCGTCCCCAGGAACGGCGATACGCATCTGGTGCCGGAAAAGGTGAAATACGCCATCGGCAATAAAAAGATGCCCGAAGCCGTGCTGGACGCCCTCGTCAATACGGCGCCGGCTTCCAAACAGCTGACGAACGTGTTCCCCGCAGGGACCAAGGTCCTCGGCGTGACGGTCAGTGGCGACACGGCGACGGTCAACTTCAACGAGAACTTCGCCATGCGCGGCCAGGGGTCGTACAACGAGATGATGATGTGCAACGCCGTGGTCTGCACCCTGACGGAGATCAAGGGCATCAAGAAAGTCAAGTTCCTCGTGAACGGCAAGTCCATCGACACCATCAGCGGCCACATGGATCTGGAAGATCCGCTGGAGCGTCTGCCCGGCATGATTCAGAAGCAGGCCGGCAGCACGGATAAAAAGTAACTCAGGAAAAGAACAGGAGATTTTATGGATACTCACTTATGCGTAAAGACCGAACCTAATGAGTCCGCACCGGATGGCGCCGGACCTGTTCCCAAGCCCGTGCCGGCACTGCCCGGCGTGGAACTGGAACGTTGTGAAGACGGCACGGCGGTCTTCTTCTGCCGCGACGCCGGGGCCACGGAGGCCCTGGGCCGTTTGTTGGGAACCTTGTCGGAAAGCGGGGACATCTTCTGCCTCGTCGGCGACCTGGGAGCCGGAAAGACCCTGCTGACCAAGGGCCTTGCATCGGCGCTGGGCGTGGAAGAGGGCGATGTCGTGAGCCCCAGTTTTTCCCTCATGAACATTTACGAGGGGAAGCTGGAGGTGCGGCATTTCGATCTGTACCGCCTCGATTCGCCCGACGAACTGGCCGATATCGGTTTTTACGAATATGCCGGCGGGGACGGTGTGACCGTCATCGAATGGGCCGATCTGTTTACGTCGGAACTGCCGCCGGATTATCTGCAGGTAAGCATTACGATTGAAAAGGACGGGCGCCGGGTGGAACTGCTTCCCTCGGGACCCCGTTACGAAGAACTCATCAAGGAAGTGTTGCGAAGTGCTGACTCTCGCACTGGATACAGCCACTAAGGTCTGCTCCGTCGCCCTCGTTCAGGACGGCACGGTGCTGGCCGAATATGACATCAGCGTCGGCCTGACCCACTCGGAAGGCCTGATGCCCCAAATCGACCAGATGTTCCGGCGCACGGGACTGCCGAAAGAAAAGGTGGACCGCATCGCCGTCAGCATCGGCCCCGGTTCCTTTACGGGACTGCGCATCGGGCTGGCCGCGGCGGAAGCCATGGCCTACGCCTGGCAGTGCGGCGTGAGCGGCGTCAACACGCTCGAAGGGATGGCCTGGAACGTGCCGGTCGAAGGCGTTGTGCTGGCCCCCGTGCTGGACGCCCAGAAGGGCAACGTCTACACGGCGTTCTACACCTGGCAGGGCGGTGCGCTGCAGCGCCTGACGGATGTACGGATGCTGGCGGGCAGCGAACTCCTGCGTCAGGCCGCCGGACTGGGCAAACCGGTCCTGCTCCTGGGCGAATGCCTGCGCCTGGCAAAGCGGGAACCCCTGCCGCAGAACGTCACGGTGGCGGCGGAACAGATCCGCCTGCCGCACGCTGCGTCCGTCGGCCTGGCGGCGGAACAGACGGACATGCTTTCCGGCGAGGACCTGTTCCGGCTGCGTCCTTTCTACTATCGGAAATCCGAAGCGGAGGAATTATGGGAGAAAAAGCATCCTGCCGGCTGATGCGGGCGTCTGACCTGGACGCCGTCATGGCACTGGACCGGCAGGCTTTTTTTGACCCCTGGAGCGAAGCCACGTGGCGCCACGAGCTGGAAACGGCCCTGGCCGCCTGGTATGTGCTGGAACTGCCGGAACAGGGGCTGGCGGGTTACGCCGGCCTGTGGAACGTGGCCGGCGAAGGTCAGGTCATGCGCGTGGCCGTGGATCCCGCCGCGCGCTGCCGCGGCTACGGCCGGCGGCTGACGGAACAGCTGCTCGCCCGGGCCTGGGCGGAAGGCTGCACGGCCGTGACCCTCGAAGTGCGCGAATCGAACGCGCCGGCCCAGGCCGTCTACCGGCGCTGCGGGTTCCGGCCTGCCGGCGTGCGGCCCCATTACTACGCGGATAACGGGGAAGGGGCCCTCATCATGTGGCTGTACCGGAAAGACACGGAGGGCGCGGCGGAGACAGCGCCCGCCCGGAACGTATAACGAACGAGCAAAGAAGGAATCATCCATGCAGGACAAGGATATCTACATTTTAGGCATTGAAAGCAGCTGCGACGAAACGGCGGCGGCCGTCGTGAAGAACGGCCGGGAAACGCTGTCCAACATCATTGCGTCGCAGATCATGGTGCACCGTAAATTCGGCGGCGTGGTGCCGGAAATCGCGTCGCGCAAACATATCGAGCACGTGCTGCCTGTCATCGACGAAGCCCTGAAGGAGGCCAAGGTGCCCCTGGAGCGCATCGACGCCGTGGCCGTCACCTACGGCCCGGGCCTCGTCGGCGCCCTGCTCGTCGGCCTGTCGGCTGCCAAGGCCCTGGCCTGGGCGGCCGGAAAGCCCCTCATCGGCGTCAACCACCTGGAGGGACACGTGTTCGCAAACTTCCTGAACGATCCGGACCTGGAACCGCCGTTCCTGGCCCTCGTCGTGTCCGGCGGCCACACGGCCCTGCTCAAGGTGACGGGTTACAATTCCTTTGAAATGCTGGGCCAGACCCGCGACGACGCGGCCGGCGAAGCCTTCGACAAGGTGGCCCGCGTCATGGGGATGCCCTATCCCGGCGGCCCGGAAATCGAGAAGCTGGCCTTGGAGGGCGACCCGAAGGCCATCGAGTTCCCGCGCGCCATGCTCGACAATCCGTTCGAGTTCAGCTTCAGCGGCATGAAGTCATCGGTCATCAACTACCTGCATAACCAGGAACAGGCGCACCGGCCCGTCAACAAGGCCGATGTGGCGGCTTCCTTCCAGGATGCCGTGACGGACGTCCTCGTCCAGAAGAGCGTCCTGGCCCTGAAGGAGACGGGCCTGAAGGAAATCGTCCTGGCCGGCGGCGTGTCGGCCAACAAGACCCTGCAGGACAAGCTGGCCGCCGCGGCGGAAAGCGTCGGGGCGCGCCTCGTCCATCCGACGAAGATCCTCTGCACGGACAACGCCGTCATGATCGCCTGCCGCGGATATTATCAGTATGCGGCCGGCGGCCGCAGTCCCCTGGACCTGAACGCCGACCCGGCCCTGAAGCTGGGCTGAGCCGCGGAAAACTTGCAGGAACGTGCCCCGCGGCACTGCGCGGGCGCCGCTCCTGCTTTTTTATGGATTATAATATACATAAAATTACATAATTCGAAAAAACAGCGTTTTTTTCAATTTTGCCGGCAAAAAATGAGATTTTGCGGTCCGTTTTCGTTGTTTTACATCTTATTTTGTCAGTTTCAACCGTGATTTTTAACGTTCTGCGTGAAAAAATTGTAAAATGACCATAATTTGTCATTTTGACTATTGCATTTTTACGAACTATTGCTATAATGATAATTGAATTTAGCACTCGATACATAAAAGTGCTAATAAGACAAGAAAACCAACTCATTCAGACATAGTCCGGACGCAAGGCGGCCGGCGCATCGCACGATGCGGATCAGAAAGGAGATCATTGCAAATGTTAAGACCCTTAGGCGCAAATGTTGTTGTGGAAGTTCAGGAAGCGGTGGAAAAGACCGCCAGCGGCATCTATATCCCTGACACGGCTTCGAAGGAAAAACCGATGCAGGGCAAGGTCCTGGCCGTCGGCAAAGGCTCCCTGGTGGATGGCAAGCGCGTTCCTGTCGACGTCAAAGCCGGCGAAACCGTCGTGTTCGCCAAATATTCCGGAACGGAAGTCAAGTACGAAGGCAAGAAGCTGCTGATCCTGAATGAACGCGATATTCTGGCAGTTGTGGAATAAGTAAAGGAGAGACTGAATTATGGCTAAACAGATTTTATTCAACGAAGAAGCTCGCCGCTCCCTGGAACGCGGCGTCAATGCACTGGCGGATGCCGTCAAGGTCACCCTGGGACCCAAAGGCCGCAACGTCGTGCTCGATAAGAAATACGGTGCCCCGACCATCACCAACGACGGTGTGACGATTGCCCGGGACATCGAACTGGAAGACCCGTTTGAAAACATGGGCGCCCAGCTGGTCAAGGAAGTCGCCACCAAGACGAACGACGTGGCCGGCGACGGCACCACGACCGCAACGCTGCTGGCCCAGGCCATGATCAACGAAGGCATGAAGAACGTGGCTGCCGGTGCCAACCCCATGATCCTGAAGAAGGGCATCAAGACCGCTGTGAACACGCTGGTTGACGCCCTGCAGAAGAACTCCAAGAAAGTCGTCACCAAGGAAGCCAAGGCACAGGTTGCCTCCATTTCCGCCGGCGACGAAGAAATCGGCGGCCTGATTGCCGACGCCATGGAAAAGGTCGGGGATGACGGTGTCATCACGGTCGAAGAATCCAAGACCATGGAAACCCATCTGGAAACGGTCAAAGGCATGCAGTTCGACCGCGGCTACATTTCCCCGTACATGGCGACGGATCCGGAAAAGATGGAAGCCGTCATGAACAACCCCCTGGTGCTCATCACGGACCGCAAGATCAACGTCATCCAGGACATCATGCCCGTGTTGGAAAAAGTGGTGCAGGCAGGCCGTGAACTGCTGATCATCGCGGAAGATGTAGAAGGCGAAGCGCTGGCAACGCTGGTCGTCAACAAACTGCGCGGCACCTTCAAGGCCGTAGCCGTCAAGGCTCCTGGCTTCGGTGACCGCCGCAAGGCCATGCTGCAGGATATCGCCATCCTGACGGGCGCTACCGTCATCAGCGAAGAAATGGGCCGCAAGCTGGACAGCGCTTCCATGGAAGATCTGGGCAGCGCCGGCCAGGTCCGCGTCAGCAAGGAACTGACCACCATCGTCGACGGCGGTGGCGACAAGGATGCCATCAAGGCCCGCATCGAACAGATCCGCGCCCAGATTCCGGACACCACGTCCACCTTCGATAAGGAAAAACTGCAGGAACGCCTGGCCAAACTGTCCGGCGGCGTAGCCGTCATCAAAGTCGGCGCCGCTACGGAAGTGGAACTGAAAGATAAGAAACTGCGCATCGAAGACGCCCTGAACGCTACCCGCGCAGCCGTAGCCGAAGGCATTGTCGCCGGCGGCGGCACGGCCCTGCTGGAAGCACAGTCCTCCCTGGACAAGATCAAAGCCACGGGCGATGAAAAGACGGGCATCATGATCGTCCGCCGCGCCATCGAGGAACCGGTCCGCCAGATTGCCCACAACGCCGGCCTGGAAGGCGCCGTCATCGTCGACAAGGTAAAACATTCCAAGAAGGGTGTCGGCTTCGATGCCCTGAACGAAAAGTACGTCGACATGATCGATGCCGGCATCGTCGATCCGACGAAGGTAACCCGCAGCGCCCTGCAGAACGCGGCCTCCATTGCCGCCATGGTGCTGACCACGGAAACCCTGGTCGCCGACAAACCGGAACCCAAGACCGCTGCACCGGCTATGCCGCAGGGCGGTATGCCCGGCATGATGTAAGCAGCGCCGGTCCGGAAAACCCTATACGGATTGCAGTACAGAAAGTCCTGCCCCTCAGGGGCGGGACTTTTTTGCATTTTATGCAAGTTTATACGATTTAAAAGGGACATTAAACGACCCGCAGGGACAAGTGTTCAAAGTTTTCTTAAATCGGTGAAAATTTGCGAAATAACGCAACAAAATGGTTCGTCTATGCTATAATGATTGTGTATTAAATGTGACAGATGTGTGTATTGACAGGAATGTTTACACAGGTATTACGTAAGTATTACCAAGCGGAAGGAGATTCGGACAGAGTATGGATATTCGCTATTCGGCCAATCCGAACGACATGAAACGGTACACGACGGAGGAGATCCGCAAGGAATTCCACATTTCCGGGCTGTTCCGGGATGACACGGTGCAGGCCGTGTATTCCCATGTGGACCGCATGGTCGTGTTCGGCTGCAAACCCGTGACGAAGACCGTGTCCCTCGATGACGGCATCGATGTATGGCACAGCTTCGGCACCAAATTCATTTTGGAACGCCGGGAAATCGGCATCTTCAACGTGGGCGGCGCGGGCGTCATCACCTGCGACGGCACGGCCTACAAACTGGGCCACAAGGACTGCCTCTACGTGACCATGGGTACGAAGGAAGTCACGTTCCACAGCGACGACGCAAAGGAACCGGCCCTGTTCTACATGGTTTCGGCCCCGGCCCACAAGCCCTGCAAGACCACGCTGCTGACCATCGAACAGGCCCGCAAGGTGCCCTGCGGCAGCGCGGAAACTTCCAATGACCGTGTCATCAACCAGTTCATCCATCCCGATGTACTGGAAACGTGCCAGCTTTCCATGGGCATGACGAGCCTTAAGACGGGCAGCGTCTGGAACACCATGCCGGCCCATACGCACGAACGCCGCATGGAAGTCTATTTCTATTTCGATATCCCGAAAGACAATGTCGTGTTCCACTTTATGGGACAGCCGCAGGAAACGCGCCATATCGTGATGCAGAACTATGACGCCGTCATCAGTCCTTCCTGGAGCATCCACGCGGGCTGCGGCACGTCGAACTATACGTTCATCTGGGCCATGGGCGGCGAAAACAAGACCTTCACCGACATGGACGACATCAAGAACACGGACCTGCGCTGAGACAAGGGCGCGGCAGTGTGTGGAGCAAGGGAGAAGCGGTAAAATGACAACAGGTATGTCTTTTGAAAACATGTTCAGTCTGAAGGGCCGTGTGGCCCTGGTGACGGGTGCCGCTTACGGTATCGGGTTCGCCATTGCGCGGGCCTTCGCCAAGGCAGGCGCCAAGATTGCCTTCAACTGCCGGAGTCAGAAGCATCTGGACCAGGCACTGAAGGATTACACGGCGGAAGGAATCGATGCGAAAGGCTATATCGCCGACGTGACTGACGAAGAGCAGGTGAAGAAGCTCGTCGCCGACATCGAGCGGGACCTGGGCACCATCGACATCCTCGTCAACAATGCAGGCATCATCAAACGCATTCCCATGACGGAAATGAGCGTTGCGGAATTCCGCCAGGTCATCGACATCGACCTGAACGCCCCGTTCATCGTGTCGAAGGCCGTCATCCCCGGCATGATCCGCCAGGGGCACGGCAAAATCATCAACATCTGCTCCATGATGAGCGAACTGGGCCGCGAGACCGTGTCGGCCTACGCCGCCGCCAAGGGCGGTTTGAAGATGCTGACCCGCAACATCTGCGCCGAATACGGCGGGGCCAACATCCAGTGCAACGGCATCGGGCCGGGCTATATCGCCACGCCCCAGACGGCTCCGCTGCGGGAAATCCAGCCCGACGGCAGCCGCCATCCGTTCGACAAGTTCATCATTTCCAAGACGCCGGCAGCCCGCTGGGGCACCCCGGAAGATCTGGAAGGTCCGGCCATCTTCCTCGCTTCCGACGCGTCGAACTTCGTAAACGGCCATATCCTGTACGTCGACGGCGGCATCCTCGCCTACATCGGCAAACAGCCCTGATTCCGGTATCTGCGGCCGGGGCGGTTCCCCGGCTGGCAATATAAATTTAACTTCTAAGGAGGAGTAAATCCATGAAGAAAGGTTTAACAGTTGCAGCAGTATCCGCGTTGACCCTGTCCCTGTTACTGGCAGGCTGCGGCGGCGGTGGTGACAAGAAGGGTGCCACCAAGAAAGTCGATTACCCGACGAAGAACATCACCATGATCTGCCCGTGGGGCGCCGGCGGCGGCACGGACGCCGTGCTGCGCGCACTGTGCAAAGCAGCTGAAAAAGAGACGAAGGGCAAGACCATCACGGTTTCCAACGTCACCGGTGGCGGCGGTGCTACGGGCCATGCAGCCATCATGAAGGCAAAACCTGATGGATACACGATCGGCATGATCACGTTCGAACTGAACTCCATGCCGCCGCAGAAACTGGCTCCGTTCACCTATAAGGACTTCGACCCCGTCATCCGCGTCAACACGGACGCAGCAGCCCTGACGGTTCCGAAGGACGCTCCGTACAACAACCTGAAGGAATTCGTGGAATACGCTAAGAAGCATCCGGACGAAATCAGCATCGGCAACTCCGCTCCTGGTTCCGTTTGGCATATCGCTGCCGGCCTGATGGCCCAGAAGACCGGTATCAAGGTTAAACACGTTCCGTTCGAAGGCGCAGGCCCGGCTGTAACGGCACTGGTCGGCCATCATATCCAGGCCGTATCCGTATCCGTCGCCGAAGTTCAGTCCCAGGTCAAAGCCGGCCAGCTGAAGATCCTGGGTGTCATGGACACCAAGCGTGACCCGCTGTTCCCGGATGTTCCGACCTTCAAGGAACAGGGCGTTGACGTCGTATTCGGTACCTGGCGCGGCATCGGCCTGCCGAAGGGCGTAGATCCGGCTGTCAAGAGCCAGATCGTCGACATCTTCTCGAAAGCCATGAAGGATCAGGAATTTATCTCCTACACGAAGAAGGCCGGCCTGAACCTGGCTTACCAGGGCCCGGACGAATTCGCGAAATTCCTGGCTGAAAACGCGGAACTGGTCGACAAGACCATGGACTCCATCGGCCTGAAGAAAAAATAATCCAAGTCTCCGTTAATCTTGGGACAGCCGGCCGTTCCGACTGGCTGTCCCTTTTCTATAAGGGTGTTTTTGAAATGAAGAAAGCAAATATCGTCTTTGGAATCATAGGATTATTGCTGAGCGCCTACGTGTGGATTTCCAGTGCCGATTTCCCCTATGACAAGATCATGATCCTGGGACCGGAATTCTTCCCGCGCGTCATGGCCGTGGCCATGGCCATCGCTTCGGCCGGCCTGCTGGTGCAGACCTTCGTGAGCGGTGCCGTCGGCGACGGTAAATCCATTTCCCTGAAAAACCCCGGCATCCGCCGCGCGTTGATCGTCTTTGTTGCCGCCGTGGTTTATGCGGCACTGCTTCCCATACTCGGTTTCATCATCGATTCGCTCCTGTTCATGATGTTCATGATGTACATGCTGCAGTTCAGGTCCTACGGAAAGATGTTCCTGAGCAGCGTCCTCACGATTGCGATCGTTATTTTCGCATTCCAGATTATGTTGCAGATTCAGCTGCCTGCCGGTATTTTGGACGGCATGCTGCCGTGGTGACAGGCGCTCTCCCATAAATTTTTGAGAATTAAGGTGGAATAATCTTATGGATTTTGCAATGTATTTATCGGCTTTGCTGAACGTGCTCCAGCCATCCCATCTGGCTGTCGTGTTCGCCGGTGCGCTGGGCGGCATCCTCGTCGGCTCCATCCCCGGCCTGACGGCGACCATGGGCGTGGCCCTGCTGGTTCCGTTCAGTTTCGGCATGGACATGGACGTGTCCATCGGCATGCTCCTTGGTCTGTATTGCGGCGCCATGTACGGCGGCTCCATCGCGTCCATCCTGATCCGTACCCCCGGTACGCCTGCGGCGGCGGCCACGCTGCTCGACGGCTATCCCCTGGGACAGAAAGGGCAGGGCAGCCGCGCGCTGTCCATGAGCCTCTGGGCCTCCTTCATCGGCGGCCTCATCGGTTGCGGCATCATGACGTTCCTGTCGCCGCAGATTTCGAAATTCGCATTGAAGTTCAGCCCTGCTGAATATTTCGCCCTGGCCATCTTCGGTTTGTCCGTCATCGTATCCATTTCGGGCAACTCCGTCGTCAAGGGCATCATGTCCGGCCTTTTCGGCCTGCTGCTGTGCACCATCGGGTCCGACCCCATTTCGGGATATCCCCGCTGGATCTTCGGCAACATGCAGCTCTATGAAGGACCTCCTTTCATCCCGACCCTGATCGGCCTGTTCGCCGTTTCGGAAATTCTTTCCAACGTGGAGAATTTCGCTCCCGGCAAGAAGATCAAGGCGGAAAAGGTGACGCAGGTCCTGCCGACGGTCAAGGATATGAAGCGCTGCCTGTCCACGTACGTCAAAGGCGGCATCATCGGTTCCTTCATCGGGTCCATTCCCGGTGCCGGCGGCGATATCGCAGCCTTCGTTTCCTACGGCGAAGCCAAGCGTTCCTCCAAGACGCCGGAAAAATTCGGTACCGGCATGATTGAAGGCGTGGCGGCCTCCGAATCGGCCAACAACGGCTGCTCCGGCGGCGCCATGATTCCGCTGCTGTCCCTGGGTGTGCCCGGCGACTCCGTCACGGCCATCCTGCTCGGCGCCTTCATCATTCACGGCCTCCAGCCCGGCCCGCTGCTGTACAAGGACCACATGGACGTCGTCTACATGGTCTTTGCCTCCCTGCTCGTGGCCAACATCGCCATGTTCATCCTGGGAGCCATCGGCGTGCGCTTCTTCTCCAAGGTCATCGCCATGGACAAGCGCCTGCTGCTGCCGATCATCTTCATTTTGTCCATGACCGGTTCCTACTCCATGCGCAACAGCCTCTTCGACGTGTTTCTGACCCTGGCCTTCGGTGTCATCGGCTTCCTGATGCAGCGCTACGGATTCCCCCTGGCGCCCATCCTGCTGGCCCTCATCCTCGGGCCTATGGCGGAAAGCAACCTGCGCCGGTTCCTGGTCATCGCCCAGGGCGACGCCACGCAGTTCATCGGCCATCCCATCGCCATGACGCTCTTCATTCTGGCAGCCATCTCCCTGGTCCTGGCCCTGATCAGCCAGCAGAAAACGGCTAAACGCCTGAAGGCAAACGCCGGCAGCGAAGAAGAGGACGACGACTGAACACCCTCAAAACTGCATACGTGTAAACCGTTTACGGACGGGTTTTCGACGATGTATCTAACGATACGGCCGGAAATCCGCCCGTTTTTGTTATACGCGCCGGATTAAACTGGCGCTTCTGACCTTATTTCTGCTACAATAGGGGAGTAAGGAAAAGGAAGTGTGTACCATGGTGATTGCGACAATGGACGGCGGCACGACGAATACGCGCGTCCTGTTATGGCAAAACGGGCGCCTGCTCAGCAAGGCGGCCGCACCGGTCGGTGTGCGGGTGACGGCCATGGAAGGGTCGGACCGCAAATTGAAGGAAACCATCCGCAAGCTGCTCGATGAGGCGGCCGCGGCAGCCGGCGTTTCCCGGAAGGATATCGGCCTCATCGTTGCTTCGGGCATGCTGACGTCGAACCTGGGCCTGGTGGAAATCCCCCACGAGACAGCGCCCCTCCGGCCGGAAGAACTGGCGTCCCGCATGGTGGAACGGCGGTTTCCGGAACTGGCGGGCGATACGCCGTTCTGGTTCGTGCCCGGCGTGAAGAACATGGCGGACAAGGAACTGACGGAGGAGAACTGCCTGTCCATGGATATGATGCGCGGCGAGGAGACGGAAGCGGCAGCCCTTCTGGCCCACTATCGGCCGCAGGGGGCGACGGTCCTCGTTCTGCCCGGCTCGCACAACAAGTACATCGCCGTGACGGAGGACGGGCGCATTGCCGGATGCCTCACGTCACTCACGGGCGAACTGCTGCAGAACCTGACGGAGAACAGCATCCTGGCGAGCAGCGTAGACCGCGGGTTCGCGGACCGCTTCCTGCCGGAACCGTTCCTGCGCGGCGTCCGCTGGGGCGCCTCGACAGGCCTGGGGCACGGCGCCTTTTTGTGCCGTATCCACGAGCAGTTTTTCCACGACAAGCCGTTGGAAGCGCAAAACTACCTGCTGGGCCTGCTTCTGGGCGATGACTGGAAGACCCTGTCCCAGCGCCCGCTCTTTGGCAGCCTGGACAAGGCGGCCTTCCTCGTGGCGGGCCGTCCGGTGATGCAGCAGGCCTATGCGTGCCTCTTCGGACAGCAGCACTGGCGCACGGAACTGGTACCGGAAGAATTACAGGAAACACTGGCCGGCCGGGGAGCGCTGGAACTGGCGTCCCTGCGGGGCCTGATACAGGAGGAGTCCCTATGATTCAGCACGAAGTACACAAACTGATGCCCGAACTGGCAGAACGAAAGATCGTCTCCATCGTCCGCGGCGTCCGCAGCAAAGACATCGTTGAAGCGGCAGAAGCCGTATACCGGGGCGGCATCCGCTTCCTCGAAGTGACCTTCGACATGGCGTCGGAGGAAAATTCCCGGGACACGCTGCGCAGCATCGCGCTGCTGCAGGAACATTTCGCAGGCCGTATGCATATCGGCGCCGGCACGGTCCTGACGCCGGAACAGGTCGAAGCGGCCGCCAAAGCCGGTGCGGAATTCATGATTTCGCCCGACATGGACGTGGCGGTCATTCATAAGACGAAGGAACTGGGCCTGCTCTCCATGCCCGGGGCCATGACGCCGTCCGAAGTGAAGACGGCCTGGATGGCCGGCGCGGACATCGTGAAGATTTTCCCGGCCTCCCTGCTGGGGCCGGCCTATGTCAAGGCCATCAAGGCACCTTTGTCGCAGGTGAAGCTGGCCGCCGTGGGCGGTATCAGTGTGGAGAACATCCGCACTTACCTGGATGCCGGCTATGACGGCTTCGGCATCGGCGGCAACCTGATCAATAAGGACCGGGCGGAACGCCATGCCTGGGACGAACTGACCCGCATCGCGCAGGCCTACACGGACGCCATCCGTTAATCCGGCGCCGGACAGCCTTTGCTTGTTGCGAATCCAGGGGAACTATGATATATTTTTCATATAATTGAAAGTAAGTTGTGGGTCCCTATGGGAAAGGAGGCGGCAGCTTCCGGCCGCGGGCCGGATTGCCAAAAGCGAATGAGCGAACAAAAACATGAACTCGTGCTGGTCATCGATTTCGGTGCCCAGTATGCACAGCTGATTGCCCGCCGCGTCAGGGAATGCGGCGTATATTGCGAAATCCTGCCGTACACGGCGACGCTGGAGCGGATCAAGGCCAAGGAACCGGCGGCCATCATCCTGTCCGGCGGCCCCGCCAGTGTCTACGTGGAAAACGCACCCAAGGTGGATGCCGGCGTGTTCCAGCTGGGCGTGCCGGTACTGGGCATCTGCTACGGCCACCAGTTTACGGCCCAGACCCTGGGCGGCACCGTTTCGAGCGCCAACACGCATGAATACGGCAAAACGTCCATCGTGCTGCAGACGAACTGCAAACTGTTCCGCGGCCTGGAAGAGAACAACATCTGCTGGATGAGCCATACGGATTTCGTGTCCAAAGTGCCGGAAGGCTTCACGCCGGTGGCCTCGACGTCGGATTGCCCCATCGCGGCCATGATCAACGAGGACAAAAAGTTCTACACCGTCCAGTTCCATCCCGAAGTGGAGCATACGCCGTTCGGCCGGAAACTGTTCCGGAACTTCCTCTTCGACATCTGCGAACTCTCCGGCGACTGGAACATGAAGTCCTTTGTGGAACGCAAAGTGGCGGAAATCAAGGCCAAAGTCGGCGACAAGAAAGTGCTCTGCGCCCTCTCCGGCGGTGTCGATTCCTCCGTCGCGGCCGTGCTGGTACACAAGGCGGTCGGCAAACAGCTGACCTGCATCTTCGTGGATCACGGCCTGCTGCGCAAAGACGAAGGCGACCAGGTGGAGAAGGTGTTTAAGGATACCTTTGACATGAACTTCGTCCGCGTCAACGCCAAGGACCGTTTCCTGGGCAAACTGAAAGGCGTCTCGGATCCGGAGCAGAAACGCAAGATCATCGGCGCCGAATTCATTCATGTATTTGACGAAGAATCGCGCAAACTGGGCAAGGTCGATTTCCTGGTCCAGGGCACCATCTACCCGGACGTCGTGGAAAGCGGCGGCACCGGCACGAGCGCAACCATCAAGAGTCATCATAACGTAGGCGGCCTGCCGAAGGACATGGACCTGCAGCTCATCGAACCGCTGCGCGAACTGTTCAAGGACGAAGTCCGGGCCGTCGGCACGGAACTGGGCATTCCCGACAATCTGGTATGGCGCCAGCCCTTCCCGGGACCGGGCCTGGCCATCCGCGTCCTCGGCGAAGTCACCGAAGATAAGCTGGCCATTGTGCGGGAAGCCGACGCGATCTTCCGCGAGGAAATCGCCAATGCCGGCCTGGACCGCAAAATCTGGCAGTACTTCGCCTGCCTGCCCAACATCCGCAGCGTCGGTGTCATGGGCGACGACCGCACCTACTGCTACACCATCGCCCTGCGCGCCGTGCTGTCGACGGACGGCATGACCAGCGACTGGGCACACATCCCCTTCAGCGTACTCGACGTCATTTCCCGCCGCATCGTCAACGAGGTGAACGGCGTGAACCGCGTGGTCTACGATATCACGAGCAAACCGCCCGCGACCATCGAGTGGGAATAAAGAATCCTATATATAGTTCATGGGAGGCATGAGGACAGTGGATTTTACAGCCACTGTCCTTTTTGTGTTTTTCGGTCCGCCCTGTCAAGCAAAGCAGGCATTGGCCTCGCCGTGTCCCGCACATGCGGGATGAGGAACAGGTGCTTTCTCCGGTTATTCCCGACGGACTTGGCCGGCTTCCTGTTAACGGATACCGTCTTCCGTGGTAAAATAAATATGATCCACCAAAATACACTGCTTCATCAGAAATAGATAGGGAGAATTCCGTTACTACGATGCAGGAGGTATGGGCATGTTTTGCATGAATTGTGGTACGAAGCTGCCGGATCAGGCAAAGTTTTGTTTTCGTTGTGGAGCCAAGGTGCCGGAGGGCATGGATGAAAAGGGCACAGCCGGCCAGCCGGCGGATTCGGCCGGAAGTGCTGCGGCGCCGGAAAATGCAGCAGCTGCTGCACCGGAAGAAACGGTTCCTGCGGCAACAGCAGCAGAAAATGACCAGGCTGCAGAACAGGAACCGGCTTTGCCGGAGGTGCCGGGCAGCCATATGGTCCTCCTTTCCAAGTATCATATTGATTTTCCGGAACCTCTGGCGCTGCGGCGGCAGTTGTGGAGGCCGTTCAACATAGAAGGGGAACGCCGGAGCCGTTTGGTTTATGACGAGATTCAGGAAAAGATCCATTCGGAGAACTACACGGATCCCGCGGAACTGGCCGGAGACCTGAGCAAGGTCATTTTTTCGCAGTGCGGCCCTTCCTTTACGGCGGCACTTGAAGTGCTCATCGATCATGGCGTCGAAGTGGTAAGCATGGATGATCTCACGGAAAAAATCACGGATAGATTCTGTGAGACAGACCTGATAAAGGGACTCATGGAGGATAAGGCGGAAATCGCCCGCTTTTTGGAACAGCTCGGCTTGGAAAAGGAAGCCAACAAGGCCCACTGGCAGGGCGGCGGGTTTGGCATCAGCGGCGCTATTTCGGGAGCCGTCAAAGCGGGGATGCTCAATATGGCACAAGATGGCCTGAGCGCCCTGGGACGAACCATTACCGGCAATACGTATGACGGCCGGGCCAGGAAATTCATCCGCGAGCGGGTGGACAGACGCGATTATCCCTCCATTTGCAGCGATATCACAGAGAGCATCATCTCGGTCTGGCTGGTCAATGAGATCGTCCAGATTCTGGTAGAACATGGCAGACTGCCCGACTATTCCTTTACAACTAAAGAGGTGAAGAGCCGGATGGCCAATATCGATGCCATGTTGAAAAACGGCCGGTATACCAAGGATATGGCGATGCAGGCCTACTGTGATTGTCTGCCCCGTACGGGTTCGAGCTTTGGTGTCTACCGGGCTATGGTGGAATTGATGCCGGAAGCCATCCCGGATGTCCTGGAAGTCGCGGATAAGGAAGGGGAAGGGCTTTCCCTGGCTCTTGCGTTATGGCATGACTGGCGGCAGCCAGGCAGCCTTACTTTTCCGGATTGGGTGTCGTGCCTGGGAATCCACGAAGGGTATGCCATTAAAGGGCCTGAGATGATGGCCATGCTCCGCTATATCTTCGAACAGTATCCTGAAGGCTTCGCGGACCGGAAGGTCCTCATCAATGGCAGCAATCTGACCATTCCCTTCTATCCTGAATTGGAGAATATTTCGTATTACGGGTTCGGGGAGAATTTGCAGTTTGACTGTGACGCCATAGCCCCCATTGATTTTGCAGCCAAAAAAATCCGCTTTTACCATGTCCATTTTGCACCGCCTTATGCGGCCACGGAATCTGCCCAGGTCGAAAACCAGAAGGCAGAGGCACAAAAGGCCTTGGACGGGAAAGACTTGGAAAAAGCCGCGGCGGCGTATCAGGCTGGTGCGGATATGGGCGATGCAGAATGCATGTATCGCCTGGGCCTTGTCTGCCGGGAGCGGCAGCAGTCTGACGAAGCGGCTAAATGGCTGCAGGTGGCAGCGGAAATGGGAGAAGCCGATGCGGCTTGGGAATACTTCAAGATGGCCGGCCAAAAGGACGGAAGCCCGGATTATACATACCTTTTCAAAGCCGCTGATGCGGGCCACGGGAAGGCCGCTTTCAGAGCCGGCCAGCTGTATGAGGCGGGTAAGGGCCTGCCGGATGGAGTGGATTTTGACAAGGCCGCCGTGTATTATGAAAAAGCTGCCGCCCGGGGCGTAGAGGGAGCGGAAGAAGCGGTAGAGCGGGTGAAGAAGGCCGCCCAAACCCCTGCGTTCCAGACAATCCTTTTTAATGACTATCAGAAATACAAGGATGCGGACGAAGCCCGCGCCTTGGCATACCTGCGCCGCTGTGCCGCACGGGGTCATGAGGAAGCCCGCAGGACGCTGGCCGCCTGGGACCTGAAAGGCGCAGAAAAAGCCCGGGAGGCCGGTGACGATACGGACTGGGCAGCGATATGCGCCTTGTATGAGGAGGCCGCAAGTTGCGGCAGTCCTGAGGGCTGCTACGAGCTGGCTCTCTTAAAGGAAAGCGGAAAAGGCACGGATTGCGACAAGCAAGGCGCTGCCAGCCTCTTTCTTCAGTCCGCACAGGCCGGTTACGGCCCGGCCTGTGTCCGGATGGGCCGGTCTTATGAAGAGCGGAACGATCCGGAAAGCGCGTTCCAGTGGTATCGAAAAGGTGCTGCATCTCATGATTCCCAGGCATGCCTGCATGCGGGACTTTGTTATGCGGAAGGGACCGGCTGTGAAAAGGATTTGGCACAGGCACGGAATTACCTTTCTACAGCGTTGCAAGACGGGATAGGCGAAGCAGCGGCCCCGCTGTCGCGTGTCAACCTTGCCTGTGGCGATACCTGCCAGGCAGACGGCCGCTATGCGGAAGCCCTGAAGTACTATGAAGAAGCGGCTGCCGGCAAGAATGCGGCAGCCATGCTGAAGGCTGCGAAATTGCGGGGAAACGGGGACCTGGACGTATACGATTATACCAAGGCCATGGCCTGGTACGATGCAGCGGCGGCACTTCAGCCGGAAACAGAGGAAACGAAGAAGGAGCGGATTTGTCTGAAGGCCGCCGGTTCTTTTGAAGAAAGCCTGGAATATATGCAGGAAAAACATGGCGGGATGCTGGAAGGAACCCATTACCATCTGGGTGACGATATTTCTGACGGACTCCTTGACAATGTCATGAAGGCATACGGCGGCAAGCTGGAGGTGGAGCCGTCTGAAATCTTCCTCGTCTGTGATGCGGCGAACGCGCTCTTCTGGGGCAAAGGGAAGAAAGGCTTTCTCATTACGAAAGAGGGGGACGTCTGTACTTCCCAGGGGGAAAAGGAATCGCTGGGTGCGTTCAGCGGAGTACATCTGGATGAAACCCATTCCCTCCAGAGCGACACGGGCTTTGTCTTCTGCACCTTTGCCGCAAGCGATTACGGAGAACTGGATGAATCGTTTGCAAAATGGTTGATGGAGGAAGTGATCCTTTCAGAGGATGAATATGCCGTCGCCGAGGCTTGCGGTGTCTTTGAGGACGAAGAGGAGACCGATGGCGGCGACGGGGAGGATTTGTCGGAAGAGGAGGCGGAGGATAGCGGATGCGGAGCTCCCCCTGCCTCGGCAAGCCCTGCCCCGCACCAGCCGGGAGAAGGCCCCGGCAGGGAAGAACTCCGTGCCTTTACGGAGCAGCTGGCCCGGCAGGTGGGAGACAGGCACGTCTACCTGTATTGTGCCCCGGAAATACCGCCCAAGAAATTGACGAACGCCCTGACAAGCTACGCCAAGAACATGGATGTGGATCCGGCAGACGTGCTGGTCCTCTGCGACAACACAATCAGGGGGAGCGCCCGCGATGGATTCCTCCTGACTTGGGACGGCATCCTTTCGTCCAGCGAGGGCTGGTTTGCCCTGAAGGATATGGAGTGCCTGGAACCACCCACGAGCATTTGGACTGGGCACATTACCGCGTGGCCAGGAAACCGGACGGTTTTGGAAGTGGGAAAAGATAAGGAATTCACCTGGTTCTGTGAAGGGTTGAGCCGTCTGCTGAAGCGGTAGCCTGAATTGTCCCCGGAATGATGGTCCGGGCCCGGGACGGGTCCGGTGGAACCAATACAGTAAAGACACCGGCATGGAGATACAAAATCCATGCCGGTGTTCTGTTTCAAGCTGATAAGATATGGTCAGGAAGATACGGGGACGGGATATACCATAAAGATGTCATGTATCAATTGACATCAAAAATGTAATATGATATATTACAACAAGAAATGTTTCAGAAGACAGCGGTCTGCGGATTTACGAGGCCCTGCTGAATGGGAAGACCAGCAGATAAAAGAAGTAAGAGGTGGCATGCGATGCAGATATCGACGAAATTCACGATAGCCGTCCATATCCTGATGGCTGCAAAATACTTTGAAGGAAAACAGAAAATCACGAGCTCGTTTCTGGCTGGCAGCATCGGCTCCAATCCGGTCATTGTCCGGAACATCATGCTGCAGCTGCAGGAAGCGGGCATCATTGACGTGAAGCGCGGCCCCGGCGGCATCACCATCAACCGCCCGCTCTCCCGGATTACCTATCTGGACATCTATAAGGCCGTGGAGACCAACAGCGGGGACGACCTGTTCCGCTTCCACGAAAACCCGAACAGGCTGTGCCCCGTCGGGCATAACATCCATGCCGCGCTGGACAAGTCCCTGGAACAGATCCAGCAAGCCTTTGAAAAGGAGCTGGCAGCCCACAACCTGGGCGATGTATATGACCATATCGAAGCGGCAGTGAAAGCGTCCTGAACCTTAAGATTCACTGCGGAATGGTTTGCATTGATTCAGTGAGTGTAAGGAGAATATTGTTTATGAAGACAAAGAAAAGGGTACAGCCGGCCTGCATCGAAGTGCGCGGTGCCCGGGTGCATAACCTGAAGGGAATCGACGTCGATGTACCGCTCCACACGATTACGGCCATTGCCGGCGTATCCGGGTCGGGCAAATCGTCCCTGGCCCTGGGCGTGCTCTATTCGGAAGGGTCCCGCCGCTACCTGGAGGCCCTTTCCACCTATACGCGCCGCCGTATGACCCAGGCCGAGAAGGCCCAGGTGGACGACGTGCGCTACGTGCCGGCAGCCCTGGCCTTGCACCAGCGCCCCGGCGTACCGGGCGTACGCAGCACGTTCGGCACGTCGACGGAACTGCTGAACAGCCTGCGCCTTATGTTTTCGCGCCTGGCGCGCCACCGCTGCCCGAACGGCCACTATGTGGAACCGTCCCTGCATGTGGCGGCCATGAAGGAGATCACCTGCCCCGTGTGCGGCGCGAAGTTTTACGGGCCCGGTGCCGAAGACCTGGCTTTCAACAGCGGCGGCGCCTGCAAAACCTGCGGCGGCACGGGACTGGTCCGGACCGTCGACGAGTCGACCCTGGTGCCCGACGAAACCCTGACCATCGACGAGGGCGCTGTGCTGCCCTGGCAGACGCTCATGTGGTCCCTCATGAAGGATATCGCCCGCGAAATGGGCGTCCGGACCGATGTGCCTTTCAAAGACCTGACGCCGAAGGAACGGGATATCGTGTTCCACGGGCCGGCCGTCAAACGGCACATGATTTACCAGAACCAGACCACGGGCGCCACCGGTGAGATGGATTTCACGTACTTTAACGCCAAATACACCGTGGAGAATGCCTTGTCCCACGTGAAGGACGAAAAGGGCATGAAACGGGTTGAAAAGTTCCTGAAGACCGATGTCTGCCCGGACTGCCACGGCACGCGCCTTTCCGAAGCGGCACGGGCGCCGCGCCTGCGGGGGATTTCCCTCGACGAGGCCTGCACCATGACGCTTTCGCAGCTCGTGGAGTGGGTGAACGGCGTGCCGGCCTCCCTGCCGGACTTTATGCGGCCCATGGCACAGAGTATCTGCGCCTCTTTCCAGAGCGTGGCCAAACGCCTTATGGATCTGGGCCTCGGGTACATTACGCTGGACCGGGCGGCGTCGACCCTGTCCACGGGCGAACGCCAGCGCATGCAGCTGGCCCGGGCCGTGCGCAACCGCACCACGGGCGTGCTCTACGTGCTGGACGAACCGTCCATCGGGCTGCACCCGGCCAACATCGACGGCCTTTCCGGCGTGATGGACGACCTGGTGGCCGACGGCAACTCCGTCGTCCTCGTGGATCACGACACGCGCATCCTCTCTAGGGCGGACTGGATGATTGAAATGGGGCCGAAAGCCGGTGCCGAAGGCGGGCAGGTCATTGCCGCCGGCACCATAGCCGATATGGAACGGAACCCGGCGTCCGTCATCGGACCGTACCTGTCCGGCAAGGCGGCCGTCCGGATCCGGAAACCCATTGCCAAAGCCCATTTGTTCGACATTGGGCGGATTCATTTGACGACCGGGCCGATCCACACGGTGAAACCCCTGGACGTGGTCTTTCCGAAGGGGCGCCTGTCCGTCGTGACCGGCGTGTCCGGGTCCGGCAAGACGACGCTGGTCCTGGAAAGCCTGATTCCTGCCCTGACGGCGCAGATGGCGGGCGAACCGCTGCCGCCGCACGTGCATTCCGTCGACGGCGGGGGCATCACGCAGGTGAAGCTGATTGACGCGACGCCCATCGGCATCAACGTGCGCTCCACCGTGGCGACCTATGCCGATGTGCACGACCAGCTCCGCAAGGTCTTCGCCAAAACGGACGAAGCGAAAGCGGCCGGCTGGAAACCGGGGGCCTTTTCGTACAACACGGGCGCCCTGCGCTGTCCGACCTGCGACGGGACGGGCACTATCAGCCTCGACGTGCAGTTCCTGCCCGATGTGGAAATCACCTGTCCCGACTGCCGCGGCACGCGCTACGCCGCGAAAGCGGGCGCCATCCGCTGGACGAACAAGGACGGTCTTTCCTACAGCCTGCCGCAGCTCATGGCCATGAGCGTCGACGAGGCCCTCAAGGCCTGCAAAGGCCTGCCCCTGGTGCTGCGCCGCCTGCAGGTCCTGCACGATCTGGGCCTGGGCTACCTGACCCTGGGCGAAGAGACGCCGGGCCTTTCCGGCGGTGAGGCCCAGCGCCTGAAGCTGGCCAGTGAAATGGGGCGTCCGCAGGCGGACTCCCTGTTCGTCTTCGACGAACCCACCATCGGCCTGCATCCCCTCGACGTGCAGACGCTGCTGCAGGTCTTCCAGACCCTGCTGGACCAGGGTGCCACGGTCCTCGTCATCGAGCATGACCTGGACGTCATCCGCAACGCGGACTATATCGTGGACCTGGGACCGGGCGGCGGGGAAGAAGGCGGCAAGGTCGTCGCGGCCGGTACGCTGCGCGACGTGAAGGCCTGCCCGGACAGCCTGACGGGAAAGTATCTCTAACCATAAATAAATAGCATAGTGACTATGGCAGATTGGAATCCTGGACAGCGGGATTGTATGCTACGATAAAAGCGCAGGCATGGCGTTGCCTGCGCTTATTTGTTATGCATATCACAGATGGAGAAAGGATTGCATCATGCCTAAGAAACATTTTCTGCCTGCTTTGTTCCTGTCGTCCCTCCTGCTGCTTGTCTCGGCCTGCGGCAGCTCGGCGGCACCGGCCGGGCCGGCTGACAAGGGGAGCGGCTCCGGTACGGCCGGCGGCCCCTATACGGCGGCCACGCCGATCCGCACCGTCGTGGCGGATCCGGCCTTCGGAAACTACGGCCGCCTCCTGTTCCCAGTCCAGAAAGGCTATTACAGCGGGGATACGCTGGGCAAGCTGGACCTGGTCTGGTACAACAACATCAATCCGCGCAAGACCGTGGAAATCGTGAATTACCTGCACCGCGAAGCGGCAGCAGGCCGGACGGTCTTTTACGATATCTACACGGAACAGGAAAAACGGGCCGACAGTGCCAAAAGGGACACGGGCCTCTTCTTCTTCCGCGGCCGGCCGGGCGCCAAAACGGCCATCGTCAACGCCGGCGGCGGCTTCGCCTATGTCGGGGCCATGCAGGACAGCTTCCCCGTGGCCCTCGAACTGTCCAAAAAAGGGTACAACGCCTTCGCGCTGATCTACCGGCCCGGCGCGGAAACGGCCTGCCAGGACCTGTCGCGGGCCATCGCCTTTTTGAGTGAAAACGCCGGCAGGCTGCAGATCGACATGAAAGGCTATTCCCTGTGGGGCGGCTCGGCCGGCGCCCGCATGGCGGCCTGGGTCGGCAGTTACGGCACGGCCGCTTTCGGGGAAAAGCCGTACCCGCAGCCGGCCATGATCGTGACGCAGTATACGGGCATGTCCGAAGTGACAGGCAAGGAACCGCCGACTTACGCCAATGTGGGTACGAGTGACGGCATCGCCTGGTACCGCACCATGGAGGACCGCATCGCCCGGATCCGCGCAGCCGGGCAGGACGCGCAAATTGAGGTGTTCCCCGGCCTGCACCATGGCTTCGGCCTCGGCGAAGGCACGGCGGCCCAGGGCTGGGTGGATCACGCCACGGCCTTCTGGGAAAAGCACGCGCGCTGACGGCGGCAGGTTGCCCGCAGGGTATACCGGTGTTATGATATAGGCAGAGCCAGTTAAATGGTCATTTAACTTCGAAAGGAGATCTTATAATGAGCATTCAGAAGATTGGTATTGCCGGCGCCGGCACCATGGGCTATTCCATGGCGGACATCTTTGCCGCCAAAGGATTCGACGTGACCTTGTGGAACCACCGGGCCCCGACGCTGGAAAAGGCGAAAACGCATATCAGCGCCGCCTCGCGCGAAAAGATTCATTACACGACGCAGCTCGAAGACATTGCGAATGTCGACCTGATTGTGGAAAGCGTGACGGAAAACCTCCAGATCAAGACAGACTTTTACGACAAACTTTCCCGGGTGGTGGATGACCATACCATCGTGGCTACCAATACATCGGGCCTGTCCATCAACACCCTGGCGGCCCATGTGAAGCACCCGGACCGCTTCCTGGGCATGCACTGGTTCAACCCGCCGACCCTGATCCTCCTGATTGAAATCATCAAGAACGACCAGACGCGGCAGGATGTAGCGGAAACGGTGCGCGACCTGGCCGTCCGCATCGGCAAGAAACCCGTCATCGTGAACAAGGACGTTTTCGGGTTCGCGGCCAACCGCCTGCAGCTTGCCGTCCTCCGCGAAGCCCTGTCCATGGTGGAGCAGGGCGTCGTGTCGCCCGAAGGCATCGACGATGTCATGAAATACGGCCTGGGCTTCCGCTGGGCCTGCATCGGACCGCTGGAAACGGTGGATTTCGGCGGCATCGACACGTTCTACCACATTGCCGAATACCTGGTGCCGGACCTGGCAGACAGCCATGCCGTCCCGGCCCTCCTGAAGGAGCATTACGACAAAGGCGAACTCGGCGTCAAGGCCGGCAAAGGCTTCTACGACTACTCCGACGGGAAAGATGTCGCGGCGACGAAGGCCCGCGACGAAAAACTGAAGAAGCTCTTCGATGCCCTGTACAAATGACAGGCTGCATCCGGACAAACAAGAACCTCCGCAGAACCACGTGTTTTGCGGAGGTTTCGTTTTTGCAGCCGGGGACGCTTCACAGGGCGAAGACCTGCTTCCGTTTGTGCCAGAGGAAGAACGCCACCATCACCATGGCCATGAACTCGGCCACGACGATGGAATACCAGATGCCGGACATGCCCAGCAGCAGGGGCAGCACGAAGACGGACGCGGTCTCGAAGACGAAGGTCCGCAGGAACGAGATGAGCGCCGACGTGAGGCCGTCGTTCAGGGCTGTGAAGAAGCTGGACCCGTAAATGGCGAAGCCCATGAAGAGGAAGGACAGGGCGAACTTGCGGAATCCGTCCACGGACAGCTGCAGCAGCGCTTCGTCATAGCCGACGAAGATCATGGCGAGCGGCCGGGCGGACAGTTCGGCGAAGCAGGTCATGCAGACGCCCAGGACGGCGATGATGACCAGGCTTTTGCGGAACACGCTGCGCACTTCGGCGAAATCGCCGGCCCCATCGTGAAAGCCCGTGATGGGGGCCGTCCCGACGGAGTAGCCTACATAGGCTGCCGCAAAAATCATGCTGATGTACATCATGAACCCGTAGGCCGCGACACCGGCTTCGCCAATGTAGCGCAGCAGCTGGAAGTTGTACACCGTGCTGACGAAGCTCATGGTCACGCTGCCGACGAATTCCGACGACCCGTTCGTCACAGCCTTCCACACGGCCGGAAGCACGAAGTGCGTCCGCCCCAGCCGTAAGATGCTGCTGTTCGGGCGGGCGAAATAAATCAGGGGAATGAGGCCGCCGGTTATTTCGCTGGCGGCCGTCGCCACGGCGGCACCGGCCAGCTTGTATTCCTGCGGCAGGCCGATGACGAGGACGGCGTCGAGGACGACGTTGGTCAGACCGGCGCAGGTGGTGACGAAGAGGCCCAGGTTCGGTTTGCCTGCCGTGGCGAAGAAGCTCTGGAAAAAGATCTGCAGGGCGTAAAGGGGCAGCGCGCAGAGGATGATGCGTCCGTATTGCACGCTGTCGCGCAGCAGGGCCCCGTCGGCGCCGAGGAAACGGGCGATGGGTTCCATGAGGAAAAAGCCGCACAGGGACAGGAGGATGCCCGTCACGGCGGTGGTGGCGGTGAAGAGGGAAAAACGGCGGTTGGCCCGGGCCCGCCGGCCTTCGCCGAGGGTGATGGCCACGATGGCCGATCCGCCTGTACCGAACATGATGCCCGTCGTCCCGAGCAGCATGAGGATGGGGATGACGAGGTTGACGGCGGCGAAGGCCGTCTCGCCGGCAAAATTGGACACGAAGAACCCGTCGACGATGGTGTAGACCGAGGTGACGAGCATCATGACGATGGACGGGATGGCGAAACGGAGCAGCCGGCCGTAGGTGAAATGCTGGGAAAATTTAATATCCAAGGGGATATCCTTTCCGGCCTGCCATAAGGCCGTATCAGAGTTTCCGGACCCTGTCGCGCAGGCAGTCCCGGTATTTTTTCAGGAGCTGCAGATACTGGCGGCACTCCTCTGCGGACCACGAGGCGAGCAGGTCCTGTTCCATGTTGTACAGCCGGCCCGCCGTCTGCTGCATGTAGATGGCGCCCGCTTCCGTCAGGTAGATGTTCTTGCCCCGCCCCGTGCCGTTGCCCTTCAGGAACACGATGCCTTCGCGTTCGAGCTTGCGGACGGCGGAATTGATGGTCTGCTTGCTGATGCCCGACTGTTGGCAGACCGAGCGGAGAGGACAGCCGTCGCCGAAATCCCGCAGGGCGTAGAGGACGGCGAGGGCGCTGTCCGACAAATGCAGGCGCAGGGCCGCCTGGTGGTACGCGGCGCCGATGTCCGCCAGCACGAAATTGAGTTGATGCAGATTGGTGGAAGAATCCATAGCAGCCTCCTGTAACATTAAGTATGATTTCGTACTATAGCATAGTATGAAATCGTACTATTGTCAAAATAGTATAGCATGCTATTGACTTATTTTCCGTTCGCATGCTATTATTAGACGATGTCACTTAGCATAACGGGAGGCAATGCATCCATGAGAGCAAAAAATATGGCGGGTTCCCTGATCAAGCAGATCAACGAAGCGTTGGAGCGCAGGGCGAACCGCGATTTGAAACGCATAGGGATCACCTTGTCCCAGCTGAGCGTCCTGCTGCTGCTGGAAGACGCCCCGCACGGGACCATGACGCTGAAGGAGCTGGAACGCCGGCTCTGCTGCGCCCAGTCGACGACCCACGGCCTGGTTACGCGCCTCAGTATCAAGGAACTCGTGGAGAGCCGCGAGGACCCCGACGACGGCCGCATCCGGATCATCACGCTGACGCCGCAGGGCTTTCAATGCTGTGAGGCGGCAGGGCAGCAGATCCGCGCGGTGGAAGAGGAACTGCTCTCGTCGCTGCGGCCGGAGGACCGCCCCGTGTTCGTGCGCTGCCTGAAGCAGGTGAAGGAACACCTGATTCCCAAGGACTGAAGCGCCATTCCCGCCCCGGGCGGGAATTTTTTTGAAAAAATCAATCGCATACGATGGAATGGAAAGAGGGTGCAGCGATGGGACAGAAAGGGAACAAGACGGACGGGCTGGAAATCTTCCACTCCGCCCCCGTGCCGGAGGCCGTCATCAAAAACGCCGTCCCGTCCATGGCGGCCATGCTGATGGTCCTGGTCTACAACCTGGCGGACACGTTCTTCATCGGCCAGACGCACGACGCACTGCAGATGTCCGCCGTGTCCCTCGCCACGCCGGCGTTCCTGCTCCTCATGTCCCTGGGCCAGGTCTTCGGCATCGGCGGCATGTCGGTCATTGCCCGCGCCATGGGCGAAGGGCGGCAGGATTATGCCCGCCAGGTCTGCGCCTTCTGTATGTGGGCCTGCATCGTGACGGGCGTCGTGTCGGGCGGGGCGGTCCTCTTCTTCATGGACGACCTGCTGCACTGGCTGGGAGCCAGCCCCGACACGTTCGACATGGCGCGGTCCTACCTGGCCATCGTCTTCTCCGGCTGCCCTCTCGGACTGATCTCCGTCTGCTACGGCAACATCATCCGCGCCGAAGGGCAGGCCAACATGGCCATGGCGGGACAGGTGATCGGGAACGCGTTGAACATCATCCTGGACCCGGTCTTCATCCTGTACCTGGATATGAATGTGGCTGGTGCCGCCATCGCCACGCTCATCGGCAATTTTGTGGCGGCGGCGTACTACGTCGGATACTTCCTGTGCGGCAAATCCCTGCTGAGCATCCACCCTCGCGATGTGTCCCTGCGGAACGGGATTCCGGCCGCCGTCTTCAGCATCGGCGTGCCCGCCGCCCTGGGCTCCGTCTGCATGAGTTTTTCCCAGATTGTGGCCAACGCCCGCCTGGCCGCCTACAATGACATGGCCCTGGCCGGGTACGGCGTGGCCGCCAAAGTGAACATGGTGACGAGCGTCGTCTGCATCGGCCTGGGGCAGGGCGTGCAGCCCCTGCTGGGCTACTGCCTCGGCGCCCGCCTGAAGGACCGCTTCCGGCGCATCCTGCGCTTTTCCTTCGTGTCCGGGCTGCTGCTGAGCATCGTCCTGACGGCCCTGTGCTACGTGTTCACCGGGCCCCTGGTGCGGGTCTTCATCACGGACCCCGACGCCTTCGGGTACGGTACCACCTTCGTGCGGATCATGCTCACGACCAGCTGCCTCTTCGGCGCCTATTACGTGCTGCTCAGCACGCTCCAGGCCGTGGATGCGGCGACGGAAGCCCTCGTCCTGAACCTGAGCCGCCAGGGGTTCATCTTTTTGCCGGCCCTCTTCCTCCTGGAACATCTTATCGGCATCACGGGCATCGTCTGGGCCCAGCCGGCGGCCGATCTGCTCTCCCTTTTGCTGGCGGCGGTGCTGGCCGCACACCGGCTGCGGAAATTGGAAATTGAGTTTCTCTGACTTTTCCGCTATAATGAGTAATGGTAATGTGTATCTACGGGCGGGCCAGATCCGTTGTTTAAGGAGGAGTTGTCATGAACAAGAAAGCAGAACAGTTGCAGAAATTCTTTGAAGAGCAGAAAATCACGGGCTTTCAGGTCCACGAACTGCAGGATGACGAACATTCCGTCGTCTTCAATTCCAACCTGGTTGTCGATGGGAATCAGCTGCCCTTCGGCATCCGCATCACCGATACGGCCATCAACCAGATTCAGATCCGCGTGGCCGAAAACGTGCCCGACGACAAAATGCAGGCCGTCCTGGAACTGATTAACAAATACAACCGCAATTTCAAGGTTTCCCGCTTCCATGTCGCCCCGAACAAGGAGCTGGTCATGGAAATCTGGCCTGTGGACAAGCCCGATGAGCTGGACGGTTCGCGCTATACCTTCTTTATCAGCATCATCCAGCAGCAGCTGGCCGGCTGCTATAAGGAAATCATGAAGACCCTCTGGGACTGAGTCCCCGGATTTGTCCGGTACGATGGCCGGGTTCCGCCGGCCGGAAAGGATAGCATCATGCGCAAAGATTTCGGACCCCAGACCTGGATCCTGCCCATGCCGGTCCTCGTCATCGCCACGTACGGCGACGACGGCACGGCCGATGTCATGCCCGCCGCCTGGGGAACCATTTACGACTATGGCAAGATCCTGATTGCCCTGGCCATGGACCACAAGACGGTCAAGAACCTGAAAAAGACGAAGGCCTTTACGGTCAGCGTGGCCACGAAGGACCAGCTGGAAGCCATCGATTACGCCGGTATCGTGTCGGGCAACAACACGCCGGACAAGATGGAACGCACGGGCTTCACCCTGGAAAAATCCAAATTCGTGAACGCGCCCCTCATCCAGGAACTGCCGGTGACGCTGGAATGCGAACTGCAGGAAATCACGTCGGACGATTGTGCCGTCATCGGCAAAATCGTCAACGCCTCCGCCGAGGAAAGCGTCCTCGACGAATCGGGCAAACCGGATCTTGGCAAAGTGCAGCCCGTCGTCTTCGACAGCGTCAAGAACGAATACTACGCCCTGGGCGATGTGGTGGGCAAGGCCTTCCGGACGGGCGCCGGTCGGAAAGGGTGAGAAGCCGCTGTTCTCCCTCTTCCGAAAACTTAAAATCAGATAAACCGTATACGGAAAACGCATTGGATTCTTCGGAATCCGGTGCGTTTTTTTCATTTTCTCAATCTGCCTGTTATTCCATTTTGGAATACGGAGTTTCGATAAAGCGTTTGTAAGGGTATGACAATATTGTTATAATAAATTTAATGCAATATAATCTTAATAGCATTAATATTTCATTTAAGAAATTATACGGTTGTGTAGGAAGGGAGAGAACGCAGATGACGATTTGGAAAAAAGTCACGGCTGCCGTAGCCATGGCGGGACTGGTCGCGTCCTTCGCACTGACAGGCTGTGGCGGAACGCAAAAGAAAGACACGGCAGCGGCACAGAAAACCCAGGTCATTACCGATGTCAAGGGAAATCAGGTGACCGTCCCCAAGGACTTGAAAAAACTGGCTGTGGTCCCGCTGCCCTGGGCCTCCGTCGTGTATGCCCTGGATGGCAGTTCGGAACGGATTGCGGCCATCCATCCCGGTGCCATGAGCGCCTATAAGGGCAGTTTCTTCACTAAAGTGGATCCCCATTTTGGAAAACTGGACAGCAAACTCGTCAACCAGAACTTCACCCCCAATGTGGAGGGAATGGCCCAAGCCGGTGTACAGGCCTGCCTGGTCTGGCAGTATCAGGATAAGGACGCGGCCAAACTGAAACAGGCCGGCATCGCGCCTGTCATGATCTATAACGATACCATCGAGAATCTGAAGAAGAGTTTCCGCATCGTCGGGAAACTGTTGGGAAAAGAGGACCGGGCGGAAAAAGTGATCCAGTATTACGACCAGTCCTATAATTCCATCCTGAAACATAAGGACGAGGTCGCCAAGGCAAAGAAGCCGATGATTCTCTTCCTGCGCAATTCCAAACTGCGCCTGCAGGGCAACGACAACTTCATGTTCGAAGCCATCAAAATCGGCGGCGGCCGGAACCCGATCGACCAGTCGGCTATGACCAACCCGAACAGTAATAAGGAGCTGCCGATGGAAGAAATCTACAAGCTCAATCCGGATATCATCTTCCTGAGCAACTTCGATAAATTCGTCCCGGACGATCTGTATCAAAACCGCATTCCCGGCCAGGACTGGAGCACCATCAAGGCCGTGAAGGAACATCGTGTCTACAAGGTTCCCAAAGGCATTTACCGCTGGGACGCCCCGGGCGTGGAAACCCCGCTGATGATGCGTTGGATGGCCTATATGATGCAGCCGGAAATTTTCAAGGACATCGATATCCGCAAAGAAACGAAAGCGTTCTATAAGGATTTCATTCATTACGACGCATCCGACGAAGATTTGAAGCAGATTTTCGCGGATGAGGCAAATCACAACAGTGTGTTTCCAGGTGCAAAATGAAACGGTTTGAATGGTATAAAGAACTGACATCAGGCGGCTACGGGGCAACACTGGCGGCCTTCCTCGTCCTGTTGTTCCTGGCCATGGTGATCGGTATCAGCGCGGGCCGTTACTATATCGAACCCGCTGATGTGGTGAAAATCCTTGCGGCCCCCTTTATGACACTGGAACAGACCTGGCCGGACCAGGCGGCGAGCATCATCTATTCGCTCCGCCTGCCCCGCGTGATTGCTGCCATGATGATAGGCGCCGCGCTCGCCCTTTCCGGAACGGCCTACCAGAGCGTCTTTAAGAATCCCCTGGTCGCGCCGGATATGCTGGGCGTTTCTTCCGGTGCCTGTGTCGGGGCGGCCGTCTGCATCCTCCTGGGCCTGAACCAGGCAGGAATCCAGATCGGGGCCTTCGTCGGCGGCCTGGCCGCCGTTTCCTGCGCCGTGGCGATTCCGAAAATCATCGGAAAGAATTCCATCGTCATGCTGGTCCTTTCCGGCATCATTGTCGGCGGCCTGACGAGTTCCATCCTGGGTATCATCAAATATCTGGCGGACGCGGACACCCAGCTGCCGGCCATTACCTACTGGCAGCTTGGTTCCCTGACCAATGTCGTATGGGACAACATCTTTTACAACGGGATTCCCATCGTCCTCTGCATCGTGTTCATGCTCCTCATCCGGTGGCGGCTCAATATCCTGACCCTGAGCGAGGAAGAAGTCCACATGCTCGGGCGCAATTCGGGCTGGCTCCGCTATGCCGTCATCCTCTGCGCCACCATCCTGACGGCCTGTTCCGTCTGCATAAGTGGAACCGTCGGCTGGATCGGACTGGTGATTCCTCATTTTTCCCGCATGCTGGTCGGGCCGGATAATCAGCGGATGCTGCCGCTGTCGGTTATTCTGGGGGCGCTGTTCCTTCTGGTAATAGACACCCTGTCCCGTGCCTCCATCAGCTCGGAAATTCCGCTCAGCATCCTGACCGGACTGGTAGGGGCGCCGTTCTACTTTTATTTATTGCTTCGGCAGAGGTTGGATTTATCATGAGACTGGTTGCAAAGGACTTATCGTTCACATACGACGGGGAACATTATCTGTGGAAAGATGTATCGCTGACCGTCCATAAAGGGGAAATCTTTTCCATCATGGGTGCAAACGGCTGCGGCAAATCCACGCTGATCAAAAGCCTGATCGGCTTTCTGCATCCGGAAACAGGATCCGTCTTTCTGGAACTGGATGACGGCACGGTGCTCAATCCGGTGGACGATGCGAAGGAATATACGAAACATATCGGCTATGCCCCGCAGATGCAGGACTCATCGTATTCCTACACCATACGGGATTACGTGGTCATGGGAAGGGCGGTCCATTTGGGACTGTTCTCCAAACCGGGGAAAAGGGACTACGAACTGACGGACGAAGTGCTGCAGGAAATGCATCTGTATGAAATCCGTAACCAGTCCTTCAATACCCTGTCGGGCGGCCAGCAGAGACAGGCGGTCATCGCCCGTGCCATCGTCCAGCAGCCTGACCTGGTGGTGATGGACGAACCGACGAACCATCTGGATTACGGAAATCAGTACCGCGTCATTGAAATGATTGAGAAACTGGCCGCCCGGGGCATCTCCGTCGTTTTGACGACCCATATGCCGGACCAGGCCATGTATTTCGGCAGTATCTGCGGCATCATGCTGCATCAGCACCTGTATGTCGGGCAGGAAGCGGTCATCATTACGGAAAAGACACTGCGCGAGCTCTATGGCATTGATATCAAGATGATCCGCGTTCCGGGTGTCCGGCGCAGAATCTGCGTGGCAAACCCCGAATGCTGAAAGGAAAAGATATGACGGAACAAATTAAGGAAAAATGTGGCTTGGAGCCGGGCATTACGCTGTCCAAAAGCGGGAATGTGAATGTCCTGCCGGGCATGATCCTGCAACGGGACGACCTGGCCATCGTCGTGACCGGATCGCCGGCCTGCGTCCGCGGTATTTACAAGGCCGTACAGGCTCTGCACAAACGGAATCATCTCTTCATCTGTCCCATCCTGCCGGAAGATTACGGCAGCGATGCCTGGAAAAAGAAACTGGCGGCGTCGGTCAATATGGCATTGCGGTACGAAGGACTCGGCGGCATCATCGTGTATGCCTCGTGCCCGGATTTTTTGAACCGCATGAATACGGAAGACATTGCGCCCCTGCTCAACAACCCGGACCATGTGCCGGTCCGTGTCCTGTTCCGCGGCGCCCTGGTGTCGCCCAGCCGTCCCCCGAAAAAATATTTGCAGGCGATTCTGGACGAACTACCGGAGACCGGCAAAAAATATGCCCGGGACTTTGTGCCGATGCCGCCGGTCCAGACCGATTTCGCCGGCGTTTCCGAATTGCTGCAGTGCTGGGATACCTATAATGTGCTGCTCGATGCGGGCGGCTGCTCGGAATGCTTCACGCTTCCCCGGGAACAGGAAGCTTCCTTCCGCCTCGTCAAGACGCGGTTTGAAACTACCGGTGCCATGGTGGCGGGGGAAAACGCGGCGGCGGAAGTCATTTTCCGGAATCTGCCGCAGGAACGGACCGTTCCGTGCTGCCTGCTGTCGTCCATTATGCCGGGGCTCCTGAAAATGAAGGCGTCCGGTGTGGAGGAGATATTGCGGCAGAAAGGGGTGCCGGTCCGCCTGTTTGAGACAGACGGACGCCGCAGCTCCCAGGAAGGCGTTGCGGCAGCGCTGCTGGTGCTGGCCGGAACAGAACACCGTCCGGCAGAGAAACCGGCCGGTACGGACACGGCAAAGCGGATCGGCGTACTGGGGGCTTTTCCCTTCGCGTGCGCCAACGCGGACAAGATACAGCATGGGTTGGAACACATCGGTTGGGACGGCTATGAAGCGGTCGTACCGGAGCAGCTTCCCCTCGAAGAGCTGCCCCGCGCCCTGTCCCGCGTGCGGATGAACTGGGTGGTTTCGGCAGCCGCCATTCCCCTTGCCGCCAAACTGGAACAGGAGCAGGGCATTCCCTATATGGCGTCTGTACCGGTCGGCCTCCGTTCGATGCATTTTTGGCGCAACCGCATGAATTTCCTGATGCGCGGCGATCACGAAAAAGACCTGGAAGTCGAAAAAATGGCGGTACCGCGTTCGCAGACACGGTTCCTGCTGGCCGGGGATCCGGTCCTCATGGATGGAATCCGGCAGTACTTGCGGGGACAGGCGGGGTGTCCCGATGTGACCTGCGCCATTTACGCCCCCGTGGCGTCCCAGAAGGAATGGTACGAAAAGATGCTGCCGGAACTGGATCGGCATCTGCTGCACGGCAAAGATCATTCCTTTACCCTGTTCTCCTCGCGTGCGGAATGGAAAACCCTGGTACAGAAGGCAGACTGCATTGTCTGCGACCCCCTGCTGCGGGATTCCGTCGCGGCATCGGCAGAAGGGTGCGGAAAGCACTGGATACTGCTGCCCGACGGCTTGTTGTCGCGCGGCCTTGCCGACTGCGGGGAATACCGGATCTTCGGCAAGAAGGGTGCCGCCTGGCTGGAGGAACAGATAGGACAATGATCGCAACCCGCGATATATTGTGATAAATCTCTAGGATTCATTATTTAAAATAAGGGAGGAGATTGTTTTGAAAAAATGGCTTTTAACGGCAGTTGCCGCTGCCGGACTGGGTATGATGTCGTCCGCGTACGCCGCCAATCCTTTTTCCGATGTGCCTGCCGGCCACTGGGCCTATGACAGCATTGCAAAACTGGCGGCAGCCGGAGTAATCGACGGGTACGGGGATACAACGTTCAAAGGGGACCGCCTCATGACCCGCTATGAAATGGCCCAGATTGTCGCCAAGGCGATGGCCAAAGGCGCCAATGTGGATAAGCTGGCGGCGGAATTTGCCGATGAACTGGATGCCCTGGGCGTTCGCGTGGCGGCACTGGAAAAGAAGGCCGACAACGTGAAGATCGTGGGACAGATCCGTTACAGCTACAAGCAGAACAAACGGGAAGCTCCGAATAAAAAGGACGTGAAAGACAGCGAAGCGGCACTCCGTACCCGTATCCTGTTCACGGGGAAAGTGAACAACAACTGGGACTACATCGTGCGGCTGCAGAACATCCAGCTGCTGCACGGCAACGACGGGGCGGATTATGTCGGTGAAGACGATGTCAAACTGAACCGCGCCTACTTGTTGGGCCGGCTCGGCGGCGCCCACGTGGAAGCCGGGCGCACGAACCTGTTCCTGGCCAACGGGAAAATGTACGATGATTCGCTGGACGGCGTTCTGTTCAGTTATGGCGACAAATACAAATTCGGCGGCTATTACGGAAAACTGACGGAAAGCTATATCAACAACGAAGCCTCGACGGACAGCGACAAAGGGTGGGGCGCCAACGTGGATGCCACGCTGTGCCGCAACGTCAACCTCATCGGCGGCTATGACCATTTGTCCCTGACAGACGACTATCCCGCCTTCGGTGATAAAGTCAACGTCGGGCATGCCGGCTTGAAACTGCGTTTCGGGAAAGATGTGCTTCTGACCAGCGAGTGGATGCACACGAATGCCGATGACAATGAGAACGGCGCATACGCTTCGCTGGACCTGTACGGCGCATCGTATAAAAAACCGGGCTCCTTCGGGTTCGGCGCCGTGTATTATGATTTACCGGCCGGTGCCGCTTTCAAGCCTTCCAAAACGGCGGACTGGAAAGGACAGGGCCTGTGGAAGGACGGCTTCAAAGGTTACAACGTATCCGCTTCCTACACGTTTGCGAAAAATATGATGGCCACCGTATCCTATTGGGATCTGGAGAGCCGCGTCAACAGCTCCCGGAAGAACAAGACCATGTGGAGTGAAGTGCAGCTGCGCTTCTGATGAATCGGGCAGAAACCGCGGCAGCTGCCTGCCGGGAAAGGGGAGAGCAGGGTGAATCTGAATCAAATCCATTATTTCCTTGCCATCGTGAATACGAAAAGTTTTTCCGAAGCGGCTTACGAACTGTTTATTTCACAGTCCGCCATTTCCAAACAGATCAAATCCCTGGAAAAGGAGCTGGGCGTCACGCTGTTTGTGCGCAACTCTTCCAAACGTACCCTGACGCCGGCCGGGCAGCTGTTTTACAAATATGCGGAAGAAATGTACCGGCTGCATAAGGAAATGCTGGATTCCATGGAGTCGCTGAAGAATGACATGTCCCTTTCCCTGCGGGTCGGGAATATTCCCGGCATTCCGATGTATATGAATTTCAATATCGGCATGTATCTGGCGGAATTTCAGTCTGAATACGCAGGGCAGAACGTGAACTGCACGAGCTATGAAACCACGCAGCGGGAGATTTTGCGGGACCTGTACGGGGGTTATGCCGATTTCGGCCTGGTGCGGCTGGAACGGATTCCCAATCCAGACGACTTCGACCTGCTCCCTGTGTCCCTGGACCATATCGTGGCGGTCTGCAATAAAGAACACCCGCTGGCCCGGAAACAGCAGGCGGATCTGCAGGAAGTGTCCCGCTATCCGCTGCTGATGCTGGGCAAGGAATCGGAGCTGAGGGAACTGATTGCCGGCGTCTTCCGTTCGTTGGACCTGCCTATGCAGATACACGGCGAAAGCCTGCGTCCCAAAATCATTCAGGGTATGGTTTCCAGCGGCGGCGACGTCGCACTCCTGCCGGACCACATTGTGGACCTCCATACGTTTGGCAACATCCGTATGATTCCACTGCGGGAAACCATCGAAAGCCGGGTGGTCCTGGCGCGCCTGAAGGAGAAGTCTCCGACCGATATGGGACAGGCGTTCTGGGAATTCTGGAAGAAGAAAATGAAACAGGCCGGGATGGGCGTGGAACCAGCTGGAGACTGACAAAAAACTGGGAAATTCCGGATGAGGCAATCCGGAATTTCCCTATTTTTGTTTGTGGCAATATGGTACTATTAAGGCACAAGGCATCAAATAAATTTGCGTTTGAAGGAGGAATACATCATGTTGGCAATCGGTACCAAGGCACCGGATTTCACGCTGCCGGACCAGAACGGGAACAGCGTCACCCTGAGCAGTTTCAGAGGCAAAAAGGTCGTGCTCTACTTTTACCCCAAGGATATGACGGCGGGCTGTACGAAGCAGGCCTGCGGGTTTGCGGAACTGTATCCCCACTTTGTGGAGAAGGATGCCGTGGTCATCGGCGTCAGCAAGGACAGCACGGCGTCGCACAAGAAATTCGAAACCAAGTACAATCTGCCCTTCATCCTGGTGTCCGACCCGGAACTGACGGCCATCCAGGCCTACGACGTGTGGAAGGAAAAGAACATGTACGGCCGCAAGACCATGGGCGTCGTGCGCACCACGTACCTGATTGACGAGGCGGGTGTCATTGTGCAGGCCTTCGGCAAGGTGAAGGCGGCGGACAATCCGCGGCAGATGCTGGAGCTGCTGTGACGGCAGGGAAAGGAACTCCATGGTGAACAAGATATTGGCGGCAGGACTGGCGGCAGCGCTGCTTTTCGCCGGTCCGGGGGAAGCGGCGGAACCGGCTGCAGCCGCAGGGGGAAACGGGACGGCGGTGGCGGCCGCAGCTGCCCGTAACGACGCGCTGGCCCTGACGCGGGCGCAGAAACGGGAAACCAGGCGTTCCCTGCGGCAGTGCCTGCGCCTTCTGGGCTGGACGGATGCCGCGTCGGCAGCGTATTTCGGCGGCGGACGGAAAAACTTTTCCGCCGACGGGACGCAGCAGATCGGACGGCTGTACACGGTGCCCCTCTTCGGGGAGAGCGTGCAGGCCGGTACGCTGTATAATGAAGCAGGAACGGTCGAAACCGTGACCATGCACCTGGCCCGGCCGCAGGCCGCGCCGTACGGCGCGGTGCTGCGCGAATTGTACGGCGAACCCGATGCCGTGGACACCGTGCCGTCCGAAGGCGGCGCGACCTGGGAGGAATGGCACAGTAAAAAAAGCCGCATCCGGCTCTATCAGGAATACGGCCTGGCAGCGCTGGAACTGACGCGGCGGACTCCTGACTCCGCGGCGGCCTGCGATGCCGCCGGCTGGCTGCCTGGCGGCGTCAAGCGCGTGGCGCCCGAAACGAAGCCCCTGCCGGCCCTGGCACGGGCCATTGCGGCACAGTACGGGATTCCGCGGGCGGAGTGGCAGCATACGCGGTACCGCTATAACTACGTCGACCTGAACGACGATGGCGTGCAGGAAATCTTCGCTGTCGTGGACGGGCCGTACACGAGCGGTACGGGCGGCAGTTCGGCCGTCTGGGGACGGCTGCGGAACGGCCGCTTTATCCTGTATCAGACCTTCACGCTCGTGCGGACGCCGGTCCTGGTGACGGACCGGGCCGCGAACGGCCTGCCGCACGGCGGACGGGCCCTGGTCATGCGCCGCAGCGGCGGCGGGATGCCGCCGGAACTCGTCCGCTATGTGTGCCGGGACGGGGAATATGTGGCGGAACCCGCTGCATCTGTTGCGGACGTGACGGGCATCGCCATCTTATGCGCCCCGTCCGGAGCGGGCGTAGAAGGGGAGGGAGCCTTCCCTCTCCCGCAAGGTATGTAAAAAGTCCGTAAAATCCAAAGGCTTTTGTAAATTGTTTGTTATAATGTAACTGATGACACAATTGACAACAAGGTGGAGGCCGGGCTGTCGTCCTGGCCCGGCAACAGAATGCTCCACCGCATTTCAGGATTCATTTACGGATGGGAGGACTCAGACATCGTGGCCTTGATTTACTGTGTGGAAGATGACGAGAACATTCGGGAACTGGTCGGCTATGCCCTGCGGGCGCAGAAGTTCGACGTCGAAACGTTTGCGGACGGGACGGCGTTCTGGTCGGCCCTGCGCGACAAGGTTCCGGCCCTGGTATTGCTCGACATCATGCTCCCCGGCGAGAGCGGAACGGAAATACTGCAGAAACTGCGCAGCCAGAATGCCTACAAGATGCTGCCTGTCATCATGCTGACGGCCCGGAGCGGCGAATACGACATCGTCAAGGGCCTGGATACGGGGGCCGATGACTATATCACGAAGCCGTTCGGGATCCTGGAGCTGATTTCGCGCATCCGTACGGTGCTGCGGCGCAGCCAGGCCCAGCCCGAGGCGAAGACGGTGCTGTCCTACGGTCCGGTGACGCTGAACACGGAGACCTACACGGTCACTGTGAAGGGGAAACCCTGCGTACTGACGGCCAAGGAGTTCGAACTGCTGCAGTACCTGCTTTTGAACGCGGGCATCGTATTGAAACGGGAGCAGATCATGGAGGCGGTCTGGGGTTTCACCTACGCGGGGGAGACGCGGACCATCGACATGCATATCAAGACACTGCGCCAGAAGCTGGGCGAGGGCGGCCAGATCATCCGCACCGTCCGCGGCGTGGGATACCAGATCGGGGGACATCAATAAGCGGAAGGACGTGGGCCGATGAAACGCAAGGTTTTCCTTTCCCTGCTGGCCATGGGACTGACCTGCATGGTCCTGCTGACGCTCATCTTCGGCTGGATGTTCCAGAGCTATACGCGGCGCCAGGCGGAAGAGGAACTGAACCTGACCCTGGCGACGGTGGCTACGGGCATTTCCCAGTCCCGGGACCCGCTGGTCTTCCTGAACAAGGCAGACCCGCAGGAAAACGATATCCGCGTCACGTGGATTTCCGCGTCGGGCCGGGTGCTGTACGATTCCATGGCGGACTCCGGCCGCATGGAGAGCCACGAGAACCGGCCGGAATTCCGGGATGCCCTGGAAACGGGTGAAGGGAAGGCGGAACGCGACTCGGGCACGCTGTCTGAATCCATGCTGTACAAGGCACGCCGCCTGCCGGGCGGCACGGTGCTGCGCGCGGCGGTCCGGGAACGGACCATTTACGGCCATTTGCAGGCCATTTTCCCCTACATCATACTGATTCTGCTGGTGGCAGGGTTCGTCTGCTACCATGCCTCGCGCAAACTGTCCCGCGACCTGCTGCATCCGCTGCACCAGGTGGTGCGTCTGGTCGAGCATATAGGCCAGAACGGCGCCACGGAGCAGCAGAAACTCGAAGAGGCGGAAATCATGGAGACGGACGAGGAGCTCCGGCCCCTGGTCCAGAAGATTGCGGACCTGACGCGGACCCTGTCCGGCACGCTGCATGATCTGGAACACCAGCGCAACATGATCCGCCTGATTATTGAAAATATGCAGGAAGGCGTCATCCTGACCGACGAGACGCGGCATATCATGGCGGCCAACCGCAGTGCCGTGCGCCTGCTGAAGGCCGACCTGGAAGACCGCGTGCGCGGTGTGCAGCTGCCGCCCCGCCTGCCGGAACTGGACTGGCACCTGGACCGGAACAAGACGGAAGTGCAGCGCCTGCAGCGCGGCAACCGCATATACCAGGTGACGACCCAGCCGATTTACACGGAAGGACGTTATTACGGCCTCCTGGTCGTGTTCGACGACATGACGGAAATCGAGGAGCGCGAACAGCTGCGCCGCGAGTTCACGTCGAACGTGTCCCATGAGTTGAAGACGCCGCTGACCTCCATCACGGGATTTTCCGAAGTCCTCAAGGAGCACCTCTTCCAGAACGAGGACGACGCCGCGCATTTCGGCGGCCTCATCTATAAGGAAGCGAAACGGCTGCTGGCCCTGATTGACGATATCCTCCATCTGGGCCGTATCGAGGCCCGGGAGAACGCGGAAAAGAAGTGGGAGTCCGTGAATCTGACGGAACTGATTCAGGACGTGGTCGCGTTCCTGGAGCCGGTGCTGAAGGATAAAAAGGTGGCCGCCCGCTGCACCCTGGAAGACGTCGTGCTGGATGCGGATCCCGGCCTGATGCGGGAAATGCTCATCAACCTGGTCGACAACGCCGTCAAGTACAACCTGCCCGGCGGCCATGTCTACGTCGACCTTGCCAGACGGGAGGACGACGCCGTGCTCACCGTGCGGGACACGGGCATCGGCATTCCCGAGGAAGACCAGGAACGGGTCTTCGAACGGTTCTACCGCGTCGACACGAGCCGTACGCGCAGCGGGAAAATCAGTGGTACGGGCCTGGGCCTGGCCATCGTCAAGCACATCGTCGACCTGCATAAGGGGACGATCAGCCTGCACAGCGTGGAAGGCCGCGGTACGGAATTCACGGTCACGCTGCCTTTGAAACAGTGGGACAAGAATACAGCGGAAGAAACATCGGAAAAGCCCTGAAGCCGCATTGCAAGGGAATTTGAAAAGCATGCAGAACAGCCTGCGACACTATGTGTCACGGGCTGTTTTTGATTTTACAATCTTTTACATTTCCTATACGGAACGCTTACAAAGCTCTGATAGGATAATCGTGTCAATGATACTGCATGTATCAAATTCTGGATTGGAAAGTTGAGCAAGGAGGAAGATTCGCAATGAATGCAAAGAAAATGATGGGCGCGGCACTGGCCGCCATGATGTTGTTGGGTGTTGCAGGCTGCGGCAGTTCTGACAAGAAGGCAGCCGACAACAAACCTGCTGCAGCCAGCGGCAGTATCACCGGTTCCGGCTCTTCCGCGCTGCTGCCCCTGATGAAGGACGCAGCCGCCAAATACAAAGTAAAGAATAAGGACGTCACCATCACCCTGAACGCCGGCGGTTCCGGCACGGGCCTGAAACAGGTTTCCGACGGCTCCGTCGATATGGGCAACTCCGACGTACCGGCTGAAAGCAAGCTGCCGAAAGAAAAGGCTGCCAAGCTGAAAGACCATAAGATCTGCGTCATGACCGTCGTTCCCATCATCAACAAGGACGTCAAGGTCAAGAGCCTGACCAAGCAGCAGCTGGCCGACATCTTCACCGCCAAGGTCACGAACTGGAAACAGGTCGGCGGCCCGGACAAACCGATCATCCTGGTAACCCGTCCTAAGACTTCCGGCACGCGTGCCCTGTTCAAGAAATACGCCCTCAACGGTGCAGAAGAAGCAGACAACAAGTCCCTGGAAACGGATAACTCCGGCGTACTGCTGAAGAGCGTCGCTTCCAACTCCGGCGCCATCGGCTATGTAGCACTGCCGTACGTCATCAAGGACACCACCGTGGACAAGCTGTCCATCGACGGCGTGGCTCCTACCCTGGAAAACACCTACAGCGGCAAATATCCGGTCTGGGGCTTTGAACATGTCTACACCGCACAGAACGAAAAACCGGCCGTCAAAGCCTTCCTGGATTACGTTGTCGGCGAAGAATACGGCAAACGTATCGAAGAACTGGGCTACGGCGTAAGCTCCAAGATGCAGACCAAAGAAGTTCACTAATACGCAGCAGAGTCCGAAGAAAAGAGGTTCTCCCGGGAACCTCTTTTTTTATCAAAAGGAGAATGTGATTTATGAACCAGCTTCAAAAAGCGATCGCAAAGGCACACCGCAATGACCGGACGGCGAAAATCCTCATTACGGCCTGCGGCGTCTGCATGGCGCTGGTGCCTATCCTGATCGGCCTGTTCCTGTTCTACCGGGGCACCGATACGTTCACGCTGTTCCATCATTCGCTGACGGAATTCCTCTTTTCCGGCGAATGGAACCCCGGTGACACGGCGGAAGGCGGCGGCAAGGTCGGGGCAGCCATGTTCATCACGGGCTCCCTGGCGGTCTGCCTGCTTTCCCTGATCCTGACCCTTCCGTTCAGTATGGCGGCGGCCATCTTCATGACGGAGATTGCCACGCCGAAGGCACGGCGCCTGCTGCAGCCGGCCATCGAGCTGTTCACGGGCATTCCGTCCGTTGTCTACGGCTTCGTCGGCCTGACAGTGCTGATCCCGTTCCTGAAATCGATCTTTCCCATGCCCTTCAGCTTCTCGCTGCTGGCAGCCGGCATCGTACTGGCCATCATGATCTTCCCGACCATCACGACTATGTCCGCCGATGCCCTGGCGGCAGTCCCCAAATCCTGGCGTGAAGCCTCGTACGGCCTGGGTGCCACGCGTTGGGAAACGATTGCCCACGTCGTCATTCCGGCCGCCAAAGGCGGTATCGCGACGGGCATCATCCTGGGCCTGGCCCGTGCCATGGGCGAAGCCCTGGCCGTCGCCATGGTCATCGGCCAGATGAAGGTCTTCCCGAAATCGCTCTTCCTGCCGGCAAGCACCCTGACGACAGCCATTTCCGCCGATATGGGCGGCGCCATGGAAGGCGGCGAATACAACGCCGGGCTGTGGACGATGGCCCTGCTCCTGTTCCTGTTGTCCTTCGCCTTCATCTTCCTCATCCACTACATCAATGATCTGTCTACGCTGAAAGGGGAGAAAAAGTAATGAACGATTCCCATTTTGCAGCAAAAAAGCGGCTCGACAGCATCATGACGGCGCTCTTCCGCTTCGGCGCCTATTTCGCCGTCGTCCTGCTGATCGCCTTCGTCGGCTATGTCATGGGCGAAGGCTGCCGCTACCTGACGGGGGATATGCTCTCCTTCTCGGAAAAAGGCCTGGGCAACCAGTTCTTCAACACGCTGTACCTGGTCTTCCTGTCCCTGATCTTCAGTGCCATCGGCGGCATTCCGGCCGGCGTCTACCTGGCGGAATACGCACACAAAGGGCACCTGGTCAAATGGGTCCGCATGGCCGTTGAAACCTTGTCCTCCCTGCCGTCCATCGTCGTCGGCCTCTTCGGTTACCTGGTCTTCATCGTCATGACCCATTCCGAATGGAACATGCTGGCCGGCGCGCTGACTGTCTCCATCCTCATGCTGCCCCTTTTGACATCGGTCACGGAAGATGCCCTGCGCACCCTGCCGGAAAGTTACCGCCTGAGCAGCTATGGCCTGGGCGCCTCGAAATGGCAGACCGTGCTGCACGTGCTGCTGCCTGCCGCGTTCCCGCGCATCATGACAGGCCTCATCATGGCGGCCGGCCGTGGCTTCGGCGAAGCCGCAGCCCTTATGTTTACGGCCGGTATGTCGACGGACATCCACTGGGACGACTGGGACCTGAGTTCCCCGTCCTGCCCGCTGAACCCGCTGCGTCCTTCCGAAACGCTGACCCTGCATATCTGGGCCCTGCGCACGGAAGCACTGGAGGCGAACGCGAACGAACAGGCGGCCGCCTGCTCCGCCATCCTGATGATACTCGTCGTATCATTCAGCCTGATCGCCCGTTATATGAGTTACCGCATCGATAAGAAAATGGGAGGCAATTGATCATTATGGCCCTTACTACAACTACCTACGGGTATACCAAGGAACACAGCGGTGAAGCCCGGCCGGTTTCCGCCGATGCCGCCGCTGCGGACTCCGGTTCCCTTACGTTTGAAATCAAACACATGGACCTGTTCTACGGCGACCATCACGCCCTGAAGGATGTCTCCATGGATGTCCGCACCCACGAAATCACGGCTCTCATCGGGCCGTCGGGCTGCGGCAAGTCGACGTTCCTGAAATCCCTGAACCGCATGAACGACCTGGTGGAAAACTGCCGCATAACCGGCGATATCCGCTTCGAAGGCAAGGATATCTTCCGGGAAGTGGACCTGTTGGCCCTGCGCACGCGCGTAGGCATGGTCTTCCAGCAGCCGACGCCGTTCCCGAAGAGCATTTTTGAAAACGTGGCCTACGGGCCCCGCCTGCAGGGCATTTCCAACAAAGGCCAGCTCTCCGAAATCGTGGAACAGAGCCTGCGCCAGGCGGCCTGCTGGGACGAAATGAAGGACCGCCTCAACCAGAGCGCCCTCGGCCTGTCCGGCGGCCAGCAGCAGCGTCTGTGCATCGCCCGCACGCTGGCAGCCCGTCCGTCCGTCATCCTGATGGACGAACCGACGTCCGCCCTGGACCCCATTTCCACGCAGAAAATCGAAGATCTGGCGCTGGAACTGAAGGAGAAATATACAATCATCATCGTTACGCACAATATGCAGCAGGCCAAACGTATTTCCGACAAGACGGCGTTCTTCCTGCTGGGTGAATTGATTGAGTTCGACGATACCGTCAAGATGTTCACCGATCCGTCGAATCCGAAGACGGAAGAATATATCACAGGCCGGTTCGGCTGAGGAGGAACATTCCATGTTAGAGAATTACGAAAAAGCCATGGGCGAGCTGCATGACCGCATGTCCGTTTTGAGCATGAAGCTGGAAAAAGCCATGGAAGATACCTGGTACGCCCTGGAAAACAAGGACCTGGCGCTGGCGGACAAGGTGTACCGCGGCGACCAGGACATCAACGACCTGGTGCGCGAATGCATGCAGAAGGACCTGTCCATCAGCATGCTCCATGACCCGGTGGCCCGGGACTGGCGCTACCTGATGGCGACCATGAAGATCCTTTCCGATATGGAGCGCATCGGCGACCACTGCGCCGATATCTGCCATTACCTGATCCGCATGGAGAACCGGCACCACAATCTGCCCCTGCTGCCCGGCCTGAAGGAAATGTACGGCGTCATGTCGTCCATGGTCAGCGACGTGCTGACCTTCTACAACAACCAGGAGAAAACCGACGTGGAGCTCATGAAGGACAAGGACGACATCGTCGACCTGGCCTTCGACAACCTGATGGAGGAAATCAGCAAGCAGATTGCCGAACATCCCGAATACGCCCGCGACTACATGTCCTATGTGTTGATTGTGAAGTATGTGGAGCGCATGGCCGACCACGCCAGCAACATCGCGGACTGCATCATCTACCGCGACACGAGCCGCATCATCGTCTGACGGGCCGTATACGTCCGGCGTTTTTGACACGCTGTCCCCGGGCTCACAGAGCCTGATCTGTTTCCATTGCAAATTGTGTTTTGCGTTGCTTTCCGTTATAATGAAGAAGAACGGAACTCCCCGCGCGGGGAGCGGCAAGGCCTTTGCCGCGGTTCCGTCCTTCTTTCTTTTTTTATTTCATTGCAATGACGGGAGGAACAAAATGGATACAAGCGCCCTGTTCAAGATTTCCTACGGCCTGTTCGTGCTGACGGCGAAGGGAAAGGACGGCCGGGAAAGCGGCTGCATCATCAATACGGCCATGCAGGTGACGAGCAATCCGCTCCAGGTCTGCTTTACGGTCAACAAGGCCAACTATACCCATGATTTGGTGCTGGAAAGCGGCAGCTTCACGCTGTCCGTGCTGTCGGAAAAGGCATCCTTCGACACCTTTAAACGCTTCGGGTTCCAGTCGGGCCGCGACGTGGACAAGTTTGCCGGGTTCGAAGACAGTTTCCGGCGCGGCGCCAACGGCCTGCCGTATATCACGGCCGGCACGAACGCCTGGATTTCCGGCGAAGTGGTGCAGCACTACGATGTGGGAACCCACCACCTGTTCGTGGCCAGGGTGACGGATATGGCCGTCCTCGATGACAAGACGCCGTCCGCCACCTACACGTACTATCAGGAACACATCAAGCCGAAACCGCAGTCTGCGCCCAAGCCCGGTGCCAAAACGAAGACCGTCTGGCGCTGCCGCATCTGCGGGTATATTTACGAAGGGGAAACGCTGACCCCGGATTTCGTCTGCCCCATCTGCAAGCACGGCGCTTCCGATTTCGAGAAGGTCGAAGTGGAAGCCTGACGGGCAAACAAAAAAAGATGTAGAAAAGGTCCGCCTTTCCGGCCCCTGGGAACAGGGGAGGAGAGGCGGACCTTTTGGGTTCCGCAAAGGATCAGTAGGTGTATTCGAAGCCGAAGAGGGCGGTGCGGCCCCAGGCCGGTACGCCGCCGATTTCGCGGCTGCCGAGGGTTTCATAGGATTCGTTCAGCAGGTTGCGCAGTTTCACGTAGCTGCTCCAATGCTTGTTGAACTTGTAGTTCACGTTGGCATCGAGGACATAGTAATTGCCGGAGAAATAGTTGTCGTCGCGGCCGAGTCCTGCCGTGAAGAGCAGGCTGTTCGTCCAGCGGCTGTCCTTGTATTTCGCCATGGCCTTGAACTGGTGCGGTGCCACTTCGTCCGTGTAGAAGCGGTCGATGCCGTCGCCGTAGTCCGTGTCGAGGTGCGTGTAGGCGTACGATGCGTTCAGGCTGTATTTGGGGCTGAAGCGGTGGTCGATGGCCAGCTGCAGGCCCTGCTTGTTCTGGCTTTCGAAGTTCTTCGTCGTCAGACTGCCGTCGCTCTTGTCATAGTACCAGTTGATGGGATTGTTGATGTGGGACACGAAGCCCGACAGGCTCAGGTTCGTGTTTTCCGAGAACTTGTAACGCAGGCCGCCGTTCCAGTTGAACCCTTCTTCCGGATCCAGGTCCGGGTTGCCCTTGATGCCGTGGATGCCCTTGTCACCGTTGCGGAGGGTTGCGGAGTCGTTGTTGTAATACATCTCGTCCAGGGTCGGCGTGTCGTAAATGCGCTCCACGGACCCGAAGAGGGTCAGCTTGTCGTCCGGGCGGTATTCCAGGGAGCCGCTGTACACGTATTCGTTATCGAACTGCGTGTTGTGGTTCAGCAGCGATGTGCCGGTCATGGTGAGCTTGCCGAAACGGCGCTGCGTCGTCACGTAGGCCGACAGGTTGGAGACGCCTTTGTCATAGTTTTTGCCGAAATTTTCCCCCTCGAACATGTAGGCGAACTTGTTGGTCTCGTTTTCCACGGTCGTGTGACGCCACGTGGCGCCGGCCGTCACCAGGGTGTCCTTCTGGACCTGCCAGCTGTCCTGCCAGTCGATGCCGTTGGTCTTGGTCTTCCAGCGGCTGTAGGAAGGCAGGGTGTCCTGGTCTTCGTATCCTTCCGGATAATAGGTGTCGCCCTGGTTATACAGGTGGTACAGGGAAACCGTGCCTTTCAGGGCCTGGTTGTCCTTGTAATGGTAGGTGAGGGACAGGTTGTTGGCAAGTTTTTCATAGGCGTACTTGTGGTCGTTGTCGTCCCACCAGCCCCGCGACAGCCACAGGCCGCGGTCGTTGCTGAAGTGGCCGTAGGTCAGGGTCAGGGCCTGGGACGGCGTGAACTGCCGGTCGAAGCGGTAGTACATTTCGCGGCGGTTGACGGAGGAGTTGGGCATGGTCTCCTTGTCGCCGTCGACGGATTTGTAATGCAGGGCGTCGATGTTGTCGCGGCCGCCCGTGCCGAACCAGCTCCAGCCGTCGGCACTGCCTTCGAGGGTGGCTTCCCAGTGCCAGGCCTTGTAGGGTCCGCGGGCTCCTTCGAACTGGAACTTGTGCTCCTTGCCTTTCTTCGTGACGATGTTGATGGCACCGCCGGGGGCGTCGTAATTCATGTATTTCCCCGTGCTGTAGCCGTGGATGATTTCGATGCGCTCGATGGCGTTGACGGGAACCGCCATATCCAGGTCATAGGTGGCCCGGCCGTTGGGCAGGCCGCTTTCCAGATTCTGGCGCCGGCCGTCGACGAAGAAGGCCACGCGGTCATCGCCGTTGATGCGGACGACCTGCTGCGACGTATTGGCAGAACCGGCCGTCACTGTCACGCCCGGGGCGTAGTCCAGGGCTTCGGCCACGCTGCCGAAATGGTTGTCGTGGATATCTTCGGCCGTGATCACGGTCAGGGCGGCCGAAACGGGCGTGCCGTCGGCCAGGGTGGCATCCGTGAAGGCGGACACCTTGTCCGCCCGGGCTGCCTTGTCTGCCCGGGCAGCGTCCTTGCCCGGCGCGGCGAGGACCGTGCCCGTCAGGGACAGCAGGACCAGGGCCGTCAGGACTGCCGCCGTGTGTTTTTGCGTTCTCGTATGCATGGTACATCTCTCCCTATCAGCTGTATCGTTAGTACATTGGTTTCCGATGATGGTGTTCCATATCTTCCTCTATTATACATGGCGGCAAGGCGAATTTCCATCCGAAAAGGGCGGCAGTGCCGGAAATTAGGCATGGACATATTCTGTAAAGTGTTATAAAATTTTAATATCTATGGGCCCCGGCAGTTACAGAAAGAAAAGGGGCCCTAGGAGCATACGTCCGGAACAAGCGGGCAATCAAAGAAGAAAAGGGAGAGGTTTGTATGTTGCAAAAAGGGGAGCCGAGAGTCCTGACGGCTGTTTCCCTCGCGGCGGTGGTGCTGGTCCTGGCCGGTCTCGCTGTGGCTGTCGTTCATTTCCACATGCCGGTCAAGGAGACCTATTGGGCGCTGACGCCGCCCGTCATCGCCATTGCGTTGGCACTGATCACGAAAGAAGTTTACAGTTCCCTGTTCCTGGGAATTTTAACGGGTGCTTTCCTGAACGCGGGGTTCGACCTGGTCGGCACCCTGAATCAGGTGTTCACGGGGGGCCTCATCAAGGTGCTCGCCGATAAGTGGAACGTGGGCATCCTCATTTTCCTCGTCATCCTGGGCATGATGGTCCAGCTCATGAACCGCGCCGGCGGGTCGGCGGCGTTCGGCCGCTGGGCCTCGAACCATATTACGACGCGCAAAGGGGCGCAGCTCTCCACCATGGTGCTGGGCTGCCTCATCTTCATCGACGACTATTTCAACTGCCTGACCGTCGGCAGTGTCATGCGTCCCGTTACGGACAAGCACATGGTCAGCCGTGCCAAGCTGGCCTACCTGATTGACTCCACGGCGGCGCCTATCTGCATCATCGCCCCCATTTCCTCGTGGGCGGCGGCCGTTTCGGGTTTTGTCAAGGGGGAGAACGGCATCAACCTGTTCGTCCAGGCCATTCCGTTCAACTTCTACGCCCTCCTGACGATCGTCATGATGATCCTTCTCATCACGCTCAACGTCGACTACGGCCCCATGGCCCTGCATGAACGGAACGCCATGAAGGGCGACCTGTTTACGACGGGCATCACGAAAGAGGCGCGGGAAGACGCGGAGAAGACCGAAGAAACGCGCGGCAAAGTCATCGATATGCTGCTGCCCATCGTGGCGCTCATTATCTGCTGCGTCATCGGCATGATCTACACGGGCGGTTTCTTCGAAGGCACGAGCTTCGTCGAATCCTTCGCCAACAGCGATGCCTCCGTCGGCCTGGTCCTGGGTTCCTTCGTGGCCCTGCTGATTACGGTCGTATTCTACCTGGTCCGTCAGGTCCTGCCCTTTGCTTCGTGCATGGAATGCCTGCCGGAAGGGTTTAAACAGATGGTTCCGGCCATGCTGATCCTGTCCTTCGCCTGGTCCCTGAAGGCCATGACGGACAGCCTCGGCGCCGCGAAGTTCGTCGCCGGCGTCGTCGCCAATTCGGCCGGCAGCCTCATGAACTTCCTGCCCTGCATCATCTTCCTCATCGCCATCGGGCTGGCCTTCGCCACGGGTACCTCGTGGGGCACCTTCGGCATCCTCATCCCCATCGTCGTGAGCTGCTTCCAGGGCACGGACCACACCATGATGATCATTTCCATTTCGGCCTGCATGGCCGGCGCCGTCTGCGGCGACCATTGCTCGCCCATTTCCGATACGACGATCATGTCGTCGGCCGGGGCCCAGTGCATCCACCTGAACCACGTGATGACGCAGCTGCCGTACGCTCTGACGGTGGCCGCCGTATCCTTCTTCGCGTTCCTCGTGGCAGGCTTTTCCAAGAGTGCCCCCATTTCCCTTTGCTTCGGCATCGTCCTGCTGTGCCTCGTGCTGATGGCCATGCTGCGGCGCCAGCGCAGGATGATTTAAACGCGCATGATGTAGTGTACACAAAGGAGACAAAATTATGCTGAAAGACGGAAAGATCTGGGTTGCGAACACAGAAAAAGGGGAGAACGTCTCCCTGCTTCCGAAAATGGCGAACCGCCACGGTCTCGTGGCCGGCGCCACCGGTACGGGCAAGACCGTCACCCTGAAGGTGCTGGCCGAATCGTTCAGCGCCATGGGCGTGCCGGTCTTCATGGCCGACGTCAAGGGCGACATTTCGGGTATGATGTGCCCCGGCACGGACAGCCCGGATATGCAGAAACGCATCCAGAAGTTCGGCTGTGACAAGGCAGGCTTCACGTACAGCGGCTGCCCCGTCACCATCTGGGACATCTTCGGCGAGACGGGCATCCCCCTGCGGACGACCGTTTCCGAAATCGGCCCCATGCTGCTGGCCCGCATCCTGGGCCTGAACCCGCTGCAGAGCGACATCCTTTCCATCGTCTTCAAGATTGCCGATGACAACAAGCTGCTCCTCATCGACACGAAAGACCTGAAAGCCATGCTGAAATACGTGTCGGACCACCGCGCGGATTTCGAAGGGGACTACGGCAAGATGAGCACCCAGTCCCTGGCCGCCATCACGCGTGCCGTCGTGGCCCTCGAACTGGCCGGCGGCGAGCAGTTCCTCGGCGAACCGGCCCTCAGCATCACGGACTGGCTGACCCAGGACAACGGCAAAGGCATGATCAACATCCTGGACAGCCGCAAGCTGATCCAGAACGGCACCATGTATTCCACGTTCCTGCTCTGGATGATTTCCGAACTGTTCGAAACGCTGCCGGAAGTCGGCGATATGCCGAAACCGAAGATGGTCTTCTTCTTCGACGAAGCCCATCTGCTCTTCGACAACGCATCCAAGGCCCTGCTCGACAAGATTGAGCAGGTCGTCAAGCTGATCCGCTCCAAAGGCGTCGGCATCTATTTCTGCACGCAGAACCCGGCGGATATTCCCGACGGCGTCCTGGCCCAGCTGGGCAACAAAATCCAGCACGGCCTGCGCGCTTACACGCCGGCAGACCAGAAAGCCGTACGGGCGGCAGCGGATTCCTTCCGCCGCAACCCGGACTTCGATACGGAAAAGACCATCCTGGCCCTCGGCACGGGCAAAGCCGTCGTTTCCTTCCTCGGCGAGGACGGCGTGCCGGGCATCGCCCAGTCCGTCTCCATCCTGCCGCCGCAGTGCAGCATGGCCGCGGCGCCGGACACGCTCCGGGACCAGGCCGTCAAAGGCAGCCTCATGTACAGCAAGTACGCGACCTATTTCGACCGCGATTCGGCGTACGAAGTCCTGAACCGCAAGGGGCAGGAAGAAGAAGCCGCCCAGGCGCAGGCCGAAGCGGATGCACAGCGTGCGAAGGAAGAAGAGGCAGCGGCGAAACAGGCCGCCAAGGAAGAGGAAAAGCGCCTGAAGGAAGAAGCCCGCGAAGCCGAGCGGGAACAGCGCGCCAAGAACCGCGCCATCAAGAGCGTCGGCAACTCGATCCTCGGCACGGTGGGTCGCCAGGTAGGCCGCGAAGTGGGCGGCAAGGCCCTGGGCAGTTTCGGCAGGACCCTCGGCGGCAACGTCGGCGCCAGCATCGTCCGCGGTATTTTCGGCACCTTCTTCAAGGGCTGACGGCAGCGCCGTAAAAACACAGGAAAGAATACGAAAGACGGTTCCCGTCCGGATCCAACCGGACGGAAACCGTCTTTTTTCATGCCCGTTGCAGGGCTCAGCGTTTGAACTTCTTTTTCTGTTCCGTCATTACACCGTGCTCGTCGGTCCATTCTTCCACCAGGGGATTCTCGTCCAGGGCAGGCGGCACCGTGCCGACGAAGTGTCCCACAATCAGGACGAGGGCGCTCACGGCGACACCGAGGAAGACCGGCTTGATGCCCGTGCCGACCAGTACGGAACCAATGGCGGCCAGGGAACTGAGGATCACGGAGGCCAGGACCCATTTCCCGTTGACGAAGCGGGGCGCGAAAATGGCCAGGGTCAGCGGCAGGAAGACACCGGCGCCGCGCAGGGCCATGGACAGGAAGTTCCAGAACAGGATTTCCGAATCCTGGTGGGCGATGGCGAAGGCACAGCCGATGAACATGATGACGATGACGATGCAGCGCGTCAGCTTCAGCTGCGTCTTTCCGTCCGTGATATGGCAGAGCGGGGCGACGAGGTCTTTGGCGACCATGGTGCTGATGCCCAGGCCCAGGCCGCCGATGGAGCCGATCAGGGACAGGACGATGCCACCCATGGCCAGGGAGCCGATCAGGACGGGCTGTTCCGTCAGCAGGAAGGCCGGCAGGACCAGCATGGCCGGGACTTCGGGATGGGTGACGTGCATGTACATGCCGATGAGGGCGCAGGGCAGGCCGACGGGAATGGTGACGAGGGCTCCGGCGAAGGAGCCGTACATGGCCGTTTTCGGGCTGTCGGCCGAGAAGAGGCACTGGATGTAGGTCTGCGTGCAGAGGACGCCGAAGATGAGGGACAGCAGGTTCGACAGGGCGGCGCTCACGCCGCGGCCGAACAGGCTGTACCACGGGAAGGACGGCAGGGCGGCGACGAACTGCGGGTCGTCGCGCATGGTGAAGAAGATTGAGCCGCCGGCCAGGACCATGGTCACCCAGATGATGACCATTTTCAGCATACCGCCGACGCCGGCGCTCTTCATGCCGCCGAAGAAGATGTAGGCGCACACGAGCAGGATCAGGAGCACTGCCGATACGGCGGCCGGCGTCCCGAAGATGGAGGAAATCATCTTCATGCCCGGCAGGATGCTCGAAATGGTGCTGAAAAAGATGCCCAGGGATGCGACGATGGTCGCCACGGCACCAACGTTTTTGCCGTAATGCAGGGACAGGTACTGGGGTATCGTTTCCAGGCTGGTGGCCCGCAGGGGCTGCGCATAAAACAGGCCCATGATGATGAAGGCGATGCCGGAACCGAGGGTGAACCACCAGGCCGACAGGCCGACGGACGAAGCCAGCTGCGCCGTGCCGATGGTGGCGCCGCCGCCGACCATGGTACCGGCCAGGCTGCCGGCGATCATGGGAGTGCCGGCCGTCCGGCCTCCCAGGGTATACCCTTCGGCCGAATCCACGGCCCGGGCCGCGTAAATGCCGCCGCCGATGACCAGGAAGATCGTGGCCAGCATCAAAAGGAGCTGCGGCATGGTAATGACTAACTGCATAAGTGCCTCCTGAAATATGATTTAAACATTTTATTCCCTATTATATCAAATTTTGCGTCGTGTGGCGGATAAATTGAATGTTTTCTGTAAAGGTGCGTTCCCAGTTGCATTCTTCAGTTCGGATATGGTAAAATTATGTTGTAAAAATTATGTAAAGTTTATGTAAAGAAAAAGTAAATAATACCAAAAATAGTCTGAAAATTATATAAATTGTGCAAACAATTTATAAATTTAGTACAATTAATTTTTCAAAGAAAGAGGCGATCTTATGAAATGGAAAACAGTGTTGGCTGTGGCTTTGACGGGTCTGTCCCTGCTGGCGGCCGGTTGCGGCGGCGGCGGTGACAAGAAGCAGTCTGGCGCAACGGGCGGGCAGTCCCTGAAAGGGAAAAAGCTGGTCATGTATGTATCCTTCCATGAGGATACGGCGAAAGAGCTGTCCGAGCTTTTCAAAAAGAAGACCGGTGCCGATGTAAGCTTCATTCGTCTGCCGACTGGCGAGGCCCTGGCACGTATCAAGGCGGAAAAGGATGCCCCGAAGGCCGATATCTGGCTGGGCGGTACGGCTGATGCACATGCCAAAGCTGCTGCGGATGGCTTGCTGGAAGCTTACAAGTCTCCGAATGCAAAAATGATTCTTCCGGAATATCAGGACAAAGATGGTTTCTGGTATGGTACGTATCTGGAAGTAATGGCAATTGGCTACAATGAGAAGCGTTTCAAAGAGGAGTTCGCCCCTAAGGGCGTGAAAGCCCCGGAAACTTTGCAGGATCTGCTCAAACCGGAATTCAAGGGCGAAATCATCATGCCGGATCCGAGAAAATCCGGTACGGGCAACACGTTCATCAGCTCCATTCTGCAGCAGATGGGTGAAGAAAAAGGCTGGGCCTACCTGAAGGCATTGAAACCCCAGGTTGCGCAGTTCACGCCTTCCGGTTTCACTCCTGGCCAGAAGACCGGCGCCGGCGAATACCTCATTTGCCTGAACTTCATCTCTGACCAGACGCTGGTAAGCAATAAGGGACAGAAAATCCACAGCACCATTTACGACAATGCAGGTTGGACTACCTGCCCTGTCGGCAAAATCAAAAACAAGGCTAATGATGAGGTAGCGAAGGCTTTCATCGATTTCGTACTGACTAAGGAAGCGGGCGACATCCTTGTCCGCACTACGAACGGCGTAGCCTGCAACCCGGATGTGGCTCCCCCGAAGGGTATGAAGCCGTTGAAGGAGCTGCCGCTGTTCAAAGGGTACGATCTGGTCAAAGCCGGTGCAGATAAACAGAAGAACTGCGATACGTTCTTCGGTAAATAAGTTCAGCCGTTCCGATTCTGACGGTCCGGCAGCAAAGTATCTGCATTCAAATGCCTCCGCTTCCGGGCGGAGGCATTTTTCTGGATGAAAATGAATAATGACTGGTTTCATATGATTCTGACTAAGTTTTGAGGAGTAACGATTCATCATGATTGAAAAAGATAACGGCCACGAACATACTGGCATTGGCGCCGAGATGAAGGTGCTGCTGCGGGAGCCGCCGCTCCTGATCAGTATTGCAGCCGTATTCCTTCTCTTTGCCATATTCATCATCTATCCTTTCGTTAAGATTTTACTGGTGCCTTCTGCATCAGACTGGGTGCGTGCGTTAACAGGCAGAGAATATCTGCTGGTTTTTGGGCACACGCTGTTTTCTTCCTTAATTGCGACGACGACGGCAATCATTTTCGGCTTCATTTTTGCGTATGGCATCAATTATACCCATATGCCGTGCAAACGATTCTTTCAGGTCGTCGCTCTTCTGCCGACCATGGCTCCGTCGGTTGTCTCCGGCTTGGCGTTCATCATGCTTTTCGGACGTCGCGGGTTTGTAACGTGGAATCTGATGCATCTCCATGTTGATTTGTACGGGCCTTTCGGCTTGTGGGCCGCGCAGACCATCGCATTTTTCCCGCTTGCCTATATTACGATTTCCGGCGTTTTGAAAAGTATCAGCCCGAATCTGGAACTTGCCGCGCAAAACCTGGGCGCCCGGGGCTGGTACCTTTTCCGTACCGTGACGCTGCGACTGGCCACACCGGGTATTGCCAGTGCGTTTCTGCTGGTTGCCATCAACTCACTGGCCGATTTCGGCAATCCTCAGCTGGTCGGCGGTAATTACCATGTCCTTGCCACAGAAGCATACGCACAGGTGACAGGTGCATGGGACATGCCGATGGGCGCGACTTTGTCCGTCTTTCTGGTTGTGCCGACATTAATTGTCTTTTTTGTGCAGCGATATTATCTGGAAAAGAATTCCTATGTCACGGTCACGGGCAAACCGGTTTCCGGTTTGATCCGCGTGACGGCGGGCCCGATGGCCACGCGCCTCTTGTGGCTGTTCTGCATGTTCATCAGCCTGATTATCCTGATGATTATCGGTGTCGTCATCCTGTTTGCCTTTACCGTTGCTTTTGGCGCTGACTATACATTTACGCTGCAATATTTCAAGGAAGGTGTCATTCAGTCCAAGGTCATGCTGCATTCGTGGGTAGCCTCCATGTCCACGGCCGCTATCACGACCGTTCTTGGTATCGCCCTGGCATTCCTCACAATCCGGAAGAGGTTCCCTGGCCGGACCGTGATGGATTTTCTGGCCATGCTTCCTGTCTCCCTCCCTGGTACGTTCATCGGTCTCGCATTGATCCTCGCATTCAATGACGGGCCTCTGGAACTGACCGGTACGCTGGGAATCATCATTCTGGGCATGTCGCTGCGGCAGCTGCCGGTCGGATATCGGCAAGCTGTAGCCGGCTTGAAACAGATTGAGGGGTCCTTGGAACAGGCCTCTACGAACCTTGGAGCGAACAGTTTCACGACGTTCCGCCGGATCGTGCTGCCCATGCTCAAGAATTCCTTGTCTGTCAGTTTCGTATATGCATTCATGCGGTCTATGAATACGTTGTCGACCGTCATTTTCCTGGTTTCTCCGGAATGGAACCTGGCGTCAATCAATATCATGAGCCTTGCCAACCAGGGATTCCTGCCCACGGCTAGTGCCACGGCAGTAGGTATTATGCTGGTCATTTACGTGACATTCGGAATTGTGAAATTGATTCTCAGAGATAAAATCAACATTTTTGACCTTTGATGGAAAGCAGGGAAGATTATGGCAGATTATGTATTGCAATTAAAGAATATCAACAAATATTTCGGCAATAACCATGTCATTAAAAATGTGAGCATGAATTTCAAGAAAGGGGATTTCGTCACCTTTTTGGGACCTTCCGGGTGCGGCAAAACGACGATTTTGCGTATGATTGCCGGATTTTATGAACCGGACGACGGGGAAATTCTGTTAAACGACCGGAACATCGAGAGGGTACCACCGTATGACCGGAATGCCGCCATGGTGTTTCAGGAATACGCCCTTTTTCCCCATATGAACGTTTACGAAAACGTTTCTTACGGGCTGCAAGTCAAACATTTAGCGAAAGCAGAGATTGATAAAAAAGTAAAAAAGGCATTGGAACTGATGCAGCTGCAAGGGATGGAAAAGCGGTATCCCAACCAGATGTCCGGTGGACAGCAGCAGCGTGTCGCTGTTGCGAGAGCGCTTGTCATGGATCCGGAAATCCTGCTGTTGGATGAACCGCTGTCTAACCTCGACGCCAAGCTGCGTGAGAGCGTGCGCGTTGAACTGCGCGATATTCAGCGCCAGATGGGTTTGTCCACAATCTATGTCACACATGATCAGTCGGAGGCGTTGTCCATGTCCGACTGCATCGTCGTGCTGAAGGACGGCGTGGTGCATCAGGTAGGGACGCCTCAGGAGATCTATTTTGAACCGAAGACGGCATTTGTCGCAGACTTTATTGGGACGACGAACCTATTGAAGGTAAACGGGACCGGCGGCCATCAAGTAAAATACCAGGACGTCACCATCAGGACCGACAAAGATGTCCGGCCCGGAGAAACCTATTCCGTCAGTATCCGTCCGGAATGCATCGGATTGTCCGAAACGCCGGTGCAGGGAAAGGTCAATGTGAAGGCGACTATCTTCAACAAAATGTTCCTCGGGGAGAAGGTGCGTTATTTCGTCCATGACGGGGCGGGAAAGGAATGGATTGTCGATGTGTTCGATCCTGGTAAGAAACTGATGCACGGAGAGGTTTATGTCAACTTCCCGGACGAAAAGGCTTGGCTGATTAAGGAATAAGGGAGAGACATGTCATGGTTTTCATGTCTGAAAAAAATCCCGAAATCCGCAGTATGGAACGGATGGCCAACCACATCCGCCAGGTCGTCCTCGACATGATTTACTATGCCAAAAGTGGTCATATCGGGGGTGACTTCAGCGAAATGGAACTGCTGACTGCGCTCTACTTTAAATTTCTTCATTTTCGGCCCGCTGACACGGAGAACCCTGACCGGGACCGGTTTGTACTCAGCAAAGGCCATTGCGTGGAAGCGCTATATGCCATCCTGGCGGAAAAAGGGTGTTTTCCGAAACAGGATTTGAAGAGCTGCGGGAGCATCGGGACGCCGTTTATCGGTCATCCCAACAGGGTGATTCCCGGCGTGGAAATGAACACCGGTTCCCTGGGACATGGGTTGTCTCTAGGGTGCGGAATGGCTCTGGCTGCCCGGATGGATCAACGTCCTTACCATACGTATGTCTTGATGGGAGACGGGGAATTAGACGAAGGGTCCGTCTGGGAAGCCGCCATGTTTGCCGCGCATAACAGGCTCGACAATCTGACGGCTATCGTTGATTGCAATGGGCTGCAGATCAGCGGCCCGACAGAAAAAGTGTTGTCTCCCGGAAACCTGCCTGTGCGCTGGAATGCTATCGGCTGGCATGTGGTGGAACTGGTACATGGAAATGATATGTGCGCTGTCTGTGCAGCCTTCGAAGAAGCCCTTGAAGAAAACGGAAAACCAACCGTCATCCTGGCCCATACGATGAAGGGAGCAGGCTGTCCCTCCATTGAAAACAGAGTGGAGTGGCATCACCGGGTTCCGTCACAACAGGAATATGAGCTGATGAAGGCTGAGTTGGAAGAAGGTGCGTCGCGGTTATGATTTCGAACAAACAAGTGATTTGCGACGTGCTTCTTCAGGCGGCAGCCGCGGATAAGGATATTGTGGTGCTGTGCAGTGACTCCCGTGGCAGCGGTTCTATGACTGAATTTGCGGAACGCTTCCCCGCACAATTTGTGGAAGCGGGAATCGCCGAACAGGATTTGGTGGGAATCAGCGCCGGTCTGGCGAGCTGCGGCAAGAAGGTTTTTGCGGTCTCGCCGGCAAGTTTCCTAACGTCCCGCAGTATGGAACAAATCAAGGTGGATGTCGCCTATTCCCATGTGAATGTCAAACTAATCGGGGTTTCCGGCGGTATCAGCTACGGGGCTCTCGGCATGACGCACCATTCCGTCAACGATATTGCCGTCATTGGTTCACTTCCGGGCATGCGCGTTTTCCTGCCCGCCGACCCGGGACAGACGCGGTGCCTGATGGAGGCGCTGTTGCAAGATAACGATCCAGCCTATATCCGGGTGGGGCGTAATCCCGTTCCGGCCCTTTACGGAGGAGGAAATGTCCCCTTCACACTCCATAAGGCGACTGTCCTGCAGGAGGGGAATGACCTTGCAATCATTGCCTGCGGGGAACTTGCGAACGCTGCCCTTATAGCGGGACGGAGGTTGAAAGGGCAAGGTGTGTCTGCCCGTGTGCTGGATATGTATTGCGTGAAACCTATTGACGAAGAGGCGGTACGGAAGGCCGCAAGGGAGTGCAGGGCCATCATCACCTTGGAAGAACATGTGGCTTGGGGAGGACTTGGTTCCTGCGTCGCGGCGATTGTGTGTGCCAGTCATCCTTGTCCTGTGTACAGCCTTTATCTGCCTGACAGTCCGGTTATTTCCGGTTCCCAGAGTCAGGTTCTCGACTATTACGGCCTGAATGTGGAAGGTGTCCTGCAGGCTGCCAGCACATTGTTAAAAAAGGTCCGGTGATACCTTTGTTGGAAGAATTGAAACGAAAAACATACGAAGCCAATCTGGAGCTGGTGCGCAAAAACCTGGTCATCTATACCTGGGGAAACGCCAGCGGCATAGATCGTGACAAAGGCCTCATGGTCATCAAACCGTCCGGCGTGGATTACGCTGCCATGACCTGGCAGGATATGGTCGTCGTCGACGCGGATACCGGCCGGGTCGTGGAAGGATTCCTGCGTCCCTCGTCGGATACACCGACCCATCTGGAATTGTACAAAGCGTTTCCGGAAATAGGGGGTGTAGTGCATACCCATTCGGTCTACGCAACGGTTTTCGCCCAGGCGGGGAAGGATATTCCGGCTCTGGGCACTACTCATGCTGACTATTTCCACGGTGCCATCCCTTGCACCCGGAGCCTGACAAAGGCCGAAGTGGCAGAGGCATACGAACGGAATACGGGAATGGTCATTCGGGAGACTGTGTCTGCCTTAAACCAGCCGGTGCTGGCCGTTCCGGGTATCATCGTCAAAAATCATGGACCGTTCACGTGGGGGAAGGATCCGGAAGAAGCGGCGTACCATGCCACGGTTTTGGAGAAAGTGGCAGAAATGGCCTTCAAGACGCTGCTCCTAAATCCGGAGAGCTGCCTGCCGCCTTTCATTCTTGAAAAGCACTATCAGAGAAAACATGGAAAACATGCTTATTACGGGCAGACAAAACAATAATCTGGCTGCATCCTTTACGATTCTCTACATCCTCCTGAACCTCAGGGGGATTTTTTACTTTAACATTTGTAGTATCTGTTCATATGTTTTCCCAACGTGTTATAATGTAAAGTGAATTTCGGGCAGGTTCCGCTGCCTTTGCAAGGGGATACACCATGAACAAGACGAAAAGCGGGACCGCCGGCAAGACGGCGGTCCTCAATTACAATGAAACCATCGTGCGCAACGTGCGCGCCCACATGCTCGACGAGGCCCGCCTGACCAAGCTGGCGGAATTCTTCAAGGTGCTCGGCGATCCGACGCGCGTGCGCATCATCAACGCCCTGGCTTACCAGGAACTGTGCGTCAGCGACCTGGCGGCGGCCCTCGGCATGACCCAGTCCGCCGTGTCCCACCAGCTCAAGCTGCTGCGCATGGCCAACCAGGTCAAGACGCGGCGCGACGGCAAAAGCATCTTCTATTCCCTGGACGACCAGCACGTGCTCGATATCCAGGAAGAAGCGCTGACGCATATCAGCCATAAAATGACGGATCATCCGGAATAAATCCGCGCCATGCGGAACCGGAAGGAGAAGGAGGAAACACCATGAAAGCGAAATGTGCCACCTGTCCGACCCACGCCTGCTATACGAAGGCCGTGAACTGCACGGGTGTACCGGAAGAGGAAGTGCGGCAGGCCTACACGCCGGAAGAACGGAAGATCATGGACGCCGCCGCGTATGTGGAAGGCACGTTCTACAGCAACATCACGCGCCTGCAGGAAATTGCGGAGTTCGCGAAGAAGATGGGGTATCACAAGCTCGGCATCGCCTTCTGCATCGGGCTGAACGAAGAAGCGCGCTATATCAGCCGCTTCTATGAAAAGCAGGGCTTCGAGGTCTACAGCGTCTGCTGCAAGACCTGCAGCTTCGCCAAGAAGGAGTTCGGCCTGAAGCAGGTCAAGCCGGAGCTGGACCACGAGGCCATGTGCAACCCCAAGTTCCAGGCGCGGTTCCTGGAAGAGCAGGGGACGGAACTTTATATCGTGTGCGGCCTCTGCGTGGGACACGATTCCATCTTCATGGCCAACTGCCACGGCCCGGTCACGTATCTGGCCGTCAAGGACCGCCTGCTGGCCCATAACCCGCTGGGCGCGATCTACTCCCGGTACTGGAAACGCAAACTGGGCATCATGGACCCGGACGAAGTCTGAGCCGCAGGCCCGGAAACTCTCTAAAGAAAGCTCGTGAAACCATGGCAGCAAATGATAAAAAGGAACAGCTCGCCGTCCTGCAGGACCAGATGGAGCGGTGCACGTCGTGCCCGCTGCGCCAGGGGTGCAAGGCTCCCGTGGGCTGGTACGGCAATCCCGACAGCCCCATCCTGTTCATCGGCGAAGCCCCGGGCGGCGTCGAGGATGACTACGGCTGTCCCCTGATTGGGCCGTCGGGCCAGCTGCTCGACAAGGCCCTGTGGTCCGTGCAGATGACCCGTGACCGCGTCCTGACTTCGAACATCGTCAAATGCCGTCCCAAAGGCAACCGCACGCCGGACCTGGCGGAGGCGGATTTCTGCGCCAAAATCTGGCTGACCCGCGAAATCGCCATCGTGCAGCCCAAGGTCATCGTGGCCCTGGGAAGCGTCGCCATGCATTACCTGGGCAATCCGTCCATGCGCATCACGCACCAGCGCGGGCAGTGGTTCAAGACCCGCGGCGGCATCGACTGCATCGCCACGTTCCATCCGTCCTACCTGCTGCGCCAGTACGGCCACGCCCAGGTCCAGGCCAAGTGGGATGTATTCCACGATCTGCAGGCAGCGCGGGCGAAGGCACAGGAAGCCGTGCCGGACTACAATTTCTGTTCCGCCGCGCCGGTGGACCTGTTCCGCCTGTTTCCCAAACGGTAGGAGGCAAGGAAAGTCATGAAACGGTTTTGGACGGCCGCCCTCGCGGCGGCCTTCTTTGTTTGCAGCGCTGCTATGGTGCTGCACCCTGCCGCGGCGGCACCGGCGCGTTCCGGCAATGCTTTCCTTGCAGCAGGGGAGGAGACAACGGGACCGCGCATCATCGACCGCTTCGTAGCGCAGTCGCCGCAGCGGGAACGGCTCATCCGGGCCTACACGCGGAAGCATTACGGCCGGGAGATTCAGACCATCGCACCCCGGGCCGTCGTCGTCCACTGGACGGCTTCGGATACGGCGGACGGCGTGTACCGCTACTTTTATCCCGAAGCCCGGACATCGGCTGACGGTGAGGAGCTGAATGTCTGCTCCCAGTTCCTCGTGGACAAGGACGGCACCATCTACCGCCTCTGCCCCGAGACCCAGCTGGCCCGCCATGCCATCGGGTACAACTGGTGCGCCATCGGCATTGAGAACGTGGGCGGCAAGGACGGCCGGGACGACCTGACGGACGCCCAGGCGGCGGCCGATACGGCCCTCATCCTGTATCTGAAGGGCAAGTATCCGGACCTGCGTTACGTGTGGGGCCACTACCAGCAGATCGAGGCGCGGAAGACCGGCCTGTACAGGGAGCTGGTGCCCGGCTATTTTTCGCGGAAGGTCGACCCGGGACTTCGCTTCATGAAGCGCCTGCAGGACAATCTGGAAGGGGCGGGGCTGTGCTTCCCCGCCATGGGTTCCGGGAAAGATTAACCGGCTGATTAAATGCATATTTCGGTTTATTGACACTATTTCCCAGTGTTGATAAAATTATCTTGAGGTTTTATTTCCTCAATTCGCTTTAAAGTTGTATAGTTTGTTACACGAAAGTCCTCCGGAACAGGGAGGGCAGGTTTCCTATTTTTATTTCCACAACAGGGACAAAGGAGCGCAAACATGAAAGTAGCAATCATCATGGGCAGTAATTCCGACTGGCCGAAACTGGAGCCGGCCGAAGCGGTACTGAAGGAGTTCGGCATCGAGGTCGAGGTCTGCGTGGCTTCGGCACACCGTACGCCGGACAAGGTGCATGAATTTGCGGCAGGTGCCCGCGGCCGCGGCGTGGAAGCCATCTTATCCGCTGCGGGCCTGGCGGCTCATCTGGGCGGCGTCATCGCCTCCTACACGACGCTGCCGGTCATCGGCATCCCCATCGGCGGCGGCCCGCTGAACGGCATCGATGCCCTCCTGAGCACGGTCCAGATGCCTTCCGGTGTCCCCGTTGCCACCATGGCCATTGACGGCGCGAAGAACGCGGCCATCTTTGCCGTGGAAATCATGGCAGGCAAGCACCCCGAACTGGTTGCGAAACTGGATGCCTATCGCGCCAAGATGCGCGACGAAGTGGCTGCCAAGGCGGCGAAGCTCGACGCCATGCGCAGCGGCAGATAAACGGCACGAGAGACGTTTCAAAAATGAGGGAACAGTCCGCGTCCCGCGCTGGCAGCGGGAGAGGACTGGGTAAGGAGAAAAAGGTGTCCAACTCTAACGATCTGTTTGAACTGGATAAGCTGCATGAAGAGTGCGGCGTATTCGGCATTTACTCCCACAAGGAAGACGTACCCCTGAACATCTACTGGGGCCTGTACGCACTGCAGCACCGCGGCCAGGAAAGCTGCGGCATCGCCGTGAGCGACGGGTCCGAAATGCAGATCAAGCTCGGCATGGGCCTGGTGCAGGACGTCTTCAAGGACGGCACGGGCGACATGATGGGCTTCATGGGAATCGGCCATACGCGCTATTCCACGACGGGGTCCAGCATGGCCTACAACATCCAGCCGCTGAAGGTCTACTATGACGGCGGCAACCTCGCCATGTCCCACAACGGCAACATCGCCAACGCGGCGGAACTGCGGGCGCGCCTCATGAACATGGGGTCTTTCTTCAAGACGACCGTCGACAGCGAAGTCGTCCTGAGCCTCATCGCCCGTTCCACGCAGACCACCCTGGAAGACCGCGTGGCCGACGCCGCCAATCAGCTGAAGGGCGCGTTCTCCTTCCTGTTCATGGACGACCACAAGATGCTCGCCCTGCGCGATCCTTACGGCTTCCGGCCCCTGTGCCTCGGCAAAATGGAGCACGGCTGGGTCGTGGCATCCGAAAGCTGCGCCCTGGACCTGGTGGGAGCGCAGTTCGTGCGCGATGTGAAACCCGGCGAAATGCTGGTCATCGACGATGACGACAAAGAGCCGGTGAGCATCATGTACGCCAAGGATAAACCGAAACATTATGCCCACTGCATTTTCGAATATGTCTATTTCGCCCGCACGGACAGCGTCATCGACGGGCAGAACGTTTACGAGGCCCGCGTGAACATGGGCCGCGAACTGGCGAAGGAAACGAAGGACATCCACGCGGACATCGTCATTTCCGTACCGGACTCCGGCACGGCGGCTTCCATCGGCTACAGCCTGGAATCGGGCATCCCCTTCATGGAAGGCCTGACGAAGAACCGCTATATCGGCCGCACCTTCATCCAGCCGACGCAGAAGCAGCGCGTCAACGCCGTACGGCTCAAGCTGAACCCGGTCAAATCCGTCGTGGAAGGCAAGTCCGTCGTCATGGTGGACGACTCCATCGTCCGCGGCACGACGAGCGGCAAGATCGTCAAGATGCTGCGCGACGCCGGCGCGAAGGAAGTGCACGTGTGCATTTCGTCCCCGGCCGTCACGGATCCCTGCTACTACGGCATCGATACGTCGGTCCGCAAGGAACTGATCGCCTCGACCCATTCGGAGGCGGAAATCTGCGAATACATTGGCGCCGACAGCCTGCACTACATCTCCATGGAAGGCATGAAACGCGCCGTGTCGCACGTGGCCGGGGAGAACCTGTGCTGCGCCTGCTTCAACGCGGAATATCCCGATAACGCGGAACAAATCATCCGCCAGGGCTCCAAATACATTTTCGAACATAAAAAATAACAGGAGGACGTCATGGACGAACACAAGAAGGGCTTGACCTACGCCGATGCAGGCGTGGATATCGATGCGGGCAACAAGGCCGTGGAACTGATGAAGGACAGCGTGCGCGCCAGCTACAGGCCCGAAGTCATCGGCGATCTGGGCGGTTTCGGAGGCCTCTTCGCCCTCAACACGAAGAAATACAAGGAACCGGTGCTGGTTTCCGGCACGGACGGCGTGGGCACGAAACTGAAACTGGCCTTCCTCATGAACCGCCACGACACGATCGGCCAGGATGCCGTCGCCATGTGCGTCAACGATATCCTGGTACAGGGTGCCGAACCGCTGTTCTTCCTCGACTACATCGCCGTGGACAAGGTCGACTCCCAGAAAGTGGCCGACATCGTCAAAGGCGTGGCGCGGGCCTGCAAGGAATCGGGCTGTGCCCTCATCGGCGGCGAAACGGCGGAAATGCACGGTTTCTATGCCAAGGACGAATACGACATCGCCGGCTTCTGCGTCGGTGCCGTCGATAAAAGCAAAATGATCACCGGCGACAAGGTGAAGGACGGCGACGAGCTGCTGGGCCTGCCGTCCAGCGGCGTGCATTCCAACGGGTTCACCCTGGTGCGCAAGATCTGCTTCGAGCTCATGCATTACACCGTCGACACCTATATCGACGATTTCGGCATGACCCTGGGCGAGAAGCTGCTCACGCCGACACGCCTCTACCCGAAGACCTGCCTGCCCCTGATCGAGAAGTTCGACCTGCACGGCATGGTGCACATCACGGGCGGCGGTTTCTATGACAACATCCCCCGTATCCTGCCGGCCGACTGCGATGCCGAAGTGCACGCCGACGCCTGGGAGGTACCGGTGGTCTTCAAAAAGCTCCAGGAATGGGGCAATGTGCCGGACAAGGAAATGTACCGCACGTTCAACATGGGCGTCGGCATGGTCCTCGTCGTCGACCCGTCCGAAGCGGACGCCGTGCGCGCCCACCTGAAGGCGGCCGGCGAAACGTTCTACGAACTGGGCCGGGTTGTGCCGGGCCATAAGGTGACAGTGATGAAAGGCGGCGTTTTCGGTGACTAAGAAGATCGGCGTAGTCGTCAGCGGACGCGGTTCCAACCTGCAGTCCATCCTCGACCATATCGATGCCGGGGAACTGCCCGTCGAAGTGACCGTCGTCGTCAGCGACCATAAAGATGCCTTTGCCCTGCAGCGGGCGGCCAAACACGGCATTCCGACCGTCGTGGTGGAACGCAAGGCCTGCAAGGACAAGTCGGAATTCGAAGACCGGATCGCGGACGCCCTGATCAGCCACGGGGCGGAACTCGTCGTCCTGGCCGGCTTCATGCGCATTCTGTCGGGCAATTTCATCAGCAAATTCCCGCACCGCATCATGAACATCCATCCGGCCCTGCTGCCCAGCTTCACGGGCCTTCACGCCCAGGGGCAGGCCGTGGCGTACGGCGTCAAGGTGGCGGGCTGCACGGTCCACTTCATTGACGAAGGCACGGACACGGGTCCCATCATCCTGCAGAAAGTCGTCCCCGTGATGGACGACGACACGGAAGACACGCTGGCGGACCGCATCCTTGTGGAAGAGCACAAGGCCCTGCCCGAAGCCATCAAGTTGTGGGCCGAGGGACGCCTTACGGTGGAAGGCCGCAAGGTCCGCATCGCCCGCTGAGAAGTAACGTGAACGGACGGCCGCAAATCCTGTTGGCGGCCGGAGAAGGCAGTACATCTGCCATAGAGCATCCGAGGGGGTAAAAACATGAAGATTCAAAGAGCATTGCTGAGCGTATCCAATAAGACGGGTATCACCAAACTAGCGGCGTTCCTCCATGAAATCGGCGTGGAAATCATTTCCACGGGCGGCACCATGAAGGTCATCAAGGAAGCCGGCATCCCGGTTACGTACGTGAGCGACGTGACGGGCTTTCCGGAAATCATGGACGGCCGCGTCAAGACGCTGAATCCGTTCATCCACGGCGGCATCCTGGCGGTCCGCAGCAATCCGGACCACATGGCCCAGCTGAAGGAACACGGCATCAAGCCGATCGACCTGGTCGTCGTCAACCTGTATCCGTTCAAGGAAACCATCGCCAAGCCGAACGTGACGGAGGCGGAAGCCATCGAGAACATCGATATCGGCGGCCCGGCCATGGTCCGCGCGGCAGCGAAGAACTTTCGCGACGTGGTCATCATCACGAACCCGGCCCGTTACTCCAGCCTCATCGCCATGCTGCAGCAGCACGGCGACATTGACCTGACGACGCGCAAGACCCTGGCCAAGGAAGCATTCCGCCATACGTCGGAATACGATGCCATGATTGCCGATTATCTGGAAAAACAGCTGAAGAACAGCTGATGAAAGGACGGAACGTCATGAAACTGCTATTGATCGGCAGCGGCGGGCGCGAACATGCCCTGGCATGGAAACTGGCCCAAAGCAGCCATGTGGAGGAAATCCTCGTCGTACCGGGCAACCCCGGTATCGCCCGGGTTCCCAAGTGCAAATGCGTCGACCTTGCGCTGGACGACCTGAACAAGGTGGCGGATTACGCAGAGGAAAACAGCATCGACCTGACGGTCGTCGGACCGGAAGCGACGCTGGTCGCGGGCATCGCGGACATTTTCCGCTCCCGCGGGCTGCCCATCTTCGGGCCCAATAAGGCGGCGGCGGAAATCGAGGGCTCCAAGGCCTTTTCGAAACGCCTCATGAAGAAATACAACATCCCGACGGCGGACTTCACGGTCTGCACGGATCTGGAGACGGCCAAGAGCTTCATTGCGGAGCACGGCGCACCCATCGTCGTCAAGGCGGACGGCCTGGCGGCCGGCAAGGGCGTCGTGGTCGCCATGACGGTGAAAGAAGCCCTGGACGCCGTGACGGAAATGATGGCGGACCATAAGTTCGGCGAAGCGGGCGCCAGCGTCGTCCTGGAAGAATTCATGGACGGCGAGGAAGCCTCGCTGCTGGCCTTTACGGATGGCAAAATCGTCATCCCCATGGTCGCGTCCCAGGACCACAAACGCGTCAACGACGGGGACGAAGGCCCTAACACGGGCGGCATGGGTGCCTATGCGCCGGCTCCCGTCATGACCGAGGCACTGCGCGTCAAAGCCGTGGAGACCATCCTGAAACCAGTCATCGCGGCCCTCAACAAGGAAGGCCGCAGCTACAGCGGCTGCCTCTATGCGGGCCTTATGATCAAAGGCGACGAAGTGAAGGTCGTCGAATTCAACTGCCGCTTCGGCGATCCCGAAACGCAGGTCGTGCTGCCCCTGCTCGACAGCGACCTGGCGGACATCATGCTCGCCTGCGCGACGGGCACCCTCGATGTCTCCATGGTACGGTGGAAACAGCAGGCGGCGGTCTGCGTCATCATGGCCAGCGGCGGCTATCCCGTTTCCTATCCGAAGGGCCTGCCCATCACGGGCCTGGACGAAGCGGATAAAATGGACGATGTCATCGTCTTCCACGCCGGCACCAGGATGCAGGACGGCCAGATCGTCACGAACGGCGGCCGCGTGCTCGGCGTGACGGCCCTGGGTGACAGCATCCGCGCTGCCAAGGACAAAGCCTACGCCGCCGTGGACAAGATCCACTTCGACGGGGAACACCACCGCAGCGATATCGCCTGGAGAGCCCTGAAGCACTGAATTGTTTTTCTCGGCTGATGCCTGTCTGCACCGCTGAAAAAAATAAAGTAAAGTACTTGACGAATCCAAGGAAAGCTTGTATTATATATGGAATATCAAAAACGCCTGAAAGTGTTACAAAGTTAACAAAAAAGACGTTGTTATGGCATTGCGTACACAAAGAATCAAGCAACACAATCAGTCAAAAAAGGATGGTGCAAGATGGCATTTTACTACGACGAACCCTCTCATACTTTTAGTGAATACCTGCTGGTGCCCGGCTATTCCTCTTCCGAGTGCATCCCCGACAACGTCTCTTTGAAGACGCCGCTGGTGCGTTTCAAGAAGGGCGAAACCCCGGCACTGTCCCTGAATATCCCGATGGTATCGGCCATCATGCAGTCCGTATCCAATGATACGATGGCTGTCGCACTGTCCCGCGAAGGCGGCTGCTCCTTCATCTACGGCTCCCAGACCATCGAAGACGAAGCCCAGATGGTCCGCAACGTAAAAGGCTACCGCGCCGGCTTCGTGACGAGCGATTCCAACATCACCCCGGACAGCACCCTGAAAGACATCCTGGCCCTGAAAGCCAAGACGGGCCATTCCACGGTCGCCGTGACCAGCGATGGCACGGTGAACGGCAAACTGGAAGGCATCGTGACGAGCCGCGACTACCGCGTGAGCCGCATGGATCCCGACACGAAGGTGAAGGAATTCATGACCCCCATCGCCAACATGATCGTCGGCACCAAGGACACGACGCTGCAGCAGGCCAACGACATCATCTGGGACAACAAGCTGAACACGCTGCCCATCATCGATGACGAAGGCCGCCTGCTCTACATGGTCTTCCGCAAAGACTACATTTCCCATAAGGAATACCCGCTGGAACTGCTGGATTCCAAGAAACGCCACGTGGTCGGCGCCGGCATCAACACCCGCGACTACGAGGAACGCGTTCCGGCCCTGGTGGATGCCGGTGTGGACGTCCTCTGCATCGACTCTTCCGAAGGCTTCTCCGAATGGCAGAAACGCACCCTGGAATGGATCCACAAGCGTTACGGCGACAAAGTGAAGGTTGGCGCCGGCAACGTGGTGGACGCGGACGGGTTCCGCTTCCTGGCCGACTGCGGCGCCGACTTCGTCAAAGTCGGTATCGGCGGCGGCTCCATCTGCATCACCCGTGAAACCAAGGGCATCGGCCGCGGCCAGGCTACGGCCCTGATCGATGTCTGCAAGGCCCGCGACGAATACTACAAGGAAACGGGCGTCTACGTGCCGGTCTGCAGCGACGGCGGCATCGTCTACGATTACCACATGGTGCTGGCCCTGGCCATGGGCGCGGACTTCCTGATGCTGGGCCGTTATTTCGCCCGCTTCGACGAAAGCCCGACGAACCGCGTCAATGTCAACGGCAGCTACATGAAGGAATACTGGGGCGAAGGTTCCAACCGTGCCCGCAACTGGCAGCGCTACGACCTGGGCGGCTCCGCGAAACTGTCCTTCGAAGAAGGCGTCGATTCCTACGTTCCCTACGCAGGCAGCCTGAAGGAAAACGTGAACCTGACCCTGGCCAAGATCCGTTCCACCATGTGCAACTGCGGCGCCCTGAACCTGCAGGAGCTGCGTGACAAGGCGAAACTGACCCTGGTGTCCGCTACGTCCATCGTCGAAGGCGGCGCCCACGACGTCGTCCTCAAGGACAATTCGGCACCTACGTACGCCAAGTAAGTCCCGGAAAGCAGAACATTTGAAACAGAAACCATCCGAACGGCGGGGAGTACGGCTCCCCGCCGTTTTTTTGTAGGCGTACGGCGGTCCGGGTGGTATAATGAAACACAGAAGGAATTACACAAGACCCGAGGGGTGAAGAGAGCTATGAAGAAAATCTGGAAAGCCTTATTCTGCGGCACACTGGCGGCGCTGACTGCCCCGGTGCTGCCCGTACTGGCGGCAGACAAGGCCGCCGCGGACACGGCCGCTCCCGCGCTGGGGCGGGGGACCATCGCCTACGTGCCCCTGGATACCCGTCCCGTTTCGTACGACTACGCCGTCCGCACCATGCGGGACGCCGGCTGGGATGTGCAGGTTCCTCCCAAGGAACTGCTGTCGTCGGCCAGCCAGACCGGCAATTCGGACCAGATCTTCGAATGGCTCGAAGACCAGGCTTCCCGCGCCGTGGCCGTCGTCGCCAGCGCCGACACCATGCTCTACGGCGGCCTGGTGGACTCCCGCACGCATCATTATGACGAAGCCGTGCTGGCCTCCCGCGCCGAACGCCTCCTGGATCTGAAGAAACGTACCGGCAGCCCGAACACCTACGTGTTCGTGACCATCATGCGCTCCCCGAAGATGAGCAGCGCCCCGGCGGAACCGGTCTACTACAAGGAATGGGGCGGCAAGCTGTTCCGCCAGGGCGTGCTCCGCGACAAGCAGGAGCTGCAGGGCCTGGGACACAGGGAAAAGAAGGAACTGGAAACCTTGGACCGGGAAATCCCCAAGGACCTGGCTGAAGACTATTACGGCCGCCGCGCCCTGAACCTCAAAGCGACGACATTCCTCATGCACGGCGTGGAGAACGAGAGCTTCGACTACATGCTCATCGGCCGGGACGATACGGCGCCCCTGTCGCAGGCCCATAACGAGGCCCGCGATATTGCGACCATCGTCGGCAACATGCCCCGCGGGCAGATCCGCTTCTTCTCCGGGGCGGACCAGATGGGCCTCCTGCTCATGACCCAGGCAGCCAACCGCCTGACGTACAATTATCCGTTCATCTACACGCATTACGCACCCGGCGTGGGTCCGGACACGGTGCCTTCCTACGAGGACGACACGGCCCGGTCTTCCGTGTGGGACCATATCTTTTCCGCCGGCGCCTTCCCGACGCGCCACCCGGCCAAGGCGGATTTCCTGCTGGCCGAGAACACGCCGTACAACGGCGTCACGCCGGAAGCCAACTGGCCCGTCAACAACGGCGTCATCGACAGGCACAAGGACGCATTCCTGGATTATATCGAGCAGAACGTGAAAGCAGGCAGACAGGTCATCGTGGCGGACACGGCCTACGGCAACGGCGCCGACAAGGCGCTCGTGAAAGGCCTCTTCCAGCGCGGCCTGGCCTACAAGGTGGCGGCCTACGACGGCTGGAACACGCCGGGCAATTCCCTGGGATACGCCATCTGCCAGGGAATCCTGTCGCCATACATGTCCCCGGAAGCCCATAAACGCATGCTGGAGACGCGTTACCTCGACGACTGGGCCTATCAGGCCCACGCCCGGCAGGATGTCGCCCAGAGCGTCATCTGGCCGCAGGGACTGCCTGCCAAAGGACTGGCCGGCGAAGACCTGCAGAAGGTCGAACAGGCCGTGACGGAAAGTATCGTGAAGACCGCTGAACCCGTCATGGGCAGCGTAGTCCATGATTACACCTTCGTCCTGCCCTGGCAGCGCCTGTTCGAAGTGGAACCGGTCCTGAAAACGAAATAGGACGGATACGTCCTGAAAGCATAAAAAGGGAAGATTGCCCTTAACCGGACAATCTTCCTTTTGCTTTTCGTATAACGTTTCAAACGACCTTGATATCCAGGTCCATATCGAAGGTCTTGCGGAACCAGGGCTTTTTCTCTTCCAGCTGGTGGAGCTCGATGAAGACCGGCCCGTCCGTGGCGGTGATTTCCAGAACGGCCTTCTTGCCGTCAAAGTAGGGGTCCACACCGGCGATTTTGGCGCTTTCCGTATAGTCCAGGCATTCCGCCAGGCCCAGCAGGACGGCCATGCGCCCGACCTGCTCCCATTCCTTTTCCGTCAGCAGGCTGCGGTAGACGTGGTTGCGGAAATAGCTCTTCGACTGGCCGTTGTGCCAGGCGGCCACGACGGCGCACATCATCTGCTCCGCGTGGGTGAGGCCGAAGAGTTTCGCATTGAGGATCATATAGGCCGAATGGCGGGCGTGGCTGTAATAGTTGATGGTGATGCCGATATCGTGCAGCAGCGACGTGACCCGCATCAGGCGGCGGTAGCGCCGGTTGATGCCCAACGGACCGCACCAGTTGTCGAACATGGTCATGGCCAGGTCCGCCACGTGGACGCAGTGCTCGATGTTGTTGGAATAGAGGCGGAGCACATTCCACGTGCTCGTCTCCAGGATATCGTCGGCAATGAGCGGGACGAAGCGCTGCCGGGCGTAGTAATCGTAGAACAGGCCCTCGCGCAGGCCGCAGCCCGACGTGATGACCTTCTTGCTGCCTGTCAGGTCGAGCAGAAAGCTGATGATGGACATACCGCCGAGGATGATGTCCGCCCGTTCCGCCGACAGGCCGGGTATCTTTTTCCGGTCCTCCAGGCTGAGGCCGCGCAGCCGCTTGAACAGGGAGCGCACGGTCGGGGCCGTGACGACGAAGTTATGGATTTTGCTGGTAGGGTAGTGGTGCTCCTTCTGGACGATGCGGGCGACCGTACGGGCCGTGCCGCCGACGCCGATGAGGGGCAGCTTCGTGTCCTTCAGCCAGCCGTAGCGGTTGATTTTGGAGGACAGCAGGTAATTGACATCGCTCCAGACACTGTTGGACATGGTGCCGCGGAGGTTGAACATGGCCGTCGTGTTGACGGCGCCCATGGGGATCGACACGGAATCAATCAGCTGGCGGTCCCGGAACAGGACGAGTTCCGTCGAGCCGCCGCCCAGGTCGAACAAAATGCCTTCCTTCACGTTCAGGGTGTTGATGGTGCCCAAAAAGCTCAGGTAGGCTTCGGCCGTGCCGGGCAGGATATGCAGGTTGATGCCCGTCTTTTCCGCGACCTGCTTGACCAGCTCCGGGCCGTTCGGCGCATTGCGGATGGCCGCCGTGGCGACGGCGATGATCTTGTCGGCCTTGTTCTGCCGGCACATGAAGGCGAAGGCCTGCATGGTCGACAGGGTCAGTGCGAAGGCCGTGTCGTCCAGCCAGCCTTCCTTTGTCAGGCGCTGCGAAAGGCGCAGCGTCTCCTTCTGGTTGAAGACCATGTTATACGCGCCGTTGCTGTAGATCTGGCTGATGACCAGGCGCGCCGAGTTCGAGCCTATGTCGATGATGGCGATTCGCTGCATAACTTTCTCCTCCGGGCCTGCCGCGCCGCTTCCGGCGCAGTGCCCAACTCCGTCCCAGTTTCTCTATAATTCCATTATATACTATTTTACGGAATCAATGGGGAATTTACGCCAATTTTACAAAAATTGCGGTATGATTAAAGGAATAAAATGTCCCTTTCCGTCCTGCCGCAAATATTTTCGGCTTTTTGGCACCGTCCTGCAAGGAATTGCAGGAATGTCCGTCGAATATTCTGAATAAGGCAGGATATAACTCGAAGAGGTGTGCAACAATGCCAAAACGAAAGACATACACGACCCTGGCGGTCATCCATCTGGGCTCCGAAATGATCCGCATGCAGATTGTGGAGTTCCGCAGCCTGCGCCGCTTCAAGGTCATTGAACAGTGCGATTACCCCATCCGCCTGGGTGAGGAATCCTTTAAACACAAAATCATCCCCTTCCCCATGGTGGAGGAAATCTGCCAGGTGCTGCAGGGCTTCCGCGAGCTGATGCAGGACTACGGGGTCGAGGTATACCGGGCACAGGCCACGACGGCCGTGCGCGAAGCGCGGAACCAGGTCTATCTGCTGGACCAGGTCAAGCTCCGCACGGGCCTCACGGTCGAAGTCACGGAAATGCCCATGGAAATTTACACGAAGTTCATCGCCATCCGCCATACCCTGGCGGAACAGCATATCCCGACGGACGAAGGCATGATGCTCATCGATATCTCGTCGGGCGGCCTCGGCATCACGGGCATCGAGAGCGACAAGATCACCTTCCAGGAGAACTTCCACATCGGCATCATCCGCATCAAGGAAAGTTTCAACTACTACCAGCGCAGCAGCCAGCACTTCAACCGGGCGCTGATGCAGTTCCTGGCCAGCACGACGGGTCCTGTCAAGGCAGCCCTGCGCGGCCGCAGCATGCGCTATCTGGTCATTTCCGGGACGGAAACGGAACTGCTGCTCAAGATCCTGGGCAAGAAAAGCGCCGGCCCGGGCGGGCTGACCCATCTGGCACGGGACGAATTCATGGCGGTCTTCGATGAAATCCGCAACCTCAACCTGCCCCAGATGATCCAGCTCTTCCATGTGACGGAGGACGAGGCGGAAATCATGCTGCCTATGATCCTGTTGTATGAACAGCTGCTTTCCCTGGTCCCGACGGCGCAGGAAATCATCGTCTCCGACGAAACATTCATTGACGGCATGCGGCTGCGCTACATCGTGCAGCAAAAAGAGCCGGAGTACGCGGCAGGCCTGGAAGACGAATTGCTGAGCCTGGTGCACCACGTCGGCGAAAACTACCATTACGACTACAGCCATGTCAGCCAGGTGGAAAAGATTTCCCTGGCCATTTTCGATAAAATCGGCCGGCGGTACGGCCTGAACGACCATCACCGCCTGCTGCTGCGGGCGGCGTGCATCCTGCACGACATCGGCAAGTACGTGTCCATGCGCAGCCATTCGCTCTATTCCTATCAGCTGATCATGGGGACGGACATCATCGGGTTTACGGAAGAGGACAAGCAGATCATCGCCCTGGCTTCGTATTACCACGCCCATAATGTGCTGGAAGGCGATTTCGGGGACAATTCCATCGTCAAGCCGCCGGCCCAGGAGAAGATCCCCCTGGTCGCCAAGCTGTCCGCCATCGTGCGGCTGGCCGACGCCCTGGACCGCAGCTATCTGCAGAAGATCGACAAGGTGAAGGTGCAGATCCAGAACCGCGAGCTGGTCATCAAGGTGCACAGCCGCATGGACCTGGACCTGGAAGAGTGGGTGTTTGCCTCGAAAGCGACCATGCTGGAAGAGGTATACGGTATCGAAGTACGTCTGGAACGGGAGTTGTAAGGAATGACTGAGACAAAGGAATCCATCGAATCCATCGTCAAGAGGACGAGCAGGTCGGGCCGTGCCCTGCGCAAGAAGGCGGCGGACAAACCGGCGCCGGAACCCGTGCAGGCGGAACCGGTCCGGGACCTGAACCGTCCGGAATATTTCTTCAACCGCGAACTGAGCTGGCTGAAGTTCAATCTGCGCGTTTTGCGCGAAGCCGAAGTGAAGACGACGCCCCTTTTGGAGCGTCTGAAGTTCATCGCCATTTCGGCGTCCAACCTGGACGAGTTCTTCATGGTCCGCGTGGCCGGGCTGTGGGACCAGCTGGAAAGCGGCGTCAAGCGCCGTGACCCGTCGGGCCTGACCGTGCGGGAACAGCTGACGGAAATCTCCGTGGCGGCCCACGACATGATGCGCCTCCAGTCCCGTATGCTCGAAGGCCTTTTGAAGGAACTGAAGAAGGCCGGCGGGCCGGAAATCCGCAAATACAGTGCCTGCTCCGAAGCGGGCCGGGAATGGCTGGAAAACTATTACCGGGAAGTGGTGTACCCCGTCCTGACGCCGATGGCCGTCGACGCTTCGCGGCCCTTCCCCTTCCTGGGCAACAAGACGCTGAACCTGGCCGTGCAGCTGGTCACGGCCAAGGGCGAAGAGAGCATGAGCGTCGTCCAGGTGCCTTCCGTGCTGCCGCGCCTCATCGAGGTGGTGCCGGAAGAGAAACGGACCTTCATCTACCTGGAAGACCTGATTACGGAACACTGCGACAGCCTTTTCTCGGGCTGCAAGATCCTCGACGTGGTGCCCTTCCGCATCACCCGCGACAGCGACCTCGACGTCGACGAGGACGATATCGACGACCTGCTGCAGGAAATCGAAAAATCGCTGCGCCAGCGCAAGCGCGGCGTCACCCGCCGCATGGAAATCGCCCGGACCATGAACAAGAAGATTGTGACGTTCCTGGAGGAGAACCTGGACCTGACGAAGGAAGAGGTATACGAAATCAACGGCCCCCTGGATGCCACGTGTTTCTTTGGTTTCATTTCCCTGGACCGCATGTGGCCCTGGCTCTACGAGCCCTTCGTGCCGCAGAAACCGGCGGAACTGCCCGAATACAGCAACATCTTCGACAAGATCCGCGAAAAGGACATTTTGTTCCATCATCCCTACGAGAGCTTCGATCCCATCGTCAGCTTCGTCAACCAGGCGGCCGACGATCCCCAGGTCCTGGCCATCAAGCAGACCCTGTACCGCGTCAGCGGCAATTCGCCCATCGTGGCCGCCCTGGCCCGCGCCGCCGAAAACGGCAAGCAGGTCACGGTCCTGGTCGAGTTGAAGGCCCGCTTCGATGAAGAAAACAACATCATCTGGGCACGGCGCCTGGAAAAGGCCGGCGCCCACGTGCTGTACGGCCTGGTGGGTCTCAAGACCCATTCCAAGATCATCCTCGTCGTGCGCCAGGAACCGGACGGCATCAAGCGCTACGTACACCTGGGCACGGGCAACTACAACGACAAGACGGCGAAACTGTATGTCGACATGGGCATCATGACGGCCAACGACCAGTTCGGCATGGACGCGTCGGCATTCTTCAACCTGCTGTCCGGCTATTCCCAGGCCCCGATCTGGAACAAGCTGACCATGGCGCCCCTGGGCCTGCGGGAAAAGATCTACGAACTCATCGACAACGAGATCCGCATCGCCAAAGCCGGCGGGGAAGGCCATATCGTGGCGAAAATGAACTCCCTGCTGGACAAGCCGGTCATCCAGAAGCTTTACGAGGCTTCCATTGCCGGCGTCAAGATCGAACTCATCGTCCGCGGCATCTGCACGCTGCGCCCGGGCCTGAAGGGCATCAGCGAGAACATTTCCGTCCGCAGCATCGTTGGGCGCCAGCTGGAACACAGCCGCATTTTCTGGTTCCACAACGGCGGCGACGACAAGGTCTTCCTGAGCAGTGCCGACTGGATGCCCCGCAACCTGAACGACCGCGTCGAACTGTTCTTCCCCATTGAGACGGAGGAGCATATCAAGCGGCTTCAGGATATCCTCCAATTGTATTTGGCGGACAATGTGGGCAGCCACATCATGCAGTCCAACGGCAATTACCGCCGCTCCACGCCGGGCCGCGGCAAACCCGTCAGCTCCCAGAGCATCCTGTATGAGCAGGCGCAGCTGGCCGCTATGGCGTACAACCGGCAGCAGCGGGAGAAGGACCGCCTGGAAAAAGGGGTCCAGCTGAAAAAAGAAGCAAACGTATAGCTATTGAGAATTTGCCTGATTCCTGTTATAATGAATGCAATTGTTGAGGAGGGGCAAAATTATGAGCAAGTACGCCGTGACGATCAATTTTCACGCGCATTACGGATATATCGAATACGACCCGGACACGAAGAGCGCCAACGTGGTGCTCGATGACGAAGCGGCTGCCGCGAAGGCCGCCGTGGAAAAGTACCTGTCCGAACCGCACACCTTCCGCATCGCCTGCGGGGAGACGATCCGGGATTTCAAGGAAGTCACCCTGAATCCCCTGGACAGCCTGGAAGCGTTCCAGCAGTGCCTGACCCGCATGTGGGTGGCAACGGACGTCCGCGTCGAGTGGAGCATGCCTCCCGGAATGGCGGAAACGTGCCAGGAAGGCCTGTGACAATCCAGTATCGCGCAAAACCGGAGAGTGCCGTTTGAAGCGGCACTCTTTTTTTGTTATAATGCATACTATGAATACCAGCGCGGTATGTCATGAAGGAACCGCGCTCCGGGGAGGTCTTCCGTTGAATACTAAAGCTGCGAGGAAGGGGTCGGCCCTGGCCCTGCTTCCGTTCGTCATCTTCATCGTCATCTATCTGGGGGCCGGCATCTATTTCCAGATGCACGGCGTCAAGATGGCCTTTTACCAGTTCCCGTCCGTGACGGCCATGTTCATCGCCGTCCTGTCCGCGTTCTGCATGGGCAGGGAGACGATCCGCAAAAAGTTCCGCATCTTCACGCGCGGGGCGGCCAATGAGAACGTCATGACCATGCTCATGATCTACATCATGGCCGGCGCCTTTTCCGCCGTGACCGCGGCCATGGGCGGCCGCGACGCGACGGTCAACCTGGGCATCAGCCTCATTTCGCCCCAGTACCTGACCGTGGGCATCTTCCTGATTTCCGCCTTCATGGGCACGGCGACGGGGACGTCTGTCGGCACCGTGGCGGCCATTGTGCCCATCGCCGCCGGCATCAGCGCCAAAAGCGGCATTTCCGGCGCCCTCATCGTGGCAGCCTGTGTGTCCGGCGCCATGTTCGGCGACAACCTGTCCATGATTTCCGATACGACCATCGCCGCAACCCGTACCCAGGGCTGCGGCCTCAAGGACAAGTTCAAGGTCAATTTCCTCATCGCCATTCCGGCCGCCGTCCTGACGGCAGGCATCTACCTCTATTTCGGGACATCGGGCCTCGATGTCGCGGCTATTGCGGAGGACTACAACTTCATCAAGGTCGTGCCCTATCTGGCCGTCCTGTTCCTGGCCCTCATCGGCCTCAACGTCTTCCTGGTGCTCACCATCGGCATCTTCCTGAGCGGCATCATCGGCCTGTCGAGCGGCGATCTGACGCTCATCGCCTTCGCCCAGGATATCTGGAAAGGGTTCAACAGCATGAACGAGGCCTTCTTCCTGGCCCTGTTCTGCGGCGGCATTTCCGCCCTCATCAGCCATTACGGCGGCATCCGCTGGCTGATCTGGAAACTGCAGGGCATGGTTTCGGGCAACCGCAGTGCCCAGATCAGTATCGCTGCCCTCGTGTCCCTCATCGACTGCGCCACGGCGAACAACACGGTGGCCATCATCATCGTGGGCGATGTAGCGCGCCAGATCAGTACCAAATACCGCGTCGACCCGCGGCGGACGGCGTCCCTGCTCGACATCTTCTCCTGCGTCTTCCAGGGCATCCTGCCTTATGCGGCGCAGCTTCTGACCGCCGCGGCCCTGGCCACGCAGAACGGCGTCCTGCTCAATACGCTGGATATCGTGCCGCATATGTGGTACTGCTTCATGCTCGCCATTTTCGGCATCCTCTCCATCTTCATCCCCTTTGCCGACGGCATCTGCCGGCGTCATCCCTGGGTCTGGAAGAAGGAGACCTTGTGACCGCCCGGAAAATTCGGACAAACAGGATTTTTGTGGTATAATAGCTTTGTTACGGCCCCGTTGCACAGCTGGATAGTGCGTTCGCCTCCTAAGCGAAAGGTCGCGCGTTCGAATCGCGCCGGGGTCGCCAGAAAAAAACGACGCCGCAGTCTTTCCGACTGCGGCGTTTTTGCGTCTGCCTTACTTTATGTACGTGTTCACAAGATAGATGCCGCCCTTCCAGAGCAGGAAGAGCACAATCACGAGGACGACGATGTAGACGGCCATGTAGGCGGTCTTCTTCTTTTTGCTGCCCGTGATTTCCTGTTTCGACGGCTGTTTCAGGATTTCTTCGCGCAGGGCTTCCTTGTCCTTCTTCGGGGCTTTGGCGGGTTTTTCCGCAGCCGGGCGCGCGGGGGCGGCGGCCGGTGCTTCCGCCTTCGGGGCCGCTGCGGCTGCCGGGGCGGCGGGGGCCGTCATTTCCGGCGTGCGTTTCTTGTGCGTGTGGCGCGGGCGCTTCTTTTTCGGCGCTTCGTCCGCCTTTTCCGCCTGCTGCTTCACAGCGGCCGGCGTCATGGCCTTGCGCAGTTTGTCCTGTTTGGTCGTGTTGTTCTTTTTTGGTCTGTTTTTGCCGTTTTTCATGACATTGCCTTCTTTCACGCTGATGGTACCGTGTCGTGCCTCTTCTTCCAGTCTAACCGTTTCCGCGGAGGAATGCAAGGCGGGAAGCAGGGGAGGCCTCAGCCCTGCCAGAGGATCTTGACGAAGAGCAGGACGAGGACGATGATGATGATCGGCTTGACGATGCGGCTGGCGTCCTTGAGGACCATGCCGGATCCCACGTAGTTGCCGCAGATGTTGGCAATGGCGCCGGCGATGGCCAGGGGAAAGTACACGTTGCCCGCCAGGAGGAAGGTCGCCAGGGCCGCCACGTTCGACGACAGGTTGGAAGCCTTGGTCAGGCCCGCGGCGGTGCGGATGCCCAGTTTGGCCCAGCCGGTCAGGACGAGGAGCAGGAAGGTGCCCGTGCCGGGGCCGTAGAAGCCGTCGTAACAGCCGATGACGAGGCTCGTGACGGCGCACTTGAAGGGAACCGTGCTGTCCGGTTCCGGTTCGCCTTCGGTCGCCTTCTGGCTCAGCTTCTTGTTGCGCATGACATAGAAGGCCACGACGGGCAGGACGACGAGCATCATTTTGGAGATGATGTCCCCGTTCGTGAGCAGGGCCAGGCGCGACCCGATGCTGGACCCGGCGATGGCGCCCACGATGCAGATGAGGGCCAGGCGCGGGCGGATGAAGCCGTTCATGGCGAAGCGGATGGTGGAAATGGTCGTGCCGCAGGTGGAGCTGAACTTGTTCGTGCCCAGGGCCAGATGAGGCGGCAGGCCGGCCAGGAAATAGGCCGGCAGGGAGATCAGGCCGCCGCCGCCGGCGATGGAGTCGACGAAGCCTGCCAAAAAGAGCAGGGGGACGACGATGATGTAGGGAAGTAAGGCATCCATTAAAAAATCCCCTCTTTAGTTGAAATTAAGGACATTATACCAAAAAGCGGCAGGCCTTGCACGGATTTTACAAGGTTCCGTCCCGGCGGGGGAGACAGTATGTTATAATGGGTACAAACAAGTCCTGAATGAGGTGACGCGTATGGAAGACAACGTAAAGGCCCGTATCGCGGCGGATATCGCCACGGCGGAAGGCATGCGGAAAGCCGACCTGGTCCTGAAAGGGGGACAGGTCTTCAATGTATTTACACAGTCCTGGGAGACGGCCGATGTCGCCATCCGGGGCAGCCGCATCGTCGGCATCGGGGAGTATGACGGGGAACGGGAAATCGATGTGCGCGGCAAGTATGTGACGCCGGGCTTCATGGATGCCCACGTGCACCTGGAAAGCTCCATGCTGGCACCGCGGGAATTCGCCAAGATCCTGCTTTTGAACGGGGTCACGACGGTGTTCGCCGATCCTCATGAAATCGCCAATGTCCTCGGCGTGTCGGGCATCGAATTCTTCCTCGAGGAAACGGAAGACATGCCCCTTTCCGTGTACATCAACGTGCCGAGCTGCGTGCCCGCGACCAATCTGGACACGTCGGGCGCGGCCCTGACGGCTTCCGATATGGAGGCCGTGCGGGAGCTGAACCCGCGCGTGCTGGGACTGGCGGAAATGATGAACTACGTGGGCGTCGTCAAGGGCCAGCCCGATGTCCTGGACAAGCTGGCGGCGTTCCAGGACGCCGTCATCGACGGCCATGCACCGGGACTCACGGGACATGACCTGAACGCCTATATCGCCGCCGGCGTCACCAATGACCACGAATGTATCACCGTGGAAGAAGCGAAGGAAAAGGTCTCCCGCGGCATGTACGTGTTCCTGCGGGAAGGCAGCGCCGCCCACAACCTGGTCGACCTGCTGCCCGTCCTTCAGGAAGTGGACAACCGCCGCTGCTGCCTGTGCACCGACGACCGCCATGTGGACGACCTCATCGGCCAGGGCAGCATCAACTACCTGCTGGAAATCGGCGTCACCCAGGGCTATCCGGCGGAGCAGCTCCTGCCCCTGGCGACGCTCAACACGGCGGAATGCTTCGGCCTGCGCGGCCTAGGCGCCGTGGCACCGGGGTACACGGCCGACCTCAACGTGTTCGACGACCTGGAAAGCTTCCAGCCCGTCCACGTCGTCAAGGACGGCTATCCCGTCGTCTACAACGGCCGCCTGAACTGGGCCAGCCGCCCCGTGCGGAGCCAGGCCGTGTTCACCATGAACATGCCGCCCCTGGACCCGCTCTCCTTCCAGATTCCCGTAGAGGAAGGAAAATACCTGCGCGTCATCGACCTGTCCCAGAACCAGCTCGTGACGAAGGAACTGCACAAGGCGCCCTATATCCTCAACGGCGAGGCCGTCAGCGACACCTCGCGGGATATCCTGAAGATGGCCGTCTGCGAACGGCACCACGGGACCGGCAGCATCGGCCTCGGATTCGTCCGCGGCGTGCAGCTCAAACGGGGTGCCATCGGGACGACGGTGGGCCACGACTCCCATAACCTGACCCTGGTCGGGACCAACGACGCAGACATGGCCCTGGCGGGCAACAAGCTCCGCGAAATCGGCGGCGGCCTCGTCATCGCGGCCGACGGCGAAGTGAAGGCCACGCTGCCCCTGCCCATTGCGGGCCTCATGTCCGACCGGGAGGCGAACGTCGTGAACGCCCAGATGAAACAGCTGCTTTTCTGGACGCACGAGTTGGGCGTGCCGGATGATTTCAGCCCCTTCATGGTCCTGTCCTTCCTGTCCCTGCCGGTCATTCCGGAACTGCGCCTGACGGACCAGGGACTCGTCGACGTGACCCGTTTCACCCACGTGCCGCTGTGGGTCGACGAAGATTAACCACGCAAATGTAAAAAGCCCTTGCCGCGGACCGTTGCAACGGTCGTACGGCAAGGGTTTCGTTTTTCCGGAGTATCTTACAGCGGGTCCTTGTCCACGTCGCGGTTTTCGCCGGCGCTCGTGTTCTGGGCCACCGTGTTGTTCTGGACTTTCGGCGAATCGTCGGGAGCCGGCGTGACGCGCACGCCCTTGGCCCGGCGCAGGTCCACCGTGCCTTCCATGGTTTCCCGCGCGTGGAGCGGCGTCTCGAAATAGAGGCTCTGGCTCGGGAAGGCGCAGCTGACGCCTTTGTCCTCGAGGATCTTCAGCAGGGCCAGGTTGAACTGCTGGCGGTAGGCCAGATACTGGTTGTAATGGTCGGCTGCGATATAGCAGACGATGCGGATGTTGAGGGAGCTGTCGCCGAATTCGTAGAAGTAGGCCGAAATGTCGCGGCTGTCGATGTGCGGGTTCTGTTCGCAGTAGTTGCGGATTTCGGCGCACAGGGCCTCCATCTGGTCCCGCGTCGTGCCGTAGGTCACGCCCAGACTGTACTGGATGCGGAAACGCTTGCGGCGCGTGCAGTTCGTAATCGGCGTGTTGGACAGCAGGTTGTTCGGCACGTAGACCAGTTCCTGGTAGAACGTGCGGATGCGCGTGCTGCGGAACGTGACATCTTCCACCAGGCCCTCGATGTTGTTGACCTGGATCCAGTCGCCGATCTGGAAGGGCCGTTCCATGACGATGACGATGCTGCCGAACACGTTGGCCAGCGTGTCCTTGGCGGCAAAGGCAAAAGCCATGGCGCCGATGCCCAGGGAAGCGATGAAGGCGGAAATGTCGTAGTTCCACTCCTTCGCCACCATGACGAAGGCCAGGGCCACGCACAAGATGTGGGCCAGCGTGGAGAGCAGGCCGGCCAGGGCCTGGTGCACTTCGACGTTGGCGCGGCGCATCAGGTGGAGGATGAACCCTTCCCCGGCGTCGCAAAGGGTATAGAGGCCCGCGAAGGTGCAGATGACGAGGCAGCTGCGCAGGATCTTGTCGATGGACGGATGCTGCGACAGGACTGCGATAGGACTGAAGATGCAGAAGGAATACAGCGCGAAGATGAGGAAGAAGGCCTCAATCGGCTTGTCGAACGCCTTCAGCAGGTCATCCAGGAAATCGTACTCCAGCTTGTCCCGCAGGCTCTGCAGCAGGCGCAGGATACCGAACTTGAACACCAGCAGCACGACGAGGACCGTGCCGGCGGCAAGGACGGAACCGCGCCACATTTCCCAGAGCAGGGCCGGGTCGCTGAATGGAAAATACAGCATCAATTGGCTCATAAAAGTCTCCTATCCGAATAAGCAGAATCAGGGCATGCTGACGGCAGCATGCCGGTTTGGCTTCATTTTACCGCAATTTCACAATGTTTTCAAATCCTCGGGCCGCCCCCTGTGCTATAATGAGGCCGCAGAAACGGAAAGGAGGAAGGATATGGAACAGTTGATGATGTCGACCGCCGGGCTGCTGTCCGACGGATACATGCTGGAAGCCCTGCTGGCGGCCGTCTGCATTGTGGCCGGGCTGCTGCTGGCCTTTTTCGGACTGGGAGGCAACACCCTGCTGGTGCTCACCGGCCTGGGATTCGCCTTTTTCGACAGCGGGCGGTTTTTTGACGCGCGCCTCGTGGCGGCCATCATCCTGGTCTACGCCCTGGGCGAGCTGTGGGAATTCACGGTCTCGTTCTTCGGCATCAAGACCGAGCGCGTGCCCTGGTGGGGCGTGTTCCTCATCGGCTGCGGTACCCTGACGGGCAGCCTGCTGGGCACGATGGCCCTGCCGGTCTTCGGCAGCCTGCTCGGCGGCGCGGCCGGATCCTTCCTCATGGCTTATGCGTACGAATACCACCGCACGCGGGACTGCAAGAATTGCGGCACCCTCGCCTGGGAAGCGGCCAAAATGCAGTTCATGGCCATGCTGGGCAAATGGGTGGCGGCCATCGCGCTGGCCATCCTGGTGGCAAAACTGATCTTTTTCTACGCCTGATCCCTGCCGGACAGGCCTCTCACACCGCCATCCGCTTTGGCGGTGTTTTTTCATACTACATCTTTCGGACAATTCCGACATAGTATATAATTAGAAACACAAAACCGTAAGGAGGAAACTATGGAATTCACGTTCGCACACAACAATTTCAATGTCCTGGACCTGCAGAAGAGCCTCGCCTTCTATAAGGAGGCCCTGGGCCTGGAGGAAACGCGCCGCATCGAACGGCCGGACTTCACCATCGTCTACCTGGGGGACGGCAAGACGCCGCACCTGCTCGAGCTGACCTGGCTCAAAGACCGTACGAAACCCTATGACCTGGGGGAAGATGAATTCCACCTGGCCTTCCGGACGGACGATTTCGAAGCCGCCCACGCCAAGCACAAGGCCATGGGCTGCATCTGCTTCGAAAACCCGGCCATGGGCATTTATTTCATCACGGACCCGGACAACTACTGGCTGGAGATTCTTCCGCCGGCAAAATGATGTAACGTTCCGCACATTGCGCAAAGGAGGATACAGAGCATGGATCTGACGAAAATGAAAGTCATCTGCAGCGGCAGCATCCGCAAAGCGGCCCTGCCGTACCTGGAAGGCAAAGTGGATTTGAAGCTGTGGCAGCAGCACGGCCGCGTTCCGGCCGAAACCTGGAAGGAATGGCTGCAGGATGCCGACGCCATCTATTCGACGGGCAACATCCGCATCAATGAGGAGCTGCTCTCCCAGGCGCCGCACCTGAAGGTCATCGCCCAGGCTTCCGTCGGATACGACAACTTCGACCTGGCGGCCTGCCGGGCACACAACGTGCTCGTCGGCAACACGCCGGGCGTCCTTGTCAACGCCGTGGCGGACCTGGCCTACGGCCTTTTGATTGATACGGCCCGGGGCATCGTCCGCGGTTATCAGCACGTGACCAGCGGCCTCTGGGGCGCCCGCAAGGCCCTCGGCCTGGGCGTCGACCTGTACGGCAAGACCCTGGGCATCGTCGGCATGGGCGACATCGGCCAGGCCATCGCGCGCCGCGCCGAAGTGAGCGGCATGCAGGTCATCTACCACAACCGGCACCGCAAACTCAACGACACGGCCCTCCATGCCCGCTACGTAAGCTTCGACGAACTGCTGGCGACGGCGGACTTCATCGTCGTGTCCGTCACCCTGAATCCTTCGACGAAGGGCATGTTCAACCGCGATGCCTTCGCCAAGATGAAGGACGGCGTCCGCTTCGTGAACATCTCCCGCGGCAAGGTCGTCGACACGGATGCCCTGTACGAGGCCCTGAAGAGCGGCAAGGTGGCCGCCGCCGGCCTCGATGTGACGGATCCGGAACCGCTGCCGGGAGACCACCCGGTCCTGGGCCTGCCGAACCTCACCGTCACGCCCCATATCGCTTCCGCGACGGCGGAAACGCGCGACGCCATGGCCATCGTGACGGCGCAGAACATTTTGGCCGCTTTGGCCGGAGAGGACATGCCGAGCCGCGTCAGATAATCCGGCCCGGTAAGGGACTATGCGAAAGCTTTGTTTGCATGCCGTCCGCCTGGCGCACCCGGATCAGTTCACCGCGCAGATTGCGGCACTGACGGGGACCCGGGCGGTGCAAGGGCGCATGCAGGAAAAAACCTGCGGTGACGGACTCAGTGCCCGGTACCACCGCTACAAGTTGATATGGCCCGCCGGCGGGGAAGCGGAACACCGTTACACCGTCCAGACCCTGGAAGGCGTCATGCTGATCCGCAACGAAATGATCACGCTGTACGATGTCGTGTTCCAGTACGGCCCCGGCGGGGAAGAGGCCGTCCGGGACCTGGTGCAACGCCTGCTGGCCGGGGCGGATGAGTATGTCCTCGCCGAGCCGGACCTGAAACGGCGCCTGGCCGCCATGGCGGGACGTCCCTATCCGCGCCTGCCCCGCGGCAGCAGCCGGGACGAGGCCGTGCGCCATTACCTGCCCTGGCAGCTCTACGGCATCAGCTGGTTCTGGTACCTGGTCCTTAACGACCGGCTCCACCGGCAGCTCGTGCGCCAGCTGCGGGTCAAGCTGCGCCGCCTGCGTTCCTGCTTCGTGTTCTTCAAGGAAGGCCTGCCGACAGACAAGGTGCAGGAGTGGCAGCGCTACTTCCGGAGCGAGGCGGAGACCCTGTCCGCCATGCGGGAACTGGATGTCGTGCTGCAGCAGTGCCAGATGATCCAGGACCAGACCGGCCGGGACATGGGCCGCCTGACCGGCGTCTTCACCAAACTGCGGGAAGAGGCCGCCGGTGACTTTTACAGGGACAACCGGCTCAACGACCACACGCTGCGCCTGGCCGGCTTCTACCTGTGGACCGATACGGCCCTGGACTGGAACCGCAGCCGGGAAAAGGCCTCCGTGTACGCCTGGCGCCGCCTGGGCACCTGGGTGGAAAAGCTGGCGGAACTGCGGAAAAAGTATCCCGACTTCCGCAACATGGAAGACCTGCACAAGATGCGGATCAAGGTGAAACGCATCCGTTACGTGCTGCAGACCGTCGATGTCCTGCGCCTGCCGCCGTCCCTCGTGCGGCAGCTGAAACAGGTCCAGGACACGCTCGGCTTCCTGCATGACGACTACGTCAACGACAACTGGATGGACGCCGCGCGGCGCCTCCATCCGGACGATGCCGCCCTGGAACGGCAGATTCAGGCATTCTGCGAGGCGCAGGAAGGGCGCGTGGAACGTTCCCTGGAACAGGTTCCCGTCCTCTGGGAGGACTTTCTCGCTTCCCTGCGGGATGTCCTGGCCCGACACGACGGCAGCGGTTCGCGGCGCCGCTCGTGAATTTTTCGATTCTTGTTTGAAATCCTGCCCCCGTTAGGGTACAATAAAATAAATGCAGTCAAACAACCATTATGCTGATAGGAGGAATTTCTATGGCAGTCCTGAAAAAAGGTGAATTATCCAGTATCGTCCACAACAAGGAAGTTTCGGACGAAATCGTAAAATGGGGGAACGCCAACGGCTATCCCCTGGAAAAGGCAAAACTGTTCAAGGCATTCGGAACGTACTGCGGCTTCAGCCCCAAATACTTCATCCGTGCCGACCGTCGTCCGCCTGTCCCCGGCGGCTGGGATATCACGGTGGAAGACTTCGAACCCGAAACCCGCATCATCCCGCTGAACGTCGATAAGGACGGCAACGTCAACCGCTTCGTCCTGAAGATGGTGGAAGAATTCCGCAAGGAAGGCCTCGACATGAAGCTGGCCGACAAATGGTACGATTCCTACGGCTATCTGCTGCGGGACCTGTCCGTTACGGGCCATCCGAAGCTGATCAACGATTTCGAAGACATCATTGAAAACATGCGCTGAAAAAGCAGGAACAGGAAAACCATACACGGAAGAAACGAAACAAGGGGCCGTCGCGTTATGCGACGGCCCCTTGTCCTATTTGTGCAGTATTTCGTTTAATCGTCGTAATCGAGGGTGCTGTCATAGAGTTTCTTGACTTCCTTGGACGGTTCCTTCGTCAACAGGGTCACGACGACGGCGGCAACGAGGCTGCAGAAGAAGCCCGGTGCCAATTCGTAGATGCCCGTGCTGCTCAGGAAGGTGAACCAGGCGATGTCGACGACGGCGCCGACGACGATGCCCGTTACGGCGCCATGGAAGTTGAAGCGGCGCCAGAAGAGGCTCAGCAGGATGGTCGGTCCGAAGGCGGCACCGAAGATGCCCCAGGCGTTCGTGACGAGGGCCATGATGGAACCGGAATTCGGGGCCGAGGCAATCAGGACGGAGACGATGGCGATGGCCAGTACGACGATACGGCCGGCCCACATCATTTCCTTGTCACTGGCCTTGTTTTTGCGGAAGACCGGCTTATAGACATCGCTGGCGAAAGCGGAAGCGGCCGAGAGCAGCTGGCTGTCGGCGGTGCTCATGGAAGCTGCCAGGACGGCGGAAAGCAGGATACCGGATATGACGCTCGGGAAGATGATGCGCACCATGTTGACGAAGACCAGGGAGTCTTTCGTGACGGTTTCGTCCAGGCCCAGGAACAAACGGCCGACGACGCCGACGATGGTGGCGAAGACCAGGATCAGGAAGGTCCAGGTGATGCCGATGGCCGCGGATTTGCGCATGTCATGCTGCGACTTGATGGACATGAAGCGGATGATGATATGGGGCATGCCGAAATAACCCAGGCCCCAGGCCAGGCCGGAAACGATTTCACGCCAGTCCCGCATGGGGTTCCAGTAGTTGACGGGAATCGAGGCGGCGGCCGATGTATCGATCATGGAGGCCGCGAAAATCGGCGCAATCAGAAGAGCGCCGAGAATCATCATGCCCTGGAAAAAGTCCGTCCAGCAGACGGCGGAAAAGCCGCCGAGGAAGGTGTAGCTGACGATGATGAAGGCACCCAGGTACATGGCCAGGGTGGCGTCCATGCCGATGACCGTGTGGAACAGGGTCCCGCAGGCCTTCATGCTGGAGGCCGAATAGATGGTGTAGGCGATGAGGAAGACGATGGCGCAGATAACCTGCAGCACCTTGGAACTTTCCTTGAAACGGTTCGTCAGGTACTGGGGAATGGTGATGGAATCATTGGCCACGATGGAAAAACGGCGCAGGCGCGGCGCTTCCAGGATCCAGCTGATGGAGTAGCCCAGGGCCAGGCCGACGGAAATCCACATTTGGCCGAGACCCAGCGCGTAAATGGAAGTAGGCAGGCCCATGAGGACCCAGGCGCTCATGTCGGACGCGCCGGCGGACAGGGCCGCAACCCACGGGCCCATCTGGCGGCCGCCGAGGAAGTAGGTCTTTTCCCCGCCGCCCTTGCTCTTGAGGAAAAAGTACACGCCGATGCCCAGCATGAACAGCAGGTATATGACGAAGACGATGACTTCGGAAAAATTCATGTTTGTATTCATAACGATTGCCCCTCATATCATAATTGTTGAAAGATAACAATATAATATAATAAAACCGGGAAATTGGCAATATGGTGTAACGGTTGACGGAGGCGGAACCGGTAGAGTATAATATATCAAGTTATTTTTTGGAATAGCAGAGCTGATTCCCTGTCGGACGAAGGATGGATCAGCTCTCCTTTGTTTATGGGATATTCAGGAAGGTTCGGTCCATCATGGAGGCACGCATCCGCGTTTACAGCGAAGTGAAGAACGAGACGTCCGTCAACCGCTCCCGGGTCGATACGACGGGGCTGTTCACGGAACGGAACGGTTCCTTCTATGCCCGCTACGACGAACCGGAAGGGTCGGATCTGGCCGGCAGCGCGACGACCATCAAGTGGGGCGCCGGCACCGTCACAATCCTGCGCACGCGGCCCTATGAGCTGCGGGAAGAGTTCGAGCAGGGACGGACCTTCGAGACGACGTATCATACGCCGTACATGGATATTCCACTGCGCATCCGCACGCGGCGCCTGGCCGTGTTCCGCAAGGGGCGGGGCTGGGAAATCCGCCTCCGCTACGATTCCGAACTGGGCGGCGAAGCGAGCCGCATCGCCGTCACGGTGGACGTGGAACCCCTGCAGCGGCAGGTTCCGGTTGAAGAAGAACCGCGGAAATTGGTATAATGAAATGTATTGATTCAATCAGTTCAAGAAGGAAGGCCGCCGGCCTTCCGGAATTTCAGGAGGAAACCGTGGATATCAAGTTGATTCTGGCCGACGCCATCCGGGCGGCGGCGCAAAAAGCCATTGCGGAAGGGGTCGTGAAGGACGGCGCCCTGCCCGAAGTACAGCTCGAAGTACCGCCGAAGAAGGAGTTCGGCGATTTCGCCAGCAACTTCGCCATGCAGTCCGCCCGTACGCTTCACTGCAATCCCCGCATCGTGGCAACCTACGTTTCGGAGCACCTGGACTGCCCCTATGTGGATAAAGTGGAAATTGCCGGACCGGGTTTCCTGAACTTCTTCCTGAAACCGGACTGGATGTACGACATGTTCGCCCATATCGTGGAAGCGGGCGAGCAATACGGCAGCCTGCCGAAGGCGTCCGACGAGAAGATCCAGCTGGAATTCGTCAGCGCCAACCCGACGGGACCGCTGCACGTAGGCCACGGCCGCGGCGCCGCGGTGGGCAGCGCCCTGGCGAACCTGCTGAAGGCCGCCGGCTACGACGTGGAACGGGAATACTACATCAACGACGCCGGCAACCAGATGAACAACCTGGCCCGTTCGGTCAACGCGCGTTACCTGGAACTGCTGGGCAAGCCCTGCAAATTCCCCGACGACGGCTACCATGGCCACGACATCGTGGAAACGGCGGAACGCATCATTAAAAAGTACGGCGACAAGTACCTGCAGATGGACGAGGCCGACCGCCTGGAAGAATTCAAGACCCTGGCCTACAAGGAAAAGCTGGAGGCCCTGAAGGAAGACCTGGAACGCTTCAACGTCCATTTCGACGTCTGGTTCAGCGAAAAGACGCTCCACGAAGCAGGCAAGATCAAGGAAGCCTGCGATTTCCTGAAAGCCAAAGGCTACGCCTACGAAAAGGGCGGCGCCCTGTGGCTGAAATCGACGGAATTCGGCGATGACAAGGACCGCGTCGTCATCCGCGACAACGGCGTGCCGACCTATTTCGCGGCCGACATCGCCTACCATACGAACAAATTCCAGCGCGGCTTCGACCGCGTCATCAACCTGTGGGGCGCCGATCACCACGGCTATATCGCCCGCATGAAGGCCGCCATGCAGTGCATGGGCTTCAAGCCGGAACAGCTGGAGATCCTGATCCTGCAGATGGTCCGCCTGATCCGCGACGGCGAAGAAGTCAAGATGTCCAAGCGCACGGGCCAGACCGTGACGCTGAACGAACTGATCGACGAAGTCGGCACCGATGCGGCGCGCTTCTTCTTCGTCATGCGTTCCATCGACAGCCAGCTCGATTTCGACCTGGACCTGGCCAAAAAGAAATCCAACGACAACCCCGTGTTCTACGTGCAGTACGCCCACGCCCGCATCTGCAGCATCCTGCGGCAGGTGGCCGAAGCCGGCATCCCCGTCGAAGGCAAAGGCAACTACACGCTGCTCACGCACCCGGCCGAAGTCGACCTGATCAAGAAGCTCGGCGAATATCCGGAACTGATCGCCACGGCAGCCCGCGAACGGGCCGTGCAGATGGTGGCCCACTACGTATACGAACTGGCCGGCCTGTTCCATACGGCCTACAACCAGTGCCGTATCCTGGGCGTCGAGCCGGACCTGCAGCAGGCCCGCCTGGCCCTGGTCCTGGCCGTCGGCCACGTGGTGCGCCATGCCCTGGGCATCCTGGGCGTTTCCGCACCGGAAAAGATGTAACCGGAATTCCTTCCGCAAAGGCAGGGAAACGGGGGGCGAAATTGCCCTTGTGTTTCCCCGGAATTCCTTTATAATTAAGATGAATTATTTTGTTTTCGAGACGTTTCATGACATGCGAGCGGTAACCATTCAGTGAGAGAGAAAGGACAGTAACGATGGCAACGAAGTACATTTTTGTAACCGGCGGTGTGGTATCTTCCCTGGGTAAAGGCATTACAGCGGCATCCCTGGGCCGTCTGCTCAAGAGCAGAGGCTACAAGGTCACGGTACAGAAATTCGATCCCTATATCAACATCGACCCCGGCACCATGAGCCCCTATCAGCACGGCGAAGTGTTCGTCACGGACGACGGCGCGGAAACCGACCTGGACCTGGGCCATTATGAACGCTTCATCGACATCAACCTGTCCAAGAGCTCGAATGTCACGACCGGCAAAATCTACCAGGCCGTCATCAACAAGGAACGCCACGGCGACTACCTGGGCGGCACCGTGCAGGTCATTCCCCATATCACGAACGAAATCAAGTCCCGCGTCTTCCGCGTGGGCATGAACGACAACGCGGACTTCGTCATCACGGAAATCGGCGGCACGGTCGGCGATATCGAAAGCCTGCCGTTCCTCGAAGCCATCCGCCAGGTCAAGAAGGAAGTCGGCAAAAACGACGTCCTCTACATCCATGTGACCCTGGTGCCGTACATCGGCGCCGCAGGCGAACTGAAGACGAAACCGACGCAGCACAGCGTCAAGGAACTGCGCAGCATCGGCATCACGCCGGATATCCTCGTCTGCCGCAGCGAACGGCCCATGACGAACGACATGATCGCCAAGCTGGCCCTCTTCTGCGACGTCGACAAGGAAGCCGTCATCCAGAACCTGACGGCCGAAAGCATTTACGAAGTCCCCATGCTGCTGGAAGAACAGCACATGGACGACATCGTCCTGAAGAAACTCGACATGCCGAACCGGCCGAAGGACATGGCCGCATGGCATGACATGGTGGCACGCATCCTGAAACACTACGACCGCAAGGTGACCATCGCCGTCGCCGGCAAGTACGTGGAGCTGAAGGACGCCTACATCAGCCTGACGGAAGCGCTGAAACACGCCGCCGTCCACAACGAAACCGAAATCGACATCCGCTGGATCAACACGGAAAAACTGGAAGACGAAGGCACGGACCTGGACAAGGTCTTCGCCGGCGTCGACGGCATCCTGGTGCCGGGCGGCTTCGGCAACCGCGGCATCGAAGGCAAAATCGCGTCCGTCCGCTATGCCCGCGAACACAAGATCCCCTTCTTCGGCATCTGCCTGGGCATGCAGTGCGCCGTCATCGAATTTGCACGCCACCGCTGCGGCATCGTGAACGCCAACAGCTCCGAATTCGATGAAACCGTACCGGCCGTCATCGACCTGATGCCGGACCAGGTAGACGTGGAAGACAAGGGCGGTACCATGCGTCTGGGCCTCTATCCCTGCAAAGTATACCCGGGCACGCTGACCGAAAAGGCCTATGGCGAACCCCTGATTTACGAACGCCACCGTCACCGTTACGAATTCAACAACGAATACCGCGACACGCTGACGAAGAACGGCCTCATCCTGGGTGGCACCTCGCCGGACGGCCGCCTCGTCGAAATCGTCGAACTGCCGCAGAGCGAGCATCCCTGGTTCCTGGGCTGCCAGTTCCATCCGGAATTCAAGTCCCGTCCGACCAAGGCGCATCCGCTGTTCCGCGACTTCATCGCCGCAGCTGTGAAATACGAAGCTGCCAAGTGATGCGCTGCCAGGCGGAAAAGAAAATCGAAACGTGGAAACAGGAGCAGAAACCTGAAAAGGTTTCTGCTCTTTCTTTTATTGCGGAAAATACGCAAAAGTGCGATAATTAAGGAGAATAAAAGGACGCCGGTCCTTCCTTCGGTTTTATGTAAAAATGGAAATACAAAACGAGAAAGGTGGTAAGCGAATGAAAAGGGAACTTTCCATGGAATTTGTCCGTGTAACGGAAGAAGCAGCCATCGCCGCGGCCCGCAGCGTCGGCCGCGGTGACAAGAACGGTACGGACGCGCTGGCCGTCGACGCTATGCGCGGCATGTTCGACACGGTGCACATTTCCGGTACGGTCGTCATCGGTGAGGGCGAACTGGACGAAGCACCCATGCTGTATATCGGTGAAAAAGTCGGTGCCGGCGGGGACGAAGTGGATATCGCCGTCGACCCCGTGGAAGGCACGAACCTGGTGGCCAAAGGCCAGAACGGCGCCATCGCCGTCATCGCCATTGCCCCGAAGGGCTGCCTGCTCCACGCGCCGGACATGTATATGGAAAAGATCGCCGTCGGGCCCCGTGCCAAGGGATGCATCGACATCAACGCCCCGGTGGAGGAAAACCTGGACCGCGTTGCCAAAGCGCTGAAACGGAACATCAGCGATGTCACGGTCGTCGTGTTGGACCGGCCGCGCCATGCCGAACTGATTGAACGCATCCGCAAGGCCGGCGCGCGCATCCAGCTCATTACGGACGGCGATGTGAGCCCCATCGTCAATGCCGCGATCGAAGGCACGGGCGTGCATATGTACATCGGCAAGGGCGGCGCCCCCGAAGGCGTCCTGGGCGCGGCAGCCCTGAAATGCCTGGGTGGCGACATGCAGGCCCGGCTGTGCCCTGAAAGCGAAGACCAGCTGGCCCGCTGCTATAAGATGGGCATCAAGGACGTGCACCAGGTCCTGACCATTGCCGACATGGTCAAGGGCGACGACTGCATGTTCACGGCCACGGCCATCACGGACAGCCAGCTGCTGCAGGGCGTGCGCTTCTTCGGCGGCGGCGTGCGCACCCATACGGTGTCCATGCGCTACAAGACCGGCACGGTCCGGTTCATCGACGCCGTGCACCGTCTCGATGTGGACAACTTCTCCGTCAAACTGTAATGACAGGAACGTTTTAAAGGAAATAGCGTAAACCTTCCGTAAAACTTTTGGGGAACGCTATGCTGCAACAGAAATTTTTGTTATAATGTAATATGCCGCAACCAGAAGAGGTCATGGACTATCCCTGACCTCTTTTTGTGGTTTACATTTGACTGATTTGAGGAATTTCATGAGAGACCGTATCCTTGCTCTGGTGGCCGCCGTCCGGGAAGCCCGGGAGGCTGCCGCCTTATGCCGCAATCACAAAGGGGTGGCGCTGTCCGGCCTGGACGGCACCGCGAAACCCGTTTTCCTGGCGGCCCTCCGTTCCCTGGTGGAGACGGCGGGCACGCTGGTTTTCGTCGTCCCCGGACGGGATGCCGTGCGCGAATACCGGCAGGCCTTGTCCTGGCTCTATCCCGACCTGCCCATGCAGGAACTGTATCCCGTGAACCTGCCGCGCGTGCAGGCGGAGACGCGGAACCTCGAAGTACAGGCCGGCCGGGCCGCGGCCCTGCGCCTCGTCCACAACGAGGAGACAGGCATCGTCTTCGTGACGGCCGAAGCCTGGATGCAGCGCCTGCCCAAGCCGGAAGGGTTCGTCAAAGGGACCCTGGAGATCATAAAAGGCAAGGACCTGGACCAGAGCGGATTGATTGAAAAACTGACGGAGATAGGCTACGAACGGACCGATGAAGTGGACACCATCGGTCAATTTTGCGTGCGTGGCGAAATCATGGACATCTTTCCCCTGAACAGCGACCGTCCGGTGCGCCTCGAATGGTTCGACGAAACCGTGGACGACGTGCGTCCCTATGACCTGGACACGAAACGCTCCGTCGGGTCCGTCGAGTCCGTGCGCGTGCTTCCGCTGCGCAAAGTGGGGGACGACGGCGTGTACGATTCCAACCTGTTCGAATACGGCACGAAGGACACGTTCTTCGTCCTCGACGAACCAGGCCTTTTGCTGGAGGCGGCGGACCACCTGTACAAGGAGGCCGACGATTTCCGGGACGATGTATGGAAGCCGGAGGAGCTGGAAAAGCAGGCGGAAGCGGCGCAGATCGTTGCTGTTTCGGCCCTGGAGGGGAACAAGTTCCCGTCCTACAGCCATCTCCAGGTGCCCGTGCGCCGGGCGTCCTCGTACAACCGCAGCATCAACCTGCTCGTCGAGGACCTGGGCAGCCTGACGGCGGACGGCGTGACGCCCTACATCATGATGACGACGGTCCTGAAGGCGCGCAGCGTCGCGGAAAACCTGCGGGAAAACGGCGTGCCGGCCGTGTGTCTTAACGACGCACCGGAAGAGCCGGGCAGCGTGAACTGCGGTGCCGGCGAACTCTTCAACGGGTTCCGCTTCTGGAACGAGAACTGGGTCCTGCTCACGGAAAACGACATTTACGGACTGCAGCGGCGCCACCGCTTCAAATCGAAGCACAAAGGGGCGCAGCTCCAGTATTTTACGGATATCAAGGGCGGCGACTATGTGGTGCACGACGTGCACGGCATCGGGCGCTATATCGGCGTGGAGAACGTGGAGGTCGACGGACTGCACCGCGACTACCTGCTCATTCAGTACGCCGGGACGGACCGCCTCTATGTGCCGGTGGACCAGGTCGGCCTGCTGCACAAGTACGTGGGCGCCGAAGGCGTGACGCCGAAGCTGTCCAAGATGGGCGGCGCCGATTGGCGGCGCATGAAGAGCCGGGCCTCCACGGCGATTACGGCCCTGGCGGAAGAATTGCTGCGCCTGTACGCCCAGCGCAAGATCACGAAAGGCCATGCCTTTTCGCCCGATACGGAATTCCAGAAGGAATTCGAAGAAAAGTTCCCCTATGAGGAAACGCCGGACCAGCTGAAGGCCATTGCGGAAATCAAGGCCGACATGGAAAAACCGGTCCCCATGGACCGCCTGCTGTGCGGCGACGTGGGGTACGGCAAGACCGAAGTGGCGCTGCGGGCGGCTTTCAAGGCCGTCATGGACGGCAAACAGGTCGCCGTGCTGGTGCCGACGACCGTCCTGGCCCAGCAGCACCTGCTCACCTTCCACGAACGCCTCGACCCCTTCGGCCTGCGCGTGGCTATGATCAGCCGCTTCGTGGCGGGCAAGGACACGGACGATGTCCTGCACCGGCTCGCCGAAGGGAAGGTGGACATCATCATCGGCACGCACCGCCTGCTCCAGTCCGACGTGGTGTTCCACGACCTGGGACTGCTCATTATCGACGAGGAGCAGCGCTTCGGCGTGGCCCAGAAGGAAAAGATAAAACAGTGGAAACAGGGCATCGATGTACTGGCCCTTTCGGCTACGCCGATTCCGCGGACGCTGCACATGGCCCTCGTGAACACGCGGGACATGAGCGTCATCGAATCGCCGCCGGAGGACCGCCTGCCCGTGGAAACCTACGTGGCCGAATACAGCGACGGCATGATCAAGGAAGCCCTGGAACGCGAACTGCGCCGGGGCGGCCGCATCTACTACGTGCACAACCGCATTTCGGGCCTGGCTTCCATCGCGGCGCGCCTGCGCAAGCTGGTGCCGGGCATCAAGATCCGCGTCGGCCACGGCCGCATGAGCGAAGATGCCCTGGAAGACGCCATGATGGACTTTTACGAGGGCCGCTGCGATGTGCTCCTGAGCACGACCATCATTGAAAACGGCCTCGACGTGCCCATGGCGAACACGATCATCGTCGAAGGGGCGGAAAACTTCGGCCTGTCGCAGCTGTATCAGATGCGCGGCCGCGTGGGGCGCTCGTCCCGCCTGGCCTACGCCTATTTCACCTATAAAAAGAACAAGGTCCTGAGCGAAGTGGCGACCAAACGGCTTCAGGCCATCCGCGACTTTACGGAACTGGGCGCGGGCTTCAAGATCGCCATGCGCGACCTGGAAATCCGCGGCGCCGGCAACCTGCTGGGACCGCAGCAGCACGGCTACATCGCCGGTATCGGCTTCGCGGCCTACTGTGATATGCTGGAACAGACCATCCACCGCCTGCGCAACCATGGCGCGCTGGAAGCCGCGGAGCCCGATCCGATTCTGGAAATCCCGCTCAACGCCTATATTCCCGACGCCTATATCAGCAATCCCCGGTACAAGCTGGAACTGTACCGCCGTTTCGTGGAACTGCGCTGGGGCGACGCGGACAACCTCATGGACGAAATCATCGACCGCTTCGGCACGCCGCCGGAAGAGGTCGAGGAACTGTGGCACCTGGCCCAGGTCCGCGCCCTGTGCCGCCGCATCGGGATCCTCCGCATCAGCGTGCGCAGCGGCATGATCCGCATCATCTTCCTGCCCAAGGCGCGGGCGAACGGCGCCTATCTCATGAAGCTGGTGCAGCTTCACTCCGGGCGCATGCAGCTGCATCCCGACCCGAAGGGGAACTGGCTGACCTACCGGACGGCGGGCCTGGAACTGGAACCGCTGTCGTGGCTGGAAAAGGAGCTGCCGAAGTGGATCCTGTGACGTGAGACTCCGCATCGGGGTACCGTATGTATTTTTCATTTCTGTTTTTAAGGAGAGATTCCGTTGGGTAAAGACAAGTTTCTGAAAGGGGCCCTGGTCCTGACCATCGCCGGACTGCTGGTCAAGGTCCTGGGTTCCGTCAACCGGATCCTTCTTTCGCGCATGCTGGGCGGCGAGGGCATCGGCCTCTACCAGATGGCCTATCCCGTCTACCTGCTCATGCTGTCCATCTGTTCCGCCGGCGTACCGGTGGCCGTGTCCATCATCGTGGCGGAAAAGGTGGCGAAAGAGGACTATGCCGGGGCGCACCGCATTTTCAAAGTGACCATGCGGCTCATGTGCGCCTTCGGGCTGCTCTTTGCCCTGACGCTGTACGGCCTGGCGGGCGTCCTCGTCCAGTCGGGCATCATCCGCGACCCGCGCGCCTATCCGGCCCTGCTGGTGCTGACGCCGGCCGTGTTCTTCTCGAGCATCCTGGCCAGCTTCCGCGGGTATTTCCAGGGTTACCAGATGATGGTACCCCCGGCGGTTTCGCAGATTCTGGAGCAGTTCGTCCGGGTCATGACCATGATCCTCCTGGCCTGGTGGCTGCTGCCGTACGGCCTGACCTGGGCGGCGGCCGGTGCCGCCTTCGGCGCCGTGCCTGGCGGGTTGACGGGCCTGATCGTCCTGACCTTCTTCTACCGGAAGGCGGCCCGCCAATGGCAGGAAAAAATCAAAACGCAGGTGCGGCAGACGGCGGAAAGCACGCGGCAGATCGCCAAGCGGCTGATTCTGCTGGCCATTCCTTCGTCCTGCGCGAACCTGCTCATTCCCGTGACGAGCGCCATCGACATGGTCCTCGTGCCGAACGCCCTGGGTGCGGCGGGCTTCGCCGTGGCAGCGGCGACGACCCTTTTCGGCTACCTGTCCGGCATGGCCCAGCCCCTCATGATGCTGGCGTCCATTCCGACGACATCCCTCACGCTGAGCCTGGTGCCGGCGGTTTCGGAAGCCTTTACGCTGAACCGCCCCGACGAGGTGCGGCGGCAGATCGCCTTCGCCCTCAAGATCTGCCTTCTGATTGTCCTGCCGGCGGCCGTCGGCATGGCGGTGCTGGCGGAACCTATTTCGGGCAGCCTCTACGGAACGCTGAAGGCGGCTCCCGTCATTGCCCACCTGGCGCCGTCCATCATCTTCCTGGGCATTTACCAGGTGACGACGGGCGCCCTGCAGGGCATCGGCAAAACAGCCGTGCCCATGTGGAACATGTTCGCCGGTTCCATTGTCAAGGCCGTCGCCGTCTGGTATCTGACTTCCCAGGCCTGGCTGAACATTCTCGGCGCTGCCTGGGCGTCGAACATCAACTTTTTCGTCGTGGCCTGCCTCAACCTGTTCTTTTTGCGGAAGAGCCGGATCGACTTCCCGTGGAAGGAAGGCGTCCGCATCCTGGCGGCGTCGCTCCTCATGGGCGCCGGCGCCGTGGGCGTCCTGCATCTGCTGGCCGGGTCCGGTCTTGTCCTGCGCCTTTGCGCAGGCATGGTGGTTTCGATTATAATATATGTAGCGGCTGTGGCCCTCATGGGAATTGTGACGAAGGAAGAATGCCGTCGCATTCCCTTTATCGGCCGGCTGCTGCGTAAGTGATTTTTCGAGGTGCGATATGAGTAAAGGTTCCATTACGATCATCGGTCTGGGCCCCGGCCCGGCAGGCCTTCTTTCCCTCGAGGCGATGAACCTGCTGAAACAGGGCCGCGTCATTTTGCGGACCCGGGTGCATCCCTGCGTTGCCGACCTGGAGCAGGCCGGCGTGCGCTATACATCGTGCGACGACCTGTACGAAAAGGGCAGCAGTTTCGAAGAAGTCTACGCGGGCATTACGGAACGCGTGCTGCAGGCCGCGGCCGCGGACGATGTCGTGTACGCCGTGCCCGGCAGCCCCCTCGTGGCGGAGAAGACGGTGCTGCTCCTGCGCAAAGGCGCGGCGGAGCGGGGCATTCCCCTGACCATCAAGCCGGCCCTGAGTTTCCTGGACCTGGCCTATGTATCCCTCGGCATCGACCCCATCAACGGCCTGCGCATCATCGACGCCCAGGACTACGAAGCCCTGGCCGACGCGGGACGGTACCCCCTCATGGTCACCCAGGTCTACAGCACCATGGTGGCTTCAGACATGAAGCTGGCCGTCATGGACGTGCTGCCCGACGACACGGAAGTCTTCTTCCTGCGCAACCTGGGCCTGCCCGACGAGGAGTGCCGCGCCATGCCGCTGTTCGAAGTGGACCGGCAGCTTCACATCGACCATCTGACGAGCGTCTTCATCCCGGCCTGCCCGGACCGGCGTCTCGATGACGAAAATCCGGAAGAAGAAGGGCCGCTGCTCACGGACGACGATCCCTATACGGACGAAGAGGCGCGGGAAGACCTGGAGAACGGCATCGGCGCCGAGTGGGCTTCCTATCCGCGCCTGCGCCGGAAGACGGCGTACGATATCCGGCCCCTGGCCGACATGATGCAGACCCTGCGCGAGCCGGGCGGCTGCCCCTGGGACCGGGAACAGGATTTCAAGTCCATCCGCCAGAACATGATTGAGGAATGCTATGAATTCATCGAGGCCCTCGACCAGGACGACCACGACGGCATGCGGGAAGAGCTGGGCGACGTGCTCATGCAGGTCGTGTTCCACGCCCGCATGGCCGAGGAAAAAGGCTGGTTCAACCTGCAGGATGTCATCCACGAAGTGACGGCAAAGTTACTGGAACGGCATCCGCACGTGTTCGGCACGGTCCATGTGGACGGCAGTTCCGACGTGCTGGTCAACTGGGACAAGATCAAGCAGAAGGAGAAACCGGAACGCAAACGCGTCCTGGACGGTATTTACGAAGGCCTGCCCTCGCTGCTGCGGGCGCACAAGATCCAGCGCAAGGTCGCGAAAGTCGGTTTCGACTGGGATGACCTGGCGCCGGTGGAAGAGAAGGTCCACGAGGAATGGCGCGAATTCACGGAGGCCATGGCTCATAAGGATCCGGCCGCCATGGAGAGCGAACTGGGCGACCTGTTCTTCGCCCTCGTCAACTACGGCCGCCACGCCGGCATCGAGAGCGAAACGGCCCTGAACGGGACGAACAACCGCTTCACGCGGCGCTTCAACTACGTGGAGGACTGTGTGAACCGGAGCGGCAAAGACTGGAAGGACTTCACCCTGGAAGAACTGGATGCCTTCTGGGCCGAGGCGAAGAAGGCCGAGGCGGAAGGCGGAACGGATCAATGACAGATGCATGAGCGTAAGGAGGGGACCTGCAATGGCTGTGCCGGACAAGAACAAAGACCGGGGCGGGAAACTTTTCCGCTGGATCCTGATCATCATCATCGCCATTTCGGCTGTCTATATGGGCCGTCTGGAATACAAGATCTACCAGCTGAAGAAGGAGACCGAAGCCACCCGCGCGCGCGTCGAGGAACTGCAGAAGGTGCAGGCCGACCTGGAAGCCGAGCGGCAGCGTCTCTACGACCCCAAGTACATTGAAAAGCTGGCTCGCGAAGACCACAACATGGTGGGCAAGAACGAAGTGCCGCTGTTCATCGTGAAGGACAAGAAACAGGCCGGCGGTAAGGAAGATCCGCAGGCGAAAGGGCAAAAAGCGGCCGGGGAACAGGGTTCTTCCCAGGAGGGAAAGAAAGACGGTTCCGCCGCTTCTAAAAATTGACACTTTCCCCTTTTAAGGGTAAAATAAGGGCATGACTTTACCCCTGCAGGGGCCGGAACTTTATCCGGAGTTTTAAGGAGGATTTTTATTTTTATGGCAATCGAAGTTGGATCTATCGTCGAAGGAGAAGTGACGGGTATCACGAATTTCGGCGCGTTTCTTCAACTTCCCGAAGGGAAGGTCGGACTCGTTCACATTTCTGAAGTGTCCAATGTCTATGTCAAGGATGTCCACGATTTTCTGAAGGAGCATCAGAAGGTCAAGGTCAAAGTTCTTTCCGTAGATCCGAACGGTAAAATCGGATTATCCATAAAACGCCTGGAACCGGCTCCGGCGCAGGCAAGACGTCCGGAACAGGGCGGCTCCTCCAATGAGCGGCGCGGTGCGGGTGACCGTCATTTCGGCGGCGACCGCCGCTTCAACAATGAACGCCGTGCTGCCAAACAGCAGCCTGCAGGCCCGCTCTCGTTCGAAGACAAGCTGTCCCGCTTCATGAAGGAAAGCGATGACAGACTGCTGGACCTCCGCCGCAACACGGAGTCCAAACGCGGCGGCCGCGGCGCCAGTCGTGCAAGATAAGGGAACGGAAGGCACTTCGGAAGGGGTGCCTTTTTCTTTTTTGTGAGGAACGGATGAGGTGGTTGGCATGAAGACGATCCGCGAAACCCTGCCGCGCCGCCTGCGGCAGCTGCTGGACCCGTCGAAGACCTATGTGGCGGCCGTCAGCGGCGGCGCCGACTCCCTGGCCCTGGCCGAGGGACTGTACCGGGCAGGCTTCCGGTTCACCGTCTGCCACGTGGAACACGGCATCCGCGGCAGCGCGTCCCTGGAGGACGCCCGCTTCGTGGAAACGTACTGCCGGGAACGGGACATCCCCTTCCGGTGCGTGCATGTGCAGGCGCCGGCGAAAGCCCGGGCCGAAGGCCTCTCCCCGGAAGACGCGGCCCGGCGGCTCCGCTACGAAGCCCTGCGCCGCTGCGCCCGGGAAACCGGGGCGGACTACATCGTCACGGCCCATCAGAAGGAGGACCAGGCGGAAACCTTCCTCCTGCGCCTGCTGCGCGGGTCCGGTACGCTGGGCCTGGCGGGCATGCGCTTTGAGCGGGACGGCATCCTGCGCCCCCTGCTCTCCTTCCGCAGCGCGGAACTGCGGGAGTTCTGCCGGGCCTGCGGCCTGACCTGGCGCGAAGACGCCACCAACGAAGACCGGCGCTATGTGCGCAACCGCATCCGCAAGGACCTGCTGCCCTATCTGGCGGACCATTTCGGCGGCGACATGGTGGAAGTCCTGAGCCGCACGGCGGAAAATCTGCAGCAGGACGCCGATTACCTGGAAACCCTGGCCCGGCAGGCCCTGCCCGGCGTGACGGGCACCCTGCCGCTGGCGGAAGCGGCGCGGTACGCGCCGGGCCTGGACCGGGAACCGCTTCCGGCCTGCTGCCGCGGCGGCCGGATGCCGTACCTGGCGGCTGAAGCGTGGCGCCGGCTGGATCCGGCCCTGCGCTTCCGGGTGCTGCGCCTGTTTATCCGCCAGGCGGGAGAACAGGAGGAACTGACGGCCGTCAATCTGCGCAACGTGGCCGCTGTGCTGCTGCGCGGGCAGACGGGCAAAAAAATCCCCCTGCCGGGGAGTTGGCAATGTACGTATACTTATGGTAAACTATTCTTATTACCGAAATCGATTAACGATGTCCCAGTGTCACCGCCGCAGTGGGAAACCTCCCTGTCCTGGGAGGACCTGGCGGCCGCACCGCGGCAGGTAACCCTGCCGGACGGCCGGACCCTGCGGTTCGAAGTGCGCAGGGGACCCGCGGAGGGACTGCCGTTCCGGTACCGGGACGAAGCGGTGTATCCGCTGGCCCTGGCCCGGCAGCTGGCACCGGTCCTGACGGTGCGTTTCCGGCGGGGCGGGGAGGACATCGTACCCCTGAAGGGAATCGGCCGGAAGAGTCTCAAACGCTATTTCATCGATTGCCGGATGCCCATGGCGGAACGGGCCCTGCAGCCTGTCGTGGCGGCGGGGAACACCGTGCTGTGGCTGCCGGGATTCGCCAACGCGGCCTGGGACGGGCGCGCCCTGGCGGACGCCGGACGGCAGGAGGAAGAAATCCTGTGGCTCACAGGAAAGTTGCAATAAGGAAGGGAATACAATGGAAATCAACGAAGACATCAACAAAGTGCTGCTGACGGAAGAACAGATTCACCAGCGCGTCAAGGAACTGGGCGCCCAGATCACGAAGGAATACAAGGGCAGAAAGGTCGTCATGATCTGCCTGCTCAAGGGCGCTGCCTACTTTGCCTGCGACCTGAGCCGCGCCATCGACATGCCGATCCGCATGGAGTTCATGGTGGCTTCTTCGTATGGCAACGGCACGCACACGTCGGGCAGCGTGGCCGTCCATCTGGATATCAAGGACGATATCGCCGGCAAGGATGTGCTGCTGGTGGACGACATCATCGACAGCGGCCTGACCTTCGCCCGCGTGAAGGCCCTGCTGGAAACGAAGAATCCTTCTTCCATCAAGACCGTGGCCATGTGCGACAAGAAGGCGCGCCGCCAGAACGGCCTGGAAGCGGACTATGTGGGTTTTGAGATTCCCGATGAATTCGTCGTGGGCTACGGCCTGGATTACGCGGGGGATTACCGCAACCTGCCTTACGTGGGCATCCTCAAATCCTCCGTCTACGGCCGTGCCTGATTATACAGTCAATACAGCGGAAGGAGGCACCGCTATTGGGTAAGTTTCTGAAGAATGTGATCTTATGCCTAATCGTCGTGCTGGCCCTGGTCGGCATCATGGATTATTCCGCCACGAAGACCAAGACCAACGACATCACCTACACGGCGTTCATGAAGCACGTGCAGCAGGATGAGGTCCAGAGTGTATCTATCCAGGATACGGCTATCAAGGGAAAATTGAAGGACGGGCGTACCTTCACGACCGTCGCCCCCAACGATACGTCGCTCATTCCGACACTGCGGGCGCGCGACGTGGAGATCAAGGCGGAACTGCCGCCGGAGCAGCCGTGGTGGCCCACCGTGTTGTCGACGGTGCTGCCCATGATCCTGATCCTGGGACTCTGGTTCATGATGATGAACCAGAACAGCGGCGGCAGCCGCATGATGAATTTCGGCAAAAGCAACGCGCGGCGTTACGATGATACGAAGAACCCCGTGAAGTTCAAGGATGTGGCGGGGGCCGAAGAGGCCAAGCAGGAGCTGGAAGAAGTCGTGGACTTCCTGAAGCATCCGGACCGCTACAACACGCTGGGTGCGAAGATCCCCAAGGGCGTCCTGCTGTACGGGCCTCCGGGCACCGGCAAGACCCTGCTGGCGCGGGCTGTCGCCGGCGAAGCGGGCGTGCCGTTCTTCAGCATTTCCGGTTCCGACTTCGTGGAAATGTTCGTCGGCGTCGGCGCGTCCCGTGTACGCGACCTGTTCGACCAGGCCAAGAAGAACGCGCCCTGCATCGTCTTCATCGATGAAATCGATGCGGTCGGCCGCCAGCGCGGCGCCGGCCTGGGCGGCGGGCACGACGAACGCGAACAGACCCTGAACCAGCTGCTTGTGGAAATGGACGGCTTCGGCGTCAACGAAGGCATCATCATGATTGCCGCCACGAACCGGCCGGATATCCTGGACCACGCCTTGCTGCGTCCGGGCCGTTTTGACCGGCAGATCGTCGTGGACCGGCCGGATATGCACGGCCGCGAGGCCATCCTCCAGGTCCATGCGAAGGGCAAACCCATCGATCCCTCCGTGGATATGGGCGTCATCGCCAAGGAAACGACAGGCTTCACGGGTGCCGACCTGGCCAACCTGGTCAACGAGGCGGCCCTGCTGGCGGCCCGCCGCAACGCCCCCATGATCAGCATGCGGGACATGAATGAAGCGGCGGAACGCGTCGTCATGGGTCCGGAACGCCGGAGCCATGTCATGAGCGAACAGGAAAAACGCCTGACGGCTTATCACGAGACAGGCCACACGCTGGTGGGCCTGCTCCACAACGACATCAACGTGGTCCACAAGGTCACGATCATCCCGCGCGGCCGGGCCGGCGGCTACACCATGAGCCTGCCGAAAGAGGACCGCAGTTACGCGACGAAGTCCGAAATGCTGGATGAACTGCAGATGCTCCTGGGCGGCCGTGTCGCCGAGGCCATCGTGCTGAAGGACATTTCCAGCGGCGCCAGCAGCGACCTGCAGCGCGCCACGGCCCTGGCCCGTAAAATGGTGACGCAGTACGGCATGAGCGACCGCCTGGGTTCCATGACCTTCGGCCATCCCGAAGAGGAAGTCTTCCTGGGCCGCGATATCGCCCGCGAGCGCTACTCCAACGAAGTGGCCGCCGTCATCGACGAGGAAGTGCGCCGCCTTATGGACGAAGCCTACAAGGGAGCGGAGAAGCTCCTGCTGGAACATCGCGACAAACTGACACTGATTGCGGAAACGCTGCTGCAGAAAGAGACCCTCGACGGCAAACAGCTCCAGGAACTCATGAACCAGGGCTTTTTGACCGAAGACCAGCCCCTGCAGCCGCAGGTTGAAGCGTAAATAAGCACGAACGCGGACCGGAAACCGCCTGGACGGTCTTCCGGTCCCCTTATCACAGGAGGCGTTTTGCATGCGAGCGGAAATCTTGGAATTGTTACGGTCCCGTACGCCGGAACCGGTTTCGGGGGAGGAAATCTCCGCCAAACTCGGCGTATCCCGGACGGCGGTCTGGAAACACATCCAGACGCTGAAGAACCTGGGTTATGAAATCGAATCGGTACCGAAAAAGGGCTATATCCTGCGGAGCGCCCCGGACCTTCTGAGCCCGGAGGAAATCGTGACGCATCTCCATACGGACTGGGTCGGCCATCATATCCACTATATGAAGACGACCAATTCCACAAACGAAGTGGGCAAGAAGCTCGCTTCCGAAGGCTGTGCCGACGGCATGACCGTCGTGGCGGAAGAACAGACGAGCGGCAAGGGCCGCCTGGCCCGCGGCTGGTTCTCGCCGTACGGCCGCGGCGTCTGGGTCAGCGTCGTCCTGCGCCCGCCCTTCCTGCCGGAAGAGGCACCGAAATGCACCCTCATGGCGGCCGTCGCCGTCGTGAAGGCCATCAACAAATACAAAGGCGTCAACGCCCATATCAAGTGGCCGAACGACGTGCTGCTGAACGGCAAGAAGATGGTCGGCATCCTGACGGAAATGAGCGCCGAGTTCGGCAAAATCAACTACATCGTCATCGGCACGGGCATCAACACGAACGTGCCGCGCAGCATGGTTCCCGACGAACTGAAGCCCCTGGCCATTTCCGTGGCCGACGTGGCGAAGGAACCCATCCAGCGCGTGCAGATCCTGGCGGATTACCTGAAGAACCTGGAAGAACTCTACACACTGGCCTGCAAGGAAGGCTTCGGCCCCGTCTTCGACGAATGGCGCAAGTATTCCAACACCATCGGCCAGGCCGTCAAAGTCATCGCGCCGGACAAGACCTACTTCGGCACGGCCGTGGACATCGATGAAAACGGCCTGCTCATCGTGAAACGGGACGACGGCATCACGGAAAAAGTCATCGCCGGCGACGTGTCCATCCGTCCTGCCACTGCCAAGGGAAAGATGTACTCGTAAGACAAGCTGCGAATTTCCAGTTGCACAATTTGTAAAGTCTGCTATACTATGAGTGTTTGTTTTTCATAGTTAACAGGGAGGCAACTCATGTTACTGGTCATTGATGTAGGCAATACCAATACGGTAGCCGGTATTTTCGACGGTAAAAAACTCATAGACAACTGGCGCTTTTCGTCGGACCGCTCCAAGACGGCCGACGAATTCGGCATGTTCATGACGAGCATGCTGCGCTTCGCGGGACTGGAACGCTCCGATGTCACGGACATCATCATTTCGAGCGTCGTTCCGCCTGTCCTGGTACCGCTGTGCCATATGTGCGAACGGTATTTCAACAACAAGCCCCTGGTCGTCGGCCAGGGCCTCAAGATCGGGCTGAAGCTCCGCTACGAGAACCCGAAGGAGATTGGCGCGGACCGCATCGTCAACGCTGTTGCGGCCTATGAAAAGTACGCGTCCCGCAAGAAACCGATGATCATCATCGATTTCGGCACGGCGACGACGTTCTGCGCCCTGCTGCCCACGGGCGAGTACCTGGGCGGCGCCATCTGCCCGGGCATCGGCATTTCGTCCGAAGCCCTGTTTCAGCGCACGGCCAAACTGCCGCGCATTGAACTGCTGAAACCGAAAAAGGCCATCTGCGGCAATACGATCGACGCCATGCGCGCCGGCATCATGTTCGGCTATTACGGCCTGATCAAGGAAATCGTGGCCCAGATGAAGAAGGAACTGGAGTGCCCCGACGCGCTGGTCATCGCGACCGGCGGGTTCGCCAACACCATGACGAGCGGCACGAACGCCATCGACATCGTCGATCCCATGCTGACGCTCGAAGGCCTGCGCCTGATTTTTGAAAAGAACAAGAAGAAATAAGTTTCAGCTTATGATTTCTCGCGGCCCGCTTTGCAGCGGGCCTTTTTTTAGACTGTACGGTTCGTTCGGAACCGGTGGGACGATTACCTATGAAGATTGGGAACATTGCCTTGGACACGCCCCTGGCCCTGGCCCCCATGGCGGGGATCTCGGACCTGCCGTACCGCGTCCTGTGCCGCCGCTGCGGCGCCGGCCTGACGGTTTCGGAAATGGTCAGTGCCAAAGGCCTGCTCTACAAAAATGAAAAAACCTTCGCCATGCTCGCCATCGACCCGGCGGAACGCCCGACGGCCATCCAGCTCTTCGGCTCCGTGCCGGAGGAAATGGCCGAGGCGGCCCGCATCGTGGAAGCGCGGGGGGCCGACATCATCGACGTGAACATGGGATGTCCTGTGCCCAAGGTCGTCAACAACGGCGAAGGGTCCGCCCTCATGAAGACGCCGGAACGGGCCGGGCAGATTCTGTCCGCCATGACGCGGGCCGTGCGCATCCCCGTGACGGTGAAGTTCCGCTCCGGCTGGGACGACGAGCACCGCAACGCCGTGGAATTCGCCAAGGTGGCGGAAGCGGCCGGCGCGGCGGCCATCGCCGTGCACGGACGGACGCGGCAGCAGTTCTACACGGGCAAGGCCGACTGGGACATCATCCGGCAGGTGCGGGAGGCCGTTTCCATTCCCGTCTGGGGAAACGGGGACATCTTCACCTGGCAGGACGGCCTGCGCATGCAGCAGGAAACAGGCTGCGACGGCCTTATGGTCGCCCGCGGCGCCAACGGCAACCCCTGGATCTTCGCCCAGCTGAAGGCGGCCCTGGCCGGCGGGCCGGTGCCGCAGGTTTCGGACGCGGAGCGCCTGGCCTGCATCAAGGAACACGCGGAGGCCCTGGTACGCTTCAAGGGCGAGGTCATCGCCATCAAGGAAATGCGTAGCCACGCGTCGGCCTATCTGAAAGGCATGCCCCAGGCTGCGACGTGGCGGGAAAAGTTCCACCAGGCGGACACGCTGGAAGAGTTGGAAGGACTCGTGGATGGCTACGGGGACTTCCTGAAGGAATACAGAAAGAAATAATGGACTTGGAGAACAGGAAAGACAACGGCAACAGAACAAGAAAACGGGTCATCAGCATCAGCCTCGGGTCGTCGGAACGCGACGCCGCGGGGACGCTGGAGCTGGGGGACACGGTCATCCGCCTGGAACGGCGCGGCACGGACGGCGACATGGATAAGGCGGCCGCCCTGCTGCGGGCGTACAACGGCAAGGTCGACGCCATCGGCCTGGGCGGGACGGACCTGTACCTGGTGGCCGGCCGGCACCGCTATGTGTTCCGCGAATCGGCCCGGCTCCTGGAGAACGTGAAACAGACGCCGGTCCTGGACGGCAGCGGCCTGAAGAACACGCTGGAGCGCTCCATTGTGCGGCGCCTGGCGGCGGACGGCACGGTGGACTTCCGGGGGAAAAAGGTGCTCCTGACCTGCGCCGTGGACCGCTTCGGCATGGCCGAGGCTTTGTGCGAAGCCGGTGCCGACGTCACGTTCGGCGACATCCTCTACGGACTGGGCTTCCCTGTCCCGCTGCACAGCCTGTCCCTGCTGGACAAGCTGGCCGCCCTCGTCGTGCCGGTCATCACGAAGATGCCCATCCGCTGGTTTTACCCGACGGGGAAGGAACAGACCCGCAGGGTGGTCCGCTATCCGGAATACTTTTTGCGGAACGACATCATCGCCGGGGATTTCCTGTTCATCAAGCGCTTCATGCCGAACCGCCTGGACGGTAAGACCATCCTCACGAACACGGTCACGGCCAAAGACCGCGTCATGCTCCGCGAGGCCGGCGTCCGGACGCTCATCACGACGACGCCCCGCGTCAACGGGCGCAGCTTCGGCACGAACGTCATGGAGGCCGCCCTGGTCGCCTCGGTCGGGGCCCGGCACAGCCTGGAACCGGCGGCGTATGACGAACTGATTCGGAAATATCACCTGCACGCGTCCGTGGAAACGCTGAACGGACCGCGGCAGGAAGCATAGGGAAGGAAGGAACGCGAATGGAGAAGTTTGCCTTTATGCTGCATCCGCTTTCGCTGGCGGACATGCAGCATGTGTCCCCCCTGATCCGCCTGGTGCCGGACGGGGTGCTCGAATTCGCCCTGCGGCACAAGAAACCGTTCACGGTGTCGCACATCACGGGTGTGCGCAGCCCCTATGCCGAGGCGGAAGGCTGGTTCGTGGGCTGCCCCCTGACGGCGAAGCAGATGCTGACCCTGCCGGAAGAGTTCGTCATGGACCGCATCATCGAGACCGGGAAGATCGCCCAGGAGCTGGGCGCAAAAATCCTGGGCCTCGGCGCCTTCACGAGCATCGTCGGCGACGCGGGCCTCACGGTGGCGAAGAATCTGGATATTGCCGTTACCTCGGGGAACAGCTATACGGTGGCGACGGCCCTGGAAGGGACGCGCAAGGCGGCCCGCCTCATGGGCAAAGACCTGCGCACGGCCCAGATCGCCGTCATCGGCGCCACCGGTTCCATCGGTGCCGTCTGCGCCCGTATCCTGGCGCGGGAAGCGGGCCATATCACGCTGGCGGCCCGCCATTTGGGGCCCCTGGAAGATCTGGCGCAGGAACTGGTCCGCACGTCGGACGCGGAAATCCGCGTGACGCAGGATACGGCTGCCTGCATACGCCAGGCCGACGTCGTCCTGACCGTGACGAGCGCCGTCGATTTCCAAATTGACCCGGCGGACTTCAAGCGCGGCGCCGTGGTCTGCGACGTGGCCCGGCCCCGCAATGTGTCCCGTGCCGTGACGGCGGCCCGTCCCGATGTCCTCGTCATCGAAGGCGGCGTCATCGACGTGCCGGGCGACGTGGACTTCCATTTCCACTTCGGCTTCCCGCCGAAGACGGCCTTCGCCTGCATGGCGGAGACCATGATCCTGGCACTGGAAGGCCGGTACGAGAACTTCACCCTGGGACGCAATTTGCGGCCCGAACAGATCGATACCATCGCGGCGCTGGCGGAAAAACACCAGTTCCGCCTGTCGGGTTTCCGGAATTTCGAGCATGCCGTGACGGAAGAGACCATCGCGGCCGTGCGGGAAAACGCCGGAACGATGGTGGAAGGGGAGGCCGTTCCGGAAATTTGACAAGGTCCGGCCAAAAAATTATAATGTTAAATAGTATTTCTCGTTATAAACCCGTAGTTTGCAGGGAGGAATTTTAGATGGATGAGAAAAAGACACTGTTGACCGCCGAAGGCCTGGAAAAACTGAAAGCGGAACTGGAAGAACTGCGTACCGTCAAGCGTCAGGAAAACGTGGAACACCTGGCGGAAGCAAGATCCCACGGCGACCTGAGCGAAAACTCCGAGTACGACGCCGCCAAGGACGAACAGGCACGCATCGAAGGCCGTATCCAGGAAATCGAGCAGATGCTGAAGACGGCGGAAGTCATCGATAACAGCAAGAAGCGCAAGACGAAGGTCGAACTGGGCACCACCGTGACCATTGAAGACCTGGATCCGGAATTCGAAGAAGACAAGGTGCAGCAGTACACCGTCGTCGGCACGACCGAAGCCGATCCGTTCGAAGGGAAGATTTCGAACGAATCCCCCATCGGCGCCGCCATCCTGGGCAAAAAGGTCGGTGCGGTCGTCACGGTCCGTACCCCCGCAGGAGACCATCAGTTCAAGATCACGAAGATTAAGTAATTAGGAGAGTCAATCAATATGGCAGAAGCAACCCAGGTCGCCAACGACCAGCTCATTGAGAACGAACAGGTACAGAACCGCATCGAGAAGATGCACAAGCTCGAGGAACGCGGCATCCTGCCGTTCGGGCACCGGTTCGACTGGACGCACCACAACAAAGATGTACATGAACATGCAAAGGAAATGGAAGAAGCGGGCACGGAGGTCAAAGTGGCCGGCCGCGTCATGGCCATCCGCGGCCACGGCAAGACCTGCTTCATGGACCTGCACGACAAGACGGGCCGCATCCAGCTGTACCTGCGCAAGGACGTACTCGGGGAAGACGCCTATTCCATCACCAAGCTGATGGATATCGGCGACATCATCGGCGTCACGGGCACGGTCTTCCTGACCCATACGGGCGAACCGTCCATCCGCGTGACGGACCTGCAGTTCCTGTCCAAGGCGCTGAAGCCGCTGCCGGAAAAATTCCACGGCCTGAAGGACATGGACCTGCGCTACCGCCAGCGCTACGTCGACCTCATCATGAACCCCGAGGTCAAGGACGTTTTCGTAAAGCGCACGCAGATCATCAAGAGCATCCGCCGTATCCTGGACGAAGACGGTTTCCTGGAAGTGGAAACGCCGGTCCTGAACACCATTTCCGGCGGTGCGACGGCACGTCCCTTCATCACGTATCATAATGCCCTGAACATCCAGCTCTATCTGCGCATTGCCACGGAGCTGAACCTGAAGCGCCTCATCGTCGGCGGCATGGAACGGGTCTACGAACTGGGCCGCGTTTTCCGCAACGAAGGTATGGACATCAAGCATAATCCGGAATTCACGACGCTGGAGCTGTACCAGGCTTACGGCGACATGGATACCATGATGGATATCACGGAAAAACTGGTCAGCCAGACGGCACAGAACGTGCTGGGCACCATGAAGATCACCTACGAAGGCCAGGAAATCGACCTGACGCCTCCGTGGCCCCGCATGACCATGATCGATTCCATCAAGAAATTCAGCGGCTACGACTTCAACGGCGTCAAGGACCTGGAACAGGCCCGTGCCATGGCGAAGGAAGCCAAAGTCGAATTCGAGGAATCGTGGGGCGTGGGCAAGATCATCAACGCCTTCTTCGACGCGTTCGTGGAAGAAAAACTGATCCAGCCCGTGTTCATCTGCAAATATCCGAAAGAGATTTCCCCGCTGGCCAAGAGCAGCGTCGACGATCCGGAAATCACGGACCGCTTCGAAGGCTTCATTTACGGCCGCGAACTGTGCAACGGCTTTACGGAACTGAATGATCCCCTGGATCAGCGCGAACGCTTCGTCAAACAGATGGAAGAGCGCGCCAACGGCGACCTGGAAGCCGGCATGATGGACGAAGACTTCATCAACGCCCTGATGCACGGCCTGCCCCCGACGGGCGGCCTGGGTATCGGCATCGACCGCCTCGTCATGTTCCTGACGGGCGCCACGTCCATCCGCGACGTGCTGCTGTTCCCGACCATGAAACCGCTGCCGCAGGACAAGGCGGAACTGGACGCTGAAGAAGACGCCGCCGCGAAATCCGCGGACGAAAAGGCGGACAAGTAATCTGTCCAGAATCTGAAATTAAAAATCGATACATAAAAGGCATTTTCCGGAATACCCGGGAAATGCCTTTTTGCGTTGCGGTTTTTTCTCCTTCGGAACACTTTTCTGACTTTTGGGTAAAATCGTCTTGAGGGACCCCTCGGAATTTCGTTATAATGTAGGCAGAAGCAAACCGTATTTCAGAAAAAAGGGACGTGCAGATCCCTGAAACAGGAGGGTCATGATGACGAACGACGCGAAAGTGAAACTGATGACGGACCGGCTGGCGAAGTTCATCGCCTACACGGCCAAAAAACTGCCCGACGACGTAATCGCCAAACTGAAGGAACTGCAGGCACAGGAAACGGATCCGATGCCCAAGGTCATTTACGAGACCATGTTCCGCAACCAGGAACTGGCGGTGCAGCTGAACCGGCCTTCGTGCCAGGACACGGGCGCCCTGCAGTTCTGGGTGCGGGCCGGGGCCCATTTCCCGCTGCTGGACGAGCTGGCGGACCTGCTCCGCGAGGCTGTCGTCAAAGCAACGCAGGAAGCGCCCCTGCGCCACAACGCCGTGGAAACCTTTGACGAATACAACACGGGCAAAAACGTGGGCAAAGGGGTACCGACCATCTTCTGGGATATCGTGCCCCATTCGGACCAGTGTGAAATCTACACCTACATGTCCGGCGGCGGATGTTCCCTGCCGGGGCACGCAAAGGTCCTGATGCCCGGCGAAGGCTACGAAGGCGTCGTGCGCTTCGTCATGGACCAGATGACGACCTACGGCCTGAATGCCTGCCCGCCGCTCCTCGTGGGCGTCGGCATCGGAACGTCCGTGGAAACGGCGGCCCTCAATTCCAAGAAGGCCCTGATGCGCCCCATCGGGTCGCACAATGACAACGCCAACGCGGCCAAGCTGGAACGGCTCCTGGAGGACGGCATCAACAACATCGGCCTCGGACCCCAGGGCATGGGCGGCAAGCACTGTGTCCTGGGCGTCCACATCGAGAACACGGCGCGCCATCCGTCGGTCATCGGCGTCGCGGTCAACGTAGGCTGCTGGAGCCACCGGCGCGGGCACATCATTTTCGACAAGGATATCAACTATACGGTGACGACGCATGCGGGGGTGACTTTATAATGGTGAAGGTGGAAAACGGAAGAAAGATCCTCGTCACGCCGATTGGGGCGGACGATTTGCGGGACATCCATATCGGGGACATCATCTATCTGGACGGCGACCTGACCACGTGCCGCGATGTGGCACACCGCCGCGTGGTGGAAGAGGGAAGGGAGATCCCCGTGGACGTGCGGGACAAGGCCATCCTCCATGCCGGCCCCATCATCCGCACGAAGGACGACGGTTCCTACGAGATGGTCTCCGTCGGCCCGACGACGAGCATGCGCATGGAGAAGTTCGAATACGAATTCGTCAAAAAGACCGGCGTCCGCCTCATTGCCGGCAAGGGCGGCATGAAGGAAAACACGGAACGGGCCTGCAAGGAGTGCGGCTGCATTTTCTGCGTCTTTCCCGCCGGCAACGCCGTTGTGGCGGCAACGAGCGTGGAACGGATCGTCGAGGCCCGGTGGAAGGACCTCGGCATGCCCGAAACGCTGTGGCACTGCAAGGTGAAGGAGTTCGGACCCCTCATCGTCGCCATCGATGCGTATGGGCGCAACTACTTCGAGGAAAAGAAAGTGGAATACAACCGGCGCAAGGAGGCGGAAATCGCCCGCATCCTGCCGCAGGTCGGATTTATAAAATAAGTGACAGTTCCGGCCCGTTTCGGGCGGATTTCCGAAAGTATACAAGATACTCCCCGTTTTCCCTTGACCTTTGGCAGGCAAGGGTCTATAGTTAAGGCATTAGCATACTATAAAAAGATATAATGTACTCTATATGCCCGCAAATGCATTTACAGGGTACCATGTTGGAAAGGCCCCCGTTCCGCCGGCCGGGGCGGGCCCGCCTTTCGAGGGGGTGCGTGTTATGATTTTCCCACTGCTGCTGTTCCTGGTTCCGCTGGTGACGGCCGTCCTGTTGATTTTGAACCGCGGCCGGTCCTTCCGGAACCTGGTCGTCAAGATTGCGGCCGTCCTGACGGGCTGCCTGTCCCTGGCCACGGCGGTGACCTTCTTTGACCATTCGGCCAAAGCGTCGCCGGGTGCCGGCTGGCTGCCCATGGTCATGACGGCGGTCGATGTGGCGGCCCTGGCGACGGTGCTGTATTTCGCCTGGAAATACCGCTACGTGCTGGTGGCGCTGCTGGCCGTCGTCCAGTTCGCCGTCATCTCGTACTACGAGGCCTTCACGGGTCCTTCCATCCGCTCCGTGTGGGACTTCAACATCGACAACTTCGCCCTCGTCATGGTGCTCATCGTGGGCATCATCGGCAGCCTCATCGCCGTCTTTTCCCTCGGCTATATGGCGGTCTATCACGAACACCATCCCGATGTACCGGAGCGGCAGCCGTTCTTCTTCTTCGTCGTGTTCCTGTTCCTGGCGGCCATGTTCGGGCTCATCCTGTCCAACAACCTGCTGTACATGTACACGTTCTGGGAAGTGACGAGCCTCTGTTCCTTCCTGCTCATCGGGTACGCCCGCACGGAAGAGGCCGTGCGCAACGCCTTCAAGGCCCTGTGGATGAACCTGCTGGGCGGCCTGGCCTTCGCCCTGGCCATCCTGATCATGGGCCAGCGGTTCTACACGGTGGAACTGGCCACGCTGGTGGAACTGGGCCGCAACAACTTCCCCGTGGAGCTCGTCGTGGCGCTGCTGGTCTTCTGCGGGTTCACGAAGTCCGCCATGATGCCTTTCTCCGGCTGGCTGCTGGGCGCCATGGTGGCGCCGACGCCGGTGTCGGCCCTGCTGCATTCTTCGACCATGGTCAAGGCCGGCGTCTTCCTGATCATCAAGCTGACGCCCCTGTTGGGCGGCAACCACCCCGGCGTCATGGCCATGTTCGTCGGCGGCGCGACCTTCTTCTTCGCGTCCTGTGCCGCCATTTCCCAGTCCGACGGCAAAAAGGTGCTGGCCTATTCGACCATCTCGAACCTCGGCCTGATCGTCTGCTGTGCCGGTACGGGCTCCTATGAGGCAGCCTGGACGGCCATCATGATCGTCATTTTCCACGCCGTGGCCAAGAGCCTCCTGTTCCTTACGGTCGGTACGGCGGAACAGCAGCTGGGCAGCCGCAACCTGGAACGGTTTGACGGCATCTTCAATTCCATGCCGCGCCTGTCCCTGTGCATGGTGATCGGTATCTGCGGCATGTTCCTGGCACCGTTCGGCATGCTCATTTCCAAATGGGCCGCCATGAAGGCCTTCGTCGACGCGGCGCAGCCCCTGCTGCTGCTCGTGCTGGTCTTCGGTTCGGCCACGACCCTGTTCTACTGGACCAAGTGGCTGGGCAAGGTCACGACCTTCATCCCGACCGATGAAAACCGGGAAAAGGGCATCCTCCCCGTGGAATGGGTGGCCCTGAAAGGCCTGTCCGGCCTGACCCTCGTGGTCTGCGTCCTCTTCCCGCTGATTTCGAAATACGTGGTCATTCCGTACCTGCGGCTGACTTACCAGTTCGCCGGCGAAGTCATTTCCCAGAGCAACCTGTGGACCATGTCCCTCATGGTCTGCCTGCTCGTCATCCTGCCCCTGCGCTTCGGCAAGAGCCGGCCCAAGAGGCAGGTCGTCGCGAACCTGTCCGGCGAAAACATCGGCAGCAACCTGGCCTACCGCGGTGCCGCCGGCCGGATTGTGCCGGTCACGCTCCGCAACTGGTACATGGAGCGCTGGTTCGGGGAACGCAAGATGAAGTTCATCGGCTATACCCTCTGCCTGGCCTGCGCTATCATGGAATTGTCCCTGTCGTTAGGAGGTGTGCTCTATGTCTGATCTGACGTTCCGACTCACAGCCACCGTCCTCTACCTGGTCCTGGCGCCGTTCCTGGGCGGCCTCCTCGCCGGCCTGGACCGCATCCTTTCGGCGCGCATGCAGCGCCGCGTGGGGCCGCCGCTCCTGCAGCCGTTCTACGACGTGCTCAAATTGTGGGACAAGCAGCCCATCGCCGTCAACAAGGCCGTCAGCTTCTACGTCGGCGGCTTCCTGCTCTTCGTACTCCTGACGGGCGTCTTCTTCTTCACGGGCGGCGACATCCTGCTGGCCGTCTTCACCCTGACCATGGCGAGCGTCTGCCTCATCATCGCCGGGTACGCCACGGCGTCGCCCTACAGCCAGGAAGGGGCCCAGCGCGAACTGGTGCAGTCCATGGCCTATGAACCCATGCTGCTCATCGTGGCCCTCGGCTTCTACCTGTCGGCAGGCAGTTTCTTCATCCGCGACATCATGCAGATGCCGTACATGAACTTCCTGCGCATGCCCGGCATCTTTCTGGGCTTCTGCTACATTCTGCTGATCAAGTTCCGCAAATCGCCCTTCGACATCTCCATGTCGCCCGAAGTGCACCAGGAGCTGATCGGCGGCGTCAAGACCGAACTGTCGGGCCGCACGCTGGCCGTCATGGAAATCGCCCACTGGTACGAGAACGTGTTCCTTTTGGGCATGGTCTTCCTGTTTTTCATGAGCAGCGCCGCCTGGAGCCTCGCGGTGGGATTTGCGGCCTGTGTGGCCGTGTACTTCTTCAGTATCCTGATCGACAATTCGTGTTCCCGCATGAAATGGGAAAGCATGCTGGCCTCCACCTGGATCGTCACGCTGCTGGCCGGTTTCCTGAATGTGGCGTATCTGATCTATTTCAAGTAAGATGTACGGGTCTTACAGGGTTCAAATGTAAAGGAGCAAGCGATGGCTTTTGAAACAAAATCCCCCTGGCTGATCCATTACGACGGATCCTCCTGCAACGGCTGCGATATCGAGGTGCTGGCCTGCCTGACGCCCCTGTTCGACGTGGAACGGTTCGGCATCGTCAACACGGGCAACCCGAAACAGGCGGATATCTTCCTCGTGACGGGCGGGGTCAATGCACAGAATCTGCCGGTCGTGCGGCAGATCTACGATGAAATGGCGGAACCGAAGGTCGTCGTGGCCGTGGGCACCTGCGCCTGCAGCGGCGGCGTGTTCCGCGAATGTTACAACATGATGGGCGGCATGGACAAGGCCATCCCGGTCGATGTGTTCGTGCCGGGCTGCGCGGCCCGGCCGGAAGCCATCATCGACGGCGTGGTGAAGGGCCTCGCCCTGCTGGACGAGAAGCACCGGAAGCTGAAGGCCAGCAAGACCTACGGCGTCGCCGAAGACGACCCCCGCACCATCGGCGGGGAGCGGGAGTGAACAGGAGGGACACCATGCAGCAGCAGTTTATCGAAATCCAGCCGCTGGACCTGCCCGGGCGGGTCGCGCGGTTCAAAAAGGAAGGGTGCCGCCTCGTACAGATCCTCTGCACCCGCGTGGAAGGCGGGTACGAGCTGACGTACAGCTTCGACCGCAACTACTTTTTATACCATCTGCGGCTGACGGTGCCGGAAGGCGCGTCGGTCATGAGCGTGACCAGCATGTTCTGGTATGCCTTCGTCTGGGAAAACGAGATCCACGACCTGTTCGGCCTGGACATCCGCTTCATTTCCGAAGACGTGGACTACCGGGGTCATTTCTTCCATCTGGCGGAAAAGACGCCCTGGCACGAACTGCAGAACGCGGCCCACGCCAAGCAGGCCTTCAAGGTGAACCTGCGCGGCGGCCTGGGCATTGACGCGTCGGCCGTCCGCAAGGATGCGCCGGCCGGGACGGATAACGGGAAGGGGGACTGACCATGGCGGAAATCACAACGGTTCCGTTTGGTCCGCAGCATCCGGTCCTGCCGGAACCGGTCCATCTGGACCTGGAATTGAAAGATGAAAAGGTCGTCCGTGCCATCCCTTCCATCGGGTACGTGCACCGCGGCCTGGAAAAACTCGTGGAAAAGCGGGATTTCAAGCAGTTCACCTTCGTGGCGGAACGGGTCTGCGGCATCTGTTCTTTCGGCCACGGGTGGGGCTATGTGAAGGCCGTCGAGGGCCTCATGGGCATCGAGGTGCCGCGCCGGGCTTCGTACCTGCGCACCCTGTGGCACGAACTGTCCCGCGTCCACAGCCACCTGCTCTGGCTGGGCCTGGCAGCGGACGCCATGGGCTTTGAAAGTTTGTTCATGACGGCCTGGCGCCTGCGCGAGACCGTGCTCGACCTGTTCGAGGAGACCACGGGCGGACGGGTCATCTTTTCCGTCTGCAAAGTCGGCGGCGTGCGCCGGGACCTGACCGGCGCCATGATGAAGGAAATAGAGGACAAGCTGAAGGGCATGCGCAAGGAATTCCGTGCCATGAGCGACATCTTCCTGCACGACGGCACCATCCAGAGCCGCCTGGCCGGAATCGGCGTCCTGTCCCTGCAGGATGCCCGCGATTTCGGCTGCCTGGGCCCCATGGCACGCGCCAGCGGCCTGCCGCTGGATTACCGCTGCGCCGATGACGAGGGCGCCTACAAGGACCTGCATTTCCGGCCGGTCACGGAACAGGCGGGGGACTGCCTGGCCCGCGTCAAAGTGCGCCTGGAAGAAATCGAACAGTCCATCGACCTGATCCTGGGCTGTTTGGAAAACATGCCGGAAGGGCCCGTCGAGGTGCCCGTGAAAGGGTTCCCGCCGGCGGGCGAGTACTTCACCCGCGTGGAACAGCCCCGCGGCGAAGCCGTCTACTATGTCAAAGGGAACGGGACCAAGAACTTGGAACGGTTCCGCCTCCGCACGCCCACGAACGGCAACCTGCCGGGCCTGGTGAAGATCCTGCAGGGCTGCGACCTGGCGGACGTGCCGAACATCATCCTGACCATCGACCCGTGCATCAGCTGCTGTGAACGTTAAGGAGGCGGTCTGTCATGAGCTATCTGTCCTTTATGAAACAGGCCCTGGGCAACCTGTTCAAAAAACCGGCGACCTCCCCGTATCCGCTGCAGCCGAAAACCTTTGAGGAGGGCGTGCGAGGGCACGTGGAAAACGACAGCTCCCGGTGCATCCTCTGCGGCATGTGCATGCGCACCTGTCCGGCCGGCGCCATCACGGTGGACCGGAAGACGGGCCTGTGGCGCCTGGATCCTTTTTCCTGCGTCCAGTGCGCCGCCTGCGTGGAAAACTGCCCCAAAAAGTGCCTTTCCATGAAACCGGAATACACGGCCCCGGCCCTGAAGAAGGAAGCCGTGGAGCTCCAGGTCGTCCTGCCGGCGGCCCCGGCGAAACCGGCCCTGGCCGGAAAAGGCCCGGCCAAGGCAGCCCCGGCGGCTCCTGCCGCGGCAGCTACTGCCGGCGCGACGGGCAGCCAGGTCGTCAACGATGTCAGCCGCTGCATCTGCTGCGGCATGTGCCAGCGCAACTGCCCGGCCGGCGCCATTACGGTGAACCTGCGCGAGCGGACCTGGCGCATCGACCTCGCGTCCTGCGTGAACTGCGACACGTGCATCACCAACTGCCCGCGCAAATGCCTCAGCCTCGGCAGCTATGCGGGCAGCCCGGCGGAAGTCACGCTCCACGTGCCGCGGCCGAAGGTGAACAAGGCCCCGGCGCAGAAGGGGAACCCCGATGCATGAGTATCCGGTCACTCTGGAAATCGTGCGCATCGCCTCGGAAACGGCCCGGGAGAAACACGGCCGGGTCCGGGCCATCCATCTCGTCGTCGGCGAGGACTCCGGCTTTATCGGCGCGTCCATCCAAATGTATTTCGACATCATCGCCGAAGGGACGCCGTGCGCCGGCGCGACCCTCACCATCCGCGACGTGAAGCCGAAGATGCGCTGCGACAAGTGCGGGCGCCTGTTTGAACGGAAACGTTTTTCCTTTACCTGTCCCTGGTGCGGCGGCGCCGGGTCGCCGACGGAGATCGGCAAGGAATTCTACATCGACACGGTGGATTTGGAGGTACCATAATGCATATGATCAAAGCCGATGTCAAAATGGACATCTATTCCCATAACGACCACATCGCGGGCCATGTAAGGGAATATCTCGAACAACACGGCATTTACGCGGTGAACGTCATGGGAGCGCCGGGCACGGGCAAGACCACGTCCCTGGAACAGCTTATGAAACACCTGCCCGGCAAGGTCTACGTCATCGAAGGCGACATCGAGTCGGACCTCGACACGGAACGGCTCCGCCGCCAGAACGTGCCGGCGGCGCAGATCAACACCTTCGGCGCCTGCCACCTCGACGCGCCCCTCGTGCACAACGCCGTCCACGCCATGGATTTCCCCGAACCGGGCATCCTCTTCATCGAGAACGTGGGCAACCTGGTCTGCCCGGCGGAACTCACCATCGGGGAGAACATCAAGCTCCTCATCGTGAGCGTCACCGACGGCAGCGACAAGCCGTACAAATATCCCCTGGCCTTTGAAAAGGCGGATGTGATCCTCCTCAACAAGGTGGATCTGCTGCCCTATCTCGACTTTGACGAGGACTTCTTTATGAAGGGCCTGCGCCACCTGAACAAGACCGCGCCGGTCTTCAAAGTGAGCGGCAGGACGGGGGAGGGCTACGCCGAAGCGGCGCAGTGGCTCGCCAAGGCGGCAGCGTCCGCAGCAAAGCAGTAACGAAGTCCCGGCCGTTCCGGCCGCAAAGGAGGTGCCGCCGTGGAAAAAACCTACATCATCACCGTCACGGGACGGGTGCAGGGCGTGGGCTTCCGGCCGGGCGTCTGCCGGCTGGCCGGGGCGGCGTCCCTGCAGGGCTGGGTGAAGAACCTGGGCGGCACCGTGGAAATCCGGGTAACCTGTGAGGCCACGGAGCTGCCTTCTTTTTTGGACGCGCTGCGCCATTTTCCCGCACCGGCCCAGGTGGAGTCGGTGCAATACCGCGAGGCGCCGTTCGAACGGTTCGACGGATTCCGCTCCGTACCAAGCGGCGGCACGGCGAAAGAACCCGTCTTTCCGGCCGACCTGGGCATCTGCCCGCAGTGCCTGGAGGACCTGCACAATCCGGCCGACCGCCATTACGGCTATCCCTATGTTTCCTGCACGGCCTGCGGCCCGCGCTACACCATCGTCCGGAAACTGCCCTACGACCGGGAGAACACGACCATGGACCGGTTCCGGTTCTGCCCGGACTGCGGCCGGGAATACACGGATGCGGCGGACCGGCGCTGCCACGGGGAAACCATTTCCTGTCCGGACTGCGGTCCCCAGCTTTCCGGCCTGACGGGAACGGACCGCCTGGCCGGACCGGCGGCGATGGACGAGGCCATCCGCCTCGTGCGGGACGGAGCCATCGTCCTCGTCAAATCCATCGGCGGCTACAACCTGGTCTGCCGCGGCGACCGGCAGGACACGGTGCGGCAGCTGCGCCGGCTGAAGCAGCGCGACCGCAAACCCTTCGCCCTCATGGTCCCCGATCTGGCGGCCGCGTCCGCCCTGTGCCGCCTGTCGGAACAGGAACAGCGGCTCCTGACGTCCGCCGTGCGGCCCATCGTGCTGGCCGAACCGCGGGCAGCGCTGCACCTGCCGGAGGAAACGGCAGGGCACGTCCCGCTGCTGGGCGTCTTTCTGCCGCCGTCGGGCTTTTACGCCCTGCTGACGGAAGGGGCGGGCGTTCCCCTGATTGTGACGAGCTGCAACCGGAGCGGTGAACCCATCCTGTTTCAGGACGGGGCGGCCCTGGCCTGGTACAGGGAACACCAGGCGGTGGCAGGCTTTTTCACGTACGACCGGGAAATCCTGCGCAGTGCCGACGACAGCGTCGTCAAGGCGGCAGCCGGGCGGGTGCAGGTATTGCGCCGCACCCGCGGCTATCTGCCGGAACCGGCTGTGCGGCAGGTCCCGGAAGGATGCGTCCTGGCCTGCGGCGCCGACATGGAGCCGTCCTTCTGCCTGAGCGGCGGCGGCCGCCTCTATCCCGCCCAGATACCCTGCGAACTGGACAACGAAAAGTCGGAACGCTTCCTGCGGGACAGCGAAGCCGACTGGGAAGCCATGCTGGGCATCACGCCGGAATGCATCGTGACGGACCTTCATGCAGGCTACCTTTCCCGCCGGTGGGGGCAGGAGCTGGCCGCGGCGCGGGACCTTCCCCTGCTGGCGGTGCAGCACCACCACGCCCACGCCCTGTCCGTCCTGGCGGAACACCACCTGGACGGCCCCTGCCTGGCCTTTGTCTTCGACGGGACCGGTGCCGGCACGGACGGCACGGTCTGGGGCGGCGAAATCCTGAAATGCCGCGGTGCGGCCGTGGAACGCGCCGGCCATCTGCAGACCATCCCCATGCTCGGCGGCGATGTATCCATGAAGCAGGCCTGGAAAAGCGCCCTGTGCCATCTGGCAGCTGCCGGCATGGCGGAAGAGGACGTGGCGGATCCGCGCTATCCTCTGGTACGGCGCGCCCTGGCGGCCGGCGTGAACACCATCGGCAATTCCAGTATGGGCCGCCTGTTTGACACGGCGGCGGTCCTGCTGGGCCTGGCCACGGAGAACACCTTCAAAGGCGAGTGCCCCATGGCCCTGGAAGCCGCGGCACAGCAGGGAATCCGGCACGGCACGGCACCGCTGCCCCTGGCCCTGAAAGCGCGGCGCGATGCGGACGGCCGGCTCCTCTGGGACGCGGCACCCCTGGTGCGGCAGCTGTGGCAATGGGGCCGGAAACCCCTGAGCGCGGCGGAACGGGAAGCGGCGGCCCTGGGCTTCCACCAGGCGCTGATCCGGCTCGTGGCGGACAGTGCGGAACAGTTTGGCCTCCCCGACGTCGTCCTGAGCGGCGGCTGTTTTGCCAACGGCATCCTCCTGGAAGGAGCCGTGACGGAACTGGAACGGCGTCATTTCCACGTCTACACGAACGAGGCCGTGTCCTGCGGCGACGGCGGCATCAGCCTCGGCCAGGCCTATTACGGCCTGCTGCGGCGCCGCTTGAGGAAATAGCAAGTCAAGGAATGGAAAGGAGCAGGAAGATGTGCGTTGCATATCCCGGCAAGGTCATTTCCCGCGACGGGACCCACGGTACCGTTGATTTTTCCGGGTCCCGGGTCCGCGTGAACCTGTCCATGGTCCCGGCAGCGGTCGGCGATTATGTGCTGGTTCATGCCGGTATGGCCATCCAGGTGGTGGAGAAAGAGGAAGCGGAGGACTGGATCGCCCTGTTTGACGAAATCCGGGAAGCCGCCTCGGAGGAACAGGGGGGGAACCCGTCATGAAGGAACGCGAACTGGCGCGGTGGCTGCGCAGTTACGACGGCCGGCCGCTCAAGCTCATGGAAGTCTGCGGCACCCATACTGCCTCCCTGTACCGGAGCGGCATCCGGCAGATGCTCCCGCCGTCCATCACGCTCCTGTCCGGCCCCGGGTGTCCCGTCTGCGTCACCCCCACGGCCTATATCGACCGCCTCGTGGAATACGCCCTGACCGACGGCTGCAAAGTGCTCTCCTTCGGCGATATGCTGGGCGTACCCGGCAGCCGCATGTCCCTGGCCGGCGCACGCGGCCGGGGCGGCCGGGCGGACTTTTTCTATAATCCGGAAGATGCCCTGGCCATGGCGGCCGCGGAACCGGAAACGACGTTCATCCTGGCCGCTGTCGGTTTCGAGACGACGGCACCGGTCTGGGCTTCCCTCGTCCAGCGCGTGTACCGCGAAAAAATCCGCAACGTCCGTTTCCTGACGGCATTAAAGACCATGCCCCGGGCCATCCGCCTGCTGGCGGCCCGGGGAGACATCGACGGCTTCCTCTGTCCGGGCCACGTGGCCGTCATCACGGGCAGCGACGCCTACCGGGAACTGGCCGCGGCCTGCGGTTCCACCATGGTCATCGGCGGATTTACGCCGTCCCTCCTGCTGCGGGCCCTCGCGCGCCTCGTCCTGGAATGTGCCAAAGGCCGGCAGGGACTCTGGAACGAGTATCCCACGGTGGTGCGGCCCCAGGGCAACGAACAGGCCCGGGCGCTCCTGCGCGAAGTGTTCGCCCCGGGCGACGCCGTATGGCGCGGGCTGGGCAGCATCGGCGGATCCGGCCTGTATCTGACCGGGCCCTATCAGGAACTGGACGCCGGCAGTTCCGGCCTGACGGACGATGCCGTGCCGCCGGGCTGCTGCTGCGGCCAGGTACTGACCGGCCGGCTGGTGCCGGCCCGGTGCCCGTCGTTCGGCAAGGCCTGCACGCCGGAACATCCGGTCGGGGCCTGCATGGTCAGTAGTGAAGGCGCGTGCTGCGTCACGTACCGGGAAGGAGGTCCCGCATGAAGATCGAATTGCGTCACGGCAGCGGCGGGGAAGAGACGGGACGGCTGATTGCCGGCCTGTTTGCCCGCCATTTCCGGAATCCCGTGCTGGACCGCATGGAGGACGGCGCCGTCCTGCCCGCGCTGGACGGGAATCCCGTCCTCACGTCGGACAGCTTCGTCGTCGAGCCGTTGTTCTTCCCGGGCGGCGACATCGGCAGATTATCCATCTGCGGCACCGTCAACGATTTGTCCTGCATGGGGGCGAAACCCTTGTATCTGACGGCCTCGTTCATCCTGGAAACGGGACTGGACACGGACCTTTTGGAAGCGGTCGTCCGTTCCATGGCGGAGACCGCGGCGGAAGCCGGCGTCCGCATCGTCGCCGGGGACACGAAGGTCATTGAAGGCCGCGGCGGCCTGTACATCAACACGGCCGGCCTCGGCGTCCGTCCGCGGGACAGCCGCATCGGGGCGGCGAACCTGCAGGCCGGCGACGCTCTGCTGGTGACGGGAAACCTGGGCGACCACCACGCCGTCATTTTGACCCGGCGCCTCCACATGGAAACGGACCTGCGCAGCGACTGCGCCCCCCTCAACGGGCTGGTGGCGAACCTGCTGCAGCACGGCCTGGATATCCACGCGCTGCGCGACATCACGCGCGGCGGCCTGGCCACGGTGGCCAACGAGCTGGCGGCGGCCTCGGCGAAATCCCTCGTGTTTTCCGAAGCGGCCCTGCCGGTGTCCCGGCAAGTGCGGGACCTGTCCGGCATCCTCGGCCTCGACCCGCTCACCATGGGCAACGAAGGCAACCTGCTCATTTCCCTGCCGGCGGCGCAGGCCGAAACGGCACTGGCCCTTCTGCACCGCCACCCCTACGGGAAGCACGCGGCCTTGGCCGGCAAGGTGGAAGAAGGCCAGGGCGTCCATCTGGAAACCGTCTACGGCGCCATGCGGAAACTGCTTCCCCTGCGGGGTGAAGGGCTGCCGCGGATCTGTTAAGGGAAACCATTCCAAAAAATATTAAAAAAGCCGAAAAAATGTAATGTGATAAAACATATGTTACAGAAATAAAAAGAAAAAAGAGAGAGCATTTGTTACAATAGGTTTAACCCAAAACCAAAAAATAACAAG